>NZ_JBICXW010000030.1:0-71828 GCF_043200475.1 Kitasatospora sp. NPDC048407 | reverse complement strand
AAGCTAAGCCTCACAGCGCCGATGGTACTGCAGGGGGGACCCTGTGGGAGAGTAGGACGCCGCCGAACAATCATTCAGGGAAAGCCCCCCGCCTTTTGGCGGGGGGCTTTTTCGCATTTCCGGGACCAGTCACCACCGGTCGGGGTGGACTTAGGTCCACCTGAAAGACGGGTGGCACGGCCAATGTGCCGGCCGGGGTGCCGGGGAGAGACTAAGAGCGTTCTTGGGGACGGCGATCAATCTCGGGGAGTAGGCCTTGGCGACGACAACATGGTTCGACGGTGGGGCCGTCAGGTCCGTTGTGGGGGAGCGCCTGCGGGCAGGGGTGCGGGCCTGGGGGCAGGGCGTGGTGATGGCGGTGGCGGCGGCTGCGGGGCCGGTGGTGCCGGTGTTGGCGGCGGTGTTCACGGCGCTGGCGGCGGTTCAGCTGTTCGATGGGGGGCCGCTCGCGCCGTTCGTTGCGGCGCCGAGTGCGATTGTGGTGGGGGCGTCGGTGCTGTACCTGCTCGTGCGGCACGGTGCGGCGTGGACGCGGCACCGTGTGGAGCAGGTGTCCGGGGAGCCCTGGCGGGTGGTGTATTCGACGCGGGAGGCGTTGGAGCAGGACGCGCGCGGGTTCTGGTGGACGGGGGCCTCGTACCACCGGAGGCTGGAGGTGGCGCGGCTGGTGCAGTTCGTGCAGTGGGCGGTGCGGGATCGGCAGGTGCGGCGGGAGGGGCTGTGGCTGCTGGCGAATCCGGTGGGCGTGGTGGCGTTGCTGGGCGTGCCGATGGTGCTGGTCTGGGGCGGGCTCATTTTCGTATTGACGGCGCAAGCGGACCACCGGGTTTTCTTCGGGTTCTACAACCACCTGATGAACTTGCTGATCTCTGCGCTCATCGGTGGGGCCATAATGACGGTCGGACTGCTGGCGATGCCGCGGGCGGTGCGGGCCCATCACGAGCTGGCGTGCCGGGTGCTGGGCGGTGGGCCGGAACAGAGCCGGGCCCAACTGACCGAACGGGTAGCGCATCTGACGGAGACTCGGGCCGACGCGGTGGACGCGCAGGCCGCGGAGTTGCGGCGGATCGAGCGGGATCTGCACGACGGGGCGCAGGCGCGGCTGGTGGCGATCGGGCTGACGCTGGGGACGATCGAGCACCTGATGACGAGTGACCAGACTGCGGCGCGGGAGTTGCTGGCAGAGGCACGGGAGTCCTCGGCGAAGGCGTTGCAGGAGCTGCGGGATCTGGTCCGGGGCATCCACCCGCCGGTGCTGGCGGAGCGCGGACTGCCGGATGCGATACGGGAGTTGGCGCTGACGGCGGTGGTGCCGACGGAGGTGACGGTGAGCCTGCCGGCGCGTCCGGAGGCGTCGTTGGAGACGGCGGTGTACTTCAGCGTCAGTGAGCTGCTGGCGAATGCGGCGAAGCACGCGCGGGCGAGGCAGGTGTGGGTGGATGTGCTGCACCGGGCGGGTCGGCTGCGGGTGGTGGTGACGGACGACGGGCACGGGGGTGCGCGGATGGAGACGGGTGGCGGATTGCGCGGGATCGAGAGGCGGTTGGGTACGTTCGACGGAGTGATCTCGCTCGACAGTCCTGTGGGCGGGCCGACCACCATCACGATGGAGTTGCCGTGCGCGTTGTCCTCGCCGAGGATCTCTACCTCCTTCGCCAAGGCCTGACGCGGCTGCTGGAGGTCCACGGGTTCACCATCGCGGCTGCGGTGGAGACCGGGCCCGACCTGCTGGCGGCGCTGCTGTCGGAGCGGCCGGACGTCGCGGTGGTGGACGTCCGGCTGCCGCCGACGCTGACGGACGAGGGGCTGCAGGCGGCGTTGGCGGCACGTCGGGAGATACCGGGCCTGCCGGTGCTGGTGCTGTCGCAGCACGTCCAGCAGTTGTACGCACGGGAGTTGCTGGCGGACGGCACCGGCGGGGTGGGCTACCTGCTGAAGGACCGGGTGTTCAACGCGGACCAGTTCGTGGACGCGGTGCGCCGGGTGGCGGCCGGCGGGACGGCGATGGATCCGGACGTGATCGGGCGGCTGCTGCAGCACAACGCGGGTTCGGAGCCGTTGCAGCGGCTGTCGCCGCGCGAGCGGGAGGTGCTGGGGCTGATGGCGGAGGGCTGCTCGAACTCGGCGATCGGTGCGCGGCTGACGATCAGTGACGGGGCGGTGGCCAAGCACATCGCGAACATCTTCGGGAAGTTGGAGCTGTCCCCCACCGAGGACGGCAACCGCCGGGTGCTCGCGGTGCTGGCGTACCTGAACGGCGCGGCAGAGCGGCCGGCCGCCGGGTAGCGCCCGGGCGGGTCCGGCGAGACGTCGTCGTGCGATTGTGCGCGGCCTGCGACGGCGTGCGTGAGTGCGGTGCGCGCGGTGGTGCGGACCAGTGGAGGAGTGGTGCCGGTCCGGCCTGGCGACATGGGTGAACGCCCGTGCGAGTAGTATCCGGTGGGCCGAGTCTGTCAACGGCGCATCAACACCGGGTTGTCCCGCGGTCGTGCGCCCCGGGCGGGGACGTGTACTCGGCGGCTACAGGTCCTACGGCAGCTGCCGAGTCCCAGGGGTTGATCACTGAATGGCACGTCCTTCCCTTACCCGCGCGCACCGTGCTCTGCTGGGCGTGGTGGCCGTCGGCGCGTGTGTGATCTCGGGCATCGGTTTCGCGGGGTCGTACAACTCGGTGCGGGACCTGGCGATCGAGAAGGGCTTCGGTGCCTTCGCCTACGCGTTCCCGATAGGCGTCGACGCGGGCATCGTGGTGCTGCTCGCGCTGGACCTGGTGCTGACCTGGCTGCGGATCCCGTTCCCGTTGCTGCGTCAGACGGCGTGGCTGCTGACGGCGGCGACCATCGCGTTCAACGCGGCGGCGTCCTGGGGCGACGCGCTGGGCATGGCGATGCACGCGGTGATCCCGGTGCTGTTCGTGGTGGTGGTCGAGGCTTCCCGGCACGCGGTGGGACGGATCGCGGCGATAACCGCGGACCGGCACATGGAGTCGGTGCGGCTGATGCGTTGGGTGCTTTCGCCGGTGCCGACGTTCCGGCTGTGGCGCCGGATGAAGCTGTGGGAGCTGCGCTCGTACGACGAGACGGTGCGGCTGGAGCAGAACCGGCTGGTGTACCGCGCGCAGCTGCGGTTCCGGTACGGGCGGGGCTGGCGGAAGTCGGCACCGTTCCAGGCGCTGCTGCCGCTGAAGCTGGCGAAGTACGGCGTGCCGCTGGACCCGACGATCCTGGACCGGATCGACGGCCCGCTCCAGGTGCACGGCGGTGCGGCGCCCGAGACCGAGGAGACGGTGCAGGCGGACCGTCCGGTGCCGGCTGCCGCTCAGGTGACGCAGGGTCAGCCGCCGGCGATCGGTGCGGCGGTACCGAACCAGGGCCAGGCCGCCGGGCCCGCCGCGGCGCCCGCCCCCGCGCCCGCAGCTGCGAAGCCGAAGCCGCAGCAGGCGGTGCCGCCGGTGTCGGCGGCGGTCGCGGTGCCGACGCTGGCGAAGCTGGCCGCGGTGCGGCTGCGGGACCAGCAGGACCCGGAGGCCGCGCAGGCCGCGCCGGTGGTGGACCGCTCCTCGGAGCTGAACGTGTGGACGGCCCGTCCGGTGCGCTCGCACCTGGCGGAGACCGACCAGGTGCACACGGCCCGGGTGCCGGGCCAGGCGTCGCCGTGGTTCAAGGCCCCGCGCCCGCAGGACGAGGCCGAGCCGGGTCGCCCGCAGTCGGGCTACCAGCCGGGCGACACGTACCCGGAGCAGGACTACGCGGACCAGGGCTACGGCGAGCCGGGGTACCCGGAGCAGGACGGCTACGACGAGGGCTACCGTCCGGCCGGCGCCGAGCCGGAGCGGGTGATGGCGAACGGCCGCGGCCCGTCCCGTCCGCAGGGTCCGTACGCGCCGCAGGCCGCACACGCGCCCCAGCCCCAGCAGCAGCCGATGCAGGATCAGGAGGCCGAGCCGATCCGGCTGGGCGGCCGGCCGCTGCGGCTGGACGCGATGATGGAGGCGGAGACGCTGCCCTTCGACCAGGGCGCGGAGGAGACCCCGGCCCGCCGTCCGTTCGCGGGCGGGGCGGAGCCGCTGGACGCGGACGAGTGCTTCGCCGCCCTGGTCGGCTACATGGAGGAGAACCAGCGCCAGCCGGACGAGCGCCGCTTCGCCGAGTACCTGTCGCAGCGCGGCGTCCCGGGCTCGCGTGCGGACGGCGGCGTGGCGGTGAAGGACGTCGAGAAGATCTGGGACGAGCTCCAGGAGCGGTACATGGAGTCGGGCCGGGAGTGACCGTTCCTCTCCTGCGGTGACGCCGCCTCAACTCGTCGTTGCACCGCACCCCTCGCGCCATGGCCGCCCGCCGGATCTCCCGGCGGGCGGCCATTGACGCTGTGGTGGGGCAGCACTACCTTCGCCGGACCGTTTCGTTGAGCCGTGCGGTGAGTGAAGGAGCCCCGGATGCCACAGCCCGCTCAGCCCGGACCCGCCCGGCAGGTCGCGTTCTCGGACGCCGCCCGGGCCGCCGTTGAGGCGCTGCTGGCGCCGGTGGACGCCGAACTGACGCGCCGCTACCCGGGCGAGCGGCCCGGCCGGCAGCCCGTCCACACCGTGTACGTGCCGGCGGACGCGTTCGGGGCGCACACCGTCCGCGAGTGGGGCGCGCAGGCGCTCGACGTGTTCGACCGGCACGCCGGGACGCCCTCGCGCCTGGCGCAGGCGCTCGGCGTGCCCGACGACGCGCTGCTCGCGGACGTGCACGCCCGGGTGCGGGCCAAGCTGGCGCGCGAGCCGATCGAGGACCTGCGGATCGACTTCGAGGACGGCTACGGGCAGCGCCCCGACGCCGAGGAGGACGCCGAGGCGGTGCGGGCGGCGAAGCTGGTGGCCGCGGCGGCGGCCGACGGCAGCGCGCCGCCGTACGTCGGTATCCGCACCAAGTGCCTGGAGGCCGCCGTCCGGGCCCGCGGCATCCGCACCCTGGAGGTGTTCCTCGGCACCCTGCTGGCCGAGGGCGGGCTGCCCGACGGCCTGCGGCTCACCCTGCCGAAGGTCAGCCACCCCGCGCAGGTCACCGCGCTGGCCCGGCTGTTGGCGGACTTCGAGCGGCGGGCGGGGCTGGCCGCGGGGCGGCTCGGGTTCGAGATCCAGATCGAGACCACGCAGGCCGTCCTCGGCCCGGACGGCCGGGCCACCGTCGCGCTGCTGATCGGGGCCGCCGAGGGCCGGGCCACCGGGCTGCACTACGGCACCTTCGACTACAGCGCCGCCTGCGGGGTCGCCGCGGCCCAGCAGAGCCCGGACCATCCGGTCGCCGACCACGCCAAGGCCGTCATGCAGGTCGCCGCGGCCGGCACCGGCGTCCGGCTCTCCGACGGCTCCACCAACGTGCTCCCCATCGGCTCCGTCGAGCAGGTGCACGCCGCCTGGCGGCTGCACCACGGCCTGGTCCGCCGCGCGCTGGCCCGTGCCTACTACCAGGGCTGGGACCTGCACCCCGCCCAACTGCCCACCCGCTACGCCGCCGTGTACGCCTTCCACCGCGAGGGCCTGGACGCCGCCTGCGCCCGGCTCGCCGGATACCTCGCCAAGTCCGCCGGCGCGGTGCTGGACGAGCCCGCCACCGCCCGCGCCCTCAGCGGCCAGCTGCTGCGCGGCCTGGACTGCGGCGCCCTCGACCCCGCCGAGATCACCGCCCGCACCGGCCTGGACCGGGCCGCCCTGCACGCGCTGGCGGGCCGCTGAGCGGCCACGGCCCCGCGTGACCCGGAGCCGAGGCCCTAGGCTGGTCGGCGAGACCGGTGGCCGCTGTTCGAGGCGGTGCCGGGTGGAGAGCGACAGCGGAGAGCACCAGCGTCATGGCCGAGCCGAGCCCGAAGCCGTACCTGACCGTCCGGGGCGATGGCAGTCACGAGTTGGAGATCAAGAAGTCCCGGTTCATCTGCCACCTGGCCCGGGTCGCGGACGAGGAGGCGGCGCAGGCCTTCATCGCGGCGATCCGCAAGCAGTACTGGGACGCCCGGCACAACTGCACGGCGTTCGTGGTGGGGGAGGAGCAGCCGCGCGAGCGGTCCAGCGACGACGGCGAGCCGGCCGGGACGGCGGGCGTGCCGATGCTGGAGGTGCTGCGGCGCCGCGGGGTGACCGACACGGTCGCGGTGGTGACCCGGTACTTCGGCGGGATCAAGCTGGGCGCGGGCGGCCTGGTCCGGGCGTACGGGTCGGCGGTGTCGGAGGCGCTGGACGAGATCGGGCTGCTGGAGCGGCGTCCGGTCGCGCTGCTGTCGGTGGCCGTGGACCACACCCGGGCCGGGCGGCTGGAGAACGACGTGCGGGCGGCCGGGTACACGGTGGCCGGGCTGGAGTACCTGGCGGACGGGGTGCGGATCGAAGTGGGCGTCCCCGAGCCGGAGGTGACGGAGTTCCACACCTGGCTGGCCGAGGCGACCGGCGGTTCGGCCGGCGCGCAGGCGGCCGGGCGGACCTTCGTCGAGGTCGAGGTCTGAGCGGTTCACGAGGGCCCGCGCGGTCCGACAGGACTGCGCGGCCCGGGGCGTGACGGGGCGCCCGGTGGGGCCCGAACCGCGGTCGTTTTCGGCCAATTTCCAGGGCCGGCGCGGGTGTCGGGCGGACGGCATCAACCGCGGGCGGGCGGGTAGCAGAGGCGGCGCGGGCGGAGTTCCGGTTGCCGTCCGATGACACCCGAACGAAGGAAACGGGGCCGGAGTAGGAACTTCCCCTCATGGTCACTTCGTCTCCTAGACAGGACACCACGATCCGGCACGGCATCGGAAGGAGGACTCGCAGACCGCAGCACCGTACTTCGGGAGGTTCCGCGTATGCCCACCGACCATGCCCAGCCGCCCTATCGGCTGACGGCCGCGACACCCCGCCCGCACCACGACACGACCGCCCTCGTCGACCACCTGCTCGCCGCCTGGCTGAAGGCGGAAGGCCACGACGAGCCCCCGCCCCGCGAGCACGGGGCCCTGCCGGAGCGACTACGGCTCGGCGACCGGGTGCTGCTGGACCGCGACGGCGGACCGCTGCCCGGCCGCGGCCCCGAAGCCCGCTACAGCCGCCGCCGGCTGCGCACCCCCGCTCCGCACGGTATCGACCAACTCACCCTCATCCTCGCCGCCGAGGAGGCCGACGGCCCGACCCGGCTGCGCGTCGAGGCCGAACACCTGCCCGCCGGGCCCGCGTTGGCCGGCCACGGCCGCGTCCCCGTCCCGGAGCTCGTCCGCCGGCTGCTGCCGCTGCTGGACGCCACCGAGGGCCCGGTGCCGCTGGCGGTCGCCCCGCGCCTGCTCGGGCCCGCGGACCTGGACGACCTGATCGACGAACTGTGCGACCCGGAACGGCAGTTGCCGACGGTGGTGGCCAGCGTGCCGCCCGCCGTGCCGATCGAGCAGTGGCAGGACGAGGTGCTCGGCCCGCTGCTGCGTCAACTCCCGGGCCTGGCCTCGATGTACGTGCTCGGGCACACCGCGCTGCCACGGTTCAACCTGGCCCTCGAGTACCACAAGGTGTACGGCGGCGCGGTCCGCACCTTCCTGCCCGACGTCGACCCGGCGTCCCGCGCCGACGCCGCCCGGCACCCCGTCCTGCCGCGCCAGCGGATCGACGAGAACCTGCGCCGCGCCGCCGCCCTGCTGGCCCGCGAGCCGCGCCGGGTGGCCGCCCAACTCGCGCCGCCCGCCCCGCTGGACGCGGTGCCGCAACTGTGGCTGCCGCCCGAGGTGCGCAGGGCCCCCGAGCGCCCCGCGCACCCGGCGGTCCGGCTGGAACGCTGCCGGCTGCGGGTCGAGCAGCCCCGCCCGCCGCGCCGCTCCCGGTGCGGCACCGACCCGGTCAGCTTCGGCGAACTGGTCGACCGCTTCGGCGAGTTCCCGCTGCTGGAGTTCACCGGCGACAGCAAGGAGACGCTCGCCCTGGACGGCCAGGCCGACGGCCCCGGCTGGGCCCGGCTCACCTGGGACGGCCTGACCGCGCTCCAGGAGTACGCGGACGCCGCCGTGCGCGGCGAGGCCGGCGGCGACTTCAAGCAGTGGTGCGAGCACACCCCGCCCGGCTGCCACCGCTTCCCGCCGCGCAAGGCGGTCCGCGGCGAGTCCCGCACCGTCGCCAGCCACGGCAAGTGGAAGCGCCAGCGGATGCTGCCGGTCCCCGCCGTCGTCGACTCCTCCTGCCGCGCCTTCATGGGCGCCCACCTGCGGATCGGCGGTGGCGGCACCGCCCCCCGGGTGCACTACCTGGACGACTGTTCGGGCAGTGGCCGGATCTACGTCGGCTACATCGGACTGCACCTGACCAACACCCGCACCAACTGAACCGCCGCGCCCGATCCGGGCTCCCGAGGGCCGCCCCCGGGAGCCCGGATCGGGCACGGTCGGCTGATCCTGCGTCAACGCTCGGCCAAACCCCGAAGGTTGGCTGACCCGGAGCGCCGGACGGGGGACAATGCTGATCGGGCCCCCGCCGACGGCGGCCCTCCGACGTGCGCCGGACGAGCAGGGGGAACGACCGCCGATGCAGCATCCATCCGAGGGCCGCGCCGACGGCACCGCCACGGTGCTCCAGCCCGGGTTCCTCGCCTCGCTGTTCCGCGAACTCGGCGCCGACGAGGACGAGCCGCCCGCACCCGTCTTCGTCCCCGCGCCCGCCGCACCCCCGTCCGAGCCCGCCGTCGCAGCAGCACCCGCGCCCGCCGCCGTCCCCGCACCCGCCGTCGTTCCCGAGCCGGGTTCCGTTCCCGAGCCGGACGGCGTGGCCGACCCGGTGGCCGCGCACGGCCGGGCCGCCGCGCGCACCCACCACCGCACCCTCGCCGTGCAGGCCGACCACGAACGCCTCGCCGACCTGCTGCGCCGGGCCGCCCAACCGGTCTCCGCGATGGACTTCGAGAGCCAGCTGCGCAGCTACCGCCCCAAGCCGTACCCGGACGCCGCGCCGGACGCCGAACCCGAGCCCGCCTGGGCCGACTTCGCCCCGCCCGAGCCCGTCGACAGCGACCCCGACCAGCCCCGTTCGCGCCGCCTGCTCGACTCCGGCTACCAGCGCGAACTCGCCCAGGCCCGGCTGCGCCACCAGCGCGCGCTGCGCGAGTGGCGCACCCGGCAGGCCGACCTGGCCGACAGTGGTGCGGTCGCCGCCCGGCAGGCCCACGAGGAGGCCGAACAGGCCCGCGCCCGGGCCGTCCAGGAGTACAACGACAGCCTGGAGGAGTGCCGCCGCGCGTACCGGCTGGCCGAGCCGGCCGCCGTCGAATCGCTGCTGGAACGCGCCCTGGCCGCCGCCGAAGGCTCCACCCGCGATCTGCCGGCCCCCTGCCACGCGGTGTTCCGGGCGCTGACCCGCACCGCCGTCCTCGACCTCGACCTGCCGCCGCTGGACACCGTCCCCGCGCTGTCCGGCTACCGGCTCACCGAGGACGGCACCGTCGAGCCGGTCCACCGCCCCGACGCCGATGTCCGCGCGGACTACCTGCGGCTGGCCGCCCGCCTCGCGCTGCGCGCCCTGCAGGCCGCCGACGCCGTCGACACCGACGACGTGCTGGCCGGCGTCGTGCTGAACGGCTGGTTGCGGCTGCCCGGCCGCCCCCCGCGCTGCCTGCTCAGCGTGGACGCCGACCGCGACGCGCTGGCCCGCACCCGGCTGGTCCCCGATTCCGGACATCTCGGCGACGACGGCGTGTACGCGGACGCCGAGCACGACGAGTCGCTGCTGCGGCTGCGCGCGCTCGCCGCCGTGATCACCCCCGACCCGTACGCGGACGAGGCGGTGGTGCCCTGGGGGACCGCCGACGCCGCGGTCCCCGCGCTCGGCGAACTGTCGCCCGGCGAATTCGCCCTGCTGGTCCGGGCGGTGCTCACCGCCGGCGGCCTGGAGGGCTGGAGCGTGCGGCTGCGCGGCCCGGCCGGACTGGTCGCCACCGCCGAGGGCCAGCCCGGCAGCCGGCTGCCCGGACGCTGGGTGGTGTGGGCGTCCCGCGGCCCCGCGCCCGTCACCGCCGAGGAGATCGCCACGCTGTCCGAGGCCGTCCGCGAGGAGGGCGCCGACCGGGGCCTGCGGATGACCTGCGGGCAGTTCACCGACGAGGCGGTGGACCTGACCACCGAGGAGCGCCACCAGCGGATCCACCTGGTCGACGGCCAGGGCATCCGCGAACTCGCCCTCACCCACCTGGCGCTGCCACTGACGTCCTGACGGCCCGTCGGAAACCCCGGCGGGTCCCGTCCGGCCTTCTCCCGTTCCGCCGTTCGAGGTGACAGGCTTGGGCCGTGGAGAACGGATACCTCGGCCGGCGCCCGGTCGAGAACGCAGAACGGCACACCGCCGAGGCCCGCGAACAGGCGATGGCCGGGATGTACGCCGAGTGCGGCCTGCTGCGCGAACTCGCGGACGCCGCCGGCGTGCAACTCGACGACACCGTCGACTCGCTGACCGCGCTCGACCAACTGCTGCCGCGCTGGCGCGACGACCCGCAGGTCTCCCAGTGGCTGGGCATCGACGCCGGCCTCTACCTCGGCACGGTGATCCGCCGCCGGATCCCCGGCTCGGCTTGGCGGCTCGCCTTCGACGGCCGCCCGCTGATGGTCCTGGCCACCGGCTTCGAGCTCGACGTCACCGCCCTCGGCGCCGACTGGGCCGAGCAGGGCGCCCCGCAGCTCGCCGCCGTCTACCGGGCCGCCGGGGACGGCTGACGCGCAATCACGCGCGGCGGCGGCTCACCCCGGTGGGTCCGCCGGACGGCGCGGCCACGGGGCGGCCCGCACAGTGGAGCGCAGGGCCCGGCACCGACCGGCCCGGGCCGGACGACTGGGCAGCCGTGGGCAGCGGTCCGCGCAGCCGTCCGGCCCTCGGCGCGAGTCGGGGGAGGCCGAAACTGACCGCCGTGCTGGTCGCCGCGGGCGCCTTCCTGATGACGCTGATCGGCGGCTTCGTCGCGCAGCGCACCGGCGACCGCCGCCACCTGGTGCTCGGTTTCGCCGCCGGACTGATGCTCGGCGTGGTCGCCTTCGACCTGCTCCCCGAGGCGATGGAGCAGGCCCCCGAGAGACTCCACGGCGTGCCCGAGGCGCTGCTGATGTTCGCCGCCGGCTTCCTGCTGATCCACGTGGTGGAGCGGGCCGTCGCCATCCACCGCGGCCACGAGGGCGAGTACGCCGCGCACAGCCACGGACACGGGCCCGGGCATCGGCACCGCGAACAGGGCGTCGGGTTGGCCGCCGCGTCCGCGCTGGTGCTGCACAGCATGATGGACGGCTTCGCGATCGGCGCCGCCTTCCAGGCCGGCACCACGGTCGGCGCGGTGGTCGCCGTCGCCGTCGTCGCGCACGACTTCGCGGACGGCTTCAACACCTACACGATCACCCGGCTGTACGGGAACAACCGGCGGCGGGCCGTCGCGCTGCTGGCCGCCGACGCCGTCGCCCCCGTCACCGGCGCCGCGATCACGCTGCTGTTCACCATCCCGGAGCACCTCCTCGGGCTGTACCTCGGGTTCTTCGCCGGGTTCCTGATGTACCTGGCGACCTCCGACATCCTGCCGGAGGCGCACAGCCCGCACCCCTCGCGCACCACCCTGGTCTGCACCCTGCTGGGCGTCGGATTCATGTGGCTGGTGGTCGGGCTGACCTGACGTCCGGGTCAGAGGTCCAGGGCGGCCCAGTGCCGGCGCAGCGCGTCCAGGGTGGCGGTGACGGCGGGGCGGCGCGAGGTCTGGGTGCGCCACAGGACGTGCACCCGGCGGAACGGCCGCGGGGTGACCGGGCGGGCGGCGACCCCCGGCGGGAGCGGGCCTCGGCCCAGCCGGGGGACCAGGCCGAGGCCGAGGCCGGCCGCGATCAGCGCGATCTGGCTCTCGAACTCGCCGACCTGGTAGCGGACGTCCGGCTCCTCGCCGATCTCGCGCATGGTGTGCAGCAGCCAGTCGTGGCAGATGTTGCCCGGCGGCACGCTGGTCCAGCGCTGCCCGCGCAGCTCCGTCATGGGGACGGCGTCGAGCGCCGCCAGCGGGTGGGCGACGGGCAGCAGCAGATCGACCGGATCGGTGCCCAGGTCGAGCCGGTCCAGGCCCTCCTGCACCGGCAGCGGCACGGACGCCCAGTCCTGCACCACCGCCAGGTCCACCTCGCCGCGGGCCACCAGCTCGGCCGCCGGGTACGGGTCGCTCTCCAGCAGCCTGACCTCCAACTCGGGGTAGTCGGCGTGGAGTTCGGCGAGCACGCCGGGCAGCAGGCCGCGCGAGGCGGTGGCGAAGGCGGCGACCAGCAGCCGCCCGGTGGCCCGGCCGCGCTGCTCCTCCAGCGTCACCTCGGCCTGCTCGACCAGCGCCAGCACCCGCTGCGCGGTGTCCGCCAACCCACGTGCGGCGTCGGTGAGTTGGATGCCCCGACCCTGGCGCTCCAGCAGCACGGTGCGGGTCTCGCGTTCGAGCTTGGCGATCTGCTGGGAGATCGCGGACGGGGTGAAGCCGAGCGCCGTCGCGGCGCCGCCGACCGAGCCGTGCACGGCGACCGCGTGCAGGGCGCGCAGGCGTCCCAGATCCATCATGCAGCAATGCTAAACAGTTTGGTTGAGAAACTCTCGCTGGTGCTGAACGGTCGCTGCGGGCCATGCTCGAGCCATGCCGTCTTCCGCTTCGCCCTCGTCCGCCATGAGGCCCCGTCATGTCGCGCTGGCCGTGCTGATCGCCGCCGTCTGGGGCCTGAACTTCGTGCTGATCGAGGTCGGTCTGCACGACTTCCCGCCGCTGCTGTTCTGCGCGCTGCGGTTCGCCGTGGTGGCGCTGCCCGCGGTGTTCCTCGTCGGCCCGCCCCGGGTGGCATGGCGCTGGGTGCTCGCGGTCGGGGTGGCGCTCGGCGTGGTGAAGTTCGGGCTGCTGTTCCTCGGCATGCACGCCGGCATGCCGGCCGGACTGTCCTCACTGGTGCTGCAGGGCCAGGCCGGGTTCACCGCGCTGTTCGCCGCCGGGCTGCTGCGCGAACGGCCCACCCCGGTGCGGACCGCCGGCCTCGTGGTGGCCTTCGCCGGCATCGCGGTGGCCGCCGTCGACCGCGGCCTGCACGGCCCGGCCGGCGCCTTCGCGCTGCTGATCGGCTCGGCCGCGGCCTGGGGCCTGGCCAACGTGCTGACCCGCAAGGCCGCCCCGCCGGACGCGCTGCGCTGGATGGTGTGGGTCTCCGCGGTGCCGCCGCTGCCACTGCTCGGCCTGTCCCTGCTGGTCGAGGGCCCGGCCGCGGACTGGGCCGCGCTGCGCGGCATCAGCTGGGCGGGCGTCGGCGTGGTGCTGTACGTCGGGCTGGTCTCCACGCTGTTCGGCTTCGTCGCCTGGAGCCACCTGCTGCGCCGCTACGACGCCTCGGTGGTCGCCCCGTTCTCGCTGCTGGTGCCGGTGTTCGGGATGTCCTCGGCGGCGCTGCTGCTCGGCGAGCGGTTCAGCCCGGCGGCGGGCGCGGCGACGGTGCTGGTGATCGCCGGGATCGGGCTGGGCGCGGTGCCCGCTACGGTCTGGGCCCGGTTTCGTACGCCTCCTCGGCGTGACGCAGCGCCCGCAGCAGAGCGTCCTGCTCGGCAGGGCTGACCGGGCCGAAGTACTGCTGGGCGACCTCGTGCCGGACCTGCGAGATCCGCTCCAGCGCGCCGTGCCCGGCGGCGGTCAGGACCAGGCGCACCGCCCGGCGGTCGGCCGGGTCGGGGGTGCGGGCGACCAGGCCGGCCTCCTCCAGGGCGTCGACCACGGTGGTCGCCGAACGCGGCGCGATGTGCAGGCGCTCGGCGAGCTCGCTCAGCCGCATGGTCTCGGCGCTCTCGCAGCCGGGTGCGTGGGCGAGCGTGCGCAGTGCCCGGGCCTGGGCCGGGGTGATGCCGTACGGCTCCAGCCGCTGCATGGTCCGCCGGCGGATCCGCTTCATCGCCCGGGTGAGGGCGTCGGCGAGTTCCGCGGCGGTGTCGGCCGGGCCGGGGGAGGTCATGGGCACAGGGTAGCGGTCGGCCTGCCGCCGTCCGGAGGGCGATCGGTCCCGGCTCGAAAAGATGTTGAGCTTGGCTCAGTAATCGAGTAGCTTAGGGCAGCCTAAGTCGTCCGTGCATCGAGGAGTTCCGCCATGGCCCGCTCCACCGCCCGAGTCGCCACCGACCGTCCCGCCCGCTACGCCAAGCAGCTCGCCGCCCACATGGGCCGCAAGGTCCCCGCCGAGTGGTCCGAGGAGACCGGCCGCGGCTCGCTGGTCTTCGGCGCCGGGCAGGCCGAACTCACCGCCGAGGACGGCGCGCTGCTGCTCGCCGTCGAGGGCGCCGAGGAGAACCTGCCCCAGCTGGAGGACGTGGTCGGCCGCCACCTGGTCCGCTTCGGCACCCGTGACGAGCTGGTGGTCGCCTGGCAGCGGGAGGGCGGCGAGGCCGGCACCGTCCAGCGCCTGACCGGCGAGGAGGGCTGACCGGCTGCCCGCTCTCAGCTCTGCCGCAGCGGCGGCATCGGCACCGGCACGGCGAACGCCGTCGCGCCCGCCCCGACGCCGCCCTCGCAACTGTTCGGCGGCGCCGTGGTCACGCCCCGGGTGGACGGCTTCTCGGCCGCCCAGAACATGAAGCCCAGCAGGCCCGTGCTGGTGCCCGCCCCGTTCGGGGTGGCGTTCTGCACCCAGCTGCCGGTGGCCTTCTGCGCCGAGTTGGCGAAGTCGGTGCACTCCGGACGGATCTGCGAGCCCTCCGCGATGTACAGGCTGCCGGTGAACTTGGCCGGCGCCAGCGGCGGGATCGGCGGGCTGTACGTCGGCTTGCCGTCCAGGTGCTCCTGCCAGTTGGCGGTCGCGGTGGACGCCGAGGGCTGCTTGTTCGGCACCATCGCGTTGGCGTAGTCCAGCACCGGACTGCCCGTGGTCAGCCAGTGAGCGGTGGCGTACTGGTCGATGCCGCTCAGCCAGCGGTCGCCGGCCGCGACGTCGATGGTCAGCCGGGCGGTCGGATCGGCGCCCGAGGCGTCGTACGGGTGGGCGGACCGGTAGGCGTCCACGAAGGCCTGCAGGCCCGTCAGGTTCGGGTTGCTGCTGTTCTCGTAGTCGATCTCGATGCCCACGCCGAGCCTGCCCGCCAGCGCCGCCGCCTTCTGGCCGAGCAGTGTGCCGTTCTGGGCCAGCGCGGAGTCCCAGTCGCCGGTGTAGGTGATGCCGCCGATGGAGAGCATCACCCGGATCCCGCGGGCCGTGAAGTAGTCCACCACCTGCTGGTTCATGCCCACCGGCACGCCCGCGGCGTCCCCCGCGTCGGTGGTGCCGTTCAGCAGCCGCAGCGGATTGACGAAGCTCAGCACCACCACGTTCACCGAGGGCCGGCCGTCGCCGCGGTCGATCAGCCAGTGGTTGGCGGTGTCGAACTCCGCCATGTCCCGGACTTTCGCCCAGGTGCAGGCGTCGTTGCTGCAGTGCCAGGCGCCGTAGACCTGCATCGGGGCGGCCGCCGCCGTCGCGCTCTGCGCCGGCAGCGCCGTCACCGCGAGGGCCAGCAGCGAGGCCGCCACCGAGAAACGCGTCATGGGCATGACTGGGGAACGCACATTCGCCTCCCGGCGATCGCGTGCTGATGGGTGGGGAACAGGGTGCGCGCGAGCCGGAAGGGCGTCAATGGTCCGGACCGAACTGCGAACCGGCGTGGTGTCAGGCGTCGGTCTCCGGCAGCAGGCGCGGCAGCATCCGGTGCAGGGCGAGCAGCAGCAGGCCCGAGAGGCACCAGCTGGCGACCACGTCCAGCAGCCAGTGGAAGTCGCTCCACACCAGCCCCGCACCCACCCCCAGGCAGACCGCGGCGGTGACCCACCCGACCTGCCGGGCCCGCCACTCCGGCAGCACCCGGGCCAGCAGCAGCGCCGCCGTCCCGTACGCGATCGCCGAGGTCGCGGTATGCCCCGACGGATACCAGCCCCACTGGCCCGGAGCGAGCGCCACACCGAACGGGCCGGGCCGGGCGAACCAGGCCTTGGCCGGCACCACCAGCAGCGGGATCAGCACCGCCGCCACGGCGGCCACCGGCACCGGCGTCCACCAGCGCGGCCGACCGCCGCGCCGGGCCAGCCAGGCCGCCAGGCCCGCACAGCCCAGCAGCACCGGGACGGCCGGCACCCCGCCGCCCAGGTCGGCCAGTGCCACGCCCAGGTGGTTCAGCAGCGCGGAGTGCAGCGAACGGCGAAGGTGCCGCACCGCGTCGCGCACCGCCGGATCGATCCCCAGCAGCGGGCCGTCCACCGCCACCTGCCAGGAGACCACCGCCAGCAGCACGGCGAGTGTCATGGGCAGGACAGCAAAAATAGGCCGCCCCGGAGCAGGGGGGAGAGCTCCGGGGCGGCCAAGGCGATCGCCGCGCCGTGCGGCCCGGGGGGTGTGGGCGGGACGGCCGGTCGATCGGTCCATTTCGCCCGCCTCGACGGCGGACGGGGGTGTGGGCAGTGGTTGAGGTTCGCTGTCCATCTGTGATGACAGTACGTCAAAGCCGGGGCGCACCAACGGCCGAAGGGGTTTCGTGCACAGCATCTTCACCACCGGCGGGGCAACCTCCACCCGAGGGTCGAACAGTCGAACGCGCGCCGCGGAACGGCAGCAAGCGCGGCGTCGAACAAGGGGATGCGCGGAGCGGAACGGCGGGGACGCGCGGGGCCGGGCGGCCCGGACGTACGGGGCTGGGCGGCCCGGACGCACGGGGCTGGGCGGCCCGGGTGTGCGGGGCCGGCCGTGTGGGGCCGGACAGCAGAACGCGCGAGGGCCGGACGGGATCCGCTTCCGTCCGGCCCTCGCGCCGCTCAGGGGGTACTACCTGGGGTTCAGACGCCCGCGAAGGCCGACTCCAGGATGTCCAGACCCTCGTTCAGCAGGTGCTCCGGCATCACCAGCGGCGGCAGGAAGCGCAGCACGTTGCCGTAGGTGCCGGCGGTCAGCACGACCAGGCCCTCGGCGTGGCAGGCCTTCGCGATGGCCGCGGTGGCCTCCGCGTTCGGCTCCTTGCCGCCCGGCTTCACCAGCTCGACAGCGATCATCGCGCCGCGGCCGCGGACCTCACCGATGATGTCGAACTTCTCCTGCATCGCCCGCAGGCGGCCCAGCATGATCTCGCCGATCCGCTGCGCCTTGCCGTTGAGGTCCTGCTCCTTCATGGTCTCGATGGCGCCCAGCGCGGCCGCACAGGCCACCGGGTTGCCACCGTAGGTGCCACCCAGACCACCGGTCTGCGCGGCGTCCATCATCTCGGCGCGGCCGGTCAGCGCCGACAGCGGCAGACCACCGGCGATGCCCTTGGCGGTGGTGATCAGGTCCGGGACGATGCCCTCGTCCTCACACGCGAACCACTGGCCGGTGCGGCAGAAGCCGGTCTGGATCTCGTCCGCGACGAACACGATGCCGTTCGCCTTCGCGAACTCCACGATCGCCGGCAGGAAGCCCTTGGCCGGCTCGATGAAGCCGCCCTCGCCCTGGATCGGCTCGATGATGATCGCGGCGACGTTCTCGGCGCCGATCTGCTTGTTGATCTGGTCGATGACCTGCTTGGCAGCCTCGGTCGCGGCGTTCTCCGCACCCGTCAGCCAGCGGTACGGGTAGGCCACCGGCACGCGGTAGACCTCGGGGGCGAACGG
Source organism: Kitasatospora sp. NPDC048407 (assembly GCF_043200475.1). Taxonomy (NCBI): domain Bacteria; kingdom Bacillati; phylum Actinomycetota; class Actinomycetes; order Kitasatosporales; family Streptomycetaceae; genus Kitasatospora; species Kitasatospora sp. NPDC048407. The sequence continues at coordinate 54,231 of NZ_JBICXW010000030.1, read as the reverse complement.
ACCGAAGCCCTGCTTGTACGGCATGTTCTTCGCCGTCAGCGCCAGGGTCAGGTTGGTGCGGCCGTGGTAACCGTGGTCGAACACCACGACAGCCTGGCGCTTGGTGTAGGCGCGGGCGATCTTCACGGCGTTCTCGACGGCCTCGGAGCCCGAGTTGAACAGCGCGGTCTTCTTCGCGTGGTCGCCCGGGGTCAGCTCGTTCAGCTGCTCCGCCACGGCCACGTAACCCTCGTACGGGGTCACCATGAAGCAGGTGTGGGTGAACGCGGCCAGCTGCTCGGTGGTCTTCGCCACCACAGCCTCGGCGCTGTTGCCCACGTTGGTGACGGCGATGCCCGAACCGAAGTCGATCAGGCTGTTGCCGTCCACGTCCTCCAGCACGCCACCACCGGCACGCGACACGTAAACCGGCAGCGTGGTGCCCACACCAGCGGCCACCGCGCCGAGCTTGCGCGACTGCAGCTCCTGCGACTTCGGGCCGGGGATCGCGGTGACCAGGCGGCGCTCCTGCGGGAGCGGCGTTGCAGCGCTCATCTGTGTTCTCCAAGTTCTCAAGGCGCGGTAATCGCAGGCTACGGCGGGCCTTGTTTGTCGGGCATGCGCCACTCGGTACTGCTGCGCTTTACGAATTGTCCTAGGCGGCCAGTGGCCGAAGATCGGCTCTCGCCCTCACTCCTCCACTACATTGGCCCCGGGTGTGTCGGTGGGACGGCGGAGCGGGTATGGCACCGCCGGCAACGTAGGAGGGGCCCCGAAGTGGAACAGAACGACGCGCGAACCCAGCACACCCACCCCCACCTCCCACCACCCCGCGCCCCCTTCCACCTCCCCACCTGGGCCACCGCCCCCCGCCCCCAGGCCCCGCCCGGCATCTACCGGCAGCATCACACGCCGTACGACCCCAGGACCGCCGCCGAGAACGAGACCCCGGTGGGGCCGCTGCTGCTGCGGGCAGTGCTGAACCTCGCCGTCGGGGTGTTCGTCTACCTCGAGGGCGTCTCCCTGATCCAGGGACTGCTGACCACCATCGGCCTCACCAACACCAGCTCCTTCGTCATCTCCCTGTTGGTCGCCGCCGCCGTGAACGTGGCGGTGATCATTCTGGTGCTGATGGTCTTCGGCCGGATGGGGCGCTGGGCCGAGGTGTGGCGGCGCTGGGTCGCCCCGGTCCTCTCCCGCACCGTCACCGAAGTCCCGCCCGAGCCCGAGGCGGCGCCCGTGGTGGACGTGTGGGCCGAGTTGCGGCCGGCCGGGGAAGTGGTGCGGCGGCTGGAGCACGAGCCGGTGGGGGACGTGGACTACGTGCGGTTGCACCAGGCGTGGCGGAGTGTCGGGACCGACCCGGCCGGCCGGCAGGAGTTCGCGGCGCAGGTGGGCAGCCGGGGTGCGGCCGCCTGCGCGCACCCGTCCGAGCAGCGGGATCTGCCCGGCGGGCGGGCCGCGCGGCACGATCTGTTGGTGCGGCAGGTGCGGCTGGGTACCGCGCAGGACGTGCCGAAGAACCCGGCGACGCACCGCAACGCGGGCTTCGCGCTGGATCCGGCGCTGCTCGGTACCTCGTTGCTCGCGGTCGGTCCGGCGGGTACGGGCAAGACGGCGGCCCTGGCCCGGCCGGTCGCGGAGGCGTTGTGCCTGCAGGCGTTGGCGGGGGCGGCCTGTGCGGTGGTGGTCGGGGCGGCGGATGCGGACCTCGGCCCGGACGACTGGTACGACGTGGTGATCGCCCCGGGCGACCCGTCCGCCCCGTACGGCCTGGACCTGTACGGTGCCGCGCCGAATCCGGACGAGGCGGCGGCGCGGCTGGCCGACGCGCTGCTGCCGGACGAGCTGGCTTCCCGTGCGGAGAGTGCCCGCACGTCGATGCAGCAGGTCGTCGGGCCGTTCCGGGCGGCGTACGGCCGGTACCCCGGGGTGCGGGAGCTGCGTGGGCTGCTGGCCGGTGACCGGGACGGCTGGGCGGAGCTGGCGGAGCAGTTGCAGAAGTCGGGCCGGCGGGCGGAGTTCGAGGCGGACCTGCAGCAGCGGGAGCGGATGCACGGCCGGGTGGACGACCCGGGCGCGCTGCTCGCCGACCGGTTGGCGCTGCTGGACCGCCCCGCGCTGGCTGCCGGTTTCTCCGGCGGTCCGGGCGCCAAGCCGGCGTTCGCGATGCGTGCTCTGGAGCACCCGTTGCGGGTGCGGGTGAAGCTGCCGGAGCGCAGTCACCCCGAGGCCGCCCGGATGCTGTCGCGGCTGCTGCTCGGCCAGTTCACCCAGGCCGCCGCCGACCGGGGCGACCGCGAGCTGTTCGCGGGGCTGGTGCTGGACGACGCCACCGCCGCCGTGGACGCGCAGACGATCCGCGGCATTCAGCGGCTGCGCGGCGCGAACGCCGGTGTGGTGCTGCTGCTGCGCACGCTGTCGGACCTGCCGGAGGCGCTGCGGGCGCCGCTGTTCGGCGCGGTCGGCAACCGGATGGCCTTCCCGGGCATCGCGCCCTGGGACGGCCGGCTGTTCTCCGAGGCCTGGGGTACCCACCTGGTCCGGGAGACGGCCGTCACCCATACGCCGGACACGTCCGGCGGCACGATGCGCCGGGCCGGCCGGCTGGTGCGCAAGGCGCTGTCGGGGACGACTGCGCAGACCGAGTCGGTCACCACCCGGGACGTCGAGCGGCACCGCTGGTCGCCGTCCGACCTGGCGCACGCGCTGCCGTCCGGGCATGCGGTGATCTCGCTGACCTCGGTGACGGGGGAGCAGGTGCCGCCGCTGCTGGTCGACCTCCGGCACTGACGATCTCCAGGGGGCGGTCGCGGGGTGGTCAGCATTGGGTTACGGAAGGTACGGACCGGCGGATTTCGGCACTCCGGCTTGTCCGGAGCGTCCATAATGGGGGGAGAACCCTCACTCGCCCGGTCGCAACGGCGCGACCAGGTCGAACCACCGAAGGTGCCATGCCCCCCACACTCGCCTCCGTCGTCCGTACGAGCACGCTCCACCTGACGGTCCTGGCCGGCGCGGACCACCTGGAACGCCCGGTCCGCTGGGTGCACACCAGCGAGCTGGACGACCCCACCCCGTTCCTCGAGGGCGGCGAGCTGCTCCTCACCACCGGCATCAAGCTCGGCAAGAGCTCCGCCGGGCTGCAGGCCTACGTGCACCGGCTGGCGGATGCCGGCGTGGTGGGGCTCGGGCTGGGGGTCGGCCTGTCGCACACCGAGGTGCCGCAGGCGCTGGTGGACGCGGCCGCGCAGCGCGGGCTGCCGCTGCTGCGGGTGCCCGAGGCGACGCCGTTCATCGCGATCTCCAAGGCGGTGTCCGCGGCGCTGGCCGCCGAGCAGTACGAGGCCGTCACCACCAGTTTCGAGGCGCAGGAGGAGCTGACCCGGGCCGCGCTCGGCAAGGACGGCACCACCGCGATCGTCCGCCGGCTGGCGGCCCGGCTGGGTGGCTGGGCCGCACTGTACGACGGCTCCGGCGCGCTGTCCGCGGTCGCCCCGGACTGGGCGGCCCGCCGGGCCGGCCGGCTGGCCGCCGAGGTGGACCGGTTGCGCCGCCGCCCCGCGCCGTCCAGCGCCGCGCTGCAGGGCCGGGCCGGGACCATCGACACCGCCGACGAGGACTACGTGGTGGTCCAGTCGCTGGGTGCGGACCGCCGCCCGCGCGGCTTCCTCGCGGTCGGTACCGAGGACCGCATCACCCCGACCGAGCGGTACGTGCTGAACGCCGCCGTCGCGCTGCTCACCCTGACCCTGGAGCGCTCCCGGGAGCTGCGGCAGGCCGAGGAGAAGATGGGCGCGGCGCTGCTGCGGATGGTGCTGGCCGGTGAGGTCGGCACCGCCCGGCAGGTCGCTTCGGGGCTGTTCGGCGGCCTGCCCGAGGGCACCGTCCGGGTGCTGGTGGCAGCCGCCGGGCCCGGCCCGGAGGCCGCGGAGGCGCTCGGCGAGCTCGCCGACCGCGCCGAGCAGGCCGGCGGCAAGGTCGGCGAGAAGCTGCTGGTGGCCCGCGAGGACGGCGCCCACGGGCCGCGGCTGATGGTGCTCGCGCTGGACAACGGCTCGGTCCACCGGGCCTGCCTGGGTGCCGTCGAGGAGCACGAGGGCCTGGCGCTCGGCGTCTCCGCCCCGGCCGCGCTGGAGGACGCCGGCACCGCGCACGCCCAGGCCGAGCGCGCCCTGGCGGTCGCCCAGCGCGGCGGCCGCCGCACCGTCGACCACGAGGAGGTCGGCGCCGGCTCGCTGCTCCCGCTGCTCGGCGAGGAGGCCGTCACCGCGTTCGCCGAGGGCCTGCTGCGCCCGCTGCGCGAGCACGACCGCACCGCCCGGGGCGACCTGGTCGCCTCGCTGCGGGCCTGGCTGTCCCGGCACGGCCAGTGGGACGCTGCGGCCGCCGACCTCGGCGTGCACCGGCACACGCTGCGTTACCGGATGCGCCGGGTCGAGGAGCTGCTGGGCCGCTCGCTGGACGACACGGACGTCCGGATGGAGCTGTGGCTGGCGCTGCGGGCGGGCGAGGACTGAGTCCCGCCCCGGACGGGCCTGTCCTGTCCGTCGAAATCGAACGGGTGCTTTCCACCCGTCCGTCCAATCGGAAAGCCGTCTCCCCCCGCCTACCGTGAATGGGAAAGCGAAGTATTCGAGGGAAGGGGCCGGTGCGACCGTGACCACCACGTACGAGTTCTGGTTGGCCGGGCAGCGCGCGAGCGGCGAGACGGACCTGGAGGTCCGTCACCCGCACGACAACAGCCTGGTGGCTAAGGTCAGTGTGCCGACCGACGCGCAGGTGGAGGAGGCCGTCGCGGCCGCCGCCGCCGCCGTTCCGGTGTTCGCCGCGACCCCCGCGCACGTCCGCGCGGCCGCGCTGGACCACGTCGCCAAGCGGCTGACGGAGCGCACCGAGGAGATCGCCCAGCTGATCACCGCCGAGAACGGCAAGCCGATCAAGTGGGCGCGCGGCGAGATGGGCCGTGCCGTGTCGGTGTTCCGCTGGGCCGCCGAGGAGGCCCGCCGCACCAACGGCGAGACCATGCGTCTGGACACCGACCCGGGCGGCACCGGCCGCTACGCGCTGGTGCGCCGCTTCCCGCGCGGTGTGGTGCTGGGCATCGCGCCGTTCAACTTCCCGCTGAACCTGGTGGCCCACAAGCTGGCCCCGGCGATCGCGGTCGGCGCGCCGATCATCCTGAAGCCGGCCCCGGCGACCCCGCTGTCCGCCATGGTGCTGGGCGAGATCCTGGCCGAGACGGACCTGCCGGTGGGCTCCTGGAGCATCCTGCCGGTCGAGAACGCCAAGATGCCCGAGCTGGTGCAGGACAAGCGCCTGCCGGTGATCTCGTTCACCGGTTCGGAAAAGGTCGGCTACCAGATCATGGACTCGGTGCCGCGCAAGCACGTCACCCTGGAGCTCGGCGGCAACGCCGCGGCCGTGGTGCTGTCGGACTGGAACTCCGAGGCGGACCTGGACTGGGCCGCGAGCCGGATCGCGCTGTTCGCGAACTACCAGGGCGGCCAGTCCTGCATCTCGGTGCAGCGGGTGATCGCCGACGCGACCGTCTACGACCGCCTGGTCGAGAAGATCGTCGCCAAGGTGCAGGCCCAGGTCACCGGTGACCCGCACGACGATGCCACCGACGTCGGCCCGCTGGTCGACGAGAACGCCGCCAAGCGCGTCGAGTCCTGGGTCGAGGACGCCGTCACCAAGGGCGCCAAGCTGCTCACCGGCGGCAAGCGGGACGGCGCGGCCGTCGAGCCGACCGTGCTCGCCGAGATGCCGGCGGACGCCATCCTGGCGAAGGCCGAGGTGTTCGGCCCGGTGCTGTCGGTGCAGAAGGCTTCCTCCACCGAGGAGGCCTTCGCGATGGTCAACGACTCCAACTACGGCCTGCAGGCCGGCATCTTCACGCACGACGTGCAGACCGCCTTCCGCGCCCACCGCGAGCTGGAGGTCGGCGGCGTGGTCATCGGCGACGCGCCGTCCTACCGTGCCGACCAGATGCCGTACGGCGGCGTGAAGGACTCCGGCGTGGGCCGCGAGGGCGTCCGCTACGCGATGGACGACTACACCTTCGAGAAGGTCATGGTGCTGACCGGCCTCGACCTCTGATCGAGCCCGACCCGACCTGGCGCCCCGTCACCGCAGCTGCGGCGGCGGGGCGTCGGCCTGCCTTGACACCCCCACGGGCCGGGCGTAGTCCGAGAGGGAGGCAGGAAGGAAGGAGGTCCCGCCATGCTGGGCGACCTCATTGGTGAGGAACAGGGCCGGATCACCGTTCGACGGGTGCTGCCGGGGGAGCACGGGCTGCCGCCGACGGTGGAGTCCTCGTTCGTGGCGAGCGGCACCCTGCTGGGCGTCCCGGTCCAGGACATGGGCACCTACACGGCGCGGATGCGCGCCGACGGCACCCTGGTGGGCGGCGGCCAGGGCGTGCTGATGGGCCCGGGCGGCGCGCACGCGAGCTGGCACGGCCAGGGCGTGGGCACGTTCACCGAGAGCGGCGGCAACAGCTTCCGCGGCTCGATCGTCTACGAGACCGATTCGCCGGAGTTCGCCGCCGCGCTGCGCGGCGCCGTAGGCGTGTTCGAGTGGGAGAACACGGCGGACGGCGAGGCGGTCGGGAAGTTCTGGGCATGGCGGTGACCACCGCGTAGCACAGGCCACAATGGGGGCATGAATTCGCTCGCCCATCCGCAGCTGCGCTTCACCCCGACCGTCGCCGACCCGGACGGGCCGCGGGAGTTGGTCATTCTCGGCTCGACCGGCTCGATCGGCACGCAGGCCATCGACGTGGTGCTCCGCAACCCCGGCCGGTTCAAGGTGGTCGCGCTGTCCGCGGCCGGCGGCCGGGTGGAGCTGCTCGCCGAGCAGGCCGTCGCGCTGGGCGTGCACACCGTCGCGGTGGCCGACCCGGCCGCCGAGCGGCCGCTGCGCGAGGCCCTGGCGGCCAAGGGGCAGGGCGCCCCGCTGCCGCGGGTGCTGGCGGGCCCGGACGCGGCGACCGAGCTGGCCGCGATGGAGTGCCACTCGGTGCTGAACGGCATCACCGGCTCGATCGGCCTGGCGCCGACGCTGGCCGCGCTGCGGGCCGGCCGGGTGCTGGTGCTGGCGAACAAGGAGTCGCTGATCGTCGGCGGCCCGCTGGTGAAGGCGGTGGCGCAGCCCGGCCAGATCGTGCCGGTGGACTCCGAGCACGCCGCGCTGTTCCAGGCGCTGGCCGGCGGCACCCGCGCGGAGGTCCGCAAGCTGGTGGTGACCGCCAGCGGCGGCCCGTTCCGCAACCGCACCCGTGAGCAGCTGGCCGGCGTGACGCCGTCCGACGCGCTGGCGCACCCGACCTGGGCGATGGGCCCGGTGGTGACGATCAACTCGGCGACCCTGGTGAACAAGGGCCTCGAGGTGATCGAGGCGCACCTGCTGTACGACATTCCGTTCGACCGGATCGAGGTGGTGGTCCACCCGCAGTCGGTCGTTCATTCGATGGTGGAATTCACCGACGGCTCGACGCTGGCCCAGGCCAGCCCGCCGGACATGCGGATGCCGATCGCGCTGGGCCTCGGCTGGCCCGAGCGGGTGCCGGACGCCGCCCCCGGCTGCGACTGGACCAAGGCCGCGACCTGGGAGTTCTTCCCGCTGGACAATCAGGCCTTCCCGGCCGTCGAGCTGGCCCGCGAGGTGGGTACGCTCGGCGGGACCGCCCCGGCGGTCTTCAACGCCGCCAATGAGGAATGTGTGGACGCTTTCCTGAAGGGCGCGCTGCCCTTCACCGGAATCGTGGACACTGTGGCGAAGGTGGTCGCCGAACACGGCACCCCCCAGTCGGGAACTTCGCTCACGGTGGAGGACGTACTCCACGCGGAGAGCTGGGCCCGTGCCCGGGCCCGCGAACTGGCGGCCGGCTAAGCGGTAGGACGACGGAGGCGACGCGGTGGACAAGCTGATGTGGGTGCTGGGCGTCCTGATCTTCGTGGTCGGGTTGTTGTTCTCGATCGCCTGGCACGAGCTCGGCCACCTCTCCACCGCGAAGCTGTTCGGCATCCGGGTGCCGCAGTACATGGTCGGCTTCGGCAAGACCATCTGGTCGACCAAGCGGGGCGAGACCGAGTACGGCCTGAAGGCGATCCCGTTCGGCGGCTACATCCGGATGATCGGCATGTTCCCGCCCGGCGCGGACGGCCGGATAACGAAGCGTTCCAGCTCGCCCTGGCGGTCGATGATCGAGGACGCCCGGTCCGCCTCGTACGAGGAGATCCAGGACGGCGACGAGACCCGGCTGTTCTACACCCGCAAGCCGTGGAAGCGCGTCATCGTGATGTTCGCCGGCCCGGGCATGAACCTGATCCTGTCGATCGGCCTGTTCCTGACGCTCTTCATGGGGATCGGCGTCCAGCAGTCGGTGCCGACCGTGAAGTCGGTCAGCGAGTGCGTGGTGCCGGTGAGCGCGAAGACCGACGAGTGCAAGCCGGAGGACCCGAAGTCCCCCGCCAACCTGGCCGGCCTGCGGGCCGGTGACACCGTGCTGACCTTCGGCGGGGTGCCGATCCACGACTACCCGCAGCTGTCCGGCCTGATCCGGGACTCGGCGGGCAAGCAGGTCGCCATCGAGGTCCGGCACCGGGACGGCAGCCCCGGCACGCTGAACGCCGACATCACCACCAACACGCTGCAGGCCCTGGACAAGGACAACAACCCGATCAAGGGGCAGACCGTCACCGCCGGCTTCCTCGGCATCACCCCCGCCGTCGGCGTGCACCACATGTCGCTCGGCGAGAGCGTCGACCAGATGGACTCGATGGCCCGGCACAGTGTCGAGTCGCTGGCCCAGCTGCCCGGCAAGATCCCCGGCCTGTGGCACGCCGTGGTCGACGGCACCCCGCGCGACACCGACTCGCCGATCGGCATGGTCGGCGCCGCCCGGCTCGGTGGCGACGTGTTCGCGATGGACCTGCCCGCCACCCAGCAGCTGGCGTTCTTCGTCCAGCTGCTGGCCGGCATCAACCTGATGCTGTTCCTGTTCAACATGCTGCCGCTGCTCCCGCTGGACGGCGGCCACATCGCCGGCGCCCTGTGGGAGTCGCTGCGCCGCGGCCTCGCCCGGGTGCTGCGCCGCCCCGACCCCGGACCGTTCGACGTGGCCCGGCTGATGCCGCTGGCCTACGTGGTCGCCGGGGTGTTCATCTGCTTCACGGCCCTGGTGATGGCCGCCGACATCATCAACCCGGTGCGCCTGAACTAGTGCCGCGTCAGGCGACCTTCGCCCCGACGGGCAAAGGCTGCCTGACGCGGCACTGGCACGCGCCACCACGGCCGAGTGTGCTTCGCCACCCGGCCGTGCCGTACCGTTGGACGCCGGGCGCGCCGGTTGCAGTGCGCGTCGGCTCATCGAATTTCTGCAGAGGAAACACTGCGCACATGACCGCGATCTCGCTCGGTATCCCCTCCCTGCCGCTCAAGCCGCTGGCCAAGCGCCGGTACTCGCGGCAGATCATGGTCGGCAACGTTCCGGTGGGCGGCGACGCGCCGGTCTCGGTGCAGTCGATGACCACCACGCTGACCTCCGACGTCAACGCGACGCTCCAGCAGATCGCCCAGCTGACCGCCTCGGGCTGCCAGATCGTCCGGGTCGCGGTCCCCTCGCAGGACGACGCCGACGCGCTGCCGATCATCGCCAAGAAGTCGCAGATCCCGGTGATCGCCGACATCCACTTCCAGCCCAAGTACGTGTTCGCCGCGATCGACGCCGGCTGCGCCGCGGTGCGCGTCAACCCGGGCAACATCAAGGCGTTCGACGACAAGGTCGGCGAGATCGCCAAGGCCGCCAAGGACGCCGGCGTGCCGATCCGGATCGGCGTCAACGCCGGTTCGCTGGACAAGCGCCTGCTGGAGAAGTACGGCCGGGCGACTCCCGAGGCGCTGGTGGAGTCCGCGCTGTGGGAGTGCTCGCTGTTCGAGGAGCACGACTTCCGCGACATCAAGATCTCGGTCAAGCACAACGACCCGGTCGTGATGATCAACGCCTACCGGCAGCTCGCCGCGGCCTGCGACTACCCGCTGCACCTGGGCGTCACCGAGGCCGGCCCGGCCTTCCAGGGCACCATCAAGTCCGCGGTGGCGTTCGGCGCGCTGCTCGCCGAGGGCATCGGCGACACCATCCGGGTCTCGCTGTCCGCCCCGCCGGCCGAGGAGATCAAGGTCGGCAACCAGATCCTGGAGTCGCTGGGCCTGCGCGAGCGCGGCCTGGAGATCGTCTCCTGCCCGTCCTGCGGCCGCGCCCAGGTGGACGTCTACAAGCTCGCCGAGGAGGTCACCGCCGGCCTGGAGGGCATGGAGGTGCCGCTGCGGGTGGCCGTCATGGGCTGCGTCGTCAACGGCCCCGGCGAGGCCCGCGAGGCCGACCTGGGCGTCGCCTCCGGCAACGGCAAGGGCCAGATCTTCGTCAAGGGCGAGGTGATCAAGACCGTGCCCGAGTCGAAGATCGTCGAGACCCTGATCGAAGAGGCCATGAAGCTGGCCGAGCAGATGCAGGCGGAGGGTGTCGAATCCGGCGCCCCCGTCGTCGTGGCCGGCGAGTGACGGCCTGAAGTCCCCGGCGGGGCCGCCGACTTGGCGGTCCCGCCCCCTGCGAGAGGTGCCTCCCGTGCTCGACCGAGGTGTGATGCTGCCCGGCCCGTTCCAGGTCGCCCGGGCGCTGGCCGCAACCCGCGTACTGGAGACGCCCGACCTCGACGCGGCGCTGGAGATCCTGCACCGCGACCCGGTCGCCAACGCCTTCGTCGCCACCCGGGTGGAGGCCGTCGGCCTCGACCCGTGGCGGCTCGGCGGCGAGATGTGGGGCTGGCACGACGCCGACGGACGGCTCGACGCGCTCTGCTACGCCGGCGCCAACCTGGTCCCGGTCAACGCAGGCCCGGAGGCCGTCCGCGCGTTCGCCGAGCGGGCCCGCCGACAGGGCCGCCGCTGCTCCTCGATCGTCGGCCCGGGGGACGCCGTCGCCGCCCTGTGGGCCCTGCTGGAACGCTCCTGGGGCCCGGCCCGTGACGTGCGCGGCCACCAGCCGCTGATGGCCACCTCCACGCCCGTCACCGAGGTCGAACCCGACCCGCTGGTGCGCCGGGTGCACCGCGGCGAGATCGAGGCACTGATCCCCGCCTGCGTCGCGATGTTCACCGAGGAGGTGGGGATCTCCCCGCTGGCCGGCGACGGAGGCCTGCTCTACCAGGCCCGGGTCGCCGAACTGGTCTCCTCCGGACGGTCGTTCGCCCGCTTCGGCGAGGACGGCCAGGTCGTCTTCAAGGCCGAGATCGGCGCCGTCACGGCCGGCGCCTGCCAGATCCAGGGCGTCTGGGTGGCCCCCGAGCACCGCGGCAAGGGGCTGTCCGAGACCGGCATGGCCGCGGTCGTCAACACCGCCCTCGCCGAGGTCGCCCCCGTGGTGTCGCTGTACGTCAACGACTTCAACCTGCGGGCCCGCGCCGCCTACCGCCGGGTCGGGTTCCGCGAGGTCGGCGCGTTCATGAGCGTGCTGTTCTGACGGCGCGTCACGGGCGCGAGGGGTCGCGCAGCGGCAGGTGCGCGCCCATCACCGCGTACGGCCTGGCCGTGTTCGGGAAGCGCACCGCCGGCGCCAAGTCCCGGTAGCCGAGCGAACGGTAGAGCCGGCGCGCCGGAGTCTCCGCGTCGATCGCCGACAGGATCGAACGGTCCAGGCCGGAGCGCTCGCACAGCGTGCGGATCAGCCGGGTGCCCACCCCCAGGCCCTGGCACTCCGGCAGCACATGCAGCTCGGTCACCGCGAACACCCCGTCCAGCCAGTCCGCGAGGCCGCGCGCCGCCAAGTACGGCTCGATCACCGTCGACCACCAGTGGGTGCGCTGGTTGGGCATCCCGTAGCCGAAACCGACCAGCCGGCCCTGCGCCATCGCCCCCAGCGCGATCACCCCGGGCTGCAGTGCGTGCCGGCCGACGATCGGCAGCCGCACCGCCACCTCCTGCGGACCCAGCCCGAACGCGACCGCCTGGACCTCCAGCACGGCAGGCGCCCACGCCGCCAGGTCGATGGCCTCGATCGTCACCCCGGTGAGCTGCTCCATGAAGCGGGACGTTACTACCTGCCGTCGCGGGCGGCGGACCGCCCCGTCCTCACAGCCAGGCCGCGAACTCCAGATGGAGCTCCGCACCTGCCACGTCGCCCCGGGCCAGCGCCGCCAGCGCGATGTCCACGGCCCGCAGCAGCGCCCAGGCCCGCACCCGGTCGGCGGGCAGCTCCACCGCCTCCGACAGCTGTGCCAGGCGCCGCCGGGCCGCACCGCGCGGGCCCGGCGCGGCCGCCAGGGTCTCCAGCCGGTCCAGCACCAGCCGGGCCAGGTCGTACGCCCGGTCGCCCACCACCGGCCGCGGTCCGACGGCCAGCCATGGCGAGCGGTCGGCGGCCAGCACCCGCCCGTGGTGGAAGTCCCCGTGCAGCAGCCACCCGCCGCCGTCCGCGGCCAGCGCCACCGCCTCCAGCGCCTCGTCCACCAGCGGAGCCGCGTCCGCCGCACCCGGCAGGGCGCGCCGCTCGGCGATCCGTCGCTCCACAAGGCCGGCGTGCGAGGCGAGGGTGGTGAAGGAGTGCCCGGCGGGCGGCTCCACCCACAGGCGGCGTAGCAGGCTGGTGGCCTCCAGGGTGGCCTTCGTCTCCGCGAGCGAGCGCAGCGGGATCTCGCCGTGCAGCCGCTCCAGCAGCAGCGTCCGCTCCGCCTCGGCCAGCAGCAGTACCGCCCCGCGCCCGGCCCAGACCCGCAGCGCCGCCGCCTCGGCCGCCGCGTCGGCGCCCGGCCGCAGCGCCTTCACCGCCACCGGCGTCCGGTCCTCGGCGCGGTACGCGTACCCGACCACGCTGCTCCGCCCGCCGGGCTCGGCCATGCGTTCCAGCACCAGCCCCCAGTCGGCCAGCCGCCCCGCGAACCGGGACGGCAGTGCGGCCAGCCACTGCGCCTCGCCCGGATCACCCCCGGCCCGGACCGACTCGGCCAGACGCTCGGGGACGGTGAACTGCGCAGGTTGTGCGGACATACCGTCCATCATCGCGCAGCAGCCGGGGGCTGCTAACTCGCGGCGGGAGCGGGGTCGGTGGGGGCGAGGCCCGGGAGGGCGGGGAGGTCGGCGCCCCAGTGGGCGGCTCGCAGGGCGGACTCGCGCAGGGCGGCGGCGGCCTGGGGGCGGAGGGCGGTGGTGGCGCACAGGTCGGCGTAGGCGGCGGTGAGCTGGGTCTCCAGGTGGGCCGCGAGTTGGGCGGCGGTGGCCGCGTCCTTGACCTGGAACGGGAGCCGGTAGCCGGGTGCGGCGGCGGTGGGGGAGACGCCGCCGGTGCCGAGCAGCCGCTGCCAGGCGTCCCGGCGGGCCTGGTGGGCGGCGTAGGCGGCACGGCCGTCCTCGCGCTGCGGGCCGACCGGCAGGAAGGCGCCCACCACGCCGTACCCGTACACGGCGGCGTGTTCGGCGGCGAGCGCGGACTGGAGGGCGTCCGCGTCCGCCGTGGGGAGGGGGACCGGTGCGGGTGACGGGGACGCGCCGTCGTCGGTGAGCGGGCCGGTGTCGCCGAGGGCGGCGGCGTGCGCGGCGCCGGAGGCGGCCACCGAGGCGAGGGCCTTGGCCAGCGCGGGGGAGGCGGCGGTCAGGTCGGCCAGCCGCAGGCCCGCGGTGCGGCGTTCGGCCGCGGCCAGGTCGGCGACGCTGCGGGCCGTGCCGGCACCCGCGGTGGGGGAGGAGGCGGGCAGTGACCGGGCGAGGGCCTCGCGGTGCTGGAGCACGTCGTCGCGCAGGTCGCCGAGCCGGTCGGCGTCGGCGGGGCTCGCCGCGAGCACGGCGGTGTAGTCGGCGAGCAGGGCGTCGGTGGCGGCGACCTGGCGCAGCCGCACCGGCCGGTCGGCGTCCTCGGCGGCCTTGCCCGGGGTGTGGTCGTGCTCATCGGTGCAGCCGCAGAGGAGGTGGAGCCCGCCGAGCGCCCCGAGCGCGAGGAAGGACCGCCGTGTGGGCGCGGGCATCGGCACTCCAGCGTGGGTCGTGGGGCCTTGACGACCCGTCGGGAGGGATCATCCCCGAGCCTGGCACTTCCGGCGAGGACTTCGACCGTAATGGGTGGCTGTGACGTTGCTCGCAGGGTGGCGGCCACGGCCCGGGTCGGAATCGGCGGTTCGGGGGTTGACCGGATAGGCTTCGCGGTGAGTTAGCACCTCCGACAACAGCAGACGCGGCCGAGGAGTCACCCGGATGAGCACCACCCCCACTGACCGGCTGCGCACATTGCTGGAGCCGCTGGCCGCCGAGTCAGGGCTGGACCTCGAAGAGGTCAAGGTGACCCAGGCCGGCAGCCGCCGCCAGGTGCAGATCGACGTGGACGCCGACGGCGGCGTCGACCTGGACGCGATCGCCGAGTTCTCCCGCCTGGTCGGCCAGGCGCTGGACGAGTCGGACCTGATGGGTGACGCCCCGTACCTGCTGGAGGTCGGCTCGCCGGGCGCGGAGCGTCCGCTGAACGAGCCGCGGCACTGGCGCCGGGCGACCGGCCGGCTGGCGGCGATCAAGCTGGTGGACGGCGCGGAGCTGACCGCGCGGGTGCTGGAGAGCGACGAGGACGGCGCACTGGTCGAGGTGCAGCCGGTGAAGGGGCGCGGCCGCCCCAAGGAGCGCCGACTGGAGTTCGCGGAGATCGCGCGGGCCCGGGTGCAGGTCGAGTTCAACCGCAAGGACGAGGAACTGCTCGACGCCGCCGCTGACATCGCGGACACGGACGAAGAGGAAGAGGAGGCGTAATCGTGGACATCGACATGAGTGCCCTGCGCGGGCTGGTCACCGAGAAGGGCGTGCCGTTCGACCTGCTGGTCGAGTCGATCGAGTCGGCCCTCCTCATTGCGTACCACCGCACCGAGGGCTCCCGCCGCCGGGCGCGGGTGGAGCTGAACCGCAAGACCGGCCACGTGACGGTGTGGGCCCTGGAGGACGCCGCCGAGCTGGACGAGGGCGTGGAGCCCAAGGAGTTCGACGACACCCCGAGCGGGTTCGGCCGGATCGCCGCGTCCACCGCCAAGCAGGTCATCCTGCAGCGGCTGCGGGACGCCGCGGACGACAAGACCTTCGGTGAGTACGCCGGCAAGGAGGGCGACATCGTCACCGGTGTCGTCCAGCAGGGCAACGACCCGAAGAACATCCTGGTCGACATCGGCAAGCTCGAGGCCATCCTGCCGCCGCAGGAGCAGGTCCCGGGCGAGGACTACCGGCACGGCACCCGGCTGAAGTGCTACGTGGTGGGCGTGCGGCGCGGTGTGCGCGGCCCGTCGGTCACGCTGTCGCGGACCCACCCGAACCTGGTGAAGCGGCTGTTCGCGCTGGAGGTCCCGGAGATCGCGGACGGCTCGGTGGAGATCGCGGCGATCGCCCGCGAGGCCGGTCACCGCACCAAGATCGCGGTGTGGTCGCGCCGTCAGGGCCTGAACGCCAAGGGTGCCTGCATCGGCCCGAACGGCATGCGGGTGCGCGGCGTGATGGCCGAGCTGCACGGCGAGAAGATCGACATCGTCGACTGGTCGGAGGACCCGGCCGAGATGGTCGCCGCCGCCCTGTCGCCCGCCCGGGTGACCAAGGTGGAGATCGTCGACCTGGCCCAGCGTTCCGCCCGGGTGATCGTGCCCGACTACCAGCTGTCGCTGGCGATCGGCAAGGAGGGGCAGAACGCCCGCCTGGCCGCCCGCCTCACCGGCTGGCGGATCGACATCCGTCCGGACACCGAGGTCCCCGCCGGGGAATCTTCGGACCGGTAACAACGTTGTTCGAAGCCTCCGGAGATCTACTCGGCGGCGGCGAGTCCCTTCGGAGGGGTAGACTTGAACGTGTCTGGCCGGACGCATGTCCGCGCATGCCCTGAACGCACCTGCGTGGGCTGCCGCAAGCGGGCGGCCAAGCACGAGCTGCTGCGTGTCGTGGCGGGCGAGGGCGAATGCGTCCCCGACCCCCGCGGCACACTGCCGGGCCGGGGCGCGTATCTGCACCCCGAACCGAACTGCCTCGACCTCGCGGTCCGCCGCCGGGCGTTCCCGAGGGCCCTCAGGGTCCAGGGCACGCTCGAACCCGGCGCCCTGCGGGAGTACGTCGGGGCAGGAGCAAGTCCGGCCGACGGTCAGTCGGCCCGCTGACGGGCCTCGCGCCCGGCAACACGCACCAGCGCACGGCAGTGGGTACATCGCCGTGCGCCCAGTCAGGTACCTCGCGAGATGGAAGTAGGTCGAGATTGCGATGAGCACTCGATGAGTACGCGATGAGTACGCCCATGAAGTAGCGACAGTCCGGCGGACGAATACCCCGGACGTATAGACAGGAGCGAAGTGGCTAAGGTCCGGGTATACGAGCTCGCCAAGGAGCTTGGTTTGGAGAGCAAGGCCGTCATGGCCAAGCTGACCGAGCTGGGTGAGTTCGTGCGTTCGGCGTCCTCGACGATCGAGGCGCCGGTCGTGCGTAAGCTGACTGACGCTTTGGGAGCGACCCCGCCGTCCGGCGGCGCGTCCTCCGCGAAGCCTGGCCCGCGGAAGCCCGCGGCGCCCCAGCCGTCCGGCGGTGCCGGTGCGGCTGCACCCAAGCCGGGTGCCCCCACCCCCGGCCCGCGTCCGACCGTGACGCCGGGCCCCCGTCCTACCCCCGCGCCCGCCGCGGGCTCGGCTGCGCCGAAGCCCGCCGGGGCGCCGACCCCGGGTCCGCGCCCGGCTGCCCGTCCGGCTTCGCCGGCCGCGCCCGCCGCGCCCGCCCCGGCGGCCGAGTTCTCCTCCCCGGCTCCGGCCGGTGAGGCTCCGGCGCGTCCGGCCGCCCCGCGGCCGGCCCCGGCCAACCCCGCGGCCCGTCCGGGCCCGCGTCCGGCCGGCCCGCGTCCGGGCAACAACCCCTTCACCTCCGGTGGCGCGTCGGGCATGGCCCGTCCGTCCGCTCCCCGTCCGGGCGGTCCGGCCGGCGAGCGCGGCGAGCGTGGCCAGCGTCCGGGTGCCCCGGGTGCCGGTGCTCCGCGTCCGGGTGCCCCGGCCGGTGAGCGCGGTCCCCGTCCCGGCGACCGTGGTCCCCGTCCCGGCGGTCCGGGTGCGGGTGCTCCGCGTCCGGGTGCCCCGGCCGGCGAGCGCGGTCCCCGTCCCGCTGGTGCCCCGCGTCCGGGTGCTCCGGGTGCCGGCGCTCCGCGTCCCGACGGCATGCCGCGTCCGGCCGGTCCGCGCCCCGGTGCGCCGAGCCCGTCCGGTATGCCCCGTCCGAACCCCGGCATGATGCCGCAGCGTCCGGGCCCGCGTCCGGGTCCGGGTGCCGGTGCGCGTCCGGGTGGTCCCGGTGCGCGTCCGGGTGCCCCGGGTGGCGCCCGTCCGGGCTTCCAGGGCCGTCCGGCCGGTCCGGGCTCGCGTCCGGCCGGTGGCGGCTTCGGCGGTCCCCGTCCCGGCGGTGCCGGTGGCGGCGGCGGCTTCGGTGGCGGCGGTGCCCGTCCCGGTGGCTTCGGCGGTCGTCCCGGTGGCCCGGGTGCCCGTGGTGGCACGCAGGGTGCGTTCGGTCGCGGCCCCGGTGGCCGTCCGGCGCGTGGCCGGAAGTCGAAGCGCGCGAAGCGTCAGGAATACGAGGCCATGCAGGCCCCGTCCGTCGGCGGTGTGATGCTGCCGCGCGGCAACGGTTCGACCGTTCGCCTGTCGCGCGGTGCGTCGCTGACGGACTTCGCGGAGAAGATCAACGCCAACCCGGCCGCGCTCGTCTCCGTCATGTTCAACCTCGGTGAGATGGTCACCGCCACCCAGTCGGTCTCCGACGCCACGCTGCAGCTGCTGGCGGACGAGATGGGCTTCGTGCTGGAGATCGTCAGCCGGGACGACGAGGACCGTGAGCTGCTGGAGTCGTTCGACATCGACTTCGGTGTCGACGAGGGCGACGAGGAGCAGCTGGCTCCGCGTCCGCCGGTCGTGACCGTCATGGGTCACGTCGACCACGGTAAGACCCGCCTGCTGGACGCGATCCGCAAGACCAACGTGGTCGCGGGCGAGGCCGGTGGCATCACCCAGCACATCGGTGCGTACCAGGTGGTCACCGAGGTGAACGGCGAGCAGCGCCCGATCACCTTCCTCGACACCCCGGGTCACGAGGCGTTCTCCGCCATGCGTGCCCGTGGTGCCAAGTCCACCGACATCGCGATCCTGGTGGTCGCGGCCAACGACGGTGTCATGCCGCAGACGGTCGAGGCGCTCAACCACGCCAAGGCCGCCGGTGTGCCGATCGTGGTCGCGGTCAACAAGATCGACGTCGAGGGTGCCGACCCGACCAAGGTCCGCGGTCAGCTGACCGAGTTCGGTCTGGTGGCCGAGGAGTACGGCGGCGACACCATGTTCGTCGACATCTCCGCCCGCCAGGGCCTCAACATCGAGGAACTGCTGGAGGCCGTGGTCCTGACCGCGGACGCCTCGCTCGACCTGCGCGCCAACCCGGAGCAGGACGCCCAGGGCATCGCGATCGAAGCCCACCTGGACAAGGGCCGCGGCGCCATGGCGACGCTGCTCGTCCAGCGCGGCACCCTGCGGGTCGGCGACTCGATCGTCGTCGGCGACTCCTACGGCCGCGTCCGCGCGATGCTGGACGAGAACGGCAACAGCCTCTCCGAGGCCGGCCCGTCCCGTCCGGTGCTGCTGCTCGGTCTGACCTCGGTGCCCCGCGCCGGCGACAGCTTCATCGTCGTCGACGAGGACCGCACCGCCCGTCAGATCGCCGAGAAGCGCGCCGCCCGCGACCGCAACGCCTCGATGGCCCAGCGCCGCGTCCGCGTGTCGCTGGAGGGCTTCGAGGCCGCGCTGGCCGCCGGCAACATCGAGAAGCTCAACCTCATCATCAAGGGTGACGTCTCCGGTTCGGTCGAGGCCCTGGAAGACGCCCTCGTCAAGCTGGACGTGGGCGAAGAGGTCGAGCTGCGGGTCCTGCACCGCGGTGTGGGTGCCATCACCGAGTCCGACGTGGACCTGGCGATGGGCTCGGACGCCATCATCATCGGCTTCAACGTGCGCGCCGAGGGGCGTGCCCGTACCGCGGCCGAGCGCGAAGGCGTCGACATCCGGTACTACTCGGTCATCTACCAGGCGATCGAGGAGATCGAGGCCGCGCTCAAGGGCCTGCTCAAGCCCGAGTACGAGGAGGTGCGCCTCGGCTCCGCGGAGATCCGCGAGGTGTTCCGTTCCTCCAAGTTCGGCAACATCGCCGGTGTCATCGTTCGCGAGGGCATCATCCGCCGCAACACCAAGGCTCGCCTGCTGCGCGACGGCAAGGTCGTGGCGGAGAACCTCAACATCGAGGGTCTGCGCCGCTTCAAGGACGACGCGACCGAGGTCCGCGAGGGCTTCGAGGCCGGTGTCACGCTGGGCTCGTTCAACGACATCAAGATCGACGATGTCATCGAGACCTACGAGATGCGCGAGAAGCCGCGCGCGTAACGGCTGCTGACCGGGGTCGGTCGACGGGGTGCAGTTATCCCGTCGACCGGCCCCGGCCGCGCTGTTAGGGTCCTGGCTGTCGGGAATCCTTCGAGGCCCCCAGGCCGGCCAGGCCTGTCACTACATGTATGTAGGTACTCTCACCTTCGACCTGCTCCTCGGCGACGTGCACTCGCTGAAGGAGAAACGGTCGATCGTGCGGCCCATCGTGGCCGAACTGCAGCGCAAGTACAGCGTGTGCGCCGCAGAGGTCGGGAACCAGGATCTGCACCGCAGGGCCGAGATCGGCGTTGCGGTGGTGTCCGGCGACGCCGGGTACGTCAACGAGATCCTGGACAGCTGTGAGCGGCTCGTCGCCGGCCGCCCCGAGGTGATGCTGCTCTCCGCGAGGAGGCGGCACCACCACGACGACGACGAATGACCTGCGGGCGTCACCACCGTCACACCCGCATCGGAACCGGAGCGCCCACAAGGCTGGGCGCGGGCGGGTACGTTGGGGAGAGGGCCCCACCGGGTCTAGGTCGTGACCCGGGTACCGCGCCTATTGCACGAGGAGGCAAGGCAACGTGACCGACACCGCAAGGGCGCGCAAGCTCGCCGACCGCATTCAGGTGGTCGTGGCGGAGACCCTGCAACGCCGGATCAAGGACCCGCGACTCGGGTACGTCACCATCACGGACGCCCGGGTGACGGGAGACCTCCGCGAGGCCACCGTCTTCTACACCGTCTACGGTGACGAGACCGAGCGGGAGTCCAGCGCGGCCGCGCTGGAGAGCGCCAAGGGCATCCTGCGCTCCGAGGTCGGCAAGCAGACCGGGGTGCGGTTCACGCCGACCCTGACCTTCGTCGCCGACGCCCTGCCGGACAACGCCCGGAACATCGACGACCTGCTGGACAAGGCCCGGCTCTCCGACGCCGCCGTCCGCAGCGCCGCAGCCGGGGCCACCTTCGCCGGCGAGGCCGACCCGTACAAGGCGGCCCGCGACGACGACGAGGACGAGTGACCACGGCCGGGAACCCGGCCGAGTCCGGCGCCGCGGGGGCGGTCTCCACCGTTGAGGTGGAGTCCGCCCCCGCGGTGCTTCCGGGCCCTCGCAACGGGTCGTCGCCCGAACCCGGCGCCGGGCAGTCGGACGGGCCGTTCGCACACGAGTGGGCGCGGACCCTCGAACTGATCGCGGACGCCGACGAGATCGACCTGATCTGCCACATCTGCCCCGACGGCGACGCGCTGGGCTCCGCGCTGGCCGCCGCACTGGCCCTGCGCGGCCTCGGCAAGCGGGTACGGGTGTCGTTCGGCGACGACCCGCAGATCATCCCCGAGTCGCTGTCCTTCCTGCCCGGGCAGGAACTGATCGTCCCGGCCGCCGCGATCCCCGACGCGCCCGCGCTGGTGCTGGCCTTCGACGCCGCCTCCGAGGACCGGCTCGGCCTGCTGCGCGACAAGGCGTTCGCCGCCGCCGACCTGGTGGTCTTCGACCACCACGCCTCCAACCCGGGCTTCGGCGACGTCCGGCTGATCGACCCGTCCGCGCCCGCCACCGCCGTGCTGGCGGACGAACTGCTGCGCCGGCTGCGCGTCCCGCTGGACCAGCCGATCGCGACCTGCCTGTACACCGGCATCGCCACCGACACCGGCTCGTTCAAGTACCGGGCCACCACGCCCGCCACCCACGAGATGGCCGGGCGGATGCTCGCCACCGGGATCCGGCACGACCTGATCTCCCGTCAACTCTGGGACACCACCTCCTTCGGCTTCCTGAAGGTGCTCGCCGGGGCGCTCGAGCGCGCCGTGTTCGAGCCCGAACAGGCCGGCGGGCACGGACTGGTGTGGACCTGGGTGCCGTACCAGGACCTGGCGCTGTTCGGCGTCACCGTCGAGGAGATCGAGGGCCTGATCGACGTGCTGCGCAAGCCCGCCGAGGCGGACGTCGCGCTGGTGCTCAAGCAGGACCCGGACGGCACGCTGCGCGGCTCCTGCCGCTCCCGGGGCGCGGTCGACGTGGCCGCGGCGTGCGCCCGGCTGGACGGCGGCGGGCACGTCTTCGCGGCCGGGTTCTCCGCCCGGGCGGGGGTGCCGGAGACCGTGGAGCGGTTCCGGGTGGCGTTGGCGGAAGAGAGCGCGCGCTAGGCTCGTCCGGTTCGGTGGACGGGCTTTCGACCGGCCGCGACGGCGGCCGCGAAGGCGGTTGCGCAGGAATGCGCGCCAGATTTTGAAACGATGATGAAGCGATGAAGCGTAAAGGGACGGGCCCCGACGGGCTGGTCATCGTCGACAAGCCGGAGGGCATCACCTCGCACGGCGTGGTCGCCAAGCTCCGCTGGCTGGCCGGCACCCGCAAGGTCGGGCACGCCGGCACCCTCGACCCGATGGCCACCGGCGTCCTGGTGATCGGCGTCGAGCGGGCCACCCGGCTGCTCGGGCACCTGATGCTCACCGCCAAGACCTACGACGCCACGATCCGGCTCGGGCAGACCACCGTCACCGACGACCGGGAGGGCGAGGTCACCGGCTCCGCCCCGGCGGACCAGGTGGCGCGGGAGGCGATCGACGCCGAGATCGCCAAGCTCACCGGCGAGATCATGCAGGTGCCGTCCAAGGTCAGCGCCATCAAGATCGACGGCAAGCGCTCGTACGCGCGGGTCCGCGAGGGCGAGGACTTCGAGCTCGCCGCCCGGCCGACCACCGTGCACTCCTTCACGGTGCACGAGGTGCGCCCCGCGGTCGCCGAGGACGGCACGCCGGTGCTCGACCTCGACGTGACGGTCGAGTGCTCCTCCGGCACCTACATCCGCGCGCTGGCCCGCGACCTGGGCGCCGCGCTCGGCGTCGGCGGGCACCTGACCATGCTGCGCCGCACCAAGGTCGGCCCGTACTCCGTCGAATCCGCGCACACGCTGGAGCAGTTGGAGGAGAAGCTCGAGGTCCTGCCGATCGCCGACGCGGCCGCCGCCGCGTTCCCGCGCTGGGACATCGACGCCGAGCAGGCCAAGCTGCTCTCCAACGGCATGCGGCTGCCCGCGCCCGGTCTCGGCGTGGACGGCCCGATCGCGGTCTTCGACCCGGACGGCCGCTTCCTGGCGCTGGTCGAGGAGCACGCCGGCAAGGCCAAGCCGGTCGCGGTGTTCGTCGGCTGACGCCAATTGCCTTGGGCGGCCCCGGTGGAGAGCACTCCGCCGGGGCCGTTCGGCGTCTCAGCGCAGCGCCAGGTGCCAGTCGTTGCTGTGCAGGAAGCGCCCCGAGCGCTGGGGGTACTCGAAGGCGCACGGGCCGGCGTCGGTGAAGCCGAGGCGGGCGCACAGGGCGTTCGAGGGGGCGTTGTCGGTGGCGGGGAAGGCGTGCAGGGTGCCGGGGGTGGTGAGGTCCGCCGCCGTCACCTCGCGCAGCGCGGCCAGCATCAGGCGGCCGGCGGCGAGGGCGATGCCGCGGCCCTGGAACCCGGGCAGGACGTTCCAGCCGGTCTCGTAGATCTCCGCGCCCTGCCAGCCGCGCCGGTGGTAGGCGATCGAACCGGCGGGTTCGCCGTCGGCCAGGACCGCGAACATGACGCCGCCCAGGGTGGGGAGTTCGAGGTAGCGGCGGTGGCGGTGCAGCAGCTGTGCGCCGGTCTCCGGGCCGCCCACGTGCCGGCGCATCTCCGGGGTGTTGATGCGCTCCAGCAGGGCGAAATGGGAGTCGGTCCAGGGGGCGAGGCGGACATCCATGCCGGGATGGTGACAGACGCGGAGCGGCCCGGCCCACGGGTTTTCGGCGGGCGGGAACGGGGCGTTTCGGCGGGCGGGAACGGGGCGGCCGGGGCGTTGTGCGGCGTGTCGCCGGGGGCGCGCGAGGTGAACGGGTGTGGTGAGCGGGGCGCGCGGGGTGCTGTGGGGCTGGTGGGGGGCAAGCTGACCGGCGGTCGCCGGAGCGGCCGATGTGCTGGCACGGCGGCAGGAGGACTGGCGGGATGGGCGAGGGCGCGAGCGCCGGTTTCGTGGGCGACCCGGCGCACGGGCTGCTGCGGATCCGGGACGTGCAGGGCCGGCTGTGCGGCCTCGGGTTCGTCGCCGACCGGCAGGGCACGGTGGTGACCGCGCACGAGGCGGTGGCAGGCCTGCCCCGGCTGGTGCTGCACACCCCGGGCGGGCAGTCCCGGGTGCTCGGGCCGGAAAGCGTCGACCTGCTGCCGGAGCACGGACTGGCCCTGCTGCGGACCACGGCCGTCGGCGGAGTGCCCGGCCGCGCCCTGCCGATCGGGCGGGGAGACGTCGGCGGCCCCGTCGTGGTGCCGCACCAGCGCCGGGAGGACGGCGTGCCCGCGCTGGCCCGCGGCACCCTGCTCGGCCGGGAGAACGGCCGCTGCGGGGACGGCGCGCAGACCCGGACGGTACCGGGCGTGCTGCTGCTCGACCTCGCGGTGGCACCGGTGGCCGGCGCGCCCGTGCTCGACCCCGGCACCGGCGCCGTGCTGGGCGTCGTCGCGCCCCGGGTGCGCACCGCCGCCGGGGCCGGGGTGGCCGCCGTCCCGCTGTCCGTCGAGGGCCCGCCCGGCGGCGGCCCGCTCGGGCTGCTGCTGGCCCGCAACGCCTCCGGCGTGCCCGCGTTCGGCCGCGCCCTCAACCTGGCCGGCGGACTGCGCCTGACGGCCGCCCAGCTGGACGCCGCCACCGCCGGGCCCGGCCGGATCACCGAACTCGCCGCCGACCGGGTCGACCGGCCCGACGGCCTGAGCGGCGAGGAACCGCAGGACACCCTGACCGTGCTGCTTGGCGGCGCCGGCAGCGGCCGCACCACCGAACTCGCCGCGCTCGCCGTCCGCCGGGCCGGCGCTGCCGAACCCCTGCCCACGCTGTGGCTGCGCGGCGCCGACCTGGCCCCAGGCGACCGCACCCTCGGCGACACCCTGCACCGCCGACTCGCTGCGGCCGCACGGCAGTTGGGCGTCCCCGAGGTCGGCCCGGCGGAACTCGCCGAACGGTGCGCCGGCGGCGGCCGCCCGCTGCTGGTGGTGCTGGACGGGCCCGAGGAGGCGCCGCGGGCGCTCACCGTGCCCTGGCTGGCCGCCGGTCTGGAGTGGCTGCGCACCCACCACGCCCGGGCCCTGGTCGCCTGCCGGCCCGATGCCTGGGAGCAGCTCGGCCCCTGGCGGGCCGCCGCCCGGGCACTCTGGCTGGGCCCGCTCACCGACGACGCGGCAGCCCGGGCCGGGCGGCGCTACGGCCTGCCCGAGACCTTCCTCGGCCCCGCCGACCGCGGCCACCCGCTGGCACTGCGGCTGGCCGGCGACCTGCGCGGCGCGGGCGCGCTCGGGCCGGTCGCCACCCGCACCGAACTCTTCGACGGCTGGCTCGACCTGGCCTGCCTGACCGTCGCCCGCCGGGTCGCGCTCACCCCCGGCGGGCAGCGCCGCCACCGGCGCGGCGGCCCCGTCCCGCCCGGCGAGGACGCCCGCCAGGTGCGGCGGCTGGCCGCCGTCGCCGCCGGCCGGCTGCACGAGGCCGCCCGGCTGATGCTCGGCGCGGGCGACGGGGCACTGCCCGCCGAGGAGTTCGAGCGGCTGTTCCCGGCCGTGGGCGGCTGGGCGCGGGCCGTTCACGAGGAGCGCCTGCTGGTCCCGGCGGGCGCCGGGCGCCGGGCCGGCCACGAGGAGTGGGGGGAGTGGCTGCAGAGCCTGCACCTGGACCTGGACGCGGCGCTGCGGCTGCTGCTGGCGGAGGGCTCGGCGGGTGAAGTCGCCTTCAGCACAGACGAGTTGACGGACCGGAAGATCCTGCCACCCGCGGCGACCGCCGGAGTGACAGGCCGTCAGGGCGCCGTCGGCCGGGCCCGGGTCGGGGTGGTGGTGGGGGCGCTGCGCCGGGTGGGCGCGGCGCGCGGCGCGGGGGCGCTGGACGGGTGGCTGCACCGGATCCGGCTGACGCTGGAGCGCGCCGAGCCCGGCGGCGACCCGGACTGGTGGGCGGGCCGGCTGCTGACCGACGGCATCGCCGCCAGCCCCGAGCCGGGCGCGCATCGGGAGCTGCTGGAACTGCTGGTCGAGCGGGCCGGATGGGACGAGCGCTTCGGCCCGGCGTTCTGGGCCGGCCTGCCGCTGCCCGCCGCCGACCGGGTCGCGCTGCTCGGGCGACTGGCCGCCGACCCGGACGGCGAGGCGCAGGCGGTGCGGGAGAGCGTCGCGGAGCTGCTCGCCGCCGAGCCGCACACCGTGCTGCCGCTGCTCTGCGGCTGGTACGAGCACGCCGGGCCCGGCGCCGCCGACCTCGCCGACGCGCTGCTGTTCGAGCACCGGGCGCTGGCCCTCGACGAGTTGACGGAGGCACTGGTCGCCGCCGCACACCCGCGCGCCGACGCGCTGCTCGGGCGGCTCGCCGAACGGGAGCCGTCCGCGCTGTGCCGGGCGGTCGACCGGTGGAGCCACGACCCGCGCCCCGAACGGCACGTCGCGGCCGCCGTGCACGCGCTGCGCACCGCCCCGCACGCGGGCGGCTCGGGCGCCCAGCTGCTGCGGCTGGCCGCCCGCGCCCTGCTGGCCCGGGAGGAGGAACCGGCGCTGCACGGCGCGGCCCTGGCGCTGCTGGTGCGCGACCCGCAGACCCGCGCCGAACACCTGCCGGCGGCGCTGGCCGCGTACCGGGCGGGCGACCCGTTCCTGACCGAGGAGGTGCTGGGCGAACTCGTCGAGGAGTACCCGGCCCAGGTGCTGTCCGCCGTCCGCGAGCGGCTGCGGCTGCCCGGGGCGCGGGACGGCGACGGGCTGCGGGCGCTCGACCGGGCGGCGGACCCGGCGGTGGTGCGCGCCGGGGTGCTGCTCGCCGCCGAACTGCTCCGCGAACAGCCCGAGCGGGCCGGGCAGATCGCCGACCACCTGGACCGGCTGCTGGACGCCGGACGGGATGCCCGCCCGCTGCTGCCGGCCCTGCTCGCCGCCGGCCCCCCGGAGCGGGCCCGCTTCGCGCCGGTGCTGGCCGCCCCCGGGAAGGGCCGTGCGGGCCTGCTGGACGCCCTGCTGGCCGCCGAGCGGCACCCTGCCGTCCTGGGCGCCGTCCTGGAGGCGCTGGCGGCCCGGCACGCCGCCCACCCGCCGTCGCGGGTGCGCGAGTTGCTGCACCGGATCGCCGACCGCTGGCCCGGGGCGGACGCCGTCCTGGTGCGCTGCGCGGGCCGCTGGGCCGGTTTCGCCCGGCTGCTGGCCGACTGGCCCGCGGACGCCGCGCCACCGCCCGCGGGGCCCCGGCTGACCAGGATGCGGACTCTCACCGCCGCCGGCCGGGACCCGCAGCACGCCGCCGCGGAGGCGGAACGGCAGGTGGACCGCCCCGGCGGCCGTCTGACCGGTCACACCGGGGGCCTTCCGGTACCTGGGCAGGGTCGGTCGCATGGCACGCTATAGGGGTTCGGTTTCGGTCTTTCGAGTGCACCGGGTGTGCACACCGTAGGAACAAGGAGCGGTCAGGTGCAGCGCTGGCACGGCCTGGAGGAGATCCCCGGGGACTGGGGGCGCAGCGTCGTCACCATCGGATCGTTCGACGGGGTCCACCGCGGACACCAGTTGATCATCAAGCGAGTGGTCGAGCTGGCCGGGGAGCTGGGGGCGAGGTCGGTCGTCGTCACCTTCGACCCGCACCCCAGCGAAGTGGTCCGCCCGGGCAGCCACCCGCCGCTGCTCGCCCCGCAGCCCCGGCGGGCCGAGCTGATCGAGCAGCTCGGTGTGGACGCCGTCCTGGTGCTGCCGTTCACCGCCGAGTTCTCCAAGGAGTCGCCGGAGTACTTCGTGCGCTCGGTGCTGGTCGACGCGCTGCGCGCGAAGGCCGTGGTCGAGGGCCCCAACTTCCGCTTCGGCCACCGCGCGGCGGGCAACGTGGAACTGCTCGCCGAGCTCGGCCGGGCCGACGACTTCGCGGTCGAGGTGCTCGACCTGCAGGTGCGCGGCGCCGCCGGCGACGGCGAACCGTTCTCGTCCAGCCTGTGCCGCCGCCTGGTCGCGGCCGGCGACATGGCGGGCGTCGCCGAGGTCCTCGGCCGCCCGCACCGGGTCGAGGGAGTGGTCGTCCGGGGCGCCCAGCGCGGCCGCGAACTCGGCTACCCCACCGCCAACGTCGACACCGTCCCCTACTCGGCGATCCCCACCGACGGCGTGTACGCGGGCTGGCTCACCGCCGACGGCGAGTGCATGCCCGCCGCCATCTCGGTCGGCACCAACCCGACCTTCGACGGCACCACCCGCACCGTCGAGGCGTACGCCATCGACCGGGTCGGCCTCGACCTGTACGGCAAGCACGTCGCCGTCGACTTCCTCGCCTGGCTGCGCGGCATGGAGAAGTTCGACTCCATCGACGCCCTGCTGGAGCGGATGGCCGAGGACGTCAAGCGCGCCCGGGAACTCACCGAGCGCCCCTGACCGGCCGCCACACGAAAGCCCCCCGCGATTCGCGGGGGGCTTTTTTGACGTGCGCTCAGCCGTGCTGCGGCGGGTACCCGTAGCCGGGCGGCGGGCCCTCCTGCGGTGGGTAGCCGTAACCGGGCACCGGCGGGCCCTGCGGCGGGTAACCGCCGGGCTGCTGCTGCGGGTACGGCTGCTGCGGCGGCTGCTGCTGCCACGGCTGCCCGGGCGCCGGGTAGCCGCCCTGCTGCGGCGCCTGCTGGTACTGCTGCGGGTACGGCTGCTGCTGCGGCGGGACGCCCTGCTGCTGGCCCTGCCAGCCGCCCTGCTGCTGCTGTTGCTGCTGCCAGCCGCCCTGCTGCTGCGCCCGGGCGATGTCCTCGCCGACCAGCGCGGCCAGCTCGAAGTAGGCGTCCCGGACCTTGGGCCGCATCATCGCCAGGTTGACTTCGGCGCCGGCCGCGAGGCTCTCGTCGAACGGCACCACCACGACACCGCGGCAGCGGGTCTGGAAGTGCGCCACGATGTCCTCGATCTTGATCATCTTGCTGGTCTCGCGCACCCCGGAGACCACCGTGATCGACCGCTGCACCAGGTCCGCGTAGCCGTGCGCGGACAGCCAGTCCAGCGTGGTGGAGGCGCTGGACGCACCGTCCACGCTGGGCGTGGCCACCACGATCAGCTGGTCCGCCAGGTCCAGCACACCGCGCATCGCCGAGTACAGCAGACCGGTGCCCGAGTCGGTCAGGATGATCGGGTAGTGCTGCCCGAGCACCTGGATGACCTGGCGGTAGTCCGAGTCGTCGAAGGTGGTGGAGACCGCCGGGTCCACGTCGTTGGCGACGATCTCCAGGCCCGAGTTCGGGTCCTGCGAGGTGAACTGACGGATGTCCATGTAGCTGCGCACGTGCGGGATCGCCGTCACCAGGTCGCGGATGGTCGCCCCGGTCTGCCGCTTGATGCGGCGGCCCAGGGTGCCCGCGTCCGGGTTCGCGTCGATCGCGATGACCTTGTCCTGCCGCTCACTGGCCAGCGTCGCGCCCAGCGAGGTGGTGGTCGTGGTCTTGCCGACACCGCCCTTGAGGCTGATCACCGCGATCCGGTAGCAGGTCATCACCGGGTGCCGGATCAGCTCCAGCTTCTGCTGCTTGCCGGCCTGCGCCGACTTGCCGCCGAACTGGAACCGCGACTGCTTCTGCACCTTCGGCTGACCGCGCAGCAGCCGGTCCGAGGAGAGCTCCACCGCCGCCGTGTACCCCAGCGCCGCACCGTGCGCCGCCTGCTGCGGACCGGGCTGCTGGAACTGCGCCGGCGCCTGCGGGGCGTTCGGACCCGAGTGCTGCTGGTACGCCGGGCCCGGCCCGGCCTGCTGCTGCTGTCCGGCCTGCGGCCAGCCGCCCGCCCGCGGATCCACCGGCGGCTGCCCGGCCCACTGCTGCTGACCCTGCTGCGGGTACGGCGGCTGCTGCTGGACGGGCTGCTGCTGGGCCTGCTGCGGGTAAGGCTGCTGCTGCGGCGGCTGGTTGGGCCACTGCTGCGGCGGCGGCTGCTGCTGCACCGGCGGCTGCCCGGCC
This sequence comes from Kitasatospora sp. NPDC048407, assembly GCF_043200475.1. NCBI lineage: Bacteria > Bacillati > Actinomycetota > Actinomycetes > Kitasatosporales > Streptomycetaceae > Kitasatospora > Kitasatospora sp. NPDC048407. The sequence goes on along the minus strand of NZ_JBICXW010000030.1, from coordinate 24,861 downwards.
CACTGCTGCTGACCCTGCTGCGGGTACGGCGGCTGCTGCTGGACGGGCTGCTGCGCGGCCTCCTGCACCGGCGCCGCGGCGGACGCGAGCTCCACCGGCGGCGCGACGGGCACACCCTGCCCGTCGGTGGCCGGCCCGGAGTGCTGCTCGGGGCCCGGCGCGGGCGGCTGCTGGTGCTGGACCGGCGGCTGCTGAACGGCCACCGGCTCGGCCGGCGGCACCTGCGCCTGCACGGGCTGCTGCTGGACGGGCTGCGGCTGGACGGGCTGCGGCTGCTCGGGCGCTACCGGAGGCTGCGGCGCGGGCTGCTGCTGGACCTCCGGCTGCACCGGCTGCTGGACCGGCTGCTGATGGACCGGCGGTTGTTGCTGCACCGGCTGCTGCTGGACAGGCGGCTGGGCCGGGCCGGGAGCGGCGCTCTGGGTGTACCAGGACGGAGCGGTGTAGTCCGGGGTATCGGGCCACTCATCGTCGTCCTCGGCCGCGTTGTCGCCGACATAGACGCCGTCCCGATCGCTGCTCACTGGGGCTCCCTCGTTCTCGCCGACATCGCTTCGGCGGTTGCCTTCGGGCAACAAGACTAGGCCGTGCGGACCGGTCCGCTGAAGGCGGAGGCCGACCTGACGGCAGATCGGAGCGGGTCGGCCGACCGGTCCGTCCCTCGGGAAACACCACCCCCGTCAGGCGCACCGGCCGGCCGGCCCGTGCGACACGGCCCTCCCGGCCGCACCGCTTCAGTCCATGCGGCGCGGGCCGCCCAGCACCTGGGTCTCGGCCTCGCCCGGATTGGTCATCACGTACTGACGGCGCATCCGGGTCGCCCACAGGGTGATGTGGTCGGGCATCGTCGGCAAGGTGTTCACATCGCCCGGCGACAGCGACAACAGACGACCCACCAGCTCCGATTCCTGCGGTGAGATCCGCTGCAGACCGACCAGGTCGGCGGCGTTCAGCACCCGGCTCGCGTTCGGGCCCAGGTACGGCAGCACCGTCAGCGTGGTCTGCCACGGCGACGCGGACAGCCGGCTGCGCGAGGGCCGCGCACCCAGGTCACGGACCACCAGGACGGGTGACGCCACCGACGCGCCCTGCGCGCCCAGACGACCCACCTGGTGGATCGTCACGCACGGCTGACCGCCACCCGCGGCCTGCGCCATCGGCGCCCACGCCTGCGGACGGCCGGTCTCCACCGCGACGCGGGCACCGGTGGCGGCGGCGCGCAGCGCGATCAGCTGCGCCGTCCACATGCCACCGACCAGCACCACGTCGTACTGCGTCGGCCGGAACAGGCCGATCACGGCGGGCCGTTGCTGCTGGTCCAGGCCGATCACCACGCCGTCGTCGCCGACCGGGAAGGCCAGCGCCGACAGGTCCTCGAGGGTCAGCACGTGCTTCTCCCGGCGGGGGCCGCGCAGGCCGTAGCCGGGACGGACCCGCACCCGGCTCTGCTCGGCGGGCTGCGGGGCCTGGCCGCCGTACGTCTGATAGGCCATCAGGAAGTTCCCCCCAGGGGCAGCGTGGCGAGCAGGCCCGGGCCGTGCTCCTGGTCGAGACGGGTCAGCGCGGTGCCGGCGTGCTGGGCGCGGGACTCCACCAGGCGGCCCACCTGGGCGACCTCGCTCTCGCTGCGCCCGGTCAGCCGGACGTGCCCGCTGAGCGCCACCGAGCCGCCCATCGCGCGGGTCGCGGTGATCGAGAAGGTGGAGGCGAACGCCGGGGTGCTGGTCAGCTGGTTGACCAGATCGGGGGCGGCGACCCGGCCGCCGCCGGCGCCCGGACGGGACAGCTCCGGCCACTTGGAGATCCAGTAGGTGGCGTGCCAGCGGTCGTCGATCCGGCAGAACTTGGCGGACTCCTGGGCCCGGCGCACGCCGACCCCGCCGCCGCCGGAGCCCTGACGGCCCGCCACCGCGACCGGGTTGGCGCACACCGAGATGGCCAGCGCCGCGATCAGCTCGCGCTCGTCCAGGACGGTCGCGGTGAAGCCGGCGCTGTTCAGCCGCCCGGCGAGCTGGTCGGTGACCCGCTGGAGCGCCTTGCGGGCGCCCTCCTCGCCGCCGCCGCGGGCCAGCACGGCGGTGGAGGCGTGCTCCGGGTCGAGCTTGATGGCGATCCACGTCAACCGCAGCGCAGGAGTGTTCACTCCTCCGGGCGCCTGCTGGTAGGCGCGCGCGGCCAGCGAGTGCTCCGGCAGATGCGGCGCGGGCGCCGGCTGGGTGTGCTGGATCAGCTGCACCGACTCCAGCGGAATGTCGTCGACCTGCAGGACCGAACAGATCAGGTCCAGCGGCAGCGAGGACTCGGGGGTCCGGCCCGGACGCAGCGGCTGGTCCTTCGACTGCACCAGCAGCACCGAGGTGAAGAACGTGCCGTCGCCGATCATGCCGGTCTCGCGGCGCAGCGGCCGCCCGTCACCGAGGTCGGTCTCGATCGCGTGGGTGCAGGTGCGCAGCGCCGGGTCCAGCTCCATCATCGGCGCCAGCGCCGGGTCGGTGCCGGGCGGCGGAACGTTGTACTTCGCTTCCTTGCGACGGGAGTTGAACGCCGAGCGGACCCCCACCGCCTCGCCCATGGTGCGGCCGCCGAGGCGCAGCAGCGCCACCACGACGAGAATCACCGCGGGCACCGCGAGAACCGCGGCCATCAGCTTGTTGATCGACCAGCCGACCGCCACCAGGGCGACGGCGACCTCGAGTTGGACGATTTGCTTGAGCTCCAGGCGGCGGGCGAGCAGCCCGGGCCTGGGCAGCAGCCGCAGGCCGACCGGGCCGGTGGGCGCCGCGGCCGGAGCGGTACGCGCCCGCCGGCCGCCCTGGGCGTCCGGCCTCCGGCCGTTCGTGCTGGAGCGTCGTCGTGCTGGAGCGGACTGGCTTGGCATCCCCCGAATTGCCCTCTCTGCTTCAGATGTGCCGTCAGATCCCCGTGCGGCTGCGGCCCTCAGGGCCGGGTCGCGGGCCGGGTCGACAGCCCGGATGGCGGACCGTCGGAGCCTACCCGTTACCGTACTCACCGTCTGCTGTCGCATCGTAGAGGGTTGACCGTTCCGGACGCCCGCCGGGTGGCAGACTCACGCACAGCACAAGCGCGTTGACACCCGCAGGTCGGGTCACACAGGGGAGACGGGGACGAGCATGGCATCACGCCGGGACGAGCTGAACGCCTATACCTTCGCCCGCAAGCGGATGGTCGGGGCCTTCCTGCAGCCGGGGGGCGGCGGCAACGACGAGGACGCACCGCGTCCGATCCGCGCGGTGCTGCCGAGCTTCGTGATCGGGGCCGTGATCGTCGCCGGCTTCGGCATGTGGGGCGTCATCAAGCCCAGCGCTCCGCCGAACTGGGACAACGGCAAGTACATCCTGCAGGGCAAGACCTCCACCACCCGGTACGTGATCCTGACCGACCAGAAGTCCGGCCAGCCGATGCTGCACCAGGTGCTGAACATGTCCTCGGCCCGCCTGGTGCTGGCCGAGAACGCCACCGTGCAGACGGTCGCCGACGAGGTGCTGGACAAGTACCCGCGGCGCGGTCCCGCCATCGGAATCCCGTACGCGCCGGACAAGTTGCCCAAGGTCGATGACGCGGGCATTTCGAAGCTGTGGTCGGTGTGCGACAAGCAGGGCAAGGAGAACCTGTCGTCCCAGGTGGCCCAGTCGATGTTCATCGCGGCCGGGGCGGACGCCAAGACCCTTCAGGGGGAGCGGAAGCTCAAGGACAACCAGTCACTGTTCGTCCAGGGACCGGACGAGCAGGGTGCTCCAGGGTCGAGGTTCCTGGTCGACAGCAACGGCTTGAAGCACGCGATCGGCCGGGAGGACACCAGCAAGACCGACAAGGACGCCATGGAGACGGCACTGTTCGGCCCGGACATGAAGCCCCAGCGCGTCACCAAGGAATGGCTGGCAACCCTGGACTACGGCGAGCCGGTGAAGTTCTTCCGCTTCGCCAACGTCATTGCCAAGCAGTCCCTGCCTTCCACCGTGGCCCTCTCGAAGGAATCGGAGAAGAAGGTCGGCCGGGTGCTGAAGTTCGAGGGCAACTACTACGCGGTCGGCCCGAACAACCTGTTCCAGATCAGCGAGTTCCAGGCGGACCTGATGCGCCTCGACCCGAACACGCAGGCTGCGGCGTACGGCGACGCGACGCCGACCATCGCGGAGCTCGGTGCCGGCGACTACAGCAAGCTTCAGGCGACGATCTCCCGGGCCATGCTCGACGACGCCAAGAACCTCCCCACTCGCAAGTCCCCGGCGGTCAACGTCGGCGCCAACGATCCCCGCACGGTGGTCTGCTCGACCTTCGACGGCTACGACGGCGACAAGATCAAGCGCTCGGTGTGGGCCAGCACCGCCTACCCGGCGGACGTCAGCTCGGACGCGGCCAGCGCGCACGTGACGCCCGGTCACGGTCTGCTGTACCGCTCGCTGGACGGCAACAGCAAGCCCACCGCCGACGGCGGCACCGGCACCGGCTACCTGATCACCGACTCCGGCCTGCGTTACACACTGCCCGTCAACAACGACGGTGGCAACGGCGCGGCCACCCCCAGCGCGAACCCGCAGGGCGGCGAGAAGAAGAGCACCAACGAGGCGCAGGCGCGGCTGGGCTTCAAGTCCGTCAACCCACAGTTCGTGCCGGAATTCTGGTCGAAGCTGGTGCCGGCCGGTCCGGTGCTCAACACCAACACTGCACTTCAGCCGCAGAACGCCTGACGAACCGTCAATGCCGGTGCGGGAGTTCAGTGTCATGGTCTGGTAACTACCTGCCACCCGGTGTTGGGCGGAGCGCACTTGGCCGTTACAGTGCTACAGAGCACCACGCCACGTGGTGCCCGTGCGGGCGTTCGCCACAGGGGCGCCCGGATGAAATCTGTCTCATGGGGGACGGTGGATCATGGCAGGTCAGTTCACGATGACCGCGGAGGAAATGACCTCCTTCGCGAACCGTATCGGCGAGGTCAACCAGCAGGTGCAGGGCGAGATCAGCCGCCTGAACAACCTGGTCTCCGAGATCTCTTCGGGCTGGAAGGGCCAGGCTGCGTCCGCGTACCAGCAGATGCAGCAGCGGACCAACGACGACGCCAACGCGCTCAACAAGGTGCTCGACGAGATCCGTCAGGCGATCGAGGCGACCACCAAGGCGTACTCGATGACCGAAGAAGAGCAGCGTGCTGCCGTCGGTGGCATCGGCTGACGCCGAGCCGGTAACCGCCACATCGCGCCCTCACGGGGGCGCGCCGTGCATCCATCGACAAGGAGACAACCATGTCCATTCTCGTCAATTTCCAGACTCTGCAGAACGCCAGCTCCGAGGTGCGTCAGACCGCTTCGCGCATCCAGTCGCAGCTTGACGACCTGAAGGCGGGCGTTCAGCGCATCGCCACCTCCTGGGAGGGTTCGGCCCAGGAGGGCTACCAGGCCCGCCAGGCTGAGTGGGACCGCAAGGCCGCCGACCTGCAGCAGGTGCTCGGCCAGATCTCCAGCGCGCTGGACAACGCGGCGCAGAGCTACCAGCAGACCGAGACCTCGAACCAGAACCTCTGGGTCTGAGTTTCCCTCTCGGGGACTCTGCGCGGTAAGCGCTCTTCTCAAGGGCGGGCGTCCCACTGGGCGCCCGCCCTTCGCGCGTTGCACGGGGCACGCGCCGAACACGGGTGGAAGCAATGAGGGGTGGACTTCAGGTGTCGTCAGGATCGTTGCGCCGGGCCGGCGCGGTGCTGCTGGTGCTCGGGGTGGTCGGCAGTACGGCCGCCGGACCCGCCTACGCCGAGCCCTCGCCCTCAGCCTCCGGGGAAGCCGGGTTCCGACAGCCGGTGGCGATCGCGGCGGCCGGTGACTGTGCCCAGAAGGACGTCGAAGCCGTGCCCTGGTCGCTCCAGCGGGTCTTCCTGGACGAGCTGTGGGGTGTCGACAAGGACGGCAAGGCCCATCACACCGGGGACGGCGTCAAGGTCGCCGTGATCGACACCGGCGTGGACGTCGGCAACCCGCAGTTGGGTGCCCCCGGCAAGGTGATCGACGGCGGGGACCTGCTCGGCGACGCGCAGGTGAGGGCCGGTCAGCAGAAGCCGGAGGGCAGCGCCCTGTCCGACAAGGTCGGGCACGGCACCAAGGTCGCGGGCATCATCGCAGCCAGTCCGAGGACCGGGGTCGGCTTCGTCGGCCTGGCGAAGGACGCGAAGATCATCTCGATCCGGCAGAACGATGCCGAGGGCCACGGCAGTGTGTCCACGCTGATCGACGCCATCAAGGCGGCGATGCGGCTGGACGCCGATGTCATCAACATCTCGCAGGACGTTCGGGTCGAGGTGGACCCGAACAAGCCCGCCGACGTACCGGCGTTCGCCGAGGACGGTCAGTTGGAGGCGGTGCTGAAGCAGGCCGAAAGCAGCGGGATCGTGGTGGTCGCGTCCTCCGGCAACGACGGCGCCGAAGGCCCCACCTACCCGGCCAAGTACGACACCGTGCTGGCCGTGGGCGCGTCCGACCGCAACAACGAGCGGGCCACGTTCTCGCAGTACGGCGACTTCGTCAAGGTGGTCGCGCCGGGCGTCGACATGCTCTCCACCGTCCCCGGGGGCGGCCAGTGCACCGACAACGGCACCAGCTTCTCCGCGCCCTACGTGTCCGGCCTGGCCGCGATCCTCAAGGGGCAGCACAAGGACTGGACCCCCAAGCAGATCCGCACCGTGATCGAGCAGACCGCCCAGCGCACCGAGCACGGCCACAACAAGTGGATCGGCTGGGGCGTGGTCGACCCGGTCAAGGCGGTCTCGTACACCGACACGCCGAGCTCGTCCCCGACCCCGGACGTCCCGACCAAGCTGGACACCGTTCCGCTGGTCGCGCAGCCGGCGGGCCTGGAGGAGACGCAGGCGGACCGGGACCGGCGGACCGGCACCTTCGTGCTCGGGGCCGGTGGCCTGCTGGTGGCGGGTCTGGCCGGCGGTGCGATCGTCGCCCGTGACATGGGCCGGCGCCGCCGCCACTGACCGTTCGGACCGGTGTGCGGGCCGGCCCCGGAAAGGGGTCGGCCCCGCCGGTCGGGGGGAACCGGCGGGGCCGAAGAGGGAGCGGGGTGCAGGGGGTCAGGCCCGCTCGTCCTCGGGGAGGGTGATCACCCAGCGGGTCTCCGAACGGGGCCGCAGGTAGAACGCCCAGTAGAGGCTGGCGGCGGCGGTGATGCCCAGGGTCCACCACAGGCCGGGGCCGCGGAGCTCGAAGAGCGTGTAGCCGAGGGCGCCGATCACCACGATCGGCAGCGCGGGCCACAGCGGCTGGCGCCAGGCCGGAGCGTGCTTGTGCTCACCGCGGCGGGAGAACAGCGAGCCGACGGCGACCAGCAGGTACAGCGCGGCGACGGCGACACCGGTGATCTCGATCAGCAGGGACTGCTCCACGAAGCAGAGCACCGCGCCGGGGATGCCGACCGCCAGGGTGGAGACCCACGGGGCGCTGAACTTGTTGAGGGTGCCGAAGGCGTTGTTCACCGGCGCGGGCCAGGCCTTGTCGCGGCCGGAGGCGAACAGCACCCGGGAGTTCTGGATGACCATCACGATGCCCGCGTTGATGATCGCCAGCGCGATGCAGAGGCTGATGAAGGTGCCGACGGCGCTGTTGCTCCAGCCGATCACCAGCTCCGAGATGTTTCCGCTGGTCAGCGCGGCCATGTCCGGCGCACCCATGGTGATGGCGGCGACCGGGATGACGATGATGGCGACCGACAGGCCCAGCGTCCACATCACGGTGCGGGCGACGTTCTTGCGCGGGTTCTCCAGCTCCTCGGAGAGGTAGATCGCGGTGGAGAAGCCCTGGGTGACGAAGAGCGCGGTGCCCATCATGGCCAGGATCCCCGCGAAGCCCACGCCGGAGGTGGCGCCCGCCGCGTCGACCATGGTGCCGTGCAGCATGGTGTCCGCGCCGCGCTCGGTGTGGGTGAAGCCGAGGAAGGACACCACGCCGCAGGCGATGACCTCGAGGACCAGGAAGATGCCGGTGATCCAGGCGTTGGCGCGCAGGTCGAGCAGGCCGGCGATGGTGGCCGCGATCATCACCACGGCGCCGGCGATCTTCGGGTCGATGTGGATGATCGGGTTGAGGTACTCGGCGGTGCCCATCGCGATGATGGACGGCACGATCATCACCACGATCAGCGACTGGATGAACACCAGCCAGCCCGCGAACTTGCCCGCCAGGGTGCCGACCATGGCGTACTCGCCGCCCGCGGAGGGCACCAGGGTGCCGAGCTCGGAGTAACAGAACGCCACCGCGATACAGATGATCGAGCCGATGGCGATGGCCATCATGGTGTAGGTGCCGAGGCCTTGGAACAGCTCTGGAACGAGCACGAAGAGTGATGATGCCGGGGTCACGCAGGAGAGCGTGAGCAGCGTGCCACCCACGACGCCGAGCGATCGGGCGAGCTTCTTCGGTGCGTCCGCGCCGGCGGCGGCACCCGGAGCGGGGGCTGCTGCCTGCGGGGGGAGCGTGTCGGTCATGGGGGCATCCGATCGGCTGTGCGGTGGTGAGGGGAAGGGAGCGGTATCGCCTCCGAAACACGTTCTCGCGGGTGTGGTTCTCTATCGCTCCCGATGCGCCAGGTTGCCTGGATGAATTGGCATCGTCAACGCGCGATGAGCTGCGGAATCCGTTGTCATAAGCCGGTTTTTCCTACGGAACACAGCCGAGTGGCCGACTGGGTGCTTGATTCCCGCCAGGCAACTCTGGTGAACTGCGCTTGAATCGAAGGTGAAGTGATCTGCGCAACTCCGATTCAAAGGCATGGCGCCGACACGGCTGGGGGCCCGAAAACCCAGGCCGACCGGTCACACGGGTACGGGAACCGAAGGAAGAGCCTAAAAATCAGAACATAACGTTATGGCACCGTCCGGCCCCTGGGATGCCAAAGGGCCGGATCCCTTCCGGAACCCGGCCCTGTTGGTCACACTGCGTGATTCTCGCCCGAGGGCTACTGCAGGGTCGGCAGCCAACCGGTCTGCACCGTCTGACCCGCCTGCATGCGGCGGGAGACGAACACACCACGGCCCTGCGGCTGCGGCTGCGGCTTGACGGTGCCCAGCAGCGCGCCCTCGCCCTTGTCACCGGAGAGGATCAGGCCCTGGCCGCCCAGCTCGCGCATGCGCTGCATCACCGGCTCGAACAGCGAGCGGCCGGCGCCACCCGCGTTGCGGGCGACGATCAGACGCAGACCGATGTCGCGCGCGAACGGCAGGAACTCCGCCAGCGGCGCCATCGGGTTGCCCGACTGGGTGGCGACCAGCTCGTAGTCGTCCACGATCACGAACATGTCCTTGCCCTGGTACCAGCTGCGGTTGCGCAGCTGCTCCGGGGTGACGTCCGGACCGGGCAGACGACGCGAGCAGGCGCCGCGCAGCATCTCCACGATCGCCGACATGGCGGGCGCGGCAGCCGCGTACTCCACCAGGTACTCCGGCGGAACCACGCCCAGCAGCGAGCGGCGGAAGTCGCCGATCACGATGCCGGCCTGGTCCGGGGTGTACCGCTCGGTGATCTGCTTGATCAGCATGCGCAGCATCGCCGACTTGCCGGACTCGCTCTCGCCGAAGATGACGAACATCGGGTCGGTCTCGAAGTTGACGAACACCGGCGCCAGCTCGACCTCGTCGACACCGAACGCGACACCCAGCTCGGGGTGCTCGAAGCCCTTGGGCAGCGAGTTGCCGTCGAGCACGGCCGGCAGCATGCGCACCTGCGGGGCGCGCGGGCCGGTCCAGGCCGCGTTGATCTGGCTGACCATGTCGGCGACGCCGTCCACCAGGTCCTCGGTGGTGCCGGCGCCGTCGATGCGCGGCAGACCGGACAGGAAGTGCAGCTGCTCGTGGGTCAGACCACGACCCGGGATCGCCGGCACGTTCACCGCGACCTTGCGGTTGATCTCGGACTCCATGGAGTCACCGAGCTTCAGCTCGACGCGGTTCTGCAGCTGGTCCTTCAGCGCAGGGCGGACCTCGGCGTAGCGGGCCGCGGTGATCACCACGTGGACGCCGTAACCGAGACCTCGCTGCGCGATGTCGCCGATGACCGGCTCCAGGACCTCGAACTCCTGCTTGAAGATCAGCCAGCCGTCGATGAACAGGAACACGTCGCCGAAGCTCTCGTCCGGCAGCTGCCCGTTGGCACGGCGGGTGCGGTAGGTGGCGATGGTGTCGATGCCCTGGGCGCGGAACAGCTCCTCACGGCGGTTGAGCACCCCGTGCACCTCGCTGATCATGCGGCGGACCTTCTCGACGTCCAGTCGGCCCGCCACGCCGCCGACGTGCGGCAGGTCGGCCAGCGAGCCGAAGCCGCCACCGCCGAAGTCGAGCAGGTAGAACTGCGTCTCGACCGGGGTGTGGGTGACCGAGAAGCCCGTCACGATGGTGCGCACCATGGTGGACTTGCCGGACTGCGGACCGCCGACGATCATGCCGTGGCCGGCCGCGCCCGAGTAGTTCAGGTACATCACGTCGCGGCGCTGGTCGCGCGGCTTGTCGACGATGCCGACCGGGACGATCAGGTTGCCCTGGGTGATGGACGCCGGGGTCAGACCGCGTTCCGGGCTGACCTGCAGCGGCTCCAGCAGGCTGTCCACCGACGGCGGCGCCTCCAGCGGGGGCAGCCACACCTGGTGGGCCGGCGGGCCCTGGCCGATCATGCGCTGGACGAACACGTCGAGCATGGTGTCCAGCAGCGCGTCGTCCTTCTCCTCCTCGTCCGACGGGTCGGGAAGGATCTCCTCCACCTCGGGCTCGATGATCTCGACCTCGGCGGCGGTGAACAGCACCGGCTGGGCGGTGACCACCCGGCCGCCGACCGCGCGCTGCTGGCCCGGCGGACGGTACTTGCCGGACACGTACGCGGCCCGGAAGCGCTCCATCACGTCGGAGCCGAACTTGAGGTAGCCCACGCCGGGGATCGGCGGCAGGTGGTAGGCGTCCGGGACACCGATCGCGGCCCGCGACTCGGCGGCCGAGAAGGTGCGCAGACCCAGTCGGTAGGACAGGAAGGTGTCCAGACCGCGGAGCTTGCCCTCCTCCAGTCGCTGCGAGGCCAGCAGCATGTGCATACCGAGCGAACGGCCGATACGGCCGATCTGGATGAACAGGTCGATGAAGTCCGGCTTCGCGGTGAGCAGTTCGGAGAACTCATCGATGATCATCAGCAGCGAGGGCAGCGGGTCGAGCGGCGCACCCGCGGTGCGGGCCCGCTCGTACTCGTTGATGTTCGCGTAGTTGCCCGCCGCGCGCAGCAGCTCCTGGCGGCGGTTCATCTCGCCCTCGATCGCGTCGCGCATGCGGTCGATCAGGGTGGCTTCGCCCTCGAGGTTGGTGATCACGGCCGCGGTGTGCGGCATCTCCGCCATACCGGCGAAGGTCGCACCACCCTTGAAGTCCGCGAGGACCAGGTTCAGCACCTCGGACGAGTGGGTGACCGCCAGCGCCAGCACGATGGTGCGGAGCACCTCGGACTTGCCGGAACCGGTCGCGCCGACGCACATGCCGTGCGGGCCCATGCCCTCCAGCGAGGCTTCCTTGATGTCCAGCCAGACGTACTCGCCGTTGCTGCCGACGCCCAGCGGGACGCGCAGCTTCTCGCGGATCGGCTTGGGACGCCAGTGCCGGGCCGGGTCGAAGGAACCCGGGTCGCCGGTGTGCATCATCTCGGTGAAGTCCATCGAGACCAGCGACGGGTCGCTGTCGTCGCCGCCCGCGGACGCCCGGAACGGCGCCAACTGCCGCGACAGCGCCTCGGCCTGCCACCCCGACAGGGTGTCCGGCTTGCCCGGGTAACTGGCACCGGAGGCGGCCTCCAGCAGCAGCTCGTGCTTGCCGACGGTGATCACCAGGTGGCCGTTCGGCTCGTCCAGGTCACCCGGGACGACCTCGATCACGGTGACGCCCTGGACGCCCTCCGGACCGGCGATCACCGAGTCGACCGGCACCGAGGCGCCGTCCATGATGACCACCAGGTGCGGCTGGTCCGAACTCGGCGTGCTGTCACGGGAGAAGCCCTTGCGGCCGGCCAGCTCGTTGGCCAGCAGCTCCTCCAGCTCGCCCAGCCCGGAGGCGATCAGACGCCGCGAACCGGCGCCGTCGCTGTCCTTGCGGTGCTGGGTGTGCGGCAGCCACTTCGCCCACTCCCACTCCTCCACCGCGCCGGGCGCGGCGGCCACCCCGATCATCAGGTCCTCGGGGGAGTGCAGGGTCGCCAACTGGGCCACCATCGACCGGACGTTGCCGTACACCGAGTCCGGGTCGCCGCACACCGTGATGTGGTAGAAGGCGCGCAGCGAGACCGCCAGCGGCAGGTCCTGCAGCGTGCCGTGGGTCTTGATGAAGGTGCCCATCGCCTCCGCGGCGAGCGGCTCCAACTCGTCCATCGGCGCGGTCTGCGGCGCCACCAGCGGCGTCGACAGCTGCAACGGGCCCAGGCCCACCCGGATCTGTGCGAAGTCCGGATCCGTCGGCCGGCGCTCCCACAGCCGGCGGCCCTCGGCCACGATCGACCACAGCTGGTCGGGCTCCGGGTGGGTGAACAGCAGCGCCCCGCGCTGCCGTTCGGCCGTGCGACGCACCTCGCGGCGCTTCTGCTGCAGGTACTTCAGGTAGTCGCGGCGCTCGTCCGAGGTGGCCGCGCTACCGCCCTTGCGCGCCTTGACGATCTGCGCCACCGCCATCGCGGCGGTCGACGCGACCATCAGGACACCCATCATCTTCATCGGGCCCTGTGCGCCCGGAGAGAAGAAGAACGCCGCCGAACCGCCCATGCCGAGCAGCGGCAGCAGCGACATCATCCAGTCCTCGCCACCGCCCCGCGGCAACTCCGGCGGCGGAACCAGCTCGACCGGCTCCTCCGACACCGGAGGCGGGAACGCCCGCGGCGGACGCTTGACCGTCACCGTACTCACGCCATCACCCCGCCCCCAGCGACAGCCGCAGCGCGCGACTCCCCGTCGTCAACGGTGCGCCCTCCCCGGGCACAGAGTCGGGGGCACCCCCATCGCTCGCTCACAATCCGCCCTCACGCATCTGGATACGTACGGTGAGGGCGCCCCGTGTGATGACGCCGCCCCCGCTCCGCCGAACCGCAGGCGTGCGGGGCTGTCGCGTCTTCGATCGCCGCCCCCGTACGCCGTGCGCAGGGGCCGATCCTACTGCGCTGGGCAAGCCGTTCGTCCACGGGGTCGGCCACCGACAGGGTTCCGACCGGGCGTCAACACACAACCCCCGGCACGCCTGCGCACCGCCTCCACCCGCACGCGCCGCCCGCGCCCCGTCCACGCCCCCGACGCAGTGCGTCCTTGCGCCGAGGGGGTAAGGTGACGCCGCGCCAACTCTCGTTCGGGCCGTGACAGTTCCGGAACCGGTCGACGAGTGGTCAGCAGACTTGCCGACACAGCCAACGAGGGGGAGAGGGCCGGTGAGCACAAACGCTACGACCGGTTTCTGCCGGGTCACCGTGGTGGCACCGGACAGCCGGATCGACGTCGCCCTGCCGGAGGACGTCCCGCTCGCCGACATCTACCCGGAAGTGCTGCGGCTCTCCGGGCAGACCCAGGTGGACGGAACACCGACCGGGTTCCATTTGGTGCGGCGGGACGGCACCGTGCTCGACAGCGGACTTCCGCTGGCGGCCCAACAGGTCCGCGACGGTGACCTGTTGAGCCTTCGCCCGTTCTCCGAGTCGCTGCCGCCGGCCGTCTACGACGACGTTGCCGACGCCATCGCCTCGGCGGTCGAGGCCGACCGCAGGTTCTGGAGCCCCGACCTGATGCGGGCCTTCGGCCTGATCTCCGGCACGGTGCTGCTCACCCTGCTGGCGTTCGCGCTGTGGTTCTCCGACCTGCGGCACAACATGTTCGGCCTGCCGGGCATCCTGGCCGGCGTCACCGCCGTCGTGCTGGTGACCTACGCCGCCGTCCGCGCCCGGGTCTACGACGACCACATCGCCGCGCTCGCGCTCGGCCTCGGCGCGCTGCCGCACGCCATGCTGGCCGGCTCCGGCATCATCGACGTCCCGGGCGCCGGCGACGGCCCCGGCCGGCTCCAGTTCCTGGTCGGCTGCGTCACCGTGCTGGTGGTCTCCGTCCTGCTGGTCGGCCTGCTGCCGGAGAAGGACTCGGTGTTCGTCGCCGCCGCCTTCGTCGCCGCCGCCGGCACCCTGGCCACCTTCGCCGCGGTGCTGATGTCCGGCACCGCGATCACCGACATCGCCGCCGTCACCGGCGTCGCCGCGGTCGCCGCGGTCGGCTTCCTGCCCGCGCTGTCCGCCCGGTTCGCCCGCCTGCCCGTCGGCTTCAGCGCCCCCGGCCAGGCCCGCACCCGCGGCACCGCCTACGGCGAGGAGACCGCCAGCGCCGAGACCGTCCAGTACGAGCGGATCGCCGCCCAGGCCCGCCGCGGCCACGAGGTGCTGGTCGGCCTGGTCGGCGGCGCCGCCACCACCATCGTCGGCGCCTGCACCGTGCTCGGTTTCAGCGACCGCAGCTGGGCCGAACTGCTGGCCCTGGCCATCGGCGTCACGACCATGCTGCGCGCCCGGCTGTTCCGCTACACCGCCCAGGTGTTCGCGCTCACCATCGCCGGCCTGGCCGGCCTGTCGCTGCTGATCCTCGGCCTGGCCCTGCACACCCCGATGCACCTGGCGGCGGCCGCGGCCCTCGGTGGCAGCGACACCGGCGAACTGCGCACCGTGTGGCTGTCCGCGTCCATCGCGGCCGGCGCCGCGATCATGATCGCGATCGCGCTGATCGTCCCGCGTTCCGGTGTGTCCCCGTTCTGGGGCCGCATCCTGGACATGGTCGACAGCCTGATGCTGATCGCCCTGGTGCCGCTGGCGCTGGCCGTGCTCAACATCTACAACGTGGTGCGCGGCGCGACCGGCTGAGCCGCGCTGGTATCGTTGATCCGTCCGAGTTCTGTCAGGCCCTGTGCTTTCGACCAGGGCCACTCGGCACACACCTAAGGAGATGCCCGTGGCCCTCGCCGCTGACGTCAAGAAGCAGATCATCGCCGAGTTCGGCCAGAAGGAGGGCGACACCGGCTCTCCCGAGGTTCAGGTGGCCATGCTCTCCCGCCGCATCTCGGACCTGACCGGGCACCTCAAGTTCCACAAGCACGACCACCACTCGCGTCGTGGCCTGCTGATCCTGGTCGGCCAGCGTCGCCGCCTGCTGCAGTACCTGGCCAAGAAGGACATCGAGCGCTTCCGTACCCTGGTGGACCGCCTCGGCATCCGCCGCGGTGCCGCCGGCGGCGCCCGCTGACACCGCTCGTAGGGGCGGCTCCCCTCACCGGGGAGCCGCCCTTCGGCGCTTTCCGCGCCACCTCGCGACCGCACCCCGCGAACAGCTCGCCTTAAAGCCGCGCTCGATAGGGTGTGAATTTGTAAGGTAAAGGGCATGCCCGCCCTTGCGGGCCGACAAGGCTTCAAACGGAAGCCGCCCGCACCGCAGGAGCGTCCACACGCAGACGCCGCCGCACGCCGAAAGGCGCCGGTCCTCGGTAGTGGCCGCCGGAACCCCCGACACGCGGGGACGGACCCGGTGGCTTCGATCGAAGACCGGCCCAACTGCCCGGGCCACGGCAGGCAAGCGCAGCGGCGCTCCTGGGGAGACGTACAAAAGAGGAGATCTTCCAGGTGGAAGAGAACGTTTTCTACGCCGAGGCCGTCATCGACAACGGCAGCTTCGGTACCCGCACCATCCGCTTCGAGACCGGCCGCCTGGCCCGTCAGGCCGCCGGCTCCGCCGTGGCCTACCTGGACGACGACACCATGGTGCTGTCGGCCACCAGCGCCTCGAAGCAGCCCAAGGAGCACTTCGACTTCTTCCCGCTGACGGTGGACGTCGAGGAGCGGATGTACGCCGCCGGCCGCATCCCCGGCTCGTTCTTCCGCCGTGAGGGCCGGCCGTCGGAGGACGCGATCCTCACCTGCCGCCTGATCGACCGCCCGCTGCGCCCGTCCTTCGTCAAGGGCCTGCGCAACGAGGTCCAGGTCGTCGTCACCGTCATGGCGCTGAACCCCGACCACCTGTACGACGTGGTGGCCATCAACGCGGCCTCCGCCTCCACCCAGCTGGCCGGCCTGCCGTTCTCCGGCCCGATCGGCGGCGTCCGCGTCGCGCTGATCAACGGCCAGTGGGTGGCCTTCCCGACCCACTCCGAGCTGGAGTCGGCCGTCTTCGACATGGTCGTCGCCGGTCGCGTCCTGCCGGACGGCGACGTCGCGATCATGATGGTCGAGGCCGAGGCCACCGACAAGACCATCAAGCTGGTCGAGGGCGGCGCCGACGCCCCCACCGAGGAGATCGTCGCCGCCGGCCTGGAGGCCGCGAAGCCGTTCATCAAGGTGCTGTGCGCCGCGCAGGCCCAGCTGGCCAAGCAGGCCGCCAAGCCGACCGGCGAGTTCCCGCGCTTCCTGGAGTACCAGGACGACGTGCTGGCCGCGCTGACCGCCGCCGTCAAGGACGAGCTGTCCAAGGCGCTGACCATCGCGGGCAAGCAGGAGCGCCAGAACGAGCTGGACCGCATCAAGGCCGTCGCCGCCGACAAGCTGCTCCCGGAGTTCGAGGGCCGCGAGAAGGAGATCAGCGGCGCCTACAACGCGCTCACCAAGAAGATCGTCCGCGAGCGCGTCATCAAGGACAAGGTCCGCATCGACGGCCGCGGCGTCACCGACATCCGCACCCTGGCCGCCGAGGTCGAGGCCATCCCGCGGGTGCACGGCTCGGCCCTGTTCGAGCGCGGCGAGACCCAGATCCTGGGCGTCACCACGCTGAACATGCTGCGCATGGAGCAGCAGCTCGACACGCTCTCCCCGGAGACCCGTCGCCGCTACATGCACAACTACAACTTCCCGCCGTACTCGGTGGGCGAGACCGGCCGCGTCGGTTCGCCGAAGCGCCGCGAGATCGGCCACGGCGCCCTCGCCGAGCGCGCGATCCTCCCGGTCCTGCCGACCCGCGAGGAGTTCCCCTACGCGATCCGCCAGGTCTCCGAGGCGCTGGGCTCCAACGGCTCCACCTCGATGGGCTCGGTCTGCGCGTCCACCATGTCGCTGCTGAACGCCGGTGTGCCGCTGAAGGCCGCCGTCGCCGGTATCGCCATGGGCCTGATCTCGCAGGAGATCGACGGTGAGACCCACTACGTGACGCTCACCGACATCCTCGGTGCCGAGGACGCGTACGGCGACATGGACTTCAAGGTCGCCGGTACCCGCAACTTCATCACCGCCCTGCAGCTGGACACCAAGCTCGACGGCATCCCGGCCTCCGTGCTGGCCGCCGCGCTGAAGCAGGCCCGGGACGCCCGCCTGCACATCCTCGACGTGATGAACGAGGCCATCGACTCGCCCGACGAGATGTCCCCGAACGCGCCGCGGATCATCACCATCAAGATCCCGGTGGACAAGATCGGTGAGGTCATCGGCCCCAAGGGCAAGATGATCAACCAGATCCAGGAGGACACCGGCGCCGAGATCACCATCGAGGACGACGGCACCATCTACATCGGTGCCGCCGACGGCCCGGCCGCCGAGGCCGCCCGCTCGACGATCAACCAGATCGCCAACCCGACCATGCCGGAGGTCGGCGAGCGCTACCTGGGCACCGTGGTGAAGACCACCACGTTCGGCGCCTTCGTCTCGCTCATGCCGGGCAAGGACGGTCTGCTGCACATCTCGCAGATCCGCAAGCTGGCCGGTGGCAAGCGCGTCGAGAACGTCGAGGACGTGCTCGGCGTCGGCGCCAAGGTGCAGGTCGAGATCGCCGAGATCGACCCGCGCGGCAAGCTGTCGCTGATCCCCGTCATCGAGGGCGAGGAGAGCGGCGAGGCCGCCTCCGAGTGACACCCCGGTAACACCCTGCGGCCCGCACGCCCCATCCGGCGCGTGCGGGCCGCGCCCTGTTCGTGAAGTACCTGCAGTTCATGCAGTTCGTGCAGTTCGTGAAGCTCTCCTCGTGAAGCAGTAGCTGGAAGGAACACCCGTGGCCCAGGCCTCGGCGGCGAAGCAGCGCCCCGGCACCACCCGGACCCTGCTCAAGGGCACCGAAGGCGGCGCGGGCACTGTCCGCCGCACCGTGCTCCCCGGCGGCCTGCGGGTCGTCACCGAGACCCTCCCGACGGTGCGCAGCGCCACCTTCGGCATCTGGGTCGGCGTCGGCTCCCGGGACGAGACCCCGGTGCTGAACGGCGCCACGCACTACCTGGAGCACCTGCTCTTCAAGGGCACCGCCCGGCGCGACGCGCTGGAGATCTCCGCCGCGCTGGACGCGGTCGGCGGCGAGATGAACGCGTTCACCGCCAAGGAGAACACCTGCTACTACGCGCGGGTGCTCGACACCGACCTGCCGCTGGCCATCGACGTGGTGTGCGACATGCTCACCGGCTCGCTGATCCGGCCCGAGGACGTGGAGTCCGAGCGCGGCGTCATCCTGGAAGAGATGGCGATGGCGGAGGACGACCCGGGCGACGTGGTGCACGACCTGTTCGCCAAGGTGATCTTCGGGACCGGTCCGCTCGGCCGCCCGATCCTCGGCACCCAGGAGACCGTGTCCGGGCTGAGCCGCGACCAGATCGCGGGCTTCTACCACCGCCGCTACAAGCCGGAGAACCTGGTGGTCGCGGCGGCCGGCAACCTCGACCACGCCAAGGTGGTCAAGTTGGTGGAGAAGGCGTTCGCGCAGGTGCTGGCCAAGTCCAAGGGCCACCCCGCGGAGGTCCGGCGCGGCGTCAAGCCGGTCCGCACCTCCGGCAAGGCCGCCGTCCTCAACCGCCCCACCGAGCAGGCCCACCTGGTGCTCGGCGTCCCCGGCATCCCGCGGCACGACGAGCGCCGCTGGGCGCTGGGCGTGCTCAACGCCGCCCTCGGCGGCGGCATGAGCTCCCGGCTGTTCCAGGAGGTCCGGGAGAAGCGCGGCCTGGCGTACTCCGTGTACTCCTACTCGTCCTCGTACGCCGACACCGGCCTGTTCGGTATCTACGCCGGCTGCCAGCCCAAGCGGGTTGAGGAAGTGCTGAAGATCTGCCGCGAGGAACTCGCCCGGGTGGTCGAGGACGGCATCACCGAGGAGGAACTGCACCGCGCGATCGGCCAGCTCTCCGGCTCCACCGTGCTCGGCATGGAGGACACCGGCTCGCTGATGAACCGCATCGGCAAGGCCGAAATCTCCTACGGCCACCACCTGTCGGTGGACGAGATGCTGCGCAAGATGGCCGAGGTCACCCTGGACGACGTGCACGCCGTCGCCCGTGATGTGCTGGGGGCGCACCGGCCCTCGCTCGCGCTGATCGGCCCGATCAACGACCGGCGGGCCGCCAAGCTGGCCGACCTGCTCGCCTGATTCGCCTGCTCGCCCGCTTGCCCGCTCGCCCGGAAGGACAACTGACATGACGCTGCGCGTCGCCGTGATCGGCGCCAAGGGCCGGATCGGCTCGGAGGCCGTCAAGGCCGTGGAGGCCGCCGAAGGCATGGAGCTGGTGGCCGCCCTCGGCCGTGGCTCGAAGCTCACCGAACTCGGCGACGCCGGGGTCGACGTCGCGGTCGAACTCACCCACCCCGACTCGGTGATGGGCAACCTCGACTACTGCCTGCGCAACGGCATCCACGTGGTCACCGGCACCACCGGCTGGACCGAGGAGCGCCTGGAGACCGTCCGCGGCCTGCTCGCCGACGCCCCGGAGCTCGGCCTGCTGATCGCCCCAAACTTCTCCATCGGCGCGATCCTCGGCATGAAGTTCTCCCAGCTGGCGGCCAAGTACTTCGAGTCCGTCGAGGTGGTCGAGCTCCACCACGACCGCAAGGCCGACGCCCCGTCCGGCACCGCCACCCGCACCGCGCAGCTGATCGCCGCCGCCCGCGCCGAGGCCGGCCTGCCCCCGCAGCAGGACCCGACCACGCACAGCCTGCCCGGCGCCCGCGGCGCCGACGTGGACGGCGTCCCGGTGCACGCGGTGCGGCTGCGCGGCCTGCTCGCCCACCAGCAGGTGATGTTCGGCGACACCGGCGAGACGCTGACCATCCGGCACGACTCCATGCACCACAGCAGCTTCATGCCCGGCATCCTGCTCGGCGTGCGGAAGATCGCCGACCACCCGGGCCTGACCTTCGGCCTGGAACACTTCCTGGACCTGTGACATGACCTCTCGTACCGGCTTCTTCATCCTCTCCGGCGTCCTGCTGCTGGTCAGCGTGGTCTGCGTGGGGGAGGGCGTCCAGCTCGTCGCCACCGGCAAGCCGCTCGGCATCGGCATCGGCCTGTGCGCCTTCGTCATCCCGGTGATCGGGGTCTGGTTCCTCCGCCAGACCGTCCGCTTCGGCCGGGCCAGCGAGCGGCTCGCCCGTGAGCTGGAGGCCGAGGGCGGCCTGCCCGTGGACGAGCTCAAGCGCACCGGCGGCGGCCGGATCGACCGGGTCTCCGCCGACGCCGTGTTCGCCCGCCGCAAGCGCGAGGCCGAGGCCGACCCCACCGACTGGCGGAACTTCTTCCGGCTCGCCGTCGCCTACGCCGACGCCGGTGACGTACCGCGCGCCCGCAAGGCCATGCAGCACGCCATCAAGCTGCACGACCGGCACTCCACGGCCACCGCCGTAAACTGACCTGTACCGCCCCCGAACAGCCAGGACATCACCCATGCGCGCAGTCGAACCCCAGGTCCACCTGATCGCCCGCCCCGAGCTCGACTACGACGAGGTCGCGGCCTACCTGCAGGACGTCGGCGGCGAGAGCTGGCTGGAGCGGGTCGACCGCGGCGACCTGGACGACGCCCAGAACCTCGCCGAGTTCGCCGGCCGGATCTGCTACCGCTCGTGGAAGCCGGGCCTCAACCCGAACGTCACCAAGGTCCGCACCGACCAGGACGTCTACCTGAAGAACATCCTGGCCAGCGCCCACGGCTCGGTGCTGGAGCACGTCTCCTTCACCTTCGTGCTGCACAACGTCAGCCGGGTGGTCACCCACGAGCTGGTCCGCCACCGGGCCGGCGTCGCGGTCTCCCAGGAGTCGCTGCGCTTCGTCCGCCTCGACGACATCCCGTTCTGGTTCCCCGAGTGGGCGCAGCAGGACGAGGAGCTGATGGGCCGCGCCACCGGCCTGATGCAGCAGATCGAGGAGTTCCAGCACTGGATGGCCGACCACTTCGGGCTGGACGAGGAGGGCGTCAAGTTCCACGAGAAGAAGGAGAAGACCTCCTTCATGCGCCGCTTCGCCCCCGAGGGCCTGGCCACCGGCCTGGTCTGGACGGCGAACGTGCGCACCCTGCGCCACGTCATCGAGAACCGCACCGCGCCGGGCGCCGAGGAGGAGATCCGGCTGCTGTTCGGCAAGATCGGCGAGCTGATGGTCAAGGAGGCGCCCTCGCTGTTCGGCGACTACACCGTAGAGGACGGCGCCTGGGTCCCCGGCTGGCGCAAGGTCTGACGTCCGACCCCGTGGCCGGGGTCTGACGGACCGTCGGACCCCGGCCCGGCCGTGCTCACCCGTGCGGCCTGCCGCAGGCGGCCCGCGAACCGGCCGCTGACCTGCGTGGACGGGCAGATGGACGGACTTGTCCCAGATGCCCGGATTGCGGCGTTCTCGGCCGCTCCATACGCTCGGGGCACGGATTCCGGTGCTGCGTGAACCCCCGAGCGCGCAGCACCGGAATCCCATGTCGGGCCCGGCCCGCGACCCCCAGGACTGTCCAAACCCTGGACCTGCGTGGCTGTCGACCACCGCCCTACGAGTAGCTTTGGACCCATGGCTCCGACCTCCACACCGCAGACGCCCTTCGGCCGGGTCCTGACCGCGATGGTCACCCCCTTCACCGCCGACGGCGAGCTCGACCTCGACGGCGCCCAGCGCCTCGCCGCCCACCTGGTGGACTCCGGGAACGACGGCCTGGTGCTCAACGGCACCACCGGCGAGTCGCCCACCACCACCGACGCGGAGAAGGCCCAGCTGGTCCGGGCCGTGGTCGAGGCGGTCGGAGACCGCGCCCACGTCATCACCGGCGTCGGCACCAACAACACCCACCACAGCGTCGAACTCGCCCGCCAGGCGCAGGCCGCCGGCGCCCACGGCCTGCTCGCGGTCACCCCGTACTACAGCAAGCCGCCGCAGGAGGGCCTGTACCGGCACACCGTCGCGATCGCCGACGCCACCGAGCTGCCGGTGATGCTGTACGACATCCCCGGCCGCGCCGCCGTCGCGCTCGAACACGACACCCTGGTCCGCCTCGGCGAGCACCCGCGGATCGTCGCCAACAAGGACGCCAAGGGCGACGTCGCGGCGGCCGCCCGCGCCATCGCCGACACTGGCCTCGCCTGGTACTCCGGCGACGACAACCTGACCCTGCCGCTGCTTTCGGTCGGAGCCGTCGGCGTGGTCAGCGTGGTCGGCCACGTCGTCGCCGCCGAGATGCGCGCCATGATCGAGGCGTTCGTCGCCGGCGACCACGCCAAGGCGCTCGCCGTCCACCAGTCGCTGCTGCCGGTCTATACCGGTATCTTCCGCACCCAGGGAGTGATTCTCTCCAAGGCGGCGTTGAACCTGCAGGGACACCCGGCCGGCCCGCTCCGGCTGCCCCTGGTCTCCGCCACGGACGCGGAGATCGCCCGGTTGAAGGAGGATCTCGCCGCCGGCGGGGTACACCTGTAACCAACAACAGACGTGCGCGTCCCCGGCTCGCCGGACCCCACCAGGTCCGCCGCTGGACCGGGACCGAAGGCGCGCGGCAAATCGGCAGTCAGGTAACCACGATGGACGCACGCCATATGCCGCCGGGGGAAGAACCCTCCGGGCATATGGCGTGCGTCGTGAGGAGAGTCTTTTGAGCCACCCGCACCCCGAACTCGGCGCTCCCCCCGCACTCAAGGAGGGCGCCCTCCGCATCACCCCGCTGGGCGGTCTCGGCGAGATCGGCCGCAACATGACGGTCCTCGAGTACGGCGACCGCATCCTGATCATCGACTGCGGCGTGCTCTTCCCCGAGGACGAGCAGCCCGGCGTCGACCTGATCCTCCCCGACTTCAGCTACATCCGGGACCGCCTCGACAAGATCGACGGCATCGTCCTGACCCACGGCCACGAGGACCACATCGGCGCCGTCCCCTTCCTCCTCCGGGAGAACCCGGACATCCCGCTGATCGGCTCCAAGCTCACCCTCGCCCTGATCGAGGCCAAGCTCGCCGAGCACCGCATCCGCCCCTACGTCCTGGAGGTCGCCGAGGGCGACCGCGAGCGGATCGGCCCCTTCGACTGCCAGTTCATCGCGGTCAACCACTCCATCCCCGACGCCCTGGCCGTCGCCGTCCGCACCCCCGCGGGCATGGTCGTCGCCACCGGTGACTTCAAGATGGACCAGCTCCCGCTGGACGGCCGCCTCACCGACCTGCCGACCTTCGCCAAGCTGGCCGAAGAGGGCATGGACCTCCTGCTGGTGGACTCCACCAACGCCGAGGTCCCCGGCTTCATCCCGCACGAGCGCGACATCTCCGCCGCGCTGCGCAACGTCTTCGCCAACGCGGAGAAGCGCATCATCGTCGCCTCCTTCGCCAGCCACGTGCACCGCATCCAGCAGGTCCTGGACGCCGCGCACGAGTACAAGCGCAAGGTCGCCTTCGTCGGCCGCTCGATGGTCCGCAACATGGGCATCGCGCGCGACCTCGGCTACCTGAAGGTCCCCGGCAACCTGATCGTCGACGTCAAGACCCTCGACGACCTCCCCGACAAGGAGGTGGTGCTGATCTGCACCGGCTCCCAGGGCGAGCCGATGGCCGCGCTGTCCCGGATGGCCAACCGCGACCACCAGATCCGCATCGTCGAGGGCGACACCGTCGTCCTCGCCTCCTCGCTGATCCCCGGCAACGAGAACGCCGTCTACCGGGTCATCAACGGCCTCACCCGCTGGGGCGCCAAGGTCGTCCACAAGGGCAACGCCAAGGTGCACGTCTCCGGCCACGCCTCGGCCGGCGAGCTCCTGTACTTCTTCAACATCTGCAAGCCGAAGAACCTGATGCCGGTCCACGGCGAATGGCGCCACCTGCGCGCCGCCGCCGACCTCGGCATCGCCACCGGCGTCCCGCGCAACCGCGTGGTCATCGCCGAGGACGGCGTCTGCGTCGACCTGGAGAAGGGCGTCGCCCGGATCGCCGGCAAGGTCCAGGCCGGCTACGTCTACGTGGACGGCTCCTCGGTCGGCGACATCACCGAGGCCTCGCTCAAGGACCGCCGGATCCTCGGCGAAGAGGGCTTCATCTCCGTCTTCGTGGTGGTCGACTCCACCAACGGCAAGATGGTCAGCGGCCCGACCTTCCAGGCCCGCGGCTCCGGCATCGACGACGCGGCATTCGCGTCCATCGCCGGCAAGCTGGAGGAAGCCCTCAACCGCTCCGCCGGGGAAGGCGTCCTGGAGGTCCGCCAGGTTCAGCAGCTGGTCCGCCGGACCGTCGGCAAGTGGGTCGCTGACAACTACCGGCGCCGCCCGATGATCCTCCCGGTCGTCGTCGAGGTCTGACCGACCTGATTTGACCTGGGGCAGCCCGGTGCGTAATGTTCTCCGGGTTGCCCCACGGTCGTGCGGCTTCGCTCCGAATTCGAATTCGTTCGAATGGGGCGGGGAAAACAGGCCGAGAAACTCTGATAGAGTTCGGGAGCGCCGAAAGGCCAAAGCGAATCGGAATGAATGAAACTCCGGAAAACGGAGCGGAAAACATCTGATAAGCTGGAAACACGAAAGAACGAAGCGCCCGGAGGGTCGGTCGGAAGGCCGCCTGAAGGAAGTGTCCGTTCCTTGAGAACTCAACAGCGTGCCAAAAGTCAACGCCAGATATGTTGACATCCCCGGCCAGCCGGTATCGGTTGGTT
>NZ_JBICXW010000029.1:0-74133 GCF_043200475.1 Kitasatospora sp. NPDC048407 | reverse complement strand
CGCCCCCCCCCCCGCCCGTCCCCGGGGCCCCCCCCCCCCCCCCCCCCCCCCCCCCCCCCCCCCCCCCCCCCCCCCCCCCCCCCCCCCCCCACGAGGATTACGGCAGGTTCCAGCGCTGGTTGGCGCCACCGTTGCAGGTCCAGACGATCAGTTGGGTGCCGTCGGTGGTGCTGGCGGCGGGGTCGTCCAGGCACAGGGCGGACTGGACGCCCTTGAGGCTGCCGTCGGGCTGCGGGGTCCACTGCTGATTGGTGCCGCCGTGGCAGGTCCACAGGTCGACCGGGGTGCCGGGCACGGTGCCCTGGCCGACCACGTCCAGGCACTTGCCGCCGAACAGGAGCCGGCCGTTGTCCCAGGTCCAGGTCTGGGCCGGGTCGGCGGTGTCGCAGGTCCGGATCACGGCCTTGGTGCCGTCGGTCGTGGAGCCGCCGGCGGCGTCGAGGCACTTGCCGGTGACGCCGGAGGTGACCGGGCCGGTGAAGGGGCCGCCGCCGGTGCCGGGGGTGAGGGCGAAGGAGTCGAACTGCTGGGTCTGGTAGCCGGTCACGGCCAGGCCGCCCATGCCGGAGGTGAACGCGTGGTCGGTGGCGGTGCCGACGGTCTGCCCGTCGATCGCGGCGGTCAGCGTCGAGCCCTGCATGGTGAGGGCGAGGTGGTGCCAGGTGTTCAGGCCGGACGCGGGGACGGTGCCGGAGGCCAGGGTGGTGAGGTTCCACGACAGGTCGCTGCGCAGGATCGCCCAGTCGCCGGTGTCGCCGAGCCGCAGGTGGTAGGCGTTCAGCCCGCCGTTGTTGCGGCCCTGTTGGTTGACCCGGCCGAGTACCTCGGTCGAGCCCGGCTGCTCGAACAGGGTGTCGGCGCCGACCGTGTAGTTCACCCAGCTGCTGTCGCCCGCGATGGTGTAAGGCATGTTGTTCGACTCGTCGGTCCAGCGGATCGGCGAGACGGGGGCCATCTGGCGCAGGCACGCCCCGGTGCGGCCGCCGCCGCAGGGGCCGGTCCGGAAGGCGCCGTTCATGTCGGAGAAGTACTTCGGCGAGGTGGTCGCGGCCGGCCGGTCGAAGTCGTCCGTGTAGGGCAGGTTCAGTGGTGCGGCCGCCGGCGCGGTGGCGGTGCCCTTGCCCTGGCCGGTGGTGGTGGTCACGGTGTAGATGTGGCCGGGCTGCAGGGTGAGGGTGTACGTCCCGTGGGAGGGGAGGACGTCCTTCTGCTGGACGAAGTCGTCGGAGGTGTCGGTGGTCGACAGGTCGGTCGACCACACATGCACCCGGCCGGTGGACAGGCCGCCCGTGATCGTGAGGGCGACGGTCTGCGCGGCGGTGGCGTCCATGGTCTCGAGCACGGTGGAGTAGTCGGCGCCGTTCGGTGACTTCAGGGTGACGTAGCTGCCGTTGGCCCGGTTGCCGCCGAGGTAGCCGCTGGCCGGATCGAGGTACGTCCAGCCCGGCTTGGCGAACTGGGTGGTGTGTGCGGTGGCCCAAGTGGTCTGGCCGACCGAGTAGTTGCCGGACCAGGGCTGCGCCGCCAGTGACAGGCCGTCGGTGGAGAAGTACAGGTTCTGGTAGAGCGCGGCAACGACTGGCCAGTTCATGAAGGAGGTCATCCGGCCGTCGATGTAGTCGCGGTTGATCGCGCGCGCCACCGCCGGGGCTCCGGCGTTGTAGTCCTGCGAGCCGCTCTCGCTGGCCCAGATCGGCTTGCCCAGGGACTGTGCGGCCGCCGTGCTGTTGCAGGTGGACATCGAACCCAGGTAGCCGCACGGGTAGTGCATGCCGATGACGTCGATCGCGGAGTTCAGCGCCGGGTCGGCGGCCATCGCGGTGGCGAGGTTCCAGTCGTAGCTGTCCGCGCCGACCACCTTGGTGCCGGCGTGGCCGTTGGCGAGCAGCGCGGCCTTGAGCTTCTTGTACCAGGCGGCGTCGTACTCGCGCTCGTTCCAGCCGCCGAGGTAGTCGATCGGCAGGTGGTGCTGCGCGGCGCAGCCGAACCAGCCCATCAGGTAGTCGACCATGTCCTGGGACCAGAAGTACGGCTTGCCGGGCGCGGGGTTGGCGGGGTCGTCGACGCCGATCCAGCCGGGCGCGCCCCAGGCCAGGCCGTAGAGCTTGATGTCGGGGTTGCGGGCCTTGGCCTGCTCGGCCAGCCACCACTCGTAACCCTGGTTGCAGTCGACCGCGCCCCGGGTGTGCTGGTAGCTGGGCTCCGCGCCGTCGGTGGAGTTGGTGTCGCCGCCGATCTCGATCTTCAGCGACTGGAGGGAGGCGCCATACCCGGGCTTGAAGAGGTAGTCGAGGAGCTGGCTGCGCTGCGGCTCGGGGTAGTCGATCAGCAGGCGGGAGTTGCCGCCGCCGCCGGAGGCGGCGCCGATGCCGTCGAAGACCCGGCCGGACTTGCTGCCGTCCACGGTGATCGACGTTCCGGGGGCGGGGGCCGGGGCGGCGAGGGCGGGGGCGGTTGCCTGGGCCGCGACGAGCGCGCCGGACAGCAGGAGGGAGGCGGCGACGGCCGCCCTTCTGAGTGCGCGTCGGGAGACGGCCAGGACGTGGGGGGATCCGCGCATGGGTGGGCGCCCTTCGTGAGTACTCACAAACAAACGGACTCGAGCAGAACCGAACAGTAGGGCGGTGGTCGGCGTCGGTCAACGAGGCGCTCTGCGGATTTTCCGGACAACTCCCGGGCTCGGCCGGATCGGCATCCGGTGGAATCGTCCTGAGCCTGGCGGCAGCACTCTGTGGAGCGGAGCGGATTACTCCGGGCGCGCCCGTGCGCGCGGGCGCGCGATGCGGTTCCTTCTACCCTAGATGGGCACTGAGCTGCGCATCCACCCTCCGAGGAAAGGATCCGGGTACTCAGTAAAAAGGTCCTCATTTCGTAGGTAGTGAATTGTCCGGAGACTTCTGCGAGGCCACTCTGTAACGGATGGGTATCGCCCGCGATTCGAACGTTTGCGGCCTCTTGACGGGCGGGTGAACCGATGGTTTTCCTGTGATTCACCACGTTTGAAAGTGGTGAACTCTGATCGGTTGTGTTGCATCCGGTCGGCCTCCCTCAGCCACCCTGGAGCCGCTCCATGTCCCCCGCCCGTTCCCGCCTGCTCGCCTTCACCTCGCTCGGCATCACCGCCGCCCTCGGCCTCACCGCCTGCTCCACCGGCCAGGAGTCGACCTCCGGAGCCGCCCCGATCGCCCCGGTCAGCGGGAAGGTCTCGATCACGTACCTGCAGAAGCAGGGCGACCAGGAGTACTTCGTCGGTGAGGCGGGCGGCGCGAAGGCGAAGGCCGCCGAGCTCGGGGTCGACCTGAAGGTGGTCAACCTCGGCAACGACGCCAACAAGACCGTCAGCGAGGTGCAGGCCGCGATCGCGCAGAAGAGCAACGGCCTGATCGTCGTCGTCCCGGACCCGGCGGTCGGCCCGCAGGTCGTGCAGACCGCCAAGGACGGCAAGGTCGCGCTGCTCACCTCCGACGACCAGATCTGCACCACCGGCCCCGCCCCGGCCTCCTGCGGCAAGGACCAGCTGGTGCCGCGGATCGGCTTCTCCGGCGAGCAGATGGGCGGCGAGGTCGGCAAGCGCGCCGCCGAGGAGTACCGGAAGGCCGGCTGGAACCCGGCCGACACCCGGATCATCTCCGCCTGGAAGCAGGACGTCACGGTCTGCGGCGACCGGGTCAAGGCCGCCAAGGCCGCCTTCAACTCGACCGTCCAGGGCGTCCAGAACATCGACGTCGCCACCGACAACACTCCTACCGGCGCCCAGGACAAGGTCGCCGCCACCGTCACCGCCAACCCCGGCGTCAAGCACTGGGTGGTCTGGGGCTGCAACGACGAGAACGTCCAGGGCGCCGTCACCGCCCTGCAGAACGCCAACGTCAGCCCCGACGACATCGACGGCGTCGGCCTCGGCGCCTACCTCGCCTGCAAGGACTGGAAGTCCGGCAAGCCGTCCGGCATGAAGGCCGCGCTCTTCATCAACGGCAAGGACGTCGGCGCACTCGCCGTCCAGACCATGTACGACAAGCTCAAGAACGGCAAGGACTTCCCCGCCGAGGCGTTCGCCCCGACCAAGATGGTCGACGCCGCCACCTGGCAGACCGCCGGCGTCTCCTGCGGCTGACCCCCCGCCCGGGCCGGCGCGGCGGACCTCCGCACCTGGCGCCGCACCGGCCCGTACCACGCTGCCCGCAGGGGCACCCCGCACTTGGAACTGCCCGCTCCGCAAAGCCAGTTGAGGCCACGATGACCACACCCAGCCGCTCGCCCGCCGCACCCGCCGGCCTGACCGCCGAGAACATCGGCAAGAACTTCGGCGCCGTCCAGGCGCTGAACGGCATCGACCTGGACTTCCCGCCCGGCCGGGTCACCGCCCTGATGGGCGAGAACGGCGCCGGAAAGTCCACCCTGCTGCGCATCCTGACGGGCGATCACCGGCCCAGCGAGGGCCGGGTGCTGCTGGACGGCGAGCCGCTCGAACTGAACTCGCCGACCGACGCCCGCCGCGCCGGAATCCGGATCATCCCGCAGGAACCCGAGATCGTCCCGCACGTGTCGGTCGCCGAGAACGTCTACGCCGGATCCCTGCCGCGCCGGGCCGGCCGCCGACTGGACCGCGCCGAACTGCGCCGCCGGATCACCGCCGACCTGGAGCGCCTGGGCTTTGCCAAGGTCCTCGACCCCGACCTCCTCGGCTCCGAACTCACCCCGGCTCAGCGACAGTTGGTCGAGATCCTGCGCGCCCTCACCGGCCGCACCCCGCCCCGGGCGATCGCCTTCGACGAACCCACCTCCTCGCTGTCCGAACACGAGGTGGACGCGCTGTTCGCGCTCATCCGGCGGCTGCGCGAGGACGGCATCGCCGTCATCTACGTCTCGCACCGGATGAAGGAAATCTTCCAACTCGCCGACCGCATCGCCGTCCTGCGCGACGGCACGCTGGCCGGCGTGGTCGAGGCCGCCGACACCGACGAGAGCGAACTGGTCCGGCTGATGGTCGGCCGCGACCTGTCCGCACTGTTCGTCCGGCAGAACGTCGCCACCGACCGGGTGGTGCTCGACGTGGACCGCCTGTGCACCGACGACGTCCAGGACGTCTCCCTCACCGTGCACGCCGGCGAGGTCGTCGCCCTGGCCGGCCTGATCGGCGCCGGGCGCTCCGAACTCGCCCTCGCCCTGGCCGGCGACGCCCCGATCCACTCCGGCACGGTCAGCCTCTCCGGCCAGGAGGTGCGCCTGAGCAGCCCGCGGGCCGCGATCCGGGCCGGAATCGGCCTCGCCCCCGAGGAGCGCAAGGCCCAGGCGCTGTTCCTGCACCGCACCATCCGCGACAACACCTCGCTGGTCAGCCTGGACAGGCTGCGCCGCCGACGCTTCGTCAAGGCCCGTGCGGAGAAGGAACTCGCCCAGCGCTATGCCGACCGGCTGCGGGTGCGCGCCCCCTCGATCGAGACCGAGGTCCGCACCCTGTCCGGCGGCAACCAGCAGAAGGTGGTGCTGGCCCGCTGGCTGGCCCGACGACCCGACCTGCTGATCCTGGACGAACCCACCCGCGGCGTGGACATCGGCGCCAAGGCCGAGATCTACCGGATCATCGCGGACCTCGCCCGCGAGGGCGTCGCGGTGCTGGTCATCTCCTCCGAACTTCCCGAGGTCCTCGGCCTCGCCGACCGCGTCGTCGTCATGCAGAACGGCCGGGTGACCGGCCGGCTGACCCGCGACGAAGCCTCCGAGGAGGCCATCCTCGCCCTCGCCATGGCCGAGGACCTGTCCACCGACGACCCGACCGACGTCCCCGCCAACACCGGAGCAACCGCATGACCACCAGCACCGCCCCCACCACCGCACCGCAGCAGCGCACCGGCGGCGCGCGTGCGCTCCTCGGCGCCGTCGGCGGGCAGAACCTCAGCCTGATCGGCGCGCTCGTCGCCGTCGTCGCGCTGTTCGGCTCGCTCAACGCCAACTTCCTCGGCTGGGACAACATCCAGGTGATCGCCGAGGCCGCCACCATCGCCGGCCTGCTGGCCGTCGTGCAGACCGTCGTCATCATCTGCGGCGGCCTGGACATCTCGGTCGGCTCGCAGGCCGGCCTCGCCTCCGTGGTCTCCGCGATGGTGTTCACCGCCGCCGGCTCCAGCGCCCCCGCCGGCATCGGCGCCGCGCTCGCGCTCGGCGCGGCCGTCGGCCTGCTCAACGGCGCGGTGATCATCTACGGCCGGGTCAACCCGACCATCGCCACCCTGGCCGGCCTCGCCGCGTACAAGGGCGTGGCCCAACTCGCCTCCGACGGACGGGCGCAGGGCTACGTGCTCGGCGACCCGGTGTTCGTCTTCCTCAGCCGCGGCAAGATCGCCGGCCTGCCGACCATGGTGTGGATCCTGATCCTGGTCGCCGCCGCCGTCCACGTGCTGCTCACGTACACCGACATCGGCCGCAACATCTACGCCATCGGCGGCAACGACACCGCCGCCCGGCTGGCCGGCATCAACCTCAACAAGTACCTGATCGCGGCCTACGCGCTCAGCGGCGCCGTCGCCGCCCTCGCCGGCGTGCTGCTCACCGCCCGCACCGGCAGCGGCCAGCCGGTCTCCGGCAGCGAGGGCCTGGAACTCCAGTCCATCACCGCCGCCGCCCTCGGCGGCTGCGCCCTCAAGGGCGGCAAGGGCAGCATCGGCGGCACCCTGCTGGCCGTCGCCCTGCTCGGCGCCCTGCAGAACGGCCTCACCGTCCAGGGCATCAACACCTTCTGGCAGAACGTCGCCCAGGGCACCCTGCTGGTCGCCGCCGTGGTCATCCAGCAGCGCCGCACCCGCGAACGCGCAGTCGGCCTTCCCGCCTGACGCTTCCTCCCTCCCGCCGACAGACAGGAAGCACCCCGTGAAACGCCTTCCCGCGCCGCTGCGCCGTGCAGTCACCGGCGCAGCGGCACTCGGCCTCGCCCTCGCCGCCGCCGTCCTGCCCCCGATCTCCGCACCGGCCGCCGCCGCGACCGCCCCCGCCGGCCAGACCGTGACGATCGACGGGACCTCCGCCGGGCGGACCTTCGACGGCATGGGCGCGATCAGCGGCGGCGGCGCCACCTCCCGTCTGCTGGTCGACTACCCGGAACCGCAGCGCTCCCAGATCCTGGACTACCTGTTCAAGCCCGGCTACGGCGCCAACCTGCAGATACTCAAGGTGGAGATCGGTGCCGACGCCAACTCCAGCGACGGCCCCGAGCCCAGCCACATGCGCAGCCGCACCGACCTCGACTGCAACCGCGGCTACGAGTGGTGGCTGATGGCGCAGGCCAAGCAGCGCAACCCCGCCATCACGTTCTACGGACTGGAGTGGGCCGGCCCCGGCTGGTTCGACGGCGGCATGTGGTCCAAGGACAACATCGACTACCTGACCAAGTGGCTCGGCTGCGCCGACAGCCACGGGCTCTCCGTCGGCTACCTCGGCGGCTGGAACGAGATCGGGTACGACAAGGCCTGGTTCGTCAACCTGCGCTCCGCCCTCGACGGCAGCGGCCACAGCGGCACCAAGCTGGTGGCCGCAGACACCGACGACCCCAGTTGGGCGGTCGCCACCGACCTCGCCACCGACCAGGCCTTCAACCGGGCCGTCGCGGTGATCGGCGCGCACGGCGTCTGCTGGCACTCCACCCCGGTGTACACCGGCTGCCCGGGCAACAGCACCGCCCTCGGCCTGAACAAGCCGATCTGGCAGTCCGAGGACGACAACGACAGCTACGGCGCCAACCCGACGGCGCTGGCCCGCAACCTGAACCGCGAGTACATCGACGCGCGGGTCACCGCCGACATCAAGTGGGCGCTGGTCAGCTCCTGGCCCGCCCACCTGCCGTACTACGGCGCGGGCCTGATGACCGCGGACCAGCCGTGGTCGGGCTCCTACACGGTGGGCCGCGACATCTGGGCGATGGCCCACACCACGCAGTTCGCCCAGCCCGGCTGGCAGTACCTCGACAGCGCGAGCGGCTACCTGCCCGGCACCGGCCTCAACGGCGATGCACACAGCGGCAGTTACGTGACGCTCAAGTCCGGCAAGGACTACAGCACGATCATCGAGACCACCGACGCGTCGGCCGCGACCACCGTCAGTCTGAAGGTGACCGGCGGCCTGTCCGGCAAGTCCGTCCACGTGTGGGCGACCGACATGGCCTCCACCGACCCCGGCCGGTGGTTCCAGCACACCCAGGACATCACGCCGAAGAACGGCGCGTACTCCTTCACCGCGCAGCCCGGCTACCTCTACACCCTGACCACCACCACCGGACAGGGCAGGGGCACCGCCGTGCCGCCCGCCGGAAGCGCCTTCCCGCTGCCCTACGCCGCCGACCTGAGCACCGCCAGGGCCGGCGCGGCCGTCCCGTACTTCCACGACTGGGCGGGCGCGTTCGAGACCGCCCCGTGCCCGGCCGGCGCCGGCACCGCCGGCTGCGCGCGCCAGGTGCTCACCACCGCGCCCATCCCGTGGCACACCGACATGGGGTACACCCCGCTGACCCTGGTCGGCGACCCGAACTGGACCAGCTACCAGGCCGACGTGGACGTGCAGCTGGAGCAGTCCGGCTCCGCGGAGCTGCTGGGCCGGCTCGACCACATCGACCACGACCACTCCGCCTACCACCTGCAGATCACCAATGCCGGCAGCTGGACGCTGTTCACCGAGAGCGCCTCCGGCACCGACACCACCCTCGCCACCGGCAGCTACTCCGGCGGCGGCGCGGGCACCTGGCACCACCTGTCACTGGCCATGCAGGGACCGTCGATCACCGCGTCCGTCGACCACGTCCAGGTCGCCTCGGTCACCGACTACAGCCACCTCACCGGGCAGCTCGGCCTGGGCGTCGGCGGCTTCCAGAACGCCGATTTCGCCAACCTCGCCGTCACCCCGCTGGCCGGCCCGGCCATCAACAAGCTGATCAACGTCAACAGTTCGATGTGCCTGGACGTCGCCGGGGCCTCCACCGCCGACGACGCCCAGATCGTCCAGTGGACCTGCGGCACCCAGGCCAACCAGCAGTGGCAGCTCGTCCCGGTCGCCGCCGACACCTACCAGCTGGTCTCCGCGAACAGCGGGAAGTGCCTGGACGTCACCGGCGCCTCCACCGCCGACGGCGCGCAGGTCGTCCAGTGGACCTGCGGCACCGGCAAGCCCAACCAGCAGTGGCGCACGGCGCCGGTCACCGGCAGCGGCGCGCACCAGCTGGTGTCCGTGAACAGCGGGAAGTGCCTGGACGTCACCGCCAACTCGCAGTCCGCCGGCGCCCTGGTCGTCCAGTGGACCTGCGGCGGCAGCGACAAGCTCAACCAGCAGTGGACCACCGCCTGAGCGGAGACCGACGGTCCGTCACCGATTCCCGGCACCGGATGGCTGGAGGGGGCCACCCGGTGCCGGGTCACCGCTGCGAACGCGCGATGCTCGCCTCCACTCGCAGCGGACGCCGCCGCCCGTACCCCGGGCGGCGGCTTCGTCGTGGCAGGGCCGGTTCACCCGGCGTCCGGGCGCTCCGGATACACCTCCGCCAGCGGCCGCAGCATCGCGAGGAACACCTCGCCGGTTCACCCGGCGTCCGGGCGCTCCGGATACACCTCCGCGACCTGCCGGCGGCCCGTGCCGAGTTTGCGCAGCACCTTGGCCACGTGGTTCTCCACCGTGCGCGGCGACAGGAACAGGGCCTCGGCGACCCGCTGGTTGGTGGCGCCGGCGGCGAGCAGCGCGGCGACCTCGTGCTCGCGCGGCGAGAGACTGCCCCCGTACCCACGCCGGCCCGGCCCTCGGCGGACGACGCCGAGATCGCGCAGGACCTGCCCGCAGCGTGCGGCGTCGCCGACGGCCCCCAGGTCCGTGAAGAGGTCGAGCGCCTCGGTGATCGGCGCCGCCGCCTCGCCGGGATCTGCCGGCAGCAGCGCGCCACCCTGCCGCTCCAGCGTGCGGGCCCGCTCGTACGGCCGCCCGATCTCCCGCCACCGGTCCGCCGCCCCGGCGAAGCGCCGCGCGGCGGCTTCCGGTTCCGCGTCCCGGCGCAGCAGACCGTGCACGACCTGGAGGTCGGCCGCCGCGGCCGGGGCGTCGCACCCCTCCAGCCCGCGCCCGGCCTCGGCGGCCAGCCGCTCGGCGTCCGCACGGTCGCCGGAGGCCAGCGCCGCCTCGACCGCGGCCGACAGCAGCCCGGCCGCCCGCGGCCAGGCCTCGGCCCGCCGGACGGTGGCGACGGCCCGCTCGGCGGCCGTCCGGGCCCGCAGGGCGTCGCCCTTGAGCAGGTGGACGGTGGCCAGCCCGGCGGCGGCCCGCAGCTCGTGACCCACCATTTGCAGGTCTGCGCCGATCCGGGCGGCCTCGGCGAGCAGTTCGAGTGCCCTGGCGTACTGCCCCCGGGCCGCCGCGAGGGTGCCGGTCAGCAGAGCCCGCTCGGCGTGCACCGCCAGCGCCGTGGGGTACTCCTCGACGAGCGCGTCCAGGCGCTCCGCCGACCCCTCCCACCGCCCGGCGAGGACGTCCAGCCGCAACAGCGAACCGCGCGACAGGAACGCCGTGATCGGGCTGGGAACCCGCGCGGCCACCTGCCCGGCCTCCGTCATCAGGGCTGCGGCCCGCCGGTCATGGCCCAGGTACGTGGCGACGTCGCCGACGTTGTGCAGGGTGCGTGCCGTCTGAAGCAGCACCTCCCGGTCGCCCGTCCCGCGCGGCAGTCGATCCACGAACTCCCACAGCGAGGGGTCTGCCCGACAGGCCATCAGGGTGATCCGGGTGCCCTGCACAGCGGTCTTCATCGGCTCGGTCCCGTTCAGCTGGACGGCCTCCTCGGCCCGCTCCA
Source organism: Kitasatospora sp. NPDC048407 (assembly GCF_043200475.1). NCBI lineage: Bacteria > Bacillati > Actinomycetota > Actinomycetes > Kitasatosporales > Streptomycetaceae > Kitasatospora > Kitasatospora sp. NPDC048407. The sequence goes on along the minus strand of NZ_JBICXW010000029.1, from coordinate 63,320 downwards.
GCCAGGAGCGGGCGTACGCCGGGCCGTTGCCGTCTCTGAGCACCAGCGCAACCATCGCGCGGACGGCGAGCCCGGGGCGGCTGGACACCAGCTCGGCGGTGGCGCGCTCCACCTCGTCGAACCCTGCGGGATCGGCAGTCTCGTTCAGCATGCCCAGGCCCAGGCCGAGCCGGATCTCCCCGCGCACTCCTTCGGGCAGCTGGGGGTCGACGACCAGGCGGCGCAGTAGCCGGGCGTCCGTGGGGAAGTCCACACTGCACGCGGCGATCCCGGCCAGCGCCAGGGCCGCCCGGGAGCGGGCCTCGGCCACCAGCTCGGGGCGGTCGAGCATTCGGCGCAGCAGCTCCGCGGCCGTGCCGCCGTCGTTGACGGCGATCGCCTCGTCCGCGGCCTCCTGCGCCCGAAGGAGCCACTCCGTCCGGTCACCGGCGGCGAGCGTGTGGTGGGCGATCTGAACCAGCGGTGCGGGGGTGCGTCCCCGAAGTACCTCAACGGCCCGGCGGTGCAGGCGGCCCCGGGCCGGGGCCGGGATGCGCCGGTGGACGACCTGCTGGGCGAGCACGTGCCGGAACGCGTACTCAGCCTGGTCCACCTCGTGCAGCAGCGACGCCCGGAGCAGCTCGGTGACCGCGTCTGCGCCTTCCTCCGGGCCCAGCCCGGTGAGGCCGACCAGCACGTCCTCCGGCGCCGGCGCCGCGAGGACGGCCGCCGCCTCGGCGACCGCCACGGCGCCGGGGGACAGCCTGTCGAGCCGCTCGGTGACCGCGGCCCGCAGTCCGTGCGCGACGTCGGCGTCCTGCAGGCGCTGCACGGCCCCGGCACAGCCGTGCGTACCAATGTGCCCGGCGAGGGTGATCAGGTCCTCCTCGGCGGCCAGCGGTAGTCCCTCGCTGCGCCGGTACAGCGCGGTGCCGAGCGCGGCGGTGGCATGCGGGCCGAGCGCGGCGGCCGTCAGCTCCTGGACGTCCGGCTCCAGGAGGGAGCCGAGCCGGATCACCGAGCCCCCGGTGCCGGGCGGCTGGCGGTAGGCGGCGCCGAGTACGGAGGTCCCGGGAGGCAGGTCCTCGGCCCGATAGGTGAGTACCAGGCTGAGCTGCGGCGGCAGGTCGCGGGCGAGCAGCAGGAGCAGTTCGCGGGTACCGTCGTCCGCCCAGTGCAGGTCCTCGACGACCAGGGTGGTCGGCCCGAGTGCGGTGAGGAACGAGCGTACGGCGCGGCGCAATTGGAAGCGCTGCCCGGCGGCGTCGGCCGGCCGGGAGGGAGCACTCGGCAGCCGGTCGGCCAGGTCGGGCAGCAGCGGCGCCAGCGCGCCGACGCTGGGCGGGAAGACGGTGTCCGCCGGGTCGGCCCCGCTGAGGGCGTCCACCACGGGGCCGTACGGAAACGGCTCACGCAGCGGATGGCAGCTGCCGTTCAGGACCCGCAGCCCGTCCGCCCGAAGCGCGGCGCACGCCTCCCGGACCAGGCGGGACTTGCCGATCCCCGCCTCGCCCTCGACCAGCACGACCGCGGGCGGCCGGCGCAGCGCGGCCATCAACTCCCCGAGCTCGCGTCGCCGTCCCACGAAACGGAACCGTCCGCCCGGGCCCACCACCCCGCCGTCGAGGTCTGCCATCCCTGTCACCATCCGCGCCACCCTAGAGCCTGGCTCCGAACAGCGGCAAAGCCTCCCCCGACCCGCGCATGACTTGGGCGTTCCACCCCCGTCTTTGAAAACCGACGGTTCAGCGGTGCTCGGGGTTCTCGAAGTCGAAGCGGCAGCCCGCGTCCCAATCGGAGCGCTGGTTGCCGTGGGCCGGGATGCCCCCGGCGTCCTTGAGCATGCGGGCCAGGTGGAGCTGGTTCCACGTCATGAACGTGGTGTTGCGGTTGGTGAAGTCGTTCTCCGGCCCGCCCGATCCGGGATCGAGGTAGGACGGCCCGGGCCCGGCCTCCCCCACCCAGCCTGCGTCGGCCTGGGGCGGAATCACGAACCCCAGGTGCTGGAGGCTGTAGAGGACGTTCATCGCGCAGTGCTTGGCGCCGTCCTCGTTGCCGGTGATCAGGCAGCCGCCGACGCGGCCGTAATAGGCGTACTGGCCATGGGAGTTGAGGATGGAGGAGCAGGCGTACAGCCGCTCGACGACCTGCTTCATCACCGAAGAGTTGTCGCCGAGCCAGATCGGGCCGGCGAGGGTGAGGATGTCGGCGTTCATGATCTGGGAGTAGAGGATGGGCCAGTCGTCGGTGGCCCAGCCGTGTTCGGTCATGTCGGGCCAGACGCCGGTGGCGATGTCGTGGTCGATGGCGCGGATCTGTTCGACCTGGACGCCCTGGCGGTGCAGGATGTCGGCGCTGATGTCGATGAGGCCTTGGGTGTGGCTGCGTTCGGGGGAGCGCTTGAGGGTGCAGTTGAGGAAGACCGCCCGCAGGTCGGTGTAGGTGGTCATCGCTGTCCGTTTCGGGAGCGGGGCAGGGGGGCCTCATCGCACCATGCGTCCGCACACCGGCCCGGGACCGTCCGCCGTTCGACGGACGGTCCGGCGCGCCGTAGCGACAAGAGGACAATCCGTCAGGCGGCGCTCAGTGAGAAGTAGTTCTCCTCCTCCTGCGCGAAGTGCAGTTGCAGGACGGAGTGCAGGCCGTAGAGGCAGGCGCGCAGGTCGTCGTGCTGTTCGGGGGCGAGGGCGCCGGTGGGTTCGGCGTGGGTGAGGTGGGTGGTGATGCGGTGGGCGAGGCGGTGGATCTCGGTGTGGGTGCGGCTCATGGTGGCGGTGGTTTCGGGGCCGCCGAGGGCGTCGGCGAGGGCGGGGTAGAGCTCGTGTTCCTCGGCCTCCTCGTGCGGGAGGAGCCGGGTGGTGAGCAGGTGGTCGACGTGCCGGACGGCGGCGAGGGCGTCGGCGGAGCCGGGGTCGGCGGCGGTGAGCCGGTCGGCGGCGTCGCGGACGGCTTCCAGGACATCGCGCAGGTCGTCGTGTTCGGCGGCGAAGCGGCGGACCAGTTCTTCGGTGTCGGCGGTGATCTCCGGTCCGACGCCGGGCCCGGGGCGCAGGGCGCGCAGGGCGTTGAGGATGACGGCGATGTCGATGAGTTCCTGGAGCAGGGCGCCGGCGGCGGGCGGTAGCAGGCCGAATCCGGCGAAGCCCATGGCGACGAGGGAGAGCAGCATGCCGCCGAGCGCGGACTGGACGGCGATCCGGCGGGAGCGGGTGGCGATCTGGGCGGCGTCGGCGAGGCGGTCGACGCGGTCGGCGGTGAGGACGATGTCGGCGGCTTCGGAGGAGGCGCTGGCGCCGCGGGCGCCCATGGCGACGCCGACGTCGGCGGCGGCGAGCGCGGGGGCGTCGTTGACGCCGTCGCCGACCATGACGGTGACGGCGCGTTCGCGTTCGGCGCGGACGGCGGCGACCTTGTCGGTGGGCGACTGACGGGCGCGGACCTCGTCGAGGCCGACCACGGCGGCGATTTCGCGGGCGGGTTCGGGGCGGTCGCCGGTGATCATGACCAGCCGGGTGACGCCGGCTCCGCGCAGGCGGCGGACGGTGCGCGGGGCGTCGTGCCGGACGGGGTCGCGGAGCAGGACGGCGCCGATCGGCCGGTCGTCGACGGCGACCCAGGCGACGGCGGCGCCGTCGAGCGCGGCGCGGTTGTCGGCGGCGCGGGCCCAGGCAGGCAGCTGCGAGGTGTCGCGTTGGCCGACGGTGGCGGTGCTGCCGTCGGCGAGGGTGGCGCGGGCGCCGTGGCCGGGCTGTTCGGTGACGTCGTGGACGGGGGGCAGGGTGAGGCCGCGTTCGGAGGCGGCGGCGGTGATGGCTTCGGCGAGGACGTGCGGCGAGTACTGGTCGACGGCGGCGGCGAGCGCGAGGACCTCGGCGGGGGTGCGGCCGGGGGCGGTGGCGATGTCGAAGGCGCGGGGGCGTCCGGTGGTGAGGGTGCCGGTCTTGTCGAGGCAGACGGTGCGCGCCCGGCCGAGGGTTTCCAGCGCGGCTCCGTCGCGGACCACGACGCCCTTGCGGGCGGCGCGCGAGATGCCGGAGACGATGGCGACGGGGGCGGCGAGCAGCAGCGGGCAGGGGGTGGCGACGACCAGGACGGCGACGGCCCGGACCGCGTCACCGGAGATCAGCCAGGCCAGGCCGGCGGCGGCGAGGGCGAGCGGCAGGAACCAGGCCGCGTAGCGGTCGGCGAGGCGGATGACGGGGGCGCGTTCGGCGCCGGCCTGCTGGGTGAGGCGGACGATTTCGGCGTAGGTGCTGTGTTCCTCGGTGGCGGTGGCGCGCAGCTCGAAGGCGCTGCCGGCGTTGACGGCGCCGCTGCGGACGGGGTCGCCGGCCGCGCGGGCGACCTGGGCGGATTCGCCGGTGAGCACGGATTCGTCGAGAACGGCGCGGCTGCCGGTGATCCGGCCGTCCACGGGGACGGTTTCGCCGGGGCCGACGATCAGCCGGTCGCCGATCCGGATGTCGGCGAGCGGGACGGTCTCGGTGGTGTCGCCGGTGCGCCGGCGGGCGGTGCGGGGGGCGTGCCGGAGCAGTTCGCGCAGGTCGCGAGTAGCGCGGCGTTCGGCGGCCGCGTCGAGCCAGCGGCCGCCGGAGAGCATCAGGGCGATCAGCGCGCCGGCCAGGTACTCGCCGGTGGCGAGGGTGCCGGCCAGGGCGAGGACGGCGATCAGGTCGACGCCCGCCCGGCCGCGCCGCAGGGCCTGGACCACCCACATCAGGGCGGGGGCGATGGCGGCGGCGGTGGCGACGATCCAGCACTGGTCGGCGAAGCCGTGGGCGCCGGCGGCCCAGGCGATCAGGCCGACGGCGGTGGCGACGGCGACCGCGCCGAGCAGGACGGGTTCGATGCCGCCGCCGCTGAGCAGCTGTCGGGCGCCGCCCTGTTCGCTCGGCGCGGTGTGCGATGCCATGGGGGGTCTCCTCCGCTCGGCCTGCGGTTTTCCCTTCCAGTGCACCTCGCTCCGCCCGGTCCGGCCAGGGGCCGATCGGCCCGGGCGGCCGGGCCACAAGATCCCGAGATCCTGAGGCGGGTGGGCCGGGCGGGGTAGGTTCGGGGTGTTGGTGTTCCCGTCCGGTGTCCCGGGGTGTCCGGGGGCCGGCGTACAGAGGGCAGGTGGGTATGGAGTCGCTGTTCGAGCTTCCGATCCGGACGCTGGCGGGCGAGCCGTCGTCGCTGGCGGACTACCGGGGCAAGGTGCTGCTGCTGGTGAACGTGGCGTCGAAGTGCGGGCTGACGCCGCAGTACTCGGGTCTGGAGCGGTTGCAGCAGACGTACGGGGAGCGCGGGTTCACCGTGCTCGGCTTCCCGTGCAACCAGTTCGCGGGGCAGGAGCCGGGGTCGGCGGAGGAGATCCAGGAGTTCTGCTCGACCACGTACGGGGTGTCGTTCCCGCTGTTCGAGAAGGTCGACGTGAACGGGGACGGCCGGCACCCGATCTACGCGCGGCTGACGGAGCTGGCGGACGCCTCGGGCGAGGCCGGGGACGTCCAGTGGAACTTCGAGAAGTTCCTGGTGGGTGCGGACGGCGAGCCGGTCGGCCGGTTCCGGCCGCGGACCGAGCCGGAGTCGGCGGAGCTGGTGGCGGCGATCGAGGCGCAGCTGCGCGGCTGACGGCGGGCAAGGTCCTCGGGTCCGGGCTGTCCGGTTCCGCCCACGGGCGGAGAACTGTACAGATAACCTGCGCAGTAAGGCTGGGCAGTCCGGGCCCGTTCCGGCTGCCCCCGTCACGACCGTCACGACGAAAGGCACCCCCCGTGTCCGTCACCGCGCTCGACCCCGCCACCGCCCTGGTGGTCATCGACCTCCAGCAGGCCTTCCTCGGTTTCCCCGGCAGCCCGTATTCGGTGCGCGAGGTGCTGGACCGCAACGTCCGCCTGGCCGAGGCGTTCCGCGCCGCGCGGCTGCCGGTGGTGTTGGTGCGGGTGTCCTTCGCGCCCGACGGCGGGGACGTGATGCCCGGCCGCACCGAGCAGCCCCGCCCCTCCGTGGCCCACCCCGAGGGCTGGGACGCTCCGATCCCCGAGCTCCACGAGCCGTCCGACCTGGTGGTGACCAAGCACAACTGGGGCGCGTTCCATGGCACCGACCTGGACGTGCAGCTGCGCCGGCGCGGGGTGACGCAGATCGTGCTCACGGGTGTCGCGACCAGCATCGGCGTGGAGTCCACCGCCCGCGCCGCCTACGAGCACGGCTACCACGTGACGCTCGCGGTCGACGCGATGACAGACACGGACGCGGAGGCGCACCGGGGCAGCGTGGGGCGGATCTTCCCGCGCCTTGGCGAGACCGGTACCACCGAGGAGATCCTCGGCCTGCTGGCCGGCTCCCGCTGAACCCGCTCGGACAGGACGGAACCCGCCGGGCGGTCGCACGGGCGGACCGGGCCGGCGGGTTCCGGGGCGGGTCGGCTCAGGCCTCGCCGGGGTGCCAGGCGGGCCACTGCCAGGGGCGGTCGTCCCAGTGCACCCGGACGGGGTCGTGCGGGTCGAGGTCGGGGAAGTGGTGTTTCACCTCCGGTTCGAACTCCTCGGGGGCGAGCGGTTTCCATCCGGCGTCCTTGAAGTGGACGAGGCGGTAGCGGCTGTCGGTGCGGAACTCCGCGACCCGCACCAGGGGCTCGTCGGCCGTCCCGGTCCCGTTTCCGGTGTTGCTTTTGGTCGTCATGCCGCCAGCTTCGGCCGCGTCCCGGTGCCGCGCGCGCTCGCACCGCCGATGCCGCCGCAGGTGTCACCGTTCGGCCCCGATCACACCGGGGGTGTCACGGACGGGTCCCGGTCCGGCACGGACGGTGGGAAAAGTGGGCAGTCCCGTACCGTGGAGGGGAGTTCGCAGGGTTCCTGGGGAGGACCGCATGGGCAAGGGCAAGGCGGCGGCGCGGGTGCGCGGGCTGGACGGCCTGGCGGTGACGCGCTCCGCGTGGGGGCTGTACCGGGAGACCCGGCAGCCGGGCGCGCCAGGGTTGGCGGCGCGGGTGTGGGCGCTGCCGCGCCTGGTCCGGGACGTGCTGTTGCGCCGCTACTCGGGGGTGGGGCCGGGCAAGCTGCTGCTGTTGACCTTCGTGGTGGCGGTGTACCTGGTCAGCCCGATCGACGCGATCCCGGACTTCATCCCGGTGCTCGGCTGGAGCGACGACACCGGTCTGCTGCTGTGGTTCCTGGTGGGCCTGACGCGGGAGTCCGGCCGGTACGTGGAGTGGACGCGGCGCGCCGCGGCCGGCGAGCTGCCCTCCGGCGGCTGACCATCGCTTCCGTTACAGCGACTTGATCAGCTTCTCGAAGCGCAGGTCGGGCCTGCGCGGGATGCCGAAGCGCTCGTCACCGTAGGGGAACGGCTCGTACACGCCGGTGCGGATGTAGCCGCGCCGCTCGTACCAGGCGATCAGGTCGGGGCGCTGTTCGATGACGGTCATCTCCATCGTCGTGACGCCCCAGGCGTCCCGGGCCCATTCCTCGGCGCGGGCCAGTACCTGGCGGCCGAGGCCGCCGCCCTGGGCGGCCGGGGAGACCGAGAACATGCCGAAGTAGCCGGTGGCGCCCCGCCGTTCGACGTGGCAGCAGGCCAGCAGCCGGCCGTCCTGTTCGGCCAGCAGCACCACCGATTCGGGGTGGGTGAGCAGTTCGGCCACGGCGGCCTCGTCGGTGCGCTGGCCGTCCAGCAGGTCCGCCTCGGTGGTCCAGCCGGCCCGGCTGGCGTCGCCCCGGTACGCGGACTCGACCAGTGCGACCACCTCCGGCACGTCCTGCGCCCCGGCCGGTCGGAAGGCCGGCCCGGAGACGGCGTCGAGGTCGGCGGGACGGGAGGCGGTCGGCTCGGCGATCATGTGGTGCGCTCCTTACAGGTGCTGGAACGGCCATCGTGCCACAGCGCCCTGCCCGGCCCCGGGGGCCGTCCGGCGACCGGACGTACGCGTGAAACGCCAGCTCAGGCCGGTCTTGGCACGCGCCCGGCAAGATCGGCCGGACAGGCCCTGGCTCAGGCCGGCTCGCTCGCGGGGACGGGCTGCTCGGCCGGGCCGGGGTAGGGCAGGATCTGGCGGAGCAGTCCGCGCGGGTGGCCGCGGCGGCGCCACTCGCGGGGGTAGCCGAGCGAGACCTCTTCGAAGCGGACGCCCTCGTACCAGGTGGTGCGCGGGATGTGCAGGTGGCCGTAGACCACGGCGGCGACGTTGAAGCGGCGGTGCCAGTCGGCGGTGAGTTCGGTGCCGCACCACTGGGCGAAGTCGGGGTAGTACAGGACGTCGGTGGGGCGGCGGTCCAGTGGCCAGTGGCTGACGAGTACCAGCGGCAGTTCCGGGTCGTGTGCGGAGAGCGCTTTCTCGGTGGCTTCGACGCGTTCCCGGCACCAGTCCTCGACGCCCGCGTACGGTGCGGGGCTGAGCCGGTACTCGTCGGTGCAGACCACTCCGTTCTCGCGGGCGCGGGCCAGCGACTCGGCCTTGGTGTGCACGCCGGGCACCCGGAAGCTGTAGTCGTAGAGCGTGAACACGGGGGCGATGGCGCAGGGGCCGCCGGGGCCGGTCCAGACGGGGTACGGGTCCTCGGGGGTGACGACACCGATCTCCCGGCAGCGCTCGACGAGTTGGCGGTAGCGCTCGGGGGCGTCGATGGGGACGGGATCGCGGGTGGTGCTCCACAGTTCGTGGTTGCCGGGCGTCCAGATGACCTTGGCGAAACGTCCGGCGAGGAAGCGCAGGGTGCCTTCGACGGCGTCGACCTGTTCGGCGACGTCACCGGCGACAATCAGCCAGTCGTCCGGGCCTGTTGGTCGGAGTGCGTCGAGGACTGGCCGGTTCTCGGCGACGCCGACGTGGAGGTCGCTCACTGCGAGCAGGCGTCCGTCCGCCACCGCTCCCCCAGTTCGTGTCCACCGGCGCACCGGTTCCGCTTCGCCGGCGCATCCCGGCAGTGGAACGCGCGTTGACACGCTACCGCCGGGGGGTCGGCTACGCCAGCAGGAAGGGGTTTCTGTCGTAGTGTCAACATCCAGTGGAACCGCCGGTGTTCAGCAGTGACACCTATGTCTGTCCGCTCTACATACGTTCTGACGATGTGTGGCTTCTACACTCTGTTGACTGACGGGTCCATGACTATATGCTCCGCAGCGGCCGAAAATCGGCCTCCCCCTTCACCCCACTGAGGACTCGTCATGCCCGCTTCCGGCACCAGCCGCACGTTCCGTCGCGCCGCCACCGCGGTCGCGTCCGCCGCCCTTCTGGTCGGCGCGGTCGCCGCCGCCTCCCCGGCCCAGGCCGCCAAGCCGAGCACCCCCGCCAACTTCCACCCCGAGCTCGACTACGCGGGTTCCACCGTCGCCGCCCACGAGGGCAAGGACACTTCCGCCTCCACCGCGAACTCCGTCGCCGCACTGGCCGCCACCCAGACCAAGGGCATGGACGTCTCCAACTGGCAGGGCAGCGTCGCCTGGAGCACCGCGTACGCCAACGGCGGCCGGTTCGCCTACGTCAAGGCCACCGAGGGCACCACCTACACCAACCCCTCGTTCGCCCAGCAGTACAACGGCTCCTACAACGCCGGAATGATCCGCGGCGCCTACCACTTCGCGCTGCCGAACGTCTCCTCCGGCGCCACCCAGGCCGCGTACTTCGTCGCGCACGGCGGCGGCTGGTCCAAGGACGGCAAGACCCTGCCGCCCGCGCTGGACATCGAGTACAACCCGTACGGCGCGACCTGCTACGGCCTGAGCCAGGCCGGCATGGTCAGCTGGATCCGGGACTTCTCCAACACCGTGCACACCAAGACCGGCCGCTACCCGGTGATCTACACCACCACCGACTGGTGGACCACCTGCACCGGCAACAACAGCTCCTTCGGCGCCACCAACCCGCTGTGGGTGGCCCGTTACGCCTCCACCGTCGGCACCCTGCCGGCCGGCTGGTCCTACCAGACCATCTGGCAGTACGCCGACTCCGGCACCCTGCCCGGCGACCAGAACTGGTTCAACGGCGCCCTGGACCGCGTCCAGGCCCTCGCCAACGGCTGACGGTCCGTCACCTCACCTGCCCGCGACCGGACTTCGCCCCGCTCCGGTCGCGGGCAGGGCATTGCCTTTACGTGGTGGGGACGGTCAACTCCCAGGTGTCGACGGCGAAATCGAGCACCATACCGGCGTTGCGGTACAGCGCGGGCGCGCCGGTGGCGTTGTCGGTGTCGACGCCGAGGCCGACCCGGGTGCGGCCGCGGTCGGCGTAGAACGCGAAGTAGTACCGCAGCAGGTAGCTGCCGAGGCCCCGGCCACGCAACTCGGAGCGCACGCCGATCTGGGTGGCCCAGGCCATGTCGGACCGGTCGTCGCGGGTGCGCAGCACGGCGACGTCGCCGTGGCCGTCGAGTTCGGCGATCCACACCAGCGACCAGTCGGCGGTGTCCGCGCCGGTGTCGGCGCACCACTTCTCGTAGCTGCGGGGCCGGAAGTCGAAGTGCTCGGCGAAGGTCTCGTGGATCAGCCGGTGCGCGGTGCGCCGGTCGTCCTCGGTGGCGCAGGCCCGCAGCCGCAGGCCCGCCGGGGCATCCGGGAACGGGTCGGTCTTCGGGTCGACGGTGCGGTTGAGCGCGTGGTGGCGGCGGACGTGCTGCCAGCCGCGACCGGCCAACGCGCCGGTGTCCAGGGTGGGTTGGGAGTTGAGCATCAGGTGCAGGACGGCGCGGTCGGCGCCGTTGCCGCGGGCGAGTTCGGCGCCGCGGGCCTCCATCAGCGCGAACAGGTACAGTCCGGCATCGGTGTACCCGGGCAGCAGGTACTGGTCGAGGTTGATCCGCTCCCCCGCCGAACGGTCCCGGACCAGGCCGTAACCGACCAGCCGGCCGTCGGCGTCGTGCAGCAGCCAGGAGTCGCGCTCCAGGTCCACCGAGGGGTGGCCGAGATCCTCCTCGACCTCGTGCAACTCGGTGAAGGCGCGGCCCACTTCGATCTCGTCCACCTGGTTGAGCAGCGCACACACGGCCTCGGCGTCCTCAACTGCCGCCGGGCGCACCGTCATTCCCTCCGGGAGTGCCACAGTCCCGCTCCTTCGCTCTCGGCTCCGCTGGCAAACCCCGCCTTTCTACCGGCTCCAACAGCCTTGCCCCAAGCGGTTTTTGAGCGCGATACGGGGGCCGGACACGACGACGGGCGGCCCGGTCCGCTGCTCCGGGCCGCCCAGTTGCGCCGTCGGCGGGTGCTACCAGCTCAGGCCCTTCCGGTCGGTGACCACCTTCCCGGCGATGTACAGGTTCCCGCTGGAGTCGAGGATCCCGACGATCTGCTTTCGACCGCAGGCGGCTTGATCTGTACCTGCGCATCCACCGCCACAACCTGACGACTCGTCAAAATGCCCGCTCAGGCGCGGAACAGCCGCCAGAACGCCGCCGCCAACTCGGAGGCGGGAGCGGGGCGTTCACCGGTGATCCAGTGCGTGACGACGCCCAGCAGGGCACCGGCCAGGTAGGCGGCGTGCACGTCCACCGGGACGTCGTCGAACCCGGCCGGGCGCTTGCCCTCGTGGAAGCGTTCCGCCAGGGCGGCGGTCACCTGTTCGCGCATCCGGCCGGCGAAGCCGGCGCTGCCCTGGTCTCCCAGGGCGCACCGGTAGACGGCGGCCCGGGCCGCGATGTGCTCGAACAGCCCGGCCAGGGCCTCGGGGGCCCGGTCGGGCGGCGCGTCGGCCGGGCACACGCGCACCGCCCGGGCGACCTCGGCGATCGGGCCGTCCATCGCGTCCACCACCAGCGCGTGCACGTCCGGGTAGTGCTGGTAGACCGTGGCCCGGTTGATCCCGGCGCGCTTGGCAACGGCGGAGATGGTGATCGCGTCCAGGTCCTGCTCGGCGACCAGCTCCAGGATCGCCTCCCGGAGCCGGGCTCGGGTGCGCTGCACGCGCGGGTCGTCCAGGTTCATGCGGCTCACTGTACGACGTCCGTCGCGTAACCGACGAGTGTTGCTTAAACGACAGACGTCGCTTACTGTCACGAGTATGCGAATCGAGATCTGGGCCGACCCGGTCTGCCCCTGGGCGTACATCGGCAAGCGGCGGCTGGACAAGGCCCTCGCCGACTGGGACGGCGAACCGGTCGAGGTGCTGTGGCAGCCGTTCCGCATCGACCCGACCGCGCCCGTTCCCGCCACGCCGTTCGAGGGCTCGGCGGCGGACGAACTGCTCAGCGACCTGGGCATCCTGGGCCGCCAGGACGACGCCGGAGCCGCTTGCGCCATCGGGCCCGGCCCGGTCACGCAGGCGCCCCCGATCGCCGAGATCGCCGCCGCCGAAGGGCTCGGACCGAACTGGGGCGCCGCCTGGCGCGCCAGCAGCCACGACGCACACCGGCTGCTCGCCCTCGCCCACCGGCACGGCGGCGCCGAACTCCAGCACACCCTCGCCGAAGCCGTCATGAAGGCGCACTTCACCGAGGGCCGCGACATCAGCCACCCCGAGACACTGGCGCAGCTCGCGACCGACGCCGGGTTCCCCGAGGCCGCCGCGCTGCTGACCGACGGCGCCGCCGACCAGCAGGTCAAGGAACTGCTGCTGATCGGCAAGGCCCGCGGCGTCGCCACCTCCCCCACCCTGGTCGTCGCCGGCCAGGCCCTGGCCGGCGCCCAATCGCCGGAGACCATCACCCGCTTCCTCCGCGACGCCGCCGGCCAGCAGCCCCGACAGCTCCCCGCCGAGGTCGAACGCCTCCGCTACGCCGAAGCCCTGATGGACAAGCGCGACCCGCTCGGCGCCCTGACCCTCCTCCGCCCCCTGCTCGACGAGTACGGCGACGAGCCCAGCGTCCGCCTGCTCGCCGCCCGCGCCTACTTCGCCTCCGCCCAACTCGGCCGCGCGGCCGCCATGCTGGAGGAACTCGTCGCCCAGTCCCCCGACGACTCCTACGCCCGCCTCCTGCTCGGCCGCACCCTCACCCGCCAGGGCCGCACGGAGGAGGCCGCCGTGCACCTCGCCCTGGCAGGGGCGATGACCCCCGAGTACGCGAAGTGACCTGCGGCCGACGCGTCAGCTGACGCCCGGCTCCGGCCGGGGCAGCTCGTCCAGGTCGAGCGTGTAAGTCCGCCCGTCGGCCAGTTCGATGGGCAGCTTGCCCGAGCCGTACTTGTGCGTGAACGCCGCGATGTAGCCGGAGCCGGTGGGGCGGGTGTGGACGACGACTTCACCGGCATACGGGTCCACGACCACGTAGACCGGGATGCCGTAGCGGCCGTACTTCGCGGTGCAGTCGTCGTAGTCCTTGCGCGCCGAGGAGACCGACACCACCTCGGCGATCAGCAGCACGTCCTCGAAGCTGTAGCGCTTGCCCTGCCGTTCCGCGTCCTCCCGAAGGATCGCGAAGTCCGGGGCGGAGTTTTCGTCGGCCGGGAAGTCCAGGTACACGTCGGAGGCGGTCTTCGCGCGCCTGCCCAGCGAGAGCGAGTCGATCTGCATCGACTTGATCGTGCTGGAGTGCTCAAAGCTCTGCGGAGTCATAACCACCTTCCCGTCCGTGCCGAAAAAGACCACATGCCCCGGAGGGAACTCGGCGCGCATGACCGCGTCCACGCTCATCAACTGCTCCTTTCCGTCGCTCTCAGGGTATGGCGCCCCAGCCCCGCATGGGGCGCCGCGGGGGCGCGCTACGGGCTGGCGGGCGCCTGGGTGGTGCGCCACCACTGGCGGTCGCCCGCATCGTGGACGACCAGGCCGAGTTTCGCGAGTTCGCGGCGGAGTTCGCCGATCTCCTTCTCCTCGCTCTTCTTCAGCGCCTCGGCCCGGGCCTTGAACAGCACGTTGCCGCCGGGCGGCAGGCCCGGCATGTCGGCGACCCAGCGGCGGTAGGTGTCCTGGTACGGGTCGCCGTCCGGCAGCCACGGGTAGCCGTGGGTGCGGAAGGCCTCCGCGAGGCGTTCGATCGACGGCAGGTCGGCGCCCTCGTTCTTGTACTCGGCGATCAGCTCCTCGCCCTGCGGGCCGAGCACCACCAGCCGCTTGCGGTCGGCGAATACGCCGCTGACCGCCGCCCGGGGGGCGCTCTGGGTGGAGTCGCCGCGATCCGTGGTGATCCGGTCCTTCTCGATGGTGACGGTGACGTAGCCGCGCTCGGCCAGTACCACGACGGCGACGCCGGCCAGGGCGCCGAGCACGAGACTCCCGATGGTGGCGGCCGGTTCGGGCGCCTTGGCGATGAGGTCGACCGGCCCCTTCCACGGGATCCACGGCCAGGTGGACGCCCAGTGCGCCAGGAGTTTCAGCAGGAATCCGGCCCCGGCGCCCAGGACCGGAAATCCGGCCGCCACCAGAACGCGGTCCGAGGTTTTCTGTCGAACCGCGATCGCCGCATCTTGGTCGGTCTTGCTCATACGCCCCTCCCCGAAGTACAAATCTATCGAACGCGAAACGACCGTTCTCAGAACGAGCGTACTACGCCTGTCGTGGACGACGAGCAGCGGAGGAAGCCATGGGCGCACCGAACGAACCGGCGGCACCCGGTCCTGAGCTTCGGCGAGGTGTCCCCGAAGGGGCCGAAGAGCAGGTCGCCGCCCTGTACTGGGAGGCGTTCGGGCGCAAGCTCGGCCCGGCGCTCGGCCCGCCCGAGACTGGCCGGGCGTTCCTCGCCGCCCACCTGCGGCACGACCGCGGCATCGTCGCGCTCGACAGCACGGGCGCGGTGGTCGGTGTCGCCGGCTACCAGCTCACGGGGCGCGGCCTGATCGGCGGCTCGGCGCGCGACGTGCTGTCCGTGTTCGGCCCGTGGGCGGGGCCGCCGCGGCTCGCCCTGCTCGCGCTGCTCTCCCGGAAGCCCGCCGAGGGCGAACTCGTCATGGACGGCATCTGCGTGGCGGCGGTGCAGCGAGGCGCCGGTGTCGGCAGCCTGCTGCTGGAGGAGATCGCGGCCGTCGCGGCCGAGAGCGGCTGCACCCGGATCCGGCTGGACGTCATCGACACCAACCCGCGTGCCCAGGCCCTGTACACGCGTCACGGTTTCCGCGCCCTGCGTACCCAACGGACGCCGTTCCTGCGGACGTTGATGGGGTTCGGGGCCGTCACCACCATGCACCGGGCTGTCGGCCCACTCGGAAGGGCGCACCTGTGAACCTTTCCCGGCCGGAGATCCCCACCCGGCTGCTCGTGCACGCGCTGGTCCGTGAGGACGGGACCGTCGATGCCGGTGAGCTCTACACCGTCGCCGGACTGCTCGGGATGACCGATCAGCAGGTCCGACTGTGTGTCAAACGCCTGGTCAGCGAGGAGAAGTTCCGCCAGGACGGGCGCGGGCGCCGGGCCGTCCTGCGGAGCGTGTCCGACGCGGCGGGCGGCGGACTCGCGCCCGACGCCGACCACATCCGGTACGCGTACCGGCAGGACGCGGGGCTCGCGCCCTGGGACGGCGCCTGGCACCTGTTCGCGTTCGCCGTGCCGGAGGCCCGCCGCGCCGTCCGCGACGCGCTGCGCGAGACCCTCCTGCACCTGGGCGCGGCACCCGTCCAGGGCGGGCTGTACGTCGCGGCCAACCCGATCGGCGAGCTGGTCGAGGCCCGGGCCCGGCAGCTCGACGCGCTCGACTCGGTCACCTTCCTCACCAGCACCGACCTGCGCATCGGGGACGTCACCGACCCCGCCCAACTGGCCGCCCACATCTGGCCGTTGGACACCATCGCCGCCCGCCACGAACACCTCACGGCCTTCGCCACGGCCTGCACCGAGAGGGCCGCCGGTTCGGCCCTGCCCGAAGCCGAACGGCTCACCATGGCCGTGGAACTCGCCTCCGAGTTCAGCGCGGCCATGACCCCGGACCCGCTCCTCCCCCCGGAACTCCTGCCCCCGCACTGGCCGGGCCGCCACGCCCGCCACCTCGCCCGACAGTGCTGGGCGGCCCTGAGCACCCTCCCCCCGGATCCGGGCCCCGCCACGCCACTGCCCCGCCTGTTCCGCCTCTACGCCGACGCATTCACCGTGCCGGAGGAACCCGGCGCCAGCACCTGACCCGCCGCCTAGGCGTCGACGATCAGGGGTGTGGTGGCCGAGCTCGGCCAGGGTCCGGGTGGCGCTCACGCCGCGCATCCCGGGGTGCCGGTGCAGGACGGTGCGCAGCCCGTCGGCGGCGCCGGCCGGGCTACCCTCGGCATCCCGGAAGCCACCGCCGAGGAGCCCGCTGTGACCGACCCCGACGCCGAACTCGCCGCCGCCATCTACGAGTTCGCCGCCCTGCTCGCCGACACCGAAGGCCGCCGCCTCGACCAGGACAGGTACGAACAGGTGGAGACCACCCGCCTGTCCCTCGGCCAGGCGCTGGCAGCCGACCCGGCGCGGACCGCGCGGCTCGCCGACCGCGTACTCCCGCTGCTCGCCATGGAGTCCGGCCGGACCAGCCAACTGGTGTTCCCCCTGGTCGCGGCGGTCGGCCGCCAAGCCGCCCTGACCGACCTGATCTCCCTTGCCAGCGAAGGCAGTTGGCGGCACTGGGCGAACGCCTGCACCGCCGCGTACTGGGTCGACGCGTGGGCCGCCCCCGTACCGCTCGACGACCTGCGCGAGCAGGTCCGCGCCGGTCGGATCAGTGCCGAACAGGCCCAGGAGCGAATCGCCCGGGCCCTGAAGCAGGTTCAGGCGATCCTAGAACTCCTCACCGACCTGTGGCCGCACCTGTGGCTGGCCGCAGCCAAGCGCTTCACCGGCTCCGACGACCCGGACCTGCGCTGCCTCGTACAGGCCGGCTTCCCGCTGGAGCACCCGCACCACCTCCCGGAGGCCGCCCCGTTCCTGGCCGAGGCCCGCCGCATCGCCGAGAACGATCCGTGCGCCCAGGTCGACGCGGGCCGGCGGCACCGCACCGCCATGCTGCGCGGCTGGATCGCCGACAGTTGAGACCGGAGCATCCTCCGTCAGGTGCTGTCCTCCTCGGGCCGGTTGACGGGCGGGAGGGCAGCCACGCGGAAGCCGCCGTCAGGCAGCGGCACGGGGTCCGGCCGGTCGGCCAGCAGGCGGCGCATCTCGGTCAGTGAGCCGCGGGCGGCTGCGGCAATGGTGCCGAACTCCTCGGCGGCCTCGGGCGGCAGCCCGCTGATCCGGTGCGGCGCGCTGTCCGCGTGGACGGCGATCGCCGACAGGTGGTGCGCCACCGCGTCGTGCAGCTCGCGGGCGATCCTGGCGCGCTCCTCCAGCAGCGTGCGCTGTTCGCGTTCGGCCTCGCTGATCTGCTGCTGCTCGGCGAGCAGCCGCCTCGCCTCGCCGTGTCCGCGCAGGCTCCGGCCGAGCAGCAACACCGCACCGCAGAGCGCTATCGGCAGCGGGGCCACCGCAGTCCGCGTGGCGGCGGCCCCCGCGGCGGCCGTCGTCAGCGTGGTGACCAGCCAGACGGCCAGCAGGGTGCGCCAGTTCTCGCGCAGGGCCAGCGTCAGCATCAGCAGCAGGTACCCGAGCAAGGTGGTGACCGGCCAGGGCCAGGGACCGGCACTCGTCGAGGTGCCCGCGGTCAGGACGGCCCCTGCGGCGGAGGCGGGGAGCACCAGCCACCAGGCCGCCAGCGGCCGGCCGAGGGCTCCGAGCAGCGGGACGCACTGGGCGATGACGACTGCCGCCGCGACCGGGGTGCCGACCCCGTAGGCGGTGTGCAGGTGCACGATGCCGAACGGGAGCAGGTACCCGACGAACACGACCACCACCGCATACGGCACCACGCGTACCCAGCGACGGGAGACGCTCGCGAACAACGGGGGATGCCGTTCGGTGGATGGCACCAGGTGCGGGCCGAGTCTGATCAGCGCGCATCCGGCCGAGCGCAGCAGTGCGGCTGTTGTGGCGCCGATCGTGGCCACGGAGCGGAGCGCGGTCGCCAGGAGCGGGGCGAAGGAGGGAGGTCGGATGTTCATCTCTATCGGGGTGGTAGCGCCGAGGGGCTCGCCGTCCTCGAACGGGTGGCTGTCCTACCTGTAGTACTCAGGTATGACGTCACCTCGGTCGAGCACCGGGGCGGGCCCGCCGGGGATGCGGGGCAGGGGTTCGTCGAGGCCGCGGACGGCGCCGGGATCCGGCGCCGTTTCGACAGCGGCTGTCTACTGCCGGTCCGCTGCTGCCCGTACCGGGTGGGTGCGAAGCAGCCCCCGGGTCGGGACGGCGGTTGCGGCGAGGCTGAGGAGGATCGTTCCGGCGGCCAGCGGCAGGACGGTGGTGAGTGGCACGTGGGGTGCGGCACCCGTGACACCCCGGGTGATCGGTACCAGGGTGAGCCAGGCGATGCCGCCACCGACTGTCAGTCCGGTGGCGGCCACCAGCAGCGCCTCCCAGCGCATCATGTCGCGGACCTGGCGGCGGGTGGCGCCGGCGAGCCGCAGCAGTCCGACTTCCCGGCGGCGGTCGAGGACGGTCATCGTCAGGGTGTTGGCGGCGGCGACGGCCGCGAATCCGCCGAGGACGGCGGCCATCACGGTGTTCGCCCAGGAGGTGACCTGCTGGTTGCGGTCCGTCTGCGCGGCGAAGCCGGCGGCGTTCGTGACGGTCAGGCCCGGGGCCGCGAGCTTCGCCAACCGCTCTGCCATCTGGGCGCGTTCGGCACCGGGTGCGTCGCTCACCAGGACGTGGCTGTCGAAGGCGGCGTTCACATGGCCGGCCACGGCGG
Organism: Kitasatospora sp. NPDC048407; assembly: GCF_043200475.1. Classification (NCBI taxonomy): domain Bacteria; kingdom Bacillati; phylum Actinomycetota; class Actinomycetes; order Kitasatosporales; family Streptomycetaceae; genus Kitasatospora; species Kitasatospora sp. NPDC048407. The sequence goes on along the minus strand of NZ_JBICXW010000029.1, from coordinate 44,754 downwards.
CCCGGGGCAGGACCACCTGTCCGAAGCCCAGCCCGCGTTCGTAGGTCGCGACGAGCTTCGGCGTCACCTGGGTGCCGTCGCCGAGCCGGAGCGGGACGCGGTCGCCGACCTTGACGTGCAGGCTGTCGGCGAGTGTGGCGGAGAGGGCGACGGTGTCGGCCGATTCGGCGAGGGCGCCCAGCGAGCCACTGCGGGCGCCGAGATCGAGGACCTCGGGGAGGTGCGTCAGATCACCGGATACCCCGAGTGCCGCCGACGAGGCGAGGTCCTGGCCGGAGCCGTGGACCACGCCGGTGCGGATCACACCGACTGCCGTCGCCACTCCGGGGACCCGGGCGGCGTGTTCGACGGTGTCGGCCGGCAGGCCGGCGCCGGCCGAGCCGAGCACCTGGTCGGCAACGATCCCGTCGCGCACCTGCTCGCCGGAGACGTGCCGGACGGTGCCCTGCAGGAGCAGAAGGGTTCCGCAGAACGCGATGACCATGACGATCGGGATGATCGCGGAGGCCAACCGACGAGCATGGGCCCTGGTGTTGTCGGCTGCGAGGGAGCCGGAGGCGCCGGCGCGGCCCGACCGCAGGGGCAGGCCCAGCAAGCCGGTGCAGACCTGCGCGACATACGGGCCGAGCAGGGCGACCGCGAGCAGGAAGCACATGACCATGCCGAGCGCGGTGTTGGCGGCACCGGCACCGTTCAGATCGTTCGCGACCCCGGTCAGCACCAGGCCGCCCGCCAGCGCGACCAGGCCGATGACCGTGCGCGCCTTCCCAGGGCGGGCGCGCTCCACTGCGGCCTCGCCCAGGGCCTGGCTCGGCCGGAGCCGGGCCGGCCGTTGGGCGGCCAGCCCGCCGGCGGCCAGTGCGGCCAGCAGGCTCAGGACGGCCGCGACCAGGACGGGCAGTGGGCCAGTGTCGAGTGCGACTCCCTTCGGCACCGCGCCGCGCGCCACCAGCTGGTCGAACCACCAGCGGGCCAGTGCGATCCCCGGTACCGCGCCCAGGGCCGCAGCGAGCGGAGCGATCAGTAGCGCCTCGGTCGCGATGGTGCGGCGGATCTGGCGCGGGGTCGCGCCGATCGCGCGAAGCAGGGCGAACTCGCGGGCGCGCTGCCCGGTGGCGAGGGCGATCGTGCCCATCACCACGAAGACGGCGGTCAGGGTGGCGGTCCCGCCGAAGGAGCCGCCGAGGCCGATCAGGATCTCCCGGGCCTGGAGCAGTCCGGGCTGTTCCACCGTCGCACGGTCGTCGCCGGTGAACACCTTGGCGGATTCGCCGACCGTCTCCCGCACCTTCGAAGCGAGTTCGCGTACCGGCACGCCCTCGCGCGGAGTGACGGCGATGGCGTCCGCCCGGCCTGGGTGCCCGGCAAGGCGGTCCGCCACCGGGTCGGCGAACCATGCGCTGCCGCGGCCGGCCCGCGCGTCGGCGAGGCCGCAGACGCGGTAGGTGTCGGTGCCCGCCGGCGTGATGAGCTCGACCCGGTCACCGGTACGCAGTTTCGCGGTCCGCGCGGTGGTCTCGTCCAGCACCACCTCGCCAGCACCTGGGGCGCGCCCCTCGACCAGTTCCGCCGCGGCCGGGTCGGTGAGGCCGATCGACGCGTAGCCTCGACCGGTCAGCGTCGGCACCGCCGGGGACTGCACCGGAAAGGCCAGGTCCGGTACCGCGGCGGCAACCCCGGGAAGGGCCGCGATGCGTGCGGCCGATCCGGCGTCCACCCGCGCGCGTTCAGGAAGCGCCGTCTCCTTCTCCTCGGTGCTCCTGTCGTGCTTGACACTGACCCGGACGTACGGGTCACCGGCCACCACCACCGGTGTACGCGCGTAGCGCTCGGGCGCGAGACGCGCCGTGACACCGCTCTGCAGCAAGGTGCCGCAGGCGGTGATGATCGCGGCAGCGAACAGCAACGCGATGAAGCTGCCCGCGAAGGACGCGGGCCTGAAGCGCACCGCGGCACGGGCCAGACCGTTGCTCACGCCGCCGCTCCCGCACAGCTGCCCGCCGCCGTGAGCGAGAGCATCCGGCCGGCCACCGCCCTCGGCTCGGGACGCCACAACTCGTCGACGATCGCGCCGCCGGAGAGGAACAGCACCCGGTCCGCGTACGAGGCGGCCACCGGATCGTGGGTGACCATCACCACCGTCGCCCCCGTCCCGTCCACCGCCTGCCGCAGCAGCGCCAGCACCTCCTGGGCCGACCGCGTGTCCAGCGCCCCGGTCGGCTCGTCCGCGAACACCACCTCGGGTTCGGTGATCAGCGCACGAGCGATCGCCACCCGCTGCTGCTGCCCGCCGGACAGCTGGCCCGGACGACGCCCGCCGAAGCCTCCCAGGCCGACCCGGACCAACAACTCCTCTGCCCTGGGCCGGTCCTGACGCCCACCGGCGAGCCGCTGCGGCAACAGCACGTTCTGGCGCACCGTCAGTGACGGCAGGAGGTTGAACGACTGGAACACGAACCCGATCCGGCTGCGCCGCAGCTCGGTCAGCCGGTCCTCGTCCAGCTCGGTGAGCTCCGTCCCGCCGAGCAGCACCTTGCCCGAACTCGGCCGGTCCAGCCCGGCCGCACACTGCAGGAACGTGCTCTTCCCCGACCCGGACGGCCCCATCACGGCGGTGAAACTCCCGCGCGGCAGGGCCAGATCGACGCCGCGCAGCGCGTGCACGACGGATTCGCCCCGGCCGTGGCTCCGCCACAGGTCGCGCAGCTCGATCGCCGGGTGCGCGGAGTGCGGTCGCTCGACCTGTGTGCGGTCGCGGCGCAGTGCCATGATGTGCCTTTCCTTGCTGTTCAACGACGTGCGACGGGGATTCCGGTGGGTGCCCGTGCTCGGGCGGTGTCGGCCTGACGCGCCGTCCGGAACCGCCGTGCGGGAGGACTGTAGGAAGACGGCATCGGGCCGGGCGTCACTCCCCAGAGCCAATCGGCCCGTCATACCGTGGTACTACCGGGAGAAACGGGGAGCCGACGAAGTAACGGCAAGCGCCGCGGAATGCGAGAACGGAACGCGAGAACGGAACGCGAGCCCACCGACTCACTTCCCGCAAAGCAAAGAGGCCGGTCAACCCGACATGTGTCGAGTCGACCGGCCTCAAAAGGTCAATTGACCTTCGCTGTGCGCGAGGGGGGAGTTGAACCCCCACGCCCTTTCGGGCACTGGAACCTGAATCCAGCGCGTCTGCCTATTCCGCCACCCGCGCAAGGGTGTAGTCGTCGGTGGCTCATTTGCTCCGTTCGACCTGCTGAGAAGCTTACCCCATCTCCGGGGGCCGTTCTGACCGGCCCGGAGCCGTCGCGGACCGGGCGGGGCTGGTGGGGCGTCACAATGGCCGGATGAGAGTGATCTTCACCGTGGCCGGAGTCGCGCTGCTGGTCTGGACGGCGGCCAGCATCCTGCGGACGCTGGTGGTGCCGCGCGGGCTGTACTCGGCGATGGCGATCCGGCTGTGGTCCTCGCTGCGGGTGGTGGTGCGGGTGGTGGCGGCGCCGTTCGGTGGGTACCGGGCGATCGACCGGGCGCAGACCTGGCTGGCGCCGCTGACCCTGCTCGGGATGCTGGGCTGCTGGCTGCTGTTCACGTTGACCGCGTACACCCTGCTGTTGATAGGGACGTCCGAACTGCCGTGGCACGTGGCGTTCCGGGAGGCCGGGTCGAGCCTGTTCACGCTCGGCTTCGCCAGCGGCGACCGGCTGCACCTGTCGGTGCTCGACTTCCTCGCGGCGGCCAACGGCCCGCTGATCATCGCGCTGCTGATCGCCTACCTGCCGACGCTGTACTCGGCGTACAACCGGCGGGAGTTGGAGGTCACGCTGCTCCAGTCGCGGGCGGGCGAGCCGGCCTGGGGGCCGGAACTGCTGGCCCGGCAGACGCTGGTGGGGACGGAGGCCGGGCTGCCGGAGCTGTACCGGGACTGGGAGCGGCTGGCGGCGGATCTCGGCGAGGGGCACTCCAACTACCCGGTGCTGATCGCGTTCCGCTCCCCGCAGCCGTACCGCAGCTGGATCGTGGGCCTGATCGCGGTGATGGACGCGGCCGCGATGCAGTTGGCGCTGAACCCGCGCTCGGCCCCGCCGGAGGCCCGGCTGATGCTGCGGGCCGGGTTCACGGCGCTGCGCGACATCGCGACCGCGCTGCGGATCCCGTTCGAACCGGACCCGGAGCCGGAGGAGCCGATCCGGCTGACCTTCGCGGAGTTCGACGCGGCGGTGGCGATGGTGACGGCCGCCGGGGTGCGGCTGGAGCGGCCGATCGTGGACGCCTGGCCGCACTTCCGCGGCTGGCGGGTCAACTACGAGTCGATCGCCTACGAGTTGGCCCGCCGCGCGGACGCGGTGCCGGCGCTGTGGACGGGGCCGCGGGACTTCCCCGCCACCCCGATCCCACCGCGCCGCCCGGCGGACCGCCGACCGGCCAACCCCTGAATCGGTTCTACTTGACCAGCAGTTCCTCGGCCTGTGCCAGCACCTCCACCACCCGCCGCCCGAACCGGACGTCGCACGGGTGCGGGGTGCCGGTCGCGGCGGACGCCAGCAGCGCGTCCAGGGCGCGGCCGTACGCGGTGGTGGGCGGGCCGTCCCGGTCGGGGAGGCGGGTGACGCCGGAGGCGCCGCGCAGTTCGGCGCCCGCGCCGAGCGCGGAGGCCTCGGGCGGGGCGGTCAGGCTGAGCGTGACGGTGCTGGACGCGCCGCCCTCGTGCCGCAGGATCAGGTGCGCGGTGTCGCCGGGGCCGGGCGCGGCGGTGACGTGTTCGACGTCGCCGAGGGCGGGCATCAGCACCGACAGGGCGTGCGGGCCGACGTCCCACAGCGCGCCCTTCTGCTGCCGCCACGGGGAGACCGCGTAGGGGCTGTCGGTGGTGAACACCGAGCCGATCCAGTGGCAGTGCGCAGTGAACCAGCCGCCCCGCTCGGCCTGTTCGTCGATCCAGGGGCCCTGCGCACCGTCGAACCGGACGGTGAAGAACACCACCGAGGCGACGCCGGCCGCGGCGGCCGCGTCCTCGACGGCGCGGGCGGCGTCCACCGTCGCGGCGACCGGCTTGTCGAGCAGCAGGTGCTTGCCGGCCGCGGCGGCGCGCACCGCGTACTCGGCCTGCACGTCCGGCGGCAGCGCGATGGCGACGGCGTCCACCGCCGCCAGCAGGTCGTCCACCGCCGCGTACCCGGGCACGCCGTGCGCGGCGGCGAGTTCGGCGGCGGCCTCGGGGCGGCGGCCCCACACGCCGGCGAACTCGACGTCGGGGTGGGCGGCCAGCGCCGGGGCGTGCACCAGGCCCGCCCAGGGGCCGGTGCCGAGCAGTCCGATCCGCACGGTGCTCAGCCCTCCACCCGGATCAGGGTGAAACCGTCGTAGCCCTTGCGGCCGACGGTCTGCACGGTGGTGGCGTCCAACCGCTTGTCCCCGGCGAGCAGTTCGTGCAGCTGCTGGACGCCGCGCACGGCCTCGTCGCTGCTCTCCTCGTCGGCGAGCCTGCCGCCGCGCACCACGTTGTCGACCACGATCACCGAGCCGGGCCGGGTGAGCGCCAGCGACGCCTCCAGGTAGTGCGGGATGTTCGGCTTGTCGGCGTCCACGAACACCAGGTCGTAGGGCTCGACGCCCTCCTCGGTGAGCTGCCGCAGGGTGTCGCGGGCCGCGCCGAGCCGGACCTCGACGCGGTCGGCGAGGCCGGCCCGGCGCAGGTTGGCGGTGGCGACCTCGGCGTGCGCCGGGTCGATCTCCAGCGTGGTCAGGGTGCCGCCGGCGGGCAGCGCGCGGGCCAGCCAGATCGCGCTGTAGCCGGCCAGCGTGCCGATCTCCAGGATCCGCCGGGCGCCCTGCATCCGGGCCAGCAGGTGCAGCAGCTTGCCCTGGTTGGCGGCCACCGCGATCTGCGGCAGCCCGGCCCGGTCGGCGGCCTCGAGCGCCGCGTCCAGCACCTCGTCCTCACCGATCAGCCGGGCGGCGGCCCAGTCGTCCACCGCCGTCCAGAGCTGCTGCGGGTTGTCCTGCGGGCTCATTCCCCACCTCCGTGATCGCTTCGCGGTGCGACCCTACTCCCTGCCCTTTGGGTCGCGACGCCGGACGCGACGAGGCCACCACCGCTTTGGGCCCGGACGCGACGAGGCCGCCGCGTCCGGTGCGGACGGGGCGGCCTCGGTGCAGCGGAAAAGATCAGTCGACGAGCGTCTCGGAGAGCGGCTCGCCGCTCTTGCCGCCGGACTGCTCGGGGTGCGCGGCCCGGGACTTCTTCGCCCGCCACTTGAGCACCAGCGCCGAGCCGACGCCGAACACCGCGGCGGCGGCGAGGCCGATGTACGAGGCGCCCTTCAGGTACTGCTCGGCGACCTTGCCGACCTGGTAGACCAGCAGCGTGGTGCCGCCCGCCCAGACCACGCCGCCCAGCACGTTGGCGATCAGGAACTTCCAGTACGGCATCCGCAGGGTGCCGGCCAGCGGGCCCGCGAAGATGCGCAGCAGAGCGATGAAACGGCCGAAGAAGACCGCCCACATGCCCCAGCGGTGGAACGCGCGCTCGGCGGTGGCGAGATGATCGGGCCCGAAGTGCTTGGGGAACCTGCGGCCGAGTTTCTCGAACAGCGGCCGGCCGCCCTTGTGGCCGATCGCGTAGCCGATCGAGTCACCGATGATCGCGCCGGCGATCGCGCAGCCCGCGACGCCCCACGGGCTGACGATGCCCTTGGCGGCGAGGAGGGCGGAGGAGACCAGGGCGATCTCTCCGGGCAGCGGAATGCCCAGACTCTCCAGTCCGATGATCAGGCCGATGATCACGTACACCGAGGTCGGTGGAACGCTCTCGATCCACTGGTCGAGGTGCAAGGCGGAGTACCTCCGTCGGGGCAGGGACAGGCGGCCGACACGCGGCGGCACACGGGAAAAGCTTCGGTAAAGGCCCGAACCGGGCCAGCCTAGCCGCTCCCGGGCCGCAGGCCGAGCGGCTGCCTGCACCGCACGTCAGCGACCGTCCCGGGTGCTCCCCACCCGCTCACCCACACCCGGTCCAACTCCCGGCCCCGGCCGATTCGTTCCCGCTCGGCGGGTGACGTTCCGCGCACCCGCCGGGCCTGTTCCCGGCTCCTCCCAGCGCCCCATACTCCGTCTCCGAACAGCAGCAATCCCGGGGAGGACGCATGACGATGGCAGCGGCGGCAGGCACCTGGCAGCTCGGCGATCTGGAGGTGAACCGGATCGGCTACGGCGCGATGCGGCTGACCGGCAACGGCATGATGGGCAACTCCGACGGCGCCCCGATCGACCGCGGGCACGCCGTCCGGCTCCTGCACACCGCGTTCGAGCAGGGCGTCAACCACGTCGACACGGCCTCCTTCTACTTCTCGCCGCTGCGCTCCGCCAACGAGTTGATCAACCGGGCGCTCGGCTCCTGGCGGGGCCACGAGGTGGTGGTGGTCACCAAGGTCGGGCCCGGGCGCACCCCGTCCGGCGAGTGGCAGACCATGGCGCGGCCGGACGAGCTGCGCGGCCAGGTCGAGGAGAACCTGCGCCAGCTCGGCCGCGACCACCTGGATGTCGTCAACCTGCGCCGCAACGGCCCCGACTGCGCCTCGGTCGCCGAGCACTGGGGCGCGCTGGCCGAACTGCGCGAGGCCGGGCTGATCCGGCACCTCGGGCTGTCCAACGTCCGCCCCGAGCACATCCGGGAGGCACGGACGATCGCCCCCGTGGTGTGCGTGCAGAACTCCTTCGGACTGGACTGGCGGCGGGCCGAGGACACCGGCGTACTCGGGCTCTGCGCCGAACTGGGCATCGCCTTCGTCCCGTTCTTCGCCATCGCCGGCCTGCACCGGGAGGCCGCCGCGGCCGCCGAACAGGACCGCCGGGTCGCCGCCGTCGCCACCGAACTCGACGCCACCCCCGCCCAGGTCCGCCTCGCCTGGACCCTGCACCGCGGCCCCCACGTCCTCGCCATCCCGGGCACCACCAACCCCGCCCACCTCGCCGAGAACCTCGCCGCCGCGACGCTTCGCCTGACCCCCGCCCAACTCGCCGCGCTGGACGCCGACCCGACCGCCTGAGCTCAGCCTTCCGCCACCCAGGCCGGCAGGCCCTCGCGGCGCTGGAGCCACGCGGGCGGGACGTCGGCCAGGCCGGTGCGGGCGGCGACCACGCCGCCGGTGATGGCGCAGGTGGTGTCGACGTCGCCGAGGCCCTCCGCGGTGGTCCAGAGTGCGTCGGGGAGGCTGTCGAGGTGGTGGGCGGCGGACCAGAGGGCGAACGGGACGGTGTCGGAGGCGCGGATCCGCTGTCCGTTGCCGAGCAGGTCGGCCGCCCGCCAGGGCTCGGTGGCGGCGGGCAGTGCGGCGGCGGCCGCGACGCCGTCGCGGATCAGCCCGTCGGGGGTGCGGGCGGCGACCTCGTGCAGCAGGTCCGCCCCGGCCGGACCGTCGCCCAGCACCCGGCCGCGGGCGGCGAACGCGGCGGCCAGGGCGACGGCGACGGCCCCGGCGATGCCCTCGGGGTGGGCGTGGGTGACCTCGGCGGAGTACTCGGCCTGCTCAACGACCTCGTCGAGGTCCTCGGCGAACCAGGCGCCGAGCGGGGCGACCCGCATCGCCGCGCCGTTGCCGAGGCTGCCCTGCCCGTCGAACAGTTCGCGGGCCTCCGTCACCCACCGCTCGGGGTGTTCGGCGAGGACGGGCAGCAGCCGCTTCATGCCGTAGCCGTAGCCGCGGCCCGGGTCGGCGAGGAAGGTGGCGCCGAACATCGCGGCGAGCTGGGTGCGGTTGACGCCGTCCTGGTCGATCAGCGCGCGGTGGACGGCCAGCGCCATCGCGGTGTCGTCCGTCCAGTGCCAGGGCGACTCCTCGGGCGTCCGGCGGGCCCGAATCTGCTCGATCGCCTCGGCGGGCGCGCGGAACAGCTTGAACCAGCGCTCGCCGAACGCGTCGCCGAGGGCCACCCCCTCCAGGGCGTCGCGCGCAGCCTGCCGGGCGGTGATGGTGGTGGTGGTGGTCGTCATGGCGGTCATCCTGGCAGCCGCTCCCCCGCCGGCCCACCGCATTTCCCGCCCGCCCGTCAGGACTTCAGGAACTCGAGCAGGTCCTGGTTGAAGCGCTCCTTGTCGCCGGTCACCATCGCCAGGCCGTGCGACCCGCCCTCGTACACCTTGAGCACCGCGCCGCGGACGAGGGCGGCGGTCTTGCGGCCGGTCGCGTCGATCGGGACGACCTGGTCGTCGTCGCCGTGCACCACCAGCAGCGGGATGTCGAACTTCTTCAGGTCGGCGTGGAAGTCCGTGTAGCCGAACGCGTCCACGCATTCGACGGCGCCCTTGATGGTCTCCGCCATCCCCATGAACCAGAACGCGTCCAGGTTGCCCTGGGTGGCCTTGGTGTGGACGCGGTTGGCGCCGAAGAAGGGGACGGCGGTGTCCTTCCAGAACTGGGCGCGGTCGCGCAGGATGCCGGCCTTGAGCGAGTCGAGGACGCCGGCGGGCACGCCTTCGGGGTTGTCCGGTCCCTGCGCCAGAAGTGGGGTGACGGCGGAGAGCAGGACGGCGGACTTCACCCGGGAGGTGCCGTGCCGGCCGATGTAGCGGGCGAGTTCGCCGCCGCCCATGGAGTGCGCGACCAGGGTGACGTCCCGCAGGTCGAGGCTGGTGAGCAGGTCGTTGAGGTCGTCGGCGAAGGTGTCGAAGTCGTAGCCGTCCCAGACGGGGGTGGAGCGGCCGTGGCCGCGGCGGTCGTGGGCGATGCCGCGGAATCCGGCCTCGGCGACGGCCTTCAGCTGGTCCTGCCAGGCGTCGCCGTTGAGCGGCCAGCCGTGCAGGAAGACGACGGGGCGGCCGTGGCCCCAGTCCTTGTAGAAGAGCTCCACACCGTCGCGGGTCGTGCAGTGGGGCATGTGCGTTCTCCGATCCTGGGCCGGTGCCCGCTCCCGTACGGAACGGCGGGCACCTCGCCCATTCAAGGCAGAACCGGGCCGGGCCCGCACGGCGGCTCAGCTCAACGGCCGCACCCGCGCGGTCACGACGGCTCGACGCAGAACACCGCCTGCCGCACCTCCTCGGCGCTCGGGGTGCCCGCGCCGTGCACCCGGATGGTCACCTGCTCGCCGGGGAGCAGCGTGGTCAGGCCCCGGTCGGCGGTGGCGGCGGGGTGCAGGCGGTCGGGCTGGAGCAGCAGGTCGCGGAGCAGCGTGCGGGCGGTGATCCGGACGTCCACCGCGCCGTCCCCGGCGTCCGTCACGTCGAGGTCGAACTCGGGCTGCGGGTAGGCGAATTGCTTGTCGGGGACGGGGATGTGCACGGCGCGCAGGCCGTCCGCGTCCGCCACCAGGTACTCCTTGGTCGCCCCTTCGTCCGTCAACATGCCTTCCGGCAGCGGAAGTTCGTGGACGGCGCTGGGCGCGACGGTGACCTGTTCGGTGTGCTCGGTGAGCAGCCGGCCGGCGGTGTCGAGGCGGCGCAGGTGGAGGGTGGTGGTCCACGGCTCGGCGGACTGGTTGACCAGGGCGGTGCGGGGTGCGCCGTCGCGGTCGGCGGGCTGGAGGGTGAGCAGCCGGTCGGCGTACAGGCGGCGCAGTTCGTGGTGCAGGGGCTTGAGCCGGCCGTCGCCGTCGATGGCGGCCCAGGAGGAGACCGGCCAGCAGTCGTTGAGCTGCCAGACGATGGTGCCGGCGCAGTGCGGCCAGTGGGAGCGCCAGTGTTCGATGCCGGTGGCGATGGCGCGGGCCTGGGTCACCTGGGTGAGGTAGTGCCAGCGGTCGAAGTCGGTGGGGACGTCGAAGTGCCGTTCCAGGCCGCGGCGGAGTTTGCCGTTGCCGTCGCCGGCCTTCTGGTGGTGCAGCATGCCGGGCGAGTCGGCGGCGAGGGTTTCGCCGGGCAGGGCGCGGCGGAGGGTGGCGTGGGCGGGTGGGGCCTGCCAGCCGAATTCGGCGACGAACCGGGGGACGGTGGCGCGGTATTCGGCGTAGTCCTCGCGGTTCCAGACGTCCCAGGAGTGGTGGGTGCCGTGGTCGACGTCGTTGGGGTGGTGGTCCCAACTGCCGGACCAGGGGCTGCCGGCGGAGTAGGGGCGGGTGGGGTCGAGTTCGGCGACGATCCGGGGCAGCAGGCCGAGGTAGTAGCCCTCGCCCCAGGAGTCGCCGTTCAGCTTCTCCTCCCAGCCCCAGTCGCGGAAGCCCCACTGGTTCTCGTTGTTGCCGTTCCACAGCACCAGCGAGGGGTGCGGCATCAGGCGGACCACGTTGTCGCGGGCCTCGGCCTCGATCTCGCCGCGCAGGGGCTGCTCCTCGGGGTAGGCGGCGCAGGCGAACGGGAAGTCCTGCCAGACCAGCAGGCCGAGTTCGTCGCAGAGGTCGTAGAACGCGTCCTGCTCGTAGATGCCGCCGCCCCAGACCCGGATCAGGTCGACGTTGGCATCGACGGCCTGCAGCAGGCGGGTGCGGTAGCGGGCGGGGGTGACGCGGGTGATCAGGGTGTCGTCGGGGATCCAGTTGGCGCCCCGGACGAACAGCGGCTCACCGTTGACGGCCAGCGTGAAGGGGGTGCCGGCGGCGTCGGGGGTTCGGTGCAGCTCGACGGTGCGGAAGCCGATCTGCCGCTGCCAGGTGTCGAGTTGGTTCTCGCCGTCGCTGAGGGTGAGGGCGAGTTCGTAGCGGGGCTGGTCGCCGTAGCCGCGCGGCCACCACCGTTCGACGTCGGCGGCTTCCAGCACGAGCACGGCGGTGTCGCCGTCGAAGGTCGCCTCTGCCTGCGCACCCGCGACGGTGGCGCGGGCGGTGAGCGGACGGCCGGCGCCGGTCGCCGTGCGCTCGACGGTGAGGTGCAGTTCGACCCGGCCGGTGGTGCCGTCGGCGGTGATCAGCGGGCGGACGGTCGCGATCCGGGCGGTGGACCACCGCTCGAACCGGACGGGCTTCCAGATGCCGGCGGTGGGCAGCGTCGGGCCCCAGTCCCAGCCGAAGCTGCTGGCCATCTTGCGGATGTACTGGAACGGCTCCGGGTACTCGTTGGGCCGCTCCCCGACCAGTCCGCGGACCCGCTCGGCCTCCGTGTAGGCGCTGGTGAAACGCACCGTCAACTCGCCTGCCAGGCCGGTGGCGTCGAAGCGGTGGCTGCGGTGCATGTTGCGGGTGGTGCCGAGTTCGACGCCGCCGAGGGTGACGGTGGCGACGGTGTCCAGGCCCTCGAAGACCAGGTCGGTGCGCTCGTGGGCGCCGCCGTCGGCGGGCACGTCGAGGCTGTACGTCCAGTCGCGGCGGCCGACCCAGGCCACGGCCAGCTCGTTGTCGCCCAGGTACGGGTCGGGGATCAGCCCCGCCGCCAGCAGGTCGGTGTGGACGCAGCCGGGTACCGCTGCGGGCAGCAACTCCCCTTCGTGGTGCAGGTTCCAGCCCTGGTCGAGCGGGGTGGTGTCCATCATCGGGGCGGCTCCTCGATCGCAGATGTGCAGCGCGAGCAGCACGGTAACCCCGCCCCGTCAGGCCTGTCCACGAACCGGTCGGGCCGTCGAGCGCGGCCGGGCCGCGACGCCGTCCCGGTCTCGCTACGGCGAGACCTCCGGGTCGTCCGGGAGCGGCCACGGCCACTTCAGGTCCCGGGGAACGGCCAGTTCGCACGGGTAGCACAGCGTGAGCGTGCTCCGCCTCCCCTCGCGCCTGAGGCCGACCGCGCCGCACCGCTCGCAGATCGACGCGCTGCGGGCGGCGAAGGTCTCGACGATTCTCCGGAGGCGATCGGACTCGGCGCTGCTCCGGTTGCCGCCCTGCTTCCACGGCCTCGGCGAGGCCTGAAAGGCCAGCACGGCGAACTTCTGCTTCACGGCGCCGAGTTCGTAGTCGGGGAACTCCGCGACAACCGCCCGATGACAGTCGATCACCAGCTGCCGCCAGCCGGGCCCGATCTCGGGGCGGGCCAACGGCGTCGAGAAGTGCGGCCCGAGCAGCTCCAGAACAGCTTGCTCCGCCGGTACGGTCCCAGTCATTGTGCGCCCCCCTTGTTGATCACCTGGCCCAACACTCCACGATGGCGATCCACTTGCGCACCCGAATTCGATCCGTCGGTGTTGTCTGCGCCGCTGTCCTGACCCTCGGATAGGGTCCGGCCGTACCCGATCCACCCGAGGAGCGCGCAGCATGAGGTCGCCGGACGAACTCGACCAGGTCGACTGGGCGGAACTCTCGCACGCGTACGGCTCGGCCGAGGACGTCCCCGAGTTGATCCGAGGCCTGTACGCGTCGGAGCCGGCGGCGCTCGACGAGGCGGTGTACGAGCTGTTCGGCACGGTCTATCACCAGGGCGACGTCTACGCGGCGTCCGGCCCCGCCGTCCCGTTCCTCGCGCACGCCGCGCGGCACGGAGCGGGCCGCCGGGTCGATGTGCTGTTGCTGCTCGCGATGATGGCCGATCACGAGCCTGGCCAGGTCGGTTCGGCCCGCTGGGGGCGCAGCCCGGTGTCCGGGGTCTGCGCGGAGCTGTGCCGGGTGCTGCCCGACCTGCTGCCCTGCCTGACCGACGCCGATTCGGAGCTCCGGCAGGCCGCCCTGCGGGTGGTCGCCGCCGTCGCCGACCTCCTGCCGCCGGACCTCGCCGCCGACGTCACGGCCCGGATCGGCGAGCTGTTCGAGAACGACCCCGTGCCCGAGGTGCGCGCCGACGCGCTGCTGACCCTCGGCGCGCCGGGGCGGCCGACGTCCGCCTCCGACGTGCCCGAAGTGCGGCTGGCCGCCGCCGTGTTGGCGGCCGAGCTCGACGGCCCGCCGTACCCGCCCGAGCTGGTCGAGACCTTCGCCGTCGACGGTGCGCGCCCGCCGTGGGACATGCCGTGGGCGAACGGCCGGACCCTGGACAACCGGCTGACCCGCCTGCTCGCCCGCGACCCGGACGCGGCACTGGCGGTCGCGGCCCGCTGGATCGCCGCCGGCGACCAGGGCACCCGGGGCACCTGGCTGGCCGAACGCATCGTCGAGACCTGGCGCGACCGCGAACTCGAGGTGCTGGACCTGCTGTTGGCCGCCCTCCCCCACCAGCGAGACGGCGTCTCCGCCCACCTGCGCACCATCGCCCACTGGATCGAGCGCCTGCCCGCCCCGCACGCCACCCTCCGCGACACCCTGTTCGCTCACGCGGCCACCGACCCGTCCGCCCTGCTCGGCCTGGTCCGCGCCCGCGACCCGCGCGCCCTCGATCTGCTGTCGCCCCACTCCGATCCCCAACTGCTGGCGGAGGCAGCCCGGTTGATGCCAACGGACCGGATCGTTCCACTGATCCGCCGCCGGCTCGCCACCGCCCCCGACCTGCACCTGATCGCCGCTCTCCCGGCGCTCGGCAAGCCTGCCCGCGCGGCCGTGCCCGAACTGCTCGACTGCCTGCGCAAGGGCGCCAGCTACCTCGCCGTCGCCGCGGCCCGGGCTCTCGGCCAACTCGGCACCGTCGGGCCGGAGTTGCTCGACCACCTCGCCACCGCCGCCCGCAGCGAGGACTCCTCGCTCCGGATCGCCGCCACCGTCGCCCGCCACCGTCTGACGGGCGACGCCGCACCCGCGCTCGCCGCGTTCCGCGAGCTGCTCAGCTCATCTCCCCAACCCCGTTGGTGCGCCGACGAGTTGTCCTCCCTCGGCCCGGCCGCCGCACCGCTCCTGTCGTTGCTCGAACCGCTGCTGACCGCCCGCGACTACATCCGGTTCGCCGCCGCCGACGCCCACCACCGCCTGTCCGGCTCACCCACCCTGGCAACTCCCGTCCTGGCCTACCTGGTTGCCCCCACCGACCTGGGTCTCTCCGCCCTCCGTTCCCTCGCCACCACCGGCCACCTCCCCGACTCCCTCCGTCCCACCCTCCGCGCCCTCGCCTTCTCCCCGCACCGTCTGGCCGCCGACGGCCCTCTCGCCTCCACCGGCGGCGGCCACGCCGACCACCAACTCCGCACGCTGGCACTGAACTTGCTGGCCGGTCAGGGCTCGTAGACCATCTCCGGGAAGCTCCCCGAGGGCCCGTCCAGCAGGTGGTCGTCGTGGCCGCGCAGCCAGCGGTCGAAGAAGCTGCCGACGTACGTCCGGGTCGCGAGCACCGCCCGCTCAGGTCGGATGTCCCCGATGTCGCCGCGCAGCGCCTCGGTGGAGATCGCACCCTGGCGGGCGAGTTGCGGCAGCAGGGATTCGGCGTCGGTGTACGAGCCGTGGCGGGAGCCGTCGAGGGTGAAGTCGGCGTGCCAGCCGGTGCTGTGCTGCCACAGGGCGTCCCAGCCGGGCTGCTTCTGGTAGGGGCCGGAGTCGTCGTTCCGGGTGCCGAGCAGCAGGAACGGGCGGTCCAGGCCCTTCTCGGCCACGTCGGTCAGATAGACGCCGGTGTTCCCGTCCGGGCCGGGGAAGTGCAGCTGCCCGTCCATGTTGACGGCCGCCTTGATCCGGGGGTCGTCGTGCATGGCCTGAAGGGCGGTGGAGCCGCCGCCGGAGTGGCCGACCATGCCGACCCGGTCGAGGTCGAGCGCGGCGCCGACGCCGGGCGGCAACGTGCCGGAGTTCTTCAGCCGCGCCAGCTCGTCCAGAACGAACTTGGTGTCGTCCACCCGAGTGCCGATCATTTTGCGCAGCAGCGCACCGAAGTCCAGGCCCGGCTGACCGAACATCCCCGCGACTATCGAGGTGGCCAACTCACCGTTCGGGAGCGACACTTCGGACGCCTCCCAGGTGTGGTCGACCGTCACCACGACGTAGCCGCGCGATGCCAGATCCTCCACCAGCCCGGTACCCCAGGTCCGCGGGTCCCCCAGCCCCGCCGAGTACAACACCACCGGCCGGGCCTTGCCCGGCACCGCCGGCACATCGACCCGAGCGTGCGTGCGCACACCCGACCAGTCGGTGCGGTCGGCCTCGAAGCCCTGGTTCATCTGCCCGGCACTCCCGGCACTGCCGAAGTGCGCCCCCGCGTCGGGCGTCATGTACGCCGCCCGCTCACCGCCCGGCGCGGCCCGCCCGGTCGGGTACCAGATGCTGATCATCAACTCCCGGGCCCGCCCGGCCTTCCACGGATCCTCCCGCCCCTGATCCACCAGGTGCACGCTGGTCGTCCCCACCGCGAACGGCCCCGTCGGCACCGGCAACGCCGCCGTCGCCAACCGCCCGCCCGACCCCGGCGCCTGCGCCACCGCCACCCCGCCGGAAGCCCCGACCACACCCAGCGCCACCGTCGCCGCCAGCACCGCCGCCGCCATCGCCCGTCCCCGCCTGCGCATCGCCCGTCCCCTTGCTCTCGTTCCCCGTGCGCTCTTCGGCACGGGTGAGAAGGTACGGGTGGGACGGGTACGAAGCCGTCATACTGCGGAGCCAACTCGCATGGGGCTACTCCGGTATGACACTCCTGCGGCACCGGTCTTCACCGAAGCTCCCGGCGTGCTCACAGCTACCCCTCGAACCACCGCCATTGCAGGCCGAGTTCGAGCAGCGGACGCAGTGCGCTGCGGTGGCGGGCGCCGACCCAGACGTCGACCTCGTCCTCGTTGAAATAGCTCGGCGAGACGCCGGCAACGATGCCCGGTCCGACCAGGAAGTCGGTCGGCGCGACGGGAGCCATGAACGTCCGTAGCGGCACGCCCTGCAGGCAGGGCCCCAGCATGGGCAGCAGGTGCTCGGGGAAGTTCCGCAAGGCAGCACTGTACGGGGCGGTCGAGGCCGCCTCGTAGAGCGAGAACTGCAGCAGGTACCTGCTCAGCGGCTCCTGCTCCAGAACGGTGGCCCCGCCCAACTCGCCGACCCACACCGCCGGGTCGCTGTTCGTGGCATCGACCTCCCACGGGATCGACCAGTCCCACCCGCCCTGGTTCTCGTCGGCGAAGACCAGGAAGCCCGCGCTGCTGTCGGGACGCACCGCGCCGACCGACCTGATCCGGTTCTGGCCCCCCAGGATGTCCGGGTACCTCTCCGCGAGCCGGTAGAAGTCGGCCAGTGCGGGCGGAATGGAGCGGGGTATCTCGCCGACCGCCCGCGGTTCAACCGCCTCCGGGTGCCAGCCCGTGACGAAGAGCTCCAGCGCCCTTCCCGGCTCCGAGTCCACATGGTCGAGCCAACCGAGCCCCGGCAGGCCGGGTGGTGCGACGGTCGGCCGGACGATGGAGAATCTCGCGGCTCAACGGCGGGTCGATTGCCAACTCGCAGCTGTCGAGCTCGCCGCCGGTCCACGCACTCCCCGTGGCCCCGCCGACGGCGAACACCTGCGGCTCCGCACCCACGAGGTCGAACGCCGCTCCCACATCGACCAGGTCCGAACGCTTCAGAGGCACCCGCGGAGCATATCGACGACAATGTGCCCGCCGCGTCCCCCGCCGCGGGCAGGACTTGCCAGTCCGACACCACACATCAACACATGCCCACCTCAAACACACCCACCGCCACCACAGGAAGCGCACAACTCCCGACCACCACAAGCAACATGACGAGCCATCAGTCACCTAAATCGGCCGGATCAGTAAACGTTTCGATCTTCCAGAACGTCATACCGATCGGACGGCCCGCCAGCCGGGCGGCCGTACGGCGGAGGGGACGGCGAGCGATGACGGACGGCAAGCGGGCGGGCAGCAGGGGGCGGGTCAGATCGGCTCAGGTCGCGGCGGGTGTGGTCGCGGTCGGGGCGGTCACGGCGCTCGCGGTGGGGCTGACCACGGGTGGCAGTAGCGCCCCGGTGCAGCAGTCGCTCTCCGCGACCAACCCGGAGACCACGGCGCCGGGCACCGCCTCGCCCCCGGCGAGCCCGTCCCCGTCCCCGTCCTGGGACGGCAAGGTGAGGGTGCTGGGCGACGGGTCCACCTCCGACGCGGGGCCGCAGCCCAACCAGTTGAAGATCGAGAAGCTCAAACCCGGGGAGAAGCCACCGCAGTTCGTGGTGTTCTCGTGGGACGGCGCACTGGAGAACGACGACCACCTGTTCTCCCGGTTCCGGAAGCTGGCGAAGGAGAACAACGCGACCATGACCTTCTTCCTCTCCGGGATCTACCTGCTCCCGGAGAAGAAGCACGGGCTCTACCGGCCGCCGCAGCACGACGCGGGCAGCGCGGCCATCTCCTTCCCGACCGAGCAGCACGTGAAGGACACGCTCAATCAGCTGCGGCTGGCCTGGCAGGACGGCAACGAGATCGGTACCCACTTCAACGGCCATTTCTGCGGCCCGAAGGGCGGCGGCGACTGGAGCACCGACGAATGGCGCAGCGAGATCGACCAGGCCGTCTCGTTCGTCACCGACTGGAAGACCAACACCGGGTTCGCGGGCGAGGCGCCGCTGCCGTTCGACTACCGGAAGGATCTCGCGGGGGGCCGCGCGCCGTGCCTGGAGGGGCAGAAGAACCTGATACCGGCCGAGAAGGAGCTGGGTTGGCGGTACGACGCGAGTTCTCCGGGCGAGTTCCAGGTGTGGCCGTCGAAGAACAGCGGGGTGTGGAACTTTCCGCTCCAGCTGCTGCCGTTCGGTGACACCCAGGTGCTGTCGATGGACTTCAACTTCCTGGCCAATCAGTCCGGCGACAGCACCCACGGCGATCCGAAGAAGTACAACGCCTGGGAGAAGCAGACCCGCGACGGTTACCTGGACGGGTTCGCGCGGGTCTACAACGGCAGCCGGGCGCCGCTGTTCATCGGGAACCACTTCGAGACCTGGAACGGCGGCATCTACATGCAGGCGATCGAGGACGTGATGAAGTCCGTCTGCAAGAAGCAGGACGTGCGCTGTGTGTCGTTCAAGGAGCTCGCCGACTGGCTGGATGCCCAGGACCCGAAGGTCCTGGACCAGCTCCGCCGGCTCGATCCGGCCCAGGCGCCGGACTGGCCGACCTACCTCAAGTAGCCCGCGGCGGCATCATCCTGTCGCTTTCATGTAGGCGGCCCAGATCCCGGCGGGGGTGGTGTAGTCGGGGGTGGTCGGGGCGGCTCCGGCCACCCCGGCCAGGGGGAGGAGTTCGAGCGTCTTGGTGTCCATCCGGAACAGTGAGACGGCGGTGGTGACGGCGCCCCGGTAGCCGACGAACCAACCTGCTGTCCGGGCCTGGTTGACGCCGGTCTTTCCGGCGGCGCCGGGGACGGCCTGGCCGACCTCCTTGCCGGTGCCGTCCTTGACCGCCCCGCGCAGCGCGTTGTCGACTTCGGTGGCGACGCGTGCGGGCGCGGCCCGGACGGCGGTGGGGCGTTCGACGGCGAGGCCGTCGCCGTTGCGGCTGATCCGGTCGACGGAGTAGGGGTCGGTGCGCATGCCCTGTCCGCCGAAGGCGGTGTAGGCGTCGGCCAGCCGGATCGCGCTGGGCGTGGAGTTGCCGAGCGAGAAGCCGGGGGTGAGGTCGCCCAGGCTGTCGGGGAGGAGCCCGAAGCCGAGGGCGCTCTTGCGGACGTTGTCGAGGCCGATGTCCATGCCGAGTTGCTGCATCGGGCCGTTGACGGACTGTTCGACGGCGGTCCGCAGGCTGATGGGGCCCCAGTTGCGGTCGCCGTCGTTGGCGGACTTGGCCTTCTTCCCGTCGCGTGCCCAGTAGGGGCCTTCGGGGGTCTGGAGGTCAACGCCGTTGTCGCCGTTGTAGCTGGTGGTGGGTTGCACGGGCGCCCTGGGTCCTTGCCGTTCGCGCTGGACGCCCTGGTCGAGGCCGGCGGCGTACACCAGCGGGGTGAAGGCCGAACCGGCGGGCACGTTCACGGTGTTGGCGTTGTTGAAGCCCTGTTTCAGGTAGTCGGGTCCGCCGTAGACGGCCAGGATGCGCCCGTCCGCGTTGACGGAGGCCGCGCCGAGGTGGACGTTCTGGTCGGCGGGGCGGTGCTCGGGGTCGAGGTTCTTCGCGGCGTCCTGGACGGCCTGGGTGAGCGCGGTCTGCCGGGGCTTCTCGAAGGTGGTGTAGATCTGGTAGCCGCCGAGGTCGAACTGGGCCGGGGAGATCTCGGCGTGGCTCTGCGCGTAGCTCTTCGCCAGGTCGACCAGGTAGCCGGTCTGCCCGCTCAGGCCGGCCTGTTGCGGCGGGGCCTGCGGTTCGGGGAAGACGGTGTAGCGGGCGCGTTCCTCGGCGGACAGCTTCCCGATCTTGACCATCCGGTCCAGGATCCAGCCCCACCGTTCCACCGCCCGGGCCCGGTTCTCGCCGCCGAGCGCGGGGTCGTACAGCGACGCGCCCTTCAGCACGGCGGCCAGGAACGCGCCTTCGCTGGCGTTGAGTTGGTCCACGTCCTTGCCGTAGTAGGCCTGCGCGGCCCGCTCGATGCCGTAGCTGCCGCGGCCGAACCAGCTGATGTTCAGGTAGCCGCTGAGGATGTCCTGCTTCTCGACCTGCTGGTCGAGCTTGAGGGCGATGAACGCCTCGTCGAGTTTGCGGGAGAAGTCCTGGCGCTGGTTCAGGTAGGCGTTCTTCACGTACTGCTGGGTGATGGTCGAACCGCCCTGGGTGTCACCGCCCGACCCCATCCGGTAGAACGCCCGGGCGATGCCCTTGAACGAGACTCCGGGGTCGGAGTAGAAGTCCTCGTTCTCTGCCGCGAGCACCGCCCACTGCACCTGCTCGGGCACCTGCTCCAGCGGCACGTCCTGCCGGTTGACCAGGCCGATGCGGGCCATCTCGGTGCCGTCCGCCCAGTAGAAGACGTTGTTCTGCTGGGTGGCGAACGCGTTGAGGTCCTTGGGAATGTCCGTCCGGATGTACATCACCACGGCCGCGACGGTCAGCACGCCGACGCTTCCCGTTGCCAGCAGCAGCAGTTGACGCCACGACGGGAGCCAGCGCCGCAAGCCGCTGCGGCCGGTGCGCGGGTAGTCCGGGCGCAGCTTCGACAACCGACGCCGGGCGCCCTGTTCGGCACCCTCGTGTCCCGCGTCCCGACGCGGTCTCGACTTCGGTGTCCGGACGGGCCATCGCCTGGCGCGTACCGCCGACCCGTCCGTTTCCGTTCCCTCTGCCCCGACCGCTTCGTTCGGCTCGCCGGACACCATGCGTTCCCCGATCTGCTCGACTGGCAAATCTCTCCCTCACTGTGGACGCGCCCAGCACCCCGCAGGTGTCAACCCGTCCGGTGTGATCATCACCACGCCCACCCGTCAGGCTCCGGCCCTCACGGCCCGCCCGCCGCCTCTGGTACCGTCGCGCTCTTCGCCGCTCGCGCTCTTCGCCGCTCGCGCCAGGCGACGGGCGTGCTGAAGGTCCTGGAGACGGCGGCCACGACGACCCGGCACCCTCATCCCCGTGGCTACTCGACCTGCCGGCGGGCCGGATCCGCGCGGATCAGCGGCACTTGCTCGACCCGGTCATCTCCCGTGCCGGACAGGACAGATCAGGGGCGGATCTCGCCCGAACCCCGGGGAATCAGCGTGGTGGGGAGCTCCAGCCGTGTGGGCGCACCGGCGTCCCCGGCCAGGCGGGCGAACAGGCGGCGGGCGGCGAGGGTGCCGAGGGCGGCCGGGTCCTGGGCGACCACGGTGAGGCCGGGGGTGAGCAGGTCGGCGAGCTCCAGGTCGTCGAAGCCGACCACGGCCGGGCGGTGATCGGCGGGGAGGTTGTGCAGAGCGGCCAGGGTGA
This sequence comes from Kitasatospora sp. NPDC048407, assembly GCF_043200475.1. Taxonomy (NCBI): domain Bacteria; kingdom Bacillati; phylum Actinomycetota; class Actinomycetes; order Kitasatosporales; family Streptomycetaceae; genus Kitasatospora; species Kitasatospora sp. NPDC048407. The sequence goes on along the minus strand of NZ_JBICXW010000029.1, from coordinate 23,266 downwards.
CGCGGTTGTTGGCGGTGAACAGCGCGGTGACGGCGTCCGGTCCGGTGGTGAGACGGCGCACCGCCTCGCCGACCCGGGCGCGGTCGGTGGGGCCGCAGTCCACCCAGCGTTCGTCCACCGGAAGCCCGGCCCCGGCCATCGCGGCACGGTATCCGCGTTCGCGTTCGGCGGCGGTGTGGATGGCCCGCTGGTCGCCGATGTAGCCGATCCGGCGGTGGCCGTGGGCGATCAGGTGCTCGGTGCCGCAGCGGGCGCCGCCCGCGTTGTCGCTGAGCACCGCGTCCGCGTCGATGCCGCCGGCGGGGCGGTCGAGGAACACCACGGGCGTGCCGGACTCGATCTCCGGCAGCAGGTACCGGTGGTCGTCCCCGGCCGGCACGACGATCAGCCCGTCCACCCGGCGCGCGCAGAACGCGAGCGCCAACTCCCGCTCCCGGTCGGCCTGTTCGTCGCTGGAACCGGTGAACAGCAGGCACCCCTCCGCCGCCGCGACCTGCTCGACGGCCCGGGACAGCGCGGAGGAGAACGGGTCGCTGATGTCCTCCAGCAGCAGCGCGACGCTCGCGGTGCGCCCGGTCCGCAGCAGCCTCGCACTGTCGTTGCGCCGGAACCCGAGCGCCTCGATCGCCTCCCGCACCCGCCCCGCCGTCCCGGCCGTCACCCCGGGCTCCCCGTTGACCACCCGGGAGACGGTCTTCAGCCCGACCCCGGCCGCCGCGGCAACGTCCTTCATGGTCGGTCGGACACCGGTGCGGAGGCTGCTCGTCATGCCACGGAGAATAGTGCGGGTACCTCCGGCCCGCTCCGATCGGGCCTCAGCCCGCTGCAACCGAGCCTGCCCGGCGTGCTTCGCTTCGGCGCGCTCCGGCGAGGACGGCGTCGAGCAGGCCGGGGAACAGCCCGTCTCTGCCTCGCCCCAACTCGGCCACCCCGCCACCACCCTGACCTGGCACCCGACCGCCACCCGCCGCCGACAGCGCGCCCCGAGCACACGACCACAGGCTGACCCGCACCGCCGCCAACGCCCGCCCACGCGCCTGCCCCCGCAACACCGCCCCCACTCCGGCCTCACCCCAACTCGCCCGCCCCGCCACCACCCTGACCTGGCAGCTGGCCGCTCGACCGTGGGCTGACGCGTCCGCCACCGCCGACCGTCCATGCACCCGGCCCCGGCCCCAGCCCCGGCCTCGGCCCGCGACACCGGCCCCGCTCCGGCCTCACCCCACCCCAACTCGCCCACCCGCCACCCACCCTGACCTGGCACCCTGGCCCATCACCCGACCGCCACCCGCCGCCGACAGCGCGCCCCGACAACACCGCCCCCACTCCGGCCTCACCCCACCCCAACTCGCCCACCCCGCCACCACCCTGACCTGGCAGCTGGCCGCTCGACCGTGGGCTGACGCGTCCGCCACCGCCGACCGTCCATGCACCCGGTCCCGGCCCCGGCCCCGGCCCGCGGCAGCCGACTCGCGCTGGACAACGTTGTCAGAGGCGGTCAGAATCGCAGGACCCGATCCGACGGCGCCCTGCCACGCACCACGGCGCTCCCCGTCCCACCTGTGGAGACGTCACCATGAGCCACCCCCCGGCCGGCACCGCGACCCCCGACGAACCGCTGCTCGCGGCGCTGGACATCGGCGGCACGAAGATCGCCGGCGGCCTGGTCGACACCCGGGGCACCCTGCTGCACCGTCTCCAGGTGCCGACCCCGGCAACCGGCGACCGGCACCAGCTGATGGCCGCCGTCACACGCGTCCTGGACGACCTGGCCGGGCGGCCCGAGTGGGGCCGGGTGCGGGCGCTCGGCATCGGAAGCGCGGGGCCGGTCGACATCGCCGAAGGCACCGTCAGCCCCGTCAACCTGCCGGGCTGGCGCGGCTTTCCGCTGCGCGCGGAGGCCGCCGCGCACCCTGCCGTCGGCGACCTGCCGGTGGTTCTCGGCGGGGACGGGGTCGCGATGACCGCCGCCGAACACTGGCGCGGCGCGGCCCGTCCGTACCGCAACGCGCTCTGCCTGGTGGTCTCCACCGGCGTCGGCGCCGGACTCGTCCTGGACGGACGGTTGCACACCGGCACCACCGGCAACGCCGGCCATCTCGGCCACATCAGCGTCGACTTCGAGGGCCGCCCCTGCCCGTGCGGCTCGCGCGGCTGCCTCGAAGGGCTCGCCTCCGGCACGGCCATCGCCCGCACCGCCACCGAGAGCGGCTGGCGCCCCGGCCCGGACGGCGACACCACCGCCACCGGCGTCGCCCGCGCCGCCGAGTCCGGCGACCCGCTCGCCCTGGCCGCCTTCGACCGCGCCGCCCGCGCCCTCGCCGCCGGCATCGCCGCCACCGCCACCCTGGTCGAACTCGACGTCGCCGTGATCGGCGGCGGCGTCGCCAACGCGGGCGACGTCCTCTTCGCACCCCTCGCCCGCCACCTCTCCTCCTACGCGACCCTCCCCTTCACCCGCCACCTCACCCTCGCCCCCGCCCACCTCGGCACCGACGCCGGCCTCATCGGCGCCGCGGCCCTGGCCCGCCCGAGCCTGCCGACCGGCATCTGACCCCAACGACGCCCCACCGCAACCTCCTGCCGCACCGACCAGCCACGCGCCCCACCCATCCCCCTCACCCCACCCGCCCCGACGCCGCCGCCCACCTCGGCGCCACAACCCTGGCCCGCCCGAGCCTGCCGATCGGCATCTGACCCCGACGACACCCGACCGCAACCTCCTGCCGCACCAACCAGCCACGCGCCCCACCCATCCCCCTCACCCCACCCGCCCCGGCACCGCCGGCCATCTCGGCGCCGCAGCCCTGGCCCGCCCGAGCCTGCCGATCGGCATCTGACCCCGACGACACCCGACCGCAACCTCCTGCCGCACCGACCAGCCACGCGCCCCACCCATCCCCCTCGCCCCATCCCCCTCGCCCCACCCGCCTCGGCGCCGCCGGCCATCTCGGCGCCGCAGCCCTGGCCCGCCCGAGCCTGCCGCACTTCCCCTGACACTCCCCCACCCAAACCCAACGGCGCCAATCGACCGCATTTTCGTGCCGCGCCGATCAGACACTTCCCGAATGCACGGTGTTACGTTCTGTATTGAATCGGCCGATTCAGCCCCTTTGCGTGGGCGCTTCCGCCTTGCCGATTCACAGAACCGCCCCTCCGGCTAGGGAGAACACCAGCATGCGCCAAGCACCCTTGGAAGCGGCCGATATTGCGCCGGGGCAGATTGTCCAGTGGAATATCAGGTCCTCGGGAGTGGCGTACGCGGACCGCCACGGCGAAGAAATCGACAAGAACGCGTCGTTCAATCAGGACAAGCACCACTCACTCATCGACGAGACCCGCAACAGCCGCGAGCCCCTCGCCTCCTGGCTCGCCGTCACGTTCGAGATCGAGGGCCCGCTCGACCGCCCGGCCCTGGAGTCGGCACTGCGGCACCTCGTGCAGCGGCACCACGTCCTGCGCTGCGAGTTCCAGCGGCTCCTGGGTGACCTGTCCTGTGCGGTGCACCGGCCCGAGGACATCGAACTGGAATCCGTTCACCTGGGCGAATTCGACACCTCGCAGGAGGTCCGCGACTTCCTGAACGACAGCTTTCAGAAGCAGATCGACACACTGGAGTGGCCGCCGTACACGGTGGGAGCCGTTCTCCGGAACAGCGGCCCCACCACGGTCTACCTCGCGTTCGACCACATCGTCTCCGACGGTATGTCAATGCCGAATGTCGTCCGCGACGTACAAATGGCATATGCCGCCTACTCCGCCGGAAAGGACCCCGCGCTCCCGCCCGCCGGAAGTTACGTGGATTTCGCCCGCGAGCAGCGCCACCGCTACGCATCCATCGACGCCGACGACGACCGCCTCGCGTACTGGAAATCGTTCATCGAACGAAATGACGGTATCTTCCCGCATTTCCCGCTGGACCTCGGCACCGAGCCCGGCCGCCTGTACCCGGCGGTCAACGAATCCGCGACGCTGCTCGACGACCGGCAGACCGCGGCGCTGGAGGCCCGCTGCCAGGACGCGGGCGGCAAACTGTTCATGGGACTCTTCGCCGCCGTCGGAACCGCCCTGCACACGGAGGGCGGCCCGGACCTCTACCGCGCCCTGCTCCCACTCAGCGAACGCGGCCGCGGCACCTGGCGGGACTCCCTCGGCTGGTTCGTGAACACCCTGCCGATCGAGTTCTCCGTCGCCAGGGAGCTCGACTTCCCGCAACTCCTCGCCGGAGTCCGGGACGGGTTCACCACCATGATGGAGAACATCGACGTGCCCTTCGTCCGCGCCTGGGAACTCCTGGCACCCGAGCACTTCACCGGCCGCTGCTGGCCGTTCCCGGTGAACTTCCTCTCCTACATCGACATGCGCAAGTGCCCGGGCGCCGAAAACCACGCGCGCTGGCGCCCCATGGCCCACGTGTGGGTCTCGCGCGTGAACGGCACCACCTCATGGTTCCAACGGGACGCCGACGGCCTGCACATCAACTCGATCTACGTCGACCTCCCGCAGGCCCACCGCACCATGGCCGGCCTCCACCGCACCCTGCGCGAGACCCTGCTGACGATGTCCGCCGGCACCGACCGCAACTAACCGAACGCAGCTAACCGACCGCAGCTAACCGACCAGCGCCGAAACCGCCTCGTCCACGGGCGAGTTGCCGCCGATCAGCTCCAACGTCAGCCCGGCCGTCCGCGGTTCGGCCAGCAGCGCGGCGAGGACGGCCGCCACGTCGTCGCGCGAGACCGACCCGCGCCCCGTGTGCTCGGCCAGCTCGACCGTTCCGCCGCCCGGCTCGTCGGTCAGCCGGCCCGGCCGCAGGACGGTCCAGTCGAGGCCGGGGCGGGACCGCACGTCGTCGTCGGCCGCCGCCTTGGCCCGCAGGTACGCGGCGAACACCGGATCGGTCCCCGCCGCCGGCTCCCGGTCCGCCCCCATCGAGGACACCACCAGAAAGCGCCGCACGCCTGCTGCCTCCGCCGCATCAGCGAACAGCACGCAGGCCCCACGATCGACCGTGTCCTTCCGCGCCGCCCCGCTACCCGGCCCCGCGCCGGCGGCGAACACCACCGCGTCGGCACCCTCCAGGTGCCCGGCCACCTCGGCGACCGAGGCCGACTCCAAGTCGCACACCACGGGTTCGGCACCCGCCGCCAGCAACTCCCCCGCCTGCTCCGGCCGTCGGATGATCCCCGCGACCTCGTCTCCCCGCGCGCCGAGCAGCCGTTCGAGCCGAAGCGCGATCTGACCATGACCACCAGCAATGACAATCCGCATGCGCCCGACCGTACGCCCCGCCGATCACTTCCCGTCGGAGCCCAGCCGATCCGCCATGCATACGGGTGAGTTCGGCCCGCACCCGATGCGACGTCAACTCCTCCTGAGCCCGCGCGAGAATGTCGAGGACGCCTGTCACTCGAGGATCCGCTCCCAGAGCAGCGAGTCGTGCCACCGCCCGTCGAGGAGGATCGACGAATGCGCGACGCCGTACGAGCTGAACCCGTTACGGCGCAGCACGTGTTGGGACGCCAGGTTGTCCAGATTGGTGGACGCCTCGACCCGGTGCAGCCCGAGTTCGTCCGCCATCACCTTCAGCGCCAGGCCGACGGCGCGCCCGGCGTGGCCCTGGTTCTGGGCGGTGGTGGCGATCCAGTAGCCGAGGGAGGCGCGGCGCAGGTGCGGCTGCGGAAGGATGCCACTGACGCTGACCTGCCCGATCACCTCGCCGTCGGCGAGCACCACGCCCGGCCAGACCGTCCCGGCGCGGTGGGCGGTCAGCAGTCGGTCGATCCGCTCGGCCTGGCCCTCCGGGGTGAAGAACGCGGCGGGTTGGGCCGGCTCCCACCGCCGGAAGGCTTCGACGTCCCGCGCGCGGTGCGCGGCTATCGGTGCGGCGTCGGCGGGCTCGATCAGGCGAACGGTGGTGCGGCTGCTCATGGTTGAGTCCTCGTCGCAGAAGGTCGGACGGGACGGCAGCCTACGCGCGACGGAAGCGTTAGCGGACGGAGGCGTCGGGGGTCCGGCCCTGTTCGGCCTGTTGGACCCGGGCGACGAACATCCGGGCGAGGGACAGCATGGTGCTCTTGTCCCAACTACCGCCGGAGTTCCCGATGTCGGACGTGATCGAGAGGAACTCCGTGCCGACCTCGACCCCGATGTCCATCGAACTCGAGTCGCCCACGGCCATCGAGGCGTCCCCCATGGCCGGTACCGGGACCATCTTCTTGTTGGCGCCCGCTGCCGCCTTGGCAGCGGCTTCGGACCGCCGGTAGGCCTTCTCGCCCCAAGTGCGGTCCTCCATCGTGATCAGCATGAAGACGACGACGACCCCGTCGCGGCTGGTGAAGGCGACTGTCGCGACGGACCGGACATGCTCGCAGATGTCGGGCGGTTCGCCGGTCACGCACTCCCGGAGCGGCGGTCCGACCTCGGCGTCCGCGACCGTCCGCCACCCCGCCGGGAGGGCACCCAGGTCGGGCAGTGCCGCTTTGGCCTGGGCGAAGGTGAGCACCGCGGGCTGATCCCCGAGGTACACGCTCAGCCCGGCAGCGAGGCTCGCCAGCGCGAGCACCGCGGCCATGACAGCACCGGCGCCGAACCGGCGCTTCCTGGCGGCCGCGCTTCCGCCAGCCGGCCGGAAGGCCGCCAGCGCATCACCCAACTCACCGTTCGACCGCAGCAGTTCGGTGACCACGACCGTCGCCTCGGCCTGCACCCAACCGTCCTCGGGCGCGGCAGCCGCCCGCCGAACCGCCTCCTCCCCACCAGGAATCCGCGCCAGCTCCTGCCACACTCTCCTCAACTCCGGCTGGATGTCAGCGAGTTCCGCTCCCTCTCCCCGGCCGACCGACTGGATCAGCGCGCCCAGCACGGCCGCGACCAGCCCCGACTCCCCACTTGTCGCCATGCCCATTCCCCCCATGGAACGAGAAACAGCGAGCCCCCCGACCCTGTCGGCCGCGACTCGGCCCGCCCAGCAGCACGTTTCGTGACAGACAACGACAGGGCCGGTCCGACAATCGCCCCCGCGAGCCCAACCACCAAGGTAGCCAAGGGCATTCGCGGCCGTCATCAACCAGTTCGGCAACGGAACGAGCACGATAGGGCCGCGCCGCATCGCCAACTGCCCACCGCCCGAACGGAAATCAGAACGCCGATCCCGAACTACCGCTCTCGATCTGCTGGATGAGCCGCTTGAGCTGGGCAACCTCGTCCTGCAGCGCCCGGTCACCGGCGGGAGTGAGGGTGAGCCAGGTGCGGGCGCGGCGACCCTCGTAGCCCTTCTCGACGGCGATCAGTCCGGCCTTCTCCAGCACCGTCAGATGCTGGCTGAGGTTGCCGGCGGTGAGGCCGAGTGCCGTGCGCAGGAAGCCGAATTCGACCCGGCGCGCCTGGTGGGCGACGGTGAGGATGCCCAGGCGGACACGCTGGTGGACGACGTCGTCCAGGCCGATTGCGGGGTGCTGTTCGGGCTGTTCGGTCATCACGCGGCGCGCCCATCGGAACGCCCACCGAACTGCCCCCCGGACCGCTCCGCCAGCGCAAAACCGACCGCGCCGAGCAGCAGGAGCGCGCCGGGGACGGCGTACTGCGGCAGGAAGGCCCAGGGCGAGGTCATCGGGATGCCCGCCCAGCCGGGCGTGAGCGGTACCAGCTCGACGGCCAGGTACAGCGTGGCGAGCAGCAGCAGGGTGCGGCTGCGTTCCACCCGGGCCAGCACCAGCAGCGGCAGCCCGACGGCCAGGGCGTCGCCCGTCAGCCGGGAGAGGAACCTGGCCGCCGGGGACGAGGGGGCGAGGTGCAGGCCCCAGAAGTCGAGCGGCGCGCCGGGCTGCGGTATCCCGTTCCGGGTGACCCAGAGCGAGGTGGCGGCCACCACGGCGAGCAGCGCGAGTCCGGTGAGGACGTAGGGCCGGACGGCCGTGCCGACGCCCCGGCGACGGGCGCGGCGGACGTAGAAGATCGCGGTTGCGAGGTAGGCGAGGGCGAGGCCGATCGGCCAGTAGAGCGGCGAGCCCTGCCGGACGAGGGTGCAGTCGGCGCCCGCGGCGGGTTCGGGGCAGGGGACGGACAGGATCTGGTAGGTGAGGCGGCTGACCAGGATCCCGCCGAGCGTGAGCCCGCCGAGCAGCAGCAGCGGGAACCAGGTGCCGCGCTGGGCGGCACGCACCTTGCGGGTCAACTCGCCCAGGCCGGCGAGGACTTCGTGCGGCGTGCCGTTCGAGGGCACCGTAGCGTCTGTCATGCCATCAGGTTTGCATGACAAACCAGTTGCGACAAGAGACCGTGCGCATCATTTCCCGTCCCCAGTCGCCGAGTTGGGCGAGGACGTAGGCTGGTGGGTGCAGCCATCCGCACACGGAAGAACGGAAGGAGCCGGCCATGACCGACCGCAAGCCCCCTGGCGTCACCTTCGAGAGCTGGGTCGATCGGCAGATCCGGGAGGCCACCGAGCGCGGCGAGTTCGACAACCTGCCGGGCGCAGGCAAACCGCTCGCCCACGAGAACCGGCCGTACCACGAGATGTGGTGGCTCCGGGAGAAGCTGGAACGCGAGGGCCTGAGTTCTCTGCCCCCGTCCCTCGTCCTGCGCAACGAGCTGCACGAGGCACTCGACGCCGCCCGCCTCGCACCCACCGAGGCGCTGCTGCGCAAGCGTCTCGCCGAGCTCAACTCCCGTATCGACGCAGCCCTCCGCCGCCCCGTCGAAGGCCCACCGCTCGGCGTCGCGCCGGTGGACATCGAGGCCGAGGTCTCCAACTGGCGCCGCACCTGAACCGGGAGCCGGAAACCCGTTACCGCTGACGCACGTTGGCGGCCGCAGGTGACCGCACGGTCGGCGTTCGGTAGTGTGCGCAGCGTGGTGAGCCCCGAGTCGGACGAGGTGGGGGTCTTCGGCCCCGCCGTCGGCCCCTGAGCACCTGAGTCCGCCCTGCCGGGCCGCGCCTGCCCCGCCGAGGGGCCGCGCGGCGCTGAAACGCGACCACGGTTCCTGGACTCCTGGTGACGAGACGGCTGTCCGTTTCCGCTCCTCACCCCGGAGTTCTGCGCGATGCCTCTTGCCCTGTACCTGCTCGCCCTGGCCGTGTTCGCCATGGGCACCTCGGAGTTCATGCTGTCCGGCCTGCTGCCGGATCTCGCCGCCGAGCTCGGCGTCCCGGTCGGCACGGCCGGCCTGTTGACCTCGGCGTTCGCGGTCGGCATGGTCGCGGGCGCCCCGCCGATGGCAGCGCTGGCCCGCCGTTGGCCGCGCCGGGCCGGGCTGTTCACCTTCCTCGTGCTGTTCGCGGCGGCCCACGTCCTCGGCGCCACGGCCGCATCGTTCCCGGTGCTGTGTGTCAGCCGGGTGGTGGCGGCGTTCGCGAACGCCGGGTTCCTCGCTCTGGCGGTGACGGCGGCGGCCGACCTGGTCGGGCCCGAGCGGCGGGGGCGGGCGGTGGGTGTGCTGCTGTCGGGGACGACGGTGGCCACCGTCGTCGGGGTCCCGGCGGGCGCGTTGCTCGGTCAACTGCTGGGCTGGCGGGCCTCGTTCTGGGCGGTGGCGGTGCTCTGCGTGCCGGCCGCTGTCGGGGTGCTGCGGGGCGTCCCGGGCGGTGGCGGATCCGGGCGTTCGGCCCTGCGCGCGGAACTCGCCGAGCTCGCCCGCCCCCGCCTCCTTCGGGTGCTGCTGCTGGGCGCGCTGGTGAACGCCGGGACGTTCGCCGCGTTCACCTTCCTCGCCCCGGTGGTGACCGGCCCGGCCGGGTTCGGGCGGCGCTGGGTGCCGGTGGTGCTGGTGCTGTTCGGTCTCGGCACGGTCCTGGGCGTGACCGTCGCGGGGCGGCTCGCCGACCGGCATCCGCTGCGACTGCTCGCGGTGGCGGGCCCGCTACTGCCGCTCGGCTGGGCGGCGTTGGCCGCTTTCCCGACCGCACTGCCGGTCCTCGTACCCGTGCTCGGCGCGCTCTCCTTCGCCGTCGGCGGCACCTTGATCACCTGTGCCCTGGCCACCGCCACCGGCGCACCCACCATGGCCGGGGCCTACGCGACGGCCGCCCTCAACCTCGGCGCCACCGCCGGCCCTCTCCTCGCCGCCGCCACTCTCCGCACTCCGACCGGCCCGCTGTACACCGCCGCAGCCCTCACCGCGGCCGCCCTCCTGCTCACTCCGACGCTCCGCAACCACGCCCCGGCCCGTGCCAACACCTGACCATCCACCAACGCTCCCAGCGCCCGCGTCGCCCCTGGTCAGCGTGCTTGTAAAGTGCTCGCCATCGTTCGATCGGACGATCTGATTTCAGTTCAGTCGGGGGAGCCAGTGACCGGTACGGTGCAGCATCCGCAGTCGGGGTTCGACAGCCCGCAGGCGCTCTGGGCGGCGGACGAGGAGCCGCAGCCGCCGGTGCCGTGGTACCGGCAGCTGACGGCAAAGCAGTTCGACGTCGGCGTGGGGGCGGCGGCAGCTCTCGCGCTCGCCGTACTGGCCGCCGGGGCGATGGACTCGGGGGTGGAGCGGCGCAAGGTCGCGCTGCCGGCCGAGTTCGCGGGCCTGTCACGGGTGACGGAGGATCGGGACCTGGCCCAGCTGCGGGCCGCGTACGAGTCGGACGACGCCAAGCGCTTCGTGCCCCGCAGCATCCAGGTGGTGGCGTACGGGCCGCCAGGGGCGGCCGGCTTCGCGCAGGCGGAGTTGCTGGCGGTGGTGATGAGCGGTTCGGTGCCGGACTCCGACCAGGCGGCCGCCTGGATGCTCCGCGGCTACTCCCACACCGACACCACCACCCTCCGCGACAGCACGGCCGTCACGGGCCTGCGCATGTTCGAGCCCGGCCCGCTCGGCGGCGCGATCGCCTGCGCGGCGGTCTGGGACGACAAGCGCGAACTCCCGGTCTGCGCCTGGGCGGACGGCTCCTCCCTGGGCAGCCTGACGGACGGCACCGCCGGCCTCTCCCTGGCCGAACTCGCCTCCCGCACCCGCGAGTTGCGCGAACGCTCCGAGCGGAAAGCCTGAACACCGCCCACCGTCACACCCCGCGAAATCCCCCGTCGCTCTGCAGCAGTTGACCGTTGACCCACTGCCCTGACGGCGAGCAGAGGAAGTCGATCAGCCGGGCCGCGTCCTGCGGCGTACCGAGTCGGGCCAACGGCGTGTGGGCGAGGACGTCGGCGCGGAGGGTGTCGTTCATCCAACCGGTGTCGGTGGGGCCGGGGTTGACGGCGTTGGCGGTGATGCCGAGGTGGGCGAGTTCGTGGGCGGCGGCCAGCGTGATCCGGTCGAGTGCGCCCTTGCTGGCGCCGTAGGGGAGGTTGCCGACGGTGTGGTCGCTGGTGAGGGCGACGATCCGGCCGGTGCCGAACGGGCCGGTGAAGCGCCGCCCGAACTCGCGGATCAGCAGCCAGCTCGCCCGCGTGTTGACGGCGAAGTGCCGGTCGAAGCTCTCCACGCTGGTGTCGAGCAGCCCGGAGTCGACGGATTCGGCGTGGCTCATCACCAGCGCGGTGACGGGGCCGAGTTCGGCCTCCACCTGGTCGAACAGCCGGGCGGGCGTCCCGGGGTCGGTGAGGTCGGCGGGCACCGCGAGCTGCCGGGCGCCGTGCGCGCGGATCGCCGCGCCGACGGCCTCGACGGCGTCCTTCTCCACACCCCAGGGCATCCGGGTGTCGTACGGCGTCCAGTGGGTGTGCGCGATGTCCCAGCCGGAGGCGGCGAGTTGCTCGGCCACGGCGGCGCCGATGCCGACCGTCCGGCCGACTCCCGTCACCAGCGCGACGGGATGGGACAGGGCATCCGAATCAGTCTTCATCAGCGCCGATCCTGACGAACCCGCCGCCCCGCTCACAAACGGTTTTCGTCCCGGTCCCCCGCAGCCCGATCCCCCACAGCCCGATCCCCCGCAGCCGGGTCCCCCACCGCCCAGTCCCCCGCATCCCGGCGCAGCACCGCCCGGATCGGCCCGTCCGGGTGGACGGTCAGCCGGTACCCGGCCCCACCGGGCCGCTCGCGGATCTCCGGCCGGACGGCGGGCAGCAGCTCCTCCAGCAGCAGCGTCATCTCCCGCACCGCGAACTGCGCGCCGATGCAGGCGCGCGGCCCGAGGCCGAACGGGAAGTACGTGCCGGGCGCGGGGCGCCGTTCGGCGGCCAGGAAGCGCTGCGGCCGGAACGTCTCCGGGTCGGGCCACAGCGCCGGGTCGCGGTGGGTCAGGTAGGGGCACAGCAGGACGGTCGCGCCGGCGGGGACGGTCCGGCCGCCGACGGTGCCGGTCTCGGCGGCGTGCCGGGGCATCAGCCAGGCGACGGGGTACAGCCGCAGCGTCTCGTCGATCAGCGCCCGGATCGCGGCCGCCCGTTCCGCGGAGCCGGCCGGGCCGGCGGACAGCGCCCAGTCGCGTTGCTCGGGGTGGGTGTCGAGCAGCAGGAACAGCCAGCCGAGGGTGGTGGCGGTGGTCTCGTAGCCGGCCACCATCAGGGTGAGCAGTTCGTCGCGCACCAACTGCTCGTCGTAGCCGGGCAGTTCGCCGACGGCACGGAGCAGCACGGCGATCAGGGTGGGTTCGTCGGCCTTCCGGGCGAGCGCGATGGCGTGCTCGGCGGCCCGGTCGGCGTCGGCGACGGCCTGGCTGAAGTCGGCGGCGGTCTCGCCGGTGGCGGGGGCGAACGCGGGGATCGCGGCGAGGCTGTCCCCGGCGGCGACCAGTTGCCGGTAGGTGGGTTCGTCCAGCGCCTGCGCGGTGAGCGAGCGCCAGATCACGTCGAGCGAGAAGTACCGCAGGTCGGCGTCGAGTTCGCGCTCCTCGCCGCTGTCGGCGGCGGCCCGCCACCGGTCTGCGAGCGCCGCCACCGCAGCGCGCAACTGCGGCTCGTAGGTGCGAATGCCGCGGACGGTGAACTGCGGTTGCAGCAGCTTGCGTTGGCGCCGCCACGGCTCGCCGGCGGCGCACAGCAGGCCGTCGCCGAGCAGCACCTTCGCGCGGTGCCCGTGCTTGACGTACGTGTCGGGGTTGCGGGCCAGCACGTGCTGGACCTCCTCGGGCCCGGTCACCAGCACCACCTGCCGGTCGCCGATCCTGAACCCGGCGACCGGGCCGAGCCGTTGAGCGGCCGTCAGCAGATCGACCAGCCGCCCGCCGCCGGCCCGCCAGCGGACGAGTTCCTCGGCGTCGAGCTCCGGAAGGGTGCTGTCCGCTGCCGTCACCATCACGTCTCTCCCCTGCTGGCCCGCCCGGTCGAGCAACCACCCTAACGGAGCGTGGGCACCGCGCGCCGGTCCGCAATCATCCGGCGTTCAGCAGCCGTTCCTCCTCCGCCGCGCTGAGGCCCTCCTTGTCGGGGGCCGGTCCGCCGCGGGCGGTGTCCCAGGCCAGGGTGTCGGCGAGGGTCTCGGCCAGCGGGCGGAACGTCAGCCCGGCAGCCAGCGCACGGGAGATGTCGGACCGGTTGGCCGCCGCGTAGTCCGGGTCGCCGTTCCACAGCGGGACGCCCATCCACGGCGCGACGCCGGCCTTCAGCAGGGTCTCGGTGCCGATCCAGACCGTCTCCACGTCGGAGCCCGCCACAGCCTGGCAGGCGGTGAAGAACTCGCCGATGGGCATGCTGTGGCCGGTGACCAGGTGGATTCCGCCGCGCTGCTCGGTGGCGCAGCCGAGGATCCACGCCGCGAGGTCGCGGACGTCGATGAACTGGGTCGGGTCGGCCGGGTCGCCGGGCAGCAGCACCCGGCCGCCGCGCCGGAACCGCCGCGGCCAGTACGCGAACCGGTCGGTCGTGTCGTACGGGCCGACGATCAGCCCGGGTCGGACGATGCTCGCGCGCTCGCCGTACGCGTCCAGCACGATCCGCTCGCAGGCGGCCTTGTTGGCGCCGTACAGCTGGATCGGCGGCAGGCCCTCGACGAGCTCCAGCACCTCGCCGTCCTCGTCCTGCACGGTGGACAGGTCGGCGAGCACCGAGATCGTCGAGATGAAGACGTACCGGCCGACGCGATCCCCGAGGGCGGTGACCGAACGCTGCACCACCTCGGGCAGATACCCCGCGACGTCGATCACGGCGTCCCAGCGGCGCCCCTCCAGCGCGGACAGGTCCGCGGTGCGGTCGCCGATCAGCGTCTCGGCGCCCGCCTCGGCGAACAGCCCGGGGTCACTGAGACCGCGGTTGAACATCGTGACCTGGTGGCCCGCGGCCAGCGCGGCCTCGACCACGGCCCGGCCCACGAACCGCGTGCCACCCAGCACGAGCAGGCTGAGCCGGTCGGCGGAAGTGTTCTGCATGGTGAACAACACCCTCTCGGTGACGCGTCATTGGCACTCACACAAATAGCACCGCGCTCACCCGGTCAGCGGGGAATTTCCAACCGGTCCAGCAGTTCGCCCATCTGACGCTCCGTCAGATGCACACTGGCGGCGGCCCCTTCCCGCAACTCGGGCGCGGCGTCCGAATCGGCGAGCAGCGCGGTGACGGTGCCGACCGGCGTCCGGGGGTTCGCGGCGGCGGCGCGGCGGACGCTCGGGTCGGGGTCGGCCAGCAGCGCGGCCAGGTCGCCGTCGAACTCCTGGTCGGCGGCGGCGAGTTCGCGTACCCCGGGATCGTCGTGCCGGGCGAGTTCGGCGGGCACGCCCTGGCTCGGAAACGTGTCCCGCAGGCGCAGCCGGAGGCGGTGCTCCGGGATGGCGAGGTAGGCGTCCAACAGCAGGGCGGGCGGCGCGTCGGGGTGGAGCAGGGCGAGCAGCAGGCGCACCTCGCGGTCGGGGTCGGCGGCGAGCAACTGGACCGTCGGGGCGTCGAGTTCGGGGCAGGTGGCGGCGGCGCGGCGCAGCAGCGGATGGGGGGAGCGGGCGCAGGCGTGGTACCAGTCGAGGGCGGGACGATGGAGGGAGTTACGGAAGATCCAGCGATTGGCGCTCGGGTAGGAGCAGTCGACCCCGTTGACGGCCAGGGTCTCGGCGCGCCTGCGCGGGGCGGGTTCGACCTCGGCGCGCAGGCGGACGTCCGGGTCTGGGTCGGCAGCGAGCAGGGCGATCAACTCGGGGGTGAGGTCGTCGCGTTCGGCGACGCGGTGGCGCACGTGCGGGTCGGGGTGGGCGGCCAGGCGGTGGATCTCTTCGGGGGTGAGGTGCGGATTTCCGGCGAGGTTGTAGGCGTAGCCGTCGGCGAGGCCCGCTTCGAACAGCTCGGGCGGGACGAGGCGGGTGGCGTACCAGTAGGCGCGGTTGCGGTCGGCGCCGGCGTGGGCGAGGTCCTCGGCGGTCAGCGCCATGGGGGCGTGGTGGCGCCGGGCGGCGGCGCGGACCTCCGGATCGGGGTCGTCCAGCAGGGCCGCGCGCTGCTCTTCGTCGAGCGCGTCGAGGAAGTAGGTTGCCTGGAGGCGCAGTTGGGGTGACGGGTGGGTGGCCGTCCGGCGGCGGAATGTGGCGGTGACGGCGCCGCAGCGGTCCAGTTCGCCGACGATCTCGTTGAGGGTGAGGTGCGACGTGGTCCGCTCGAAGGTGGCGAGGTGGATCCGTTCGAGCACCGCGTCGGACAGCGGGCGGGGTCGCCGTTCGGCGTACTTGCCGGAGAAGAGCCTGACCGCCACCAGATCGTTCGGGTCGCCCGCCAGCCTCAGGCACTGCTCGTCGCTGAGCCACGGGTTCCCGGCGGTCGCCCTCCGCACGCCCGCGTCGGGGCTGCGCAGCGCCGCCTCGACGAACTCGTCCGGCAGCCGGCGCTGCGCGAACACCGGCCAGGCGGCCTTGGCCTCGGGCGCGAGCAGGCGCAGCAGGACGGCGGTGGGCGCGCCGGGGTTGGCGGCGATGCCGCGCAGCAGGGGCTCGTTGTCGATCACCGGCCCATCCTGGCACGCCCGTTGGCGTACAAACGCCGTGCGTCCCGCAGCCCGTCCTGCTACCGTTCCGGCCATGAAGCGCGCTGCGATGCTGACGACGACGCCGGAGAGTGTCCCGGCGCGCTGACTGCTGTTCTGATCAAGCCCCGGGGCCGAGCGCCCGGGGCTTTCGCATGTGCGGCCGTGGCGGCTCGTCCCCCTTCCGGTGAGGAGACCGCCGTGTTCGACCATCGCAAACTGGGCCGCGAGCTGGACCTGTTCGACACCGATCCGCTGATCGGTTCGGGTCTGCCGTTCTGGCTGCCGGACGGCGCCGTGGTGCGGCAGAGCCTGGAGGATTTCATCCGCACCCTGGAGCGGCGCGCGGGCTACCGGCACGTGTACTCGCCGGTGCTGGGCAAGCGTGAGCTGTACGAGCGTTCGGGGCACTGGGCGCACTACCGGGACGACATGTTCCCGCCGATGTCCATGGGCGACGGCGACGATCAGCTCGTCCTCCGCCCCAGTCTCTGCCCGCACCACGCCGTGATGTTCCGTTCCCGTTCCCGCAGCTACCGTGAACTACCACTACGCATGGCCGAGTTGGGCGGCATGTACCGCTCGGAGCGGTCGGGGGTGCTGGGCGGGCTGACCAGGGTGCGGGCGATCCAGCTGAACGACGGGCACATCTTCTGCACCCTGGACCAGGTCGCGGAGGAGGCGCGCGGCGCACTGGAGCTGATCGCGGTGGCGTACCGGGCGATGGGCATCACCGCGTCCCGTTACCGGCTGTCGCTGCCGGGGGGCGGCGGGAAGTACGTGGCCCGGCCGGAGTTGTGGGAGCGGGCGACCGCGCTGCTGGTGGGGGTGCTGGACGAGCTCGGTGTGCCGTACGAGGAGGGCGTCGGCGAGGCCGCGTTCTACGGGCCGAAGATCGACGTGCAGGTGGTGGACGGTGCGGGCCGCGAGTCGACCCTGTCCACCGTGCAGGTCGACTTCCATCAGCCCGAGCAGTTCGACCTGCACTACATCGGCCCGGACGGGGCGAAGCACCGGCCGGTGATGGTGCACCGGGCGATCCTCGGCAGTGTGGAGCGGGCGGCGGCGCAGCTGATCGAGCAGCACGGCGGGGCGTTCCCGGCGTGGCTGGCGCCGGTGCAGCTGGCGGTGCTGCCGCTCGGCGAGGAGCAGGAGGGTGCGGCGCGCGAGCTGGCCGCCCGCTGCCTGGAGCTCGATCTGCGGGGCGAGGTGCTGGGTGCGGACCGCGGTTCACTGGGCGCCCGGGTCCGGGAGGCCCGGCTCGCGCCGTACCAGGTGGTGCTCGGTCCGCGCGAGGTCGCCGACGGCACCCTCGCGGTGCGGCTGCGCGACGGCCGCCGGCTCGACCCGCTGCCCGCCGAGGAGCTGCTGGCGCGGATCGACGCGAGGGTGCGGGCGCACAGCGTCGATCTCTGGTGAACCGACCGGCCGAAAGTGTGGCGCAGACCACAGCAGGAGCGTGACAAGACCCACGCCGCACCCCCGGCCGACCAGGCACCAATCGTCCCGGCCGCAGCCCCAGCACGCGCCCAAGTCCCCTTTATCCAGGGCTTATCCGCAGGTCGGACGGCCATCGCCGGGGCCGAAGGGCCCTCGTGCCCGGGACCTTCGGCGTGGCATACTCCGGAGCCATGACCGGCATTCACGCGACCAGAGCCCTGCGGGGCGCGGTGTTCACCGCGCTCGCCGTGCCGCTGGCCGCGTTCGGCCAGGTGGTGATCACCGGCCGTGCCCTGCCGCTCACCCTGGTCGCAGTCGCCTGCGTCGCGGTCTTCCTGCTCGCGGTCCTGCTGGACGGCGCACGCCGCCACTTCCTGCTGCTGTCCGCGGTGCTGGTACCGGTCGAACTGCTGCTCAACACCGTCTTCAACCTCGGCCAGGACGCCTGTTCCCGGCCCATGCACGGCGTGGACCTGCTGGTCTGTGGCGGCGACCGGGTCAGCGGCTCCGAACTGTTCGCGGAGTGGACGCACAACTCGGCGGGCATGCTGCGCCTGCTGGTCCTCGGCGTGCACCTGGTGGTCGCACTGGCCGCCGCGGCCTGGCTGCGGCTGGCCGACGCCGCCCTCGACGGGGTCGGCGAGGCCCTGCGCACGGTGGCCCGGCTGCTGCCCGGCCACTGGCGCGCGCTGCTCCTGGCGGCCCGCCCGGCCTGCCCGGCCGAGCTGCTGCCCCCGGCCGGCGTCGAGCCCGCCCCGCGCCGTCCGCAGGACGCCGTCCACACCCCCGCCCCGCGTCGCGGACCGCCGCAGCTGGCCCTCGCCTGCTGACGGCCCCGCCACTTCGCACGACGCGGCCGTCTCCGGGCATCCCGCTGCCCCTTTACTTTTCATGACCCGCACCCCGCCGGGCCGCCGCCCGCCCCTGCTCCCGTCCAGGTGAGACCACCTGGGAGCCGGGCCGCGCCGCCCGCCGGGTGCAGAGGAGACGGATCACCATGCCCAGCACCCACAAGTCCGCCAAGACGGTCTCGGCCCGCGAGCGCCTGAAGCAGGCCCAGCAGGCGGAGGCGCTGCGCGCCAAGCGCCGCCGCGCCCTCACCATCGGCATCTCGGTCGTCGCGGCCGTCGCCGTGATCGCGGGCGGCACCACCCTCGCCGTGAACGCCTCCAAGAACTCCGACTCCGCGAGCGGCCCGATCGCCGTCCCGGCCAACGCCACGGGCCCCGACAGCACCGTGGTCGTCTACGGCAACCCGGACGCCCCGCACACCCTGGCCGTGTACGAGGACTTCCGCTGCCCGGTCTGCGAGGCCTTCGAGACCTCGTCCGGACCGGCCGCGAAGGAACTCGCCGACCAGGGCCAGTACAAGATCGAGTACCACCTGGCCGCGTTCCTCGACAACAACCTCGGCGGCAAGGGCTCGAAGACCGCGCTGGCCGCGGCCGGCGCCGCGCTGAACGAGGGCGTCGACAAGTTCAAGCAGTTCCACGACGTGCTCTACGCCAACCAGCCCGCCGAGACCTCGGACGCCTTCGGCGACGTCAACCACATCCTCGACCTCGCCGGCCAGGTCCCCGGCCTGAAGACCGAGGCCTTCACCAAGGCCGTCACCGAGGGCACCTACAAGAACTGGGCCACCAAGGTCGCCGCCGCGTTCAACAAGAGCGGCGTCACCGGCACCCCGACCGTCAAGCTCGACGGCAAGACCCTCGACGTGATCGGCAAGGACGGCAAGGCGCTGAGCGGCGAGCAGTTCACCGCCTTGGTCAAGCAGACCCTGGGCGGGTGACGCGATGACCACGGCCCGGGACACCACCCCAGCAATCAAGGGCGCAGCGAGCCGCCGCTTCTCCTGGCTGATCCTGCTGAGCGGACTGCTCGGCCTGGCCGCCTCGGCGCAGCTCACCCTGGACAAGATCCGGCTGATCGAGAACCCGGCCTTCCAGCCGAACTGCAACATCAACCCGATCATCAGCTGCGGCTCGGTCATGCGCACCGAACAGGCCGAAGTCTTCGGCTTCCCCAACCCGATCCTCGGCCTGGCCGCCTTCGGCGCCCTCGCCGCCATCGGCGCGGGCCTGCTCGCGGGCGCATCCTACCGCCGCTGGTTCTGGCTCGCCCTCCAGGGCGGCAGCCTCGTCGGCCTCGCCTTCGTCGCCTGGCTCATCCGTCAGGCCCTGTACGAGATCGGCGCCCTGTGCCCCTACTGCATGGTGGTCTGGGCCGTGGTCATCACCCTCTTCTGGTCCACCACCATCCACAACATCCGCACCGGCATCCTCCCCACCCCACCCACCGTCCGCCGCCTGGCCACCCTCAACCACCAGTGGCTGGTCCCGGCCGCCGGCTTCCTGCTGATAGGCCTGCTCATCCTGACCCGCTTCTGGTACTACTGGTCGACGCTGCTCTGAGGTCCTGAAAAGGGCCGGCCCTCCCCGGGCCGGCCCTTTCGGCGTTTCACGACACCCTTGGCGGGGAGGCCAGCGCGGCCGACACCAGGGCCTGGACGCCCCGCTCGTCGAGGTCGCCGTCGAGGACGATGCCGCGGAAGAGCATCAGGCCGGCCCACATGTCGAGCAGGGTGAGGACGTCGGTGTCGGCGGGGAGGACGCCCCGGGTGACGGCGCGGCGCAGGACGGTGGCGGAGCGGTCGCGGCGGGGCTCGATGAGCTCGGTGCGCAGGCGGCGGGCGAGTTCGGGGTCGGTGGCGGCGTCCGAGATCAGCGCGGGCAGAATGGCCCGGACCTGTGGGGCGCCGTAGAGGCCGGCCAGCGCCTGGGCCACGGCGAGGATTTCGCGCGGGCTGTCGCCGAGGTCGTCCACCGGGATGTCCGGCAGCCGGGTGCGTACGGCGTCCAGGGTGAGTGCGGCCTTGTGCGGCCAGGACCGGTAGACGGTGGCCTTGCCGACGCCGGCCTCCTGCGCGATGCCGCCGACCGTCGCCCTCGCGTAGCCGACCCGGGACAGCACCCGCAGCGTGGTCTCCAGGATCCGCTCCCGGGCCGCCAAGTCCCTTACGGGCGCGCCCTGTTCCTCGGACAGCGGGAGCAGATTCCGCTTCTCCCCCATGAGTGTCCTTGCCTCCGTCTGTTCTCGTCAGCGCCCGGCCAGCCAGCCGGTGATCAGTTCGGCGATCCCGCCGCCGGAGCGGGCCCAGCGGACGTGGTCGGCGGATTCGCCGTTCGCGGGCGTGTGGTGGCGGCGCTCCACCTGGGCGGCGGGGAGCTTGGCGACCAGGCGGTCGACCGCGCTCGCGGGGGCGAGGTGGTCACCCGGGAGCGAGACGGCGAGGACGGGCAGGGAGACCGCCGCCAGGGCCTGTTCGTAGTCGAGGTCGGCGCCGGCGGGCGCGAAGCGGCCGGTGCGGCCGAGGCGGGCCCAGTCGCGCATCAGCCGGGCGGGCTGGCGGCCGCCGAAGCCGAGCCGGTGGCCGGGCCAGTAGCCCCACAACGTGGCGATCAGCGCGAGGAGTTGGGTGCTGGCCAGTACCCGCAGGCGGGCGATGCCGGTGAAGCCCCGGAAGTCCACGGTGCCGGAGGCGACGAGCACCAGGCCGTCCACCGCCTTGGGTTCGCGCGCGGCGGCCAGCACGGCGGCCTGCCCGCCGATGCTGTGGCCGAGCAGGAACAGCGGCACGTCCGGCCCGAACCTGGCCCGGGCCGCCGCCGTCACCGCCGGGAAGTCCCGGGCGGCCAGCGCGTGGTAGCCGTGCGTCGAGCGACGGTCGGCGGGCGGCCCGCTCTCGCCCTGCCCTCGCAGGTCCACCGCCACCGTGGCGACGCCGCGCGCGGCCAACTCGGCGCAGAACGGCGCGTAGTAGCCGGCCGGCACCCCGAGCGCGGGCCACAGCACCAGCACCGCCGCGGGTACACCGTCCGGCACCGTCACCGCCGCGGCCAGCGCCTCGGCGCCCGGCACCGGTATCCGCACGATCCACCCTCCCGTCTCACTCGCCCCACAGGTCGGAACGAGTCGTCTCGTTCCAAGCTAGCGAGCACTCTCCCGAACCGTCAAGTACCTTCCCCACCAGCACTTTTGGCGACACCCGCCGCTCTTGCGCCGCTCTCCGCGCACCGATTACAGTCCGGACCTCCATCCACATCGGAGGTACGCATGACCCGCCAATGGACCGTTCGGGAGAGCGTGACGGTGCACGCCTCCGCCGAGTCGGTGTACGCCGCGCTCCGCGACATCCGGAACCTGGCCCGCTGGAGCCCGGAGTGCTTCGCGATCCGGACGCTGGGCCGCGGACCGGTCACCGAGGGCACCCGTTTCCTGGGCTTCAACCGCAAGGGCCCGTTCGTGTGGTTCACCGACTGCCGGGTCAGCACCGCCAGGGCGCCGCAGGAGTTCGCCTTCCGGGTGGCCATCTTCGGCCTCCCGGTGGCCAGTTGGGGCTACCTGATCGAGCCGGACGGGCCGGACGCCGTCCGCGTCACCGAGTACTGGGAGGACCTGCGCACCGGCCGGGGCTCCCGCCTGACCGAGTTCCTCGGCCGCGCCTTCACCGGCACCCGACCCACCGACCGCGCGGAGATCAACCGCGCCGGCATGCGCGCCACCCTCGAACGCCTCCGCGCCGCCGTCGAGTCGACGCACCCCGCCCACCCGTGACCACCCCGATCGTGCTGGTCCACGGCATCCGCCTGTCCGCCACCATGTGGCGCCCGCACGTCCGCCGCCTCACCCCCGACTTCCGCGTCAGCGCCCCGGACCTCCCCGGCCACGGCACCCTCGCCGCCCGCCCGTTCACCCTCGACGCCGCGGGCGCCGCCGCGCACGACGCCGTCCTCGAGACCCGCGAGGCGACCGGCCGCCGCCCACTGCTGCTCGGTATGTCCACGCCGCCACCCGCCACTCCCGCCTGTTCCGCACCCCGGCGGCCACCTGCTCTCCCTCCCCCACCCGGACCGCTTCGCCACCTTGATCCGCCGCGCCCACCGCACCCTCCACCCGTCCGACAGTTGACGCGTCACGAGATCCTCAGTGCGCAAACTCTTGACCGCCCGCCGAATGGCCGGTTAGCTGACGGCCGCCGCACAGCCCATACCTGATGCTGCGTCAAATCAACGACACGGGGGTAAAGTTGATCATCTCTCGCCTGCCCGCGCTGCGCACGGCCGCCATCGCCGCTGCCGCGCTGACCATCAGCTGCACACTCACCGCCGCCGCCCCGGCGTCGGACACCTCCTCGACGGCCCGCCTCACGCCGTTCACCCTCACCAGCCCGGACTTCCGCGACGGCGGCAAGCTCCCGGCGTGGACGGAGTTCGGCTGGCCGGGCATCGAGGACTCGCCCTGCCACGGCAAGAACCTCGCGCCCCGACTGGACTGGCGCAACTCCCCTGCCGGCACACAGGGCTACGCGCTGCTGGTGAACGACCCGGACGCGCCGCGGGCCGGCGGCTGGCACCACTGGGTGCTCTACGACATCCCCGGCTCCGCCCGCCGCATCGACGGCCACGGCACTGCCCAGTTCACCCCAGGCGCCAACAGCTTCGGCGACCCGATAGTCGGTTGGGGCGGCCCCTGCCCGCCTGCCACGGGCCAGCCCCACCACTACGTCTTCACGCTCTACGCGCTCTCCACCCCCACCCTCCCGACCGCGGGGCTGACGTACGAGGAGGTCACCGCCGCGATCCAGCCGTACGTCCTCGGGGCCACCACCATCGTCGGCACCTTCACCCGGACCCCCTGACGCCCGCACAACACCGCTGAGCGCCAACGCCGTTCCCCGGTGTGGCGCTCCGGCGGCCGCGGGGGCCCCCCCCCCCCCCGGGGGGGGGCCGCCCCCCCCCCCCCCCCCCCGGGGGCCCCCCACCCCCCCCCCCCCCCGCCCGCGGGCCCCCCGGCCCCACCCGCCCCCCCCCCCGGGGGGGCGGGGGGGGGGCGCGGCCGCCCCCCCCCCCCCCCCCCCCCCCGGGGGCGCCCCCCCCACCAGTCCCGCCGCCGGAGGTGCCCCATGACCAACGCACGGGAACTGTACGAGCGCACCGTCGCCGAACTCGCCCCG
>NZ_JBICXW010000028.1:0-81930 GCF_043200475.1 Kitasatospora sp. NPDC048407 | reverse complement strand
CCCGTCTACAACGGCCTCACCGACCGGTGGCACCCGACCCAGAGCCTGTGCGACGTGTTCACGATGCGCGAGCACAGCCGCAAGCCGCTGGAGGAGATCTCCTTCTGCTACCTCGGCGACGCCCGCAACAACACCGCCCACTCCCTGATGGCCATGGGCGCCCTGCTCGGGATGGACGTCCGCATCGCCGCCCCGCGCGAGCTGTGGCCCGACCCGGAGCTGGTCTCCGAGTGCCTGCTGCTCGGTCAGGAGAGCGGCGCCCGGTTCCTGTTGACCGACGAGGTGGAGGAAGCCGTGCACGGCGCCGACTTCCTGTACACGGACGTGTGGGTGTCCATGGGAGAGGACCACGCCCGGTGGGCCGAGCGGATCGCCCTGCTCCTGCCGTACCAGGTCAACGCGAAGACGATGGCGGCGACCGGCAACCCCGACACCGCCTTCCTGCACTGCCTGCCCGCCCTGCACGACCGCCGCACCGACCTCGGCGCCGAACTCGCCACCGAACACGGGCTCGACGGCCTCGAAGTCACCGACGAGGTCTTCGAATCGCCCGCCTCGCTGGTCTTCGACCAGGCCGAGAACCGGCTGCACACCATCAAGGCCGTCCTCGTCGCCACCCTCGGGGAGAAGTGACCATGCGCATACGGCCTGATCACTCCCGCCGACCAGTAACGCGGGTGAAAGCGGGCTCGATCGCGGGGACTTGACCCGCGCCAGAGCGGAGCGCCGGAAGCGGGTTCGACCGCTTCCGGCGCCGTTGCCGCCGGCCAGGTCGAGCAGGCGCTGGTCGTGCCGCAGCATGGTGGCACTAGGGTTGGCCGTCCCCTTTCCCGCGGCCTTACGTCCCGGCGGCGGGCGGTGGGCCGGGGACGTTCGAGCGAGGCACAGGACGGGCAGGGACCACCGGCCCGTTCCCCGTGCAGAATGTGGCCTGTTCGGCCCTGCGGAGGATCCGGCCGCGGGGCGACGATGAGGGCCGACCGCCCGCCGGCGGTCGGTGAAGCCGGCAGACTCCGAGGAGAGCGCAGCCATGTCAGACACCCCCAGTTCGGCCCCCGGTGGACCGTCCGACGAGGAGGTCCGGGCGCTCGACGCCCACTGGCGGGCCGCCAACTACCTCGCGGCGGGCCAGATCTACCTGATGGCCAACCCGCTGCTGCGCGAGCCGCTGCGCCCGGAGCACATCAAGCCCCGCTTGCTGGGCCACTGGGGCACCTCGCCCGGCCTGAACCTGGTCCACACCCACCTCAACCGCGTGATCAATGCTCGGGGCCTGGACGCGGTCTGCGTCTGGGGACCCGGGCACGGCGGGCCCGCCGTGCTGGCGAACTCCTGGCTCGACGGCAGCTACACCGAGACCTACCCGAGCGTCACCCGGGACGCGGACGGCATGGCCCGGCTGTTCCGGCAGTTCTCCTTCCCCGGCGGCGTGCCCAGCCACGTCGCCCCCGAGACACCGGGTTCCATCCACGAGGGCGGAGAACTCGGCTACGCGCTGTCGCACGCCTACGGCGCCGCCTTCGACAACCCCGGCCTGCTGGTCGCCTGCGTCATCGGCGACGGCGAGGCCGAGACCGGACCTCTGGCGGCCTCCTGGCACGGCAACAAGTTCCTCGACCCGGTGCACGACGGCGCCGGCCTGCCGATCCTGCACCTCAACGGCTACAAGATCGCCAACCCGACCGTCCTGGCCCGGCTGCCCGAGGCGGAACTCGACGCACTCCTGCGCGGATACGGCCACGACCCGCTGTACGTCACCGGCGAGGACCCGCTCACCGTCCACCGGGCCATGGCCGAGGCCATGGACACCGCACTGGAGCGGATCGCCGCCCTCCAGCACGAGGCCCGCGCCGAGGGCAGCACCCGCCGACCGCACTGGCCTCTCATCGTGCTGCGCACCCCCAAGGGCTGGACCGGCCCGGCCGTGGTGGACGGACTGCCGGTCGAGGGCACCTGGCGCGCTCACCAGGTCCCGCTCGACCAGGTCCGCGACAACCCCGCGCACCTGCGGCAGTTGGAGGAGTGGCTGCGCTCCTACCGGCCGGAGGAGCTCTTCGACGACAACGGCCACCCGGCGGCGCCGGTCCTCGACTGCGTCCCCGAAGGCCAACGTCGCCTCGGCGCCAACCCGCACGCCAACGGCGGCCTGCTGCTGCGCGACCTGCCGATGCCGCCGCTGGAGCGCTACGCCGTACCCGTGGACAAGCCCGGTGCCACCCTGCACGAGCCGACCCGGATCCTGGGCGACCTGCTGGCCCAGGTGATGGCGGACACCGCCGAGCGCCGCGACTTCCGCCTGGTCGGCCCGGACGAGACCGCCTCCAACCGGCTCCAGGCCGTCTACGCGGCCACCGGCAAGGCCTGGCAGGCGCAGACCCTGCCCGTCGACGAACACCTCGCCCCCGACGGCCGGGTGATGGAGATCCTCTCCGAACACACCTGCCAGGGCTGGCTGGAGGGCTACCTCCTCACCGGCCGCCACGGCCTGTTCTCCTGCTACGAGGCCTTCGTCCACATCGTCGACTCCATGGTCAACCAGCACATCAAGTGGCTGCGCACCACCCGTGCCCTGCCCTGGCGCGCCCCCATCGCCTCGCTCAACTACCTGCTCACCTCGCACGTCTGGCGCCAGGACCACAACGGCTTCTCGCACCAGGACCCCGGCTTCGTCGACCACGTCCTCAACAAGAGCCCCGAAGCCGTCCGGGTCTACTTCCCGCCGGACGCCAACACCCTGCTCGCCACCGCCGACCACGTCCTGCGCAGCCGCGACTACGTCAACGTCGTGGTCGCCGGCAAGCAGCCCTGCTTCGACTGGCTCACCCTCGACCAGGCTCGCGTCCACTGCGCCCGCGGCGCCGGGATCTGGGAGTGGGCCGGCACGGAGGACGGTACCCGCGAACCCGACGTCGTGCTCGCCTGCGCCGGGGACGTTCCAACCCAGGAGATCCTCGCGGCCGCCCAGCTGCTCCGTACCCATCTGCCCGACCTGGCCGTCCGAGTGGTCAACGTGGTCGACCTGGCCCGGCTGATGCCCGCCGAGGAGCACCCGCACGGCATGCCCGACGCGGAGTTCGACGCCCTGTTCGGCCGCGACCGACCGGTGATCTTCGCCTACCACGGCTACCCGTGGCTGATCCACCGCCTCGCCTACCGCCGCGCCGTCCACCCCCACCTGCACGTACGCGGGTACAAGGAGTCGGGCACCACCACGACGCCCTTCGACATGGTGGTCCGCAACGACCTCGACCGCTACCGGCTCGTCATGGACGTCATCGACCGGGTACCCGGCCTCGCCGCCCGGGCCGCCGCCCTGCGCCAGGAGATGGCCGACCGGCGCACCCGCCACCACGACTGGATCCGGGAGCACGGCACCGACCTGCCCGAGATCACCGACTGGACCTGGTAGAGCTGACGTTCAACCAGGGGGCCCGACCGTCAGGCGCCTTGGTCCGGCTGCCCCAGCCGGCAGCGATGTCTGCCGGTGCGGTGGCGGAGATCAGGGGCGCGCCGAGCCGGAAACCGCCGGAGCCGACGACACCTTCCCCGTGGCGGGGGCGGTGCCGCCGGCTCCGGCAGCGGGGCCTCGGCGTGCGGTGCTTCCGGGACGGCGGTGGGGGCTCAGCGGAGCCAGGCGTGCTCGCGGACGACCGGGAGGGCGGCCCAGCGGCGCCCCAGCCCCCAGGTGTCGCCGGCGCCGAGGGCGGCCAGCGCGAGGAGCAGCAGAGCGTAGACGACGTGGTAGTCGACGACGGGGTTGCTGGAGCCGCTGGCGGCGCCGTTGGCGAGGTGGCGGGCGGGCGGCCACTCGGCGGCCCACATCATGGCCAGCAGCAGGGTGCCGCCACCGGCGGCGACGCGCATCCCGACGCCGCCGACGAAGGCGAGGCCGATGCCGAGCAAGCCGAGCATGAACAGCCAGTCGGCCCAGGCCTGCCCGGCCCAGGCATGGAAGGTGGACTGCAGCGGACCGGCCGAGACGTGGCTGAGGAAGCCCTTCGTCGGGGAGCCGCCGTTGAGCCAGGAGCCGGCCTCTCCGGTGGCGTAGCCGAGGCCGAACGTCTTGTCGAGGAAAGCCCAGAGGAAGACCGAGCCGACGGTGATCCTGGCGCCCGCGACCGTGAGCCCTGCCCCGGTGGTCAGGGCGACGGTGCCTGATGCCTCCCCGGAGCTCCGGGTCGCGACCGGGCGCCGGCCCGTGGTGAGGCGGTGGGTGAACCGGGGGAGGTGCGGGTGGTGGACGGCCATGGCGAGCTCTCCTTGTCGATTTCACGGTGGATCGGTCGTTTGTGGCGCTGGGACAGGACCGTCGGCCGGGCCCCGAGGTGCCGGGGCCGGGTCGTGCGGGTGGAGCGGGGAGGCGGTCGGTGCCCGCCTCCCCGGTGTGAGCCGGTCGGGGCTACTTGCGGTGCATGGTGTGCAGGGCCTGGCCAAGGACGTGCGGGTCGTGGTGGCCCTTGTGGACGGCCGGGGGCTGCCGGTCGAGGTCGAGGAGCTGTGCGACGGCGGTCCAGGCGGTGCGTACGGAGTACTCGACGGTGAAGACGACGTCGTCGGGTACCTCGGCGTACTGGCCGATGAAGGCGAGGTTGGTGGAGCCCTTCGGGACCACCTGGGGCCGGTCGCCGTGGCTCCGTGCCAGGAACTGGCTGGTGATGTACGGCATCAGGCAGGGGACGACGGTCGAGGTTCCCGCGATCTTCTCGGCGGTGTCGGGATCGACGGCCAGGTGCTGGAGGACCTCCTGGAGGATCTCCGCGCCGCTGCACTCCCGCATCGGCTTCTGGACGAAGGTGCCGGGCTTGTCGGGGAAGAGGCCGTAGCCCCACCACACGGATACGTCCTCGGGCTGCTGCTGGTAGACCGGCTGGCGGTTGACGACGACGGTGAGCAGCCACGGGGAGTCGGTGAGGGTGAGCAGGCCGCCGCGGCCGGTCGGGCGGCCGGTGAACGTCTCCATCCAGTCGAGGAAGGCGGGGTCCTTGGCAGTGACGGTGAAGGACTCCCAGGTGGAGTCCTTGGGGCTGCGGTCGAACACCTCGGGGTTGCCGAAGTCCTCGCGCCCGTGGGCGATCCGGTGCCACAGCAGGAAGGAGTCGGGGCTGCGGGAGGTGTCCGGGCCGGGCGGCGGGGCGGTGTGGGAGCCGAGGACGGAGTCGGCGGTCATCGAGCCGTTGGTGACGAACACGAGGTCGTCCTCGGCCACGGGGAGGTCGGCGTGCGCGCCTGCGAAGTGGATGCGCTCGACGCTCGTGCCCGGCCCGCTCCGGAAGGCCAGGTCCGCGACCCGGCGGCCGATGTGGATGTGGACCCCCTGCTCCAGGAGCCAGGCCGTGAGCGGTCGGACGATCGAGTCGTACTGGTTGTAGCGGGTCCGGTAGATCCCGGACATCGTCTCGAACTCCGGGAAGAGGTGGACGAAGCGCTTGAGGTAGCGCCGGAACTCGATGGCGCTGTGCCACGGCTCGAACGCGAAGGTGGTGCACCACATGTACCAGAAGTCGGTGGTGAAGAAGCCCTCGTCGAAGCAGTCGGTGATGCGCTTGCCGTCCAGCAGCCGCTCGGGCGTGGCCAGGCACTTGACCAGTTCGAGCCGGTGGTGTTCGGAGAATCCCATGGCGTGTCCGTCGCAGATCTCGCCACCTGCGCGCACCAGGCGGGCGGTGTCGTCCCAAGGGGATTCGTCGTGCGAGTCGAAGATGTCCTGGGTGGCCGACTTCGACGGGTCGTCCAGCGACGGAATGCCGGACAACAGGTCGAACGTGCAGCGGAACTGCGCCTCGAACATCCGGCCGCCGCGCATCGTGTACCCCGCCTCCGGCGTACCGCCCGCGTCCAGGCTGCCGCCGACTTCGTCCTGCGCCTCGTAGACGTGGATGTCGCCGCCGGCGAAACCCGCGTCCCGGATGAGGAAGGCTGCTGCGGACAGGGCGGCGATGCCGCCTCCGACCAGATGGGCCTTGGGCATCGGATGTCTCCTCAACTGTCGTGCACTGAACCGCCATCAGCTGGATGAGTGGCGACCCCGGCGGTTGGCGCCGGGCGATCGACTCCATCGATCGGGGGTGCTGACGACAGCTTGCTCCCGGGCCGGCCGACGGGTCGTTGGGCCGTTGGGCGCCGGTGGTGGAACGACGGTCCCGATGGCGTCCCGGATTCGCGGGACCGGCGGACCGGGACCTTCGGGTCCTGCCGCAAGGCTGGTCCATGTCCTGGAGCGGCCGCAGACCGATCCGGACGAGGACACCCCGCGACCGCTGGACGATCACCTCGGGGTCGGGGGCGACATCGTCCTGGCACAGGCACGCAAGCTCGTCGAGCAGCGGCACCCCGGCCTGGAGACCGAGACCCGCGCGGTCGACGGGCCGCGGGCGCGCGGGCTGCTGGAGCAGGCCGCGGACGCCTCGCTCCTGGCCGTCGGAGCCAAGCGCGGGCCGGTTGTCGAGCAGGTGCTCTCGCTCCCGCCGATCGGCGTCCCGCTCAGCTCCCCCGCCCCCGGCCCGGTGGCGGTCGTCCGCGAGACGGCGGACACCGCCGCGAATGCCCCCAGGCCGCTGGTCGTCGTCGGAGTGGACGGATCGCCGGGCTCCCTGGCCGTGGGAGCACTGCTGGGCGAGGCCGCTCGGGCCCGGTGGTTCGTCGTCGGCTCCGCGGGGCCTCGGCGGCTTCCGGGGGCTGCTCCTCGGGTCGGTGAGCCACGCTCCGGTCGAGTGCGCGGAGTGTCCACTGATCGTCGCCCCCCGCGCAAGGGGCGCTGAGGGGCATGGCGCGGATTCCGGCCTCGGCCGCTCACGCGGTCCGGGCGGGACCGGCGGCCCCGAGACCGCACCGCACGGCATTCCCTTCGGCAAGGAACTCACGGCCCTGTGCCGGGCAAGGGCCGGGCTGAAGGTCCCGGCCTCCAGGACCCGTCCGGTCCTTCGCAACAGTCGCCGCCATGCCGATGGTTGAGACCGAACGAGAATACGAAGGAGAAGACACGTGAGCGAGCAGACCGGACCTGAGCAGCGGATCGTGGTCGGTGTCGACGGATCGCCGGCATCGGTCGACGCGCTCCGGTGGGCCGTCGGCCAGGCCCGCACGCGGGGCGCCGTGGTGGAGGCCCTGATCGCGTGGCAGCATCCGGTGGCCACCGGGTGGACGGTGCCGATCGAGTCCTACGAGGACCTCCCGGGCATCGCACGGAAGACCCTCGACGACAGCGTCAGCGAGGCGACCGGTTCCGACGCCCCGGTCGAGATCAGGACCCGGGTGCAGGAGGGTGGCGCCGCCGAGTGCCTGCTGGACGCGGCCCGCGGCGCCGAACTCCTGGTCGTCGGCAGCCGGGGTCACGGCGGTTTCACCGGCGCCCTGCTCGGCTCGGTCGGCCAGCACTGCGTCCACCGCGCGCCCTGCCCGGTCGTCGTGGTCCGCCACCCCAAGGACTGACGCGCGCACCCCGTAACCGCCGCGCGGCCGAGTCGCCGACCTGAAAGGAGCGAACCGACCAGGCGGCACCGGGGTCGAGCGGGGGCCGAGGTGCCGGCGGCGTGCGTGGGGGCGAACCATGCTCGCGATCGAAGCACTGGGGGCCTGTGGTCGGGTTCTTCGGTCGGAGCCCATGACCGCCGGCGCGGATCGGTCCTTGCGGGGTGTTGTCGGCGGCGCGTTGGTGGATCGGGTGTCCTTGCCTCTGGACCTGCACTCTCCGCCTTCCTAACATGAGCACTGCTCGCATTTTGTGACTCGTGTTGTGTGGAAGGACCCTCATGACGGACCGTTACGACCTCCCCGCCGGCTTCCGCTGGGGCGCCTCCACCGCCGCGTACCAGATCGAGGGGGCGGTCGACGAGGATGGCCGGGGCCCGTCGGTCTGGGACACCTTCTGCGAGCGGCCGGGTGCGGTGAAGAACGGCGACAGCGGCCGGACGGCCTGCGACCACTACCACCGCTGGCCCGAGGACATCGCGCTGATGCGTGAACTCGGGCTCGACACCTACCGGTTCTCGCTCGCCTGGTCGCGCGTCCAGCCCACCGGCCGGGGCCCCGTCAACGCCGCCGGGCTCGACTTCTACGACTGCCTGGTCGACGGGCTGCTCGCGGCCGGCATCACGCCGCTGCCCACTCTGTTCCACTGGGACCTGCCGCAGGCGCTGGAGGACGAGGGCGGCTGGATGCAACGGGAAACCGCTTTCCGTTTCGCCGAGTACGCGTCCGTGGTGGCAGACCGGCTCGGCGACCGCGTCCCCGCCTGGATCACCCTCAACGAGCCCTTCGTGCACATGGTCTACGGCTACGCCCTGGGCATCCACGCGCCCGGCCACAGCATGATGCTCGACGCCCTCCCGGCCGCCCACCACCAGCTGCTCGCCCACGGCCTGGCCGCCGCCGAGCTGCGCTCCCGCGGCCTCGACGTCCTGATCGCCAACAACCTGACGCCCGTCCGGCCCGCGAGCTCCGACCCCGCCGACCTGGCCGCCGCCGACGCGTACGACGCGCTGCACAACCGGCTGTTCACGGACCCGTTGCTGCTCGGCCGATACCCTGACCTGTCCGCGTACGGCGTGGGGGAGGACCTGCACGGCAGCGTCCGCGACGGCGATCTCGCGCTGATCGCC
Source organism: Kitasatospora sp. NPDC048407 (assembly GCF_043200475.1). Classification (NCBI taxonomy): domain Bacteria; kingdom Bacillati; phylum Actinomycetota; class Actinomycetes; order Kitasatosporales; family Streptomycetaceae; genus Kitasatospora; species Kitasatospora sp. NPDC048407. Next base: position 73,333 of record NZ_JBICXW010000028.1, on the reverse strand, counting down.
GGCCCCGGTCTCGACGGACTGGGCGTCAACTACTACAACCCCACCCGCATCGCCGCCCCCACCGACCCGGGGCTCCCGTTCGCCGAGGCCCCCATCGACGGCGTCCCGCGCACCCACTTCGGCTGGCCCGTGATCCCGGACGGCCTGCGCGAACTCCTGCTGCTCCTCCGGGACCGCTACGGCGCCGCGCTGCCCCCGATCACCATCACCGAGAGCGGCTGCTCCACCGACGACACCCTCGACGACACCTTCCGCATCGACTACCTCGCCGGCCACCTCGACGCCCTGGCCCGCGCCGCCGCCGACGGCATCGACGTCCGCGGCTACTGCACCTGGTCCCTGCTCGACAACTTCGAATGGGCAGAGGGATTCGGCGAGCGCTTCGGGCTGGTCCACGTCGACTTCGCGACCCAGAAGCGCACGCCGCGCGCCTCCTACGCCTGGTATCGCGATCTGATCGCAGCTCATCGAGCCCGCAATCAGGCGTAGTTGGGCGTCGGTCGCCGTGGGCTGTATGGCCTCTCGGTAATGGCCGAGAGGTCATCCGTACGGTGCGGCCTACAGCAGCCGTACCCCGGATACTGCGCAAAAGACAGGGTGTTCGACAGGTTCACAGCCGATTGTTAATGGTCAACCGTCGGTCTGTTATGTGGTGACGGACCGACTTGATTCTCCAGGTCCCATAACGGGGAACTGGTGAGCGTCGTGCGTCAGAGCAGGGCTCAGAGCCCGGTGATCCCGGCTGCGACGTGCTGCAGATCATCCGTTCTCACCGGGGGCGGTCCTGCCCGCGCCCGGTGAGTGAAGGGCCCCGCGTCGCCCAGGATCAAGCCTCCAATTGCTTGCCATCGTCAACGATGCCCACCGGAGAACTCGTACGGCGCTTGAGTGTAGGGGTTCCTGGCCGCGTCACGTCAGCGGGTAGGGCAGGGTGGTACCCATGGCAGGTGTGGCGAATCCCACGGCGTGGCGCTCGGTGCGCGAGGCGGCGTTGTCGCAGGTGTCTTCGGAGAGTGAAGGCGCCGTGTTCTCAGTTCTGGGCACCCGTGCCCTCCTGCTGTACCGGGTCGAGGAGACCGAGCGTCGCAGGCGGCGGGCCGTTGGTGCCGAGGGGCTGGACAGCATCCCTGCGTTGGAGTGTTTGCTCGGCCTTCCGGTTCCGGTTGGTTCGCTCCCAGATCAGGCGGAGGTTCGTGACCTCCCGCGAGGAGCTGTCGAGTGGGACACGGCCCTGGTGACGCGCCGGGCGGTCCGGCCGCTCGCTGTTGACCTCGCGGTTGTGCGGGCCGCCGGTTGGCGGACGGCCCTGGAACGAGCAGGCCGGTTCGCGCCGTTTTGCCGCCGGGCTGTCCTACTCGACGAGGTTCCGCACGCACGATTGGGCGAGATCCTGGTGGAGGCCGGCTTCTACGGCATCGGCGTGCTCGTCAATGAGCCGGACAAGATTCGGATCGCCCTGGAACCCGAGGCGTACAGGCCGCCGCGGCACACCGCCGCGGCCTGGCATTTTGTCGAGGAGCTGTACGGACGACTGGCATGAGCCGGCCTAGCCCGTCAGTTGGCTCCCGCGCTGGCCGATGCCGAGGGCTCCGCATCGAGGAGGGACCATCTCAGCAATTGCGGCGGGACCTTGAAGCCGTTCGGCTGCTGGACGGCGGCGTTGACGAGCGGATACCGGTCCACTGCGGCCTGGCGGCGCTCCTGCCACCACCGCTGGCGCTCTGGCCCAACCTCCAGGGTCTGCATCGTCTGCTGCCAGGACATCAGTACGGCCGCGTTGTGCTGTGCTGCGGACTGGGCATCGCGGTTGCTCGGGAAGCTGTCCAATGCCCGACGTCCACAGGCAGCGCACTCGCACATGGGTGCGTGCGTCGCGGCGAAACGGCGTGCGAGTCTCTTGCCGAGGAACAGGGCCATCAACTCGGGGAACAGTACGGCCGGGGAGTCGGCGAACCCCGAACTCTTCGCAGGCCCACCGGGCGGGACGACGTGCCGGAAGCGCCCCGAAAGCCCGTAGGCGGCGAAGACCGCGCCCCGTGCCAGTGCTCCGAACGCCGCGAGATCGGCCCGCAGCAGCGCGGTTCCCGGTACCTCGGTCAGTACCCTCGCCAGCCCGGCCAGCGCGTCGGGGAAGCTCGCGAGCGGGTCCAACTGGCCGCCGAGCATGACGGCTTTCATACCCGGTGCTGCGCTCACTTCTTCGATGAGGCGACCGACCAGGTCGGCGCGCAGCCAGCCGACGTCGATCGGGAGCGCGAGCACGATCCGGGGGTCCTCGCCGCTGCCACACCGCGTGCAGCAGCCCGTACGGCGGCTGTGTCCCCGGCCCGGAGGTATCCAGTCGGCGTGAGCGCCGCCGTCTCGCCGACCGCGAGCTGCTCCTGAACCGCTTGGCTGAGCGGATCTGCTGTAGGTAGCTCGCCGGTTAGCGAGAGGAAGGGCTCGCTCGCCCTCGCGACGGCGTCCTCGTAGAATGCCGGGTCGGCGATGAGTACGCCTGCGTAGTCGTTGTCCCGTCGTAGCTCTGACGCCTTCTTGGGGGCCTTCGGTCCACTGACCACGAGACCACTGCGGGTGGGGTCCAGCTGGTCCCTTACGAACCCCACCCGTGAGGTGTTCACCTGGATCAGCAGCCGGTCGGTGAGCAACTCCGGCCGGCTGAAACGGTCTTGGTTGACGATATGAGACCTCGGGCGTCGGGAGGACCTACGAGGGCGGGGAGCAGGACGGAGGAGTCGGACATGGCCTCGCCTTCAACTCGGCGGAAACACTCGACGACGTACTCGTGGTTCCACTGTACGGATCTGACTAACAATCCGTGGTTTGCGGCGGCACCAATGGCCTTAGAAGAAATCAGAGTTGGTCGATGGTCGGCTGAGTGTGGCCCGGACGGCATCAGGTTCTGCGAGGCGCAGGGGAAGTCGTGCTGATGCTGCGACCTGATCGCTGCCTACCGGGCGCGACGCTCCAGGTAGTGTCAGTCCAGGCGGCTCGACTCGAGATCGTTGAGGACAGCGAGGACCGGTCCCCAGCACATCATGACGGTGTCGTGGTCGGGATCGATCCCGCGTTCCCGCTGCTGACGAAGGTGGACGAAGTTGCGGTACTCGCGGACGATTTTCATGAAGTCGTGAGCGTCGACCTGAATCCAGCCCCGGGACCGGGCAGTGTCCAGTAGCAGCGCCAGGCTGGCCTTAGCCATCGGCACCGGCCTTCCTCCGTTGGGATTCGGGAATCCCTGGGCCAGGCTCGGGTCGCGTTTGGTCAGCACATCGAGCAGTAGACCTTCGGTGAAGCTTCCGATGCCGATGAGGGCGAAGACGTAGGCACCGTTGTCCGCGCAGATACGAGTCTCGTTCACCCGCTGCATTAGCTGACGTGTGATCTCCTCGCTGCTGACCAAACGTCGGACGCGTGTATTCAAGTCCTCGGGCGGACTGAAGGTGGTCGATCGGCCGTCCTGGCCGAGCGCACCCACCATCGGGCGGCCGCCAAGGTAAGTGATCGACAACTGCTCTGCGGCGAGGATCTGGTTGAGACCCTGCCGGAGGAGATCGGCGGACGCCATTCCGTCCTCGTACTCCAGCGGGTCGCAGATACGACACAGGAAGCGACTGACGGCGGCCTCGTCACTGGCCGACTCCGTGATCGTCTCGGTCAGCCAGGACACCCGCGCCGTGCCGTCGTACTCGACGGGTACCGGCCAGGCCGCTCGTTTCAGCAGCTCGGCGAGCTGGTAGCCGGGGCGTTCGAAGGGGCCGTCCACGTCCACGACGAGTCGCGCGATGCGTTGGATGGTCATGGAATCGAGCTGAGCCATCAGATGTGCTCCTTGTCCGCGAACTGCTGAGAGTGATCGAAGGCTTGGTTGAGGCGTTCGACGATGACCCGTCCCCGCTTCCGGAAGCCGAGTTCGGTCATGGCCTGACTGATCCGAGTGTCACGGTCGAGCTGGTAGCCGTCGCTGAGAATCCAGGCGGCGAGCGCGCGGAGATCCGTGTCGGAGTAGGTGCTGATGGTGCCACCGGGCGTCAGCGACGGTCTGTGTCCTCGCCGCGTCGACGGCTCCTCTGCCTGGCGCGGAGCGGGGACCGAGGTCTGAGGCACTGTGCCGCTCGGCGGCTCGTCGGCCGCGCGGACGGCATCCTGCCAGACACCGACGAGTCGGTCCGTCTCGGTCTGGGGGGCGGCGAACCAGTCCGCGGCCCAGATCCGGTGAAACTGCCATCCGAGCCGTTCCAGGTGTGCCTGGCGGAGCCGGTCACGGTCTCGTGCACTCTCTGTGCGGTGGTAGCGGTCGCCATCCGTCTCCACAGCGATCAGCATCTGGCCGAGCCGTTCAGGATGAGCCAGCGCGAAGTCGATGCGGTAGCCGGAGACGCCCCATTGCGGGACAGCGGGTACGCCTGCGGAACGCAGGGCCTCCAGCACCTGCTGTTCGAAGGGGTTCAGCTCGCACGTCTCCTGGCGTCCGCCCGACCGGGTGAGGTCACCCTGGACAGCGCAGTACTCGAGGAACAGGCGCAGCAGTTCGGGGCCGCGGTTCTTCGTTTCGGCACGGGGGTCGAAGTCGTGGTGGGAGAACGAGCTGACCACTGTCATGCGGTTGCGTGCACGAGTGATAGCGACGTTGAGCCGACGCTCTCCGCCTTCGTTGTTGAGCGGTCCGAAGCGTTGGGCAAGCCGGCCATTGGCGGCCTTGGCGTACCCGATGCTGAGGATGATGGCGTCGCGTTCGTCACCCTGTACGCGTTCGAGGTTCTTGATGAAGAAGCGGCGGCCGGGGCCCGCCTCAGGGCTGAAGTAGTCCTGCAGGTCCGGCTGTGCCTCGAGGGCTCTGCGCAGGGCGAGATCGATGCGGTCGGCGTGCCGTTGGCCCATGGTGATGATGCCAAGGCTGAGGTCTGGGGTACGGGAGGCGTGGTCGAGGGCCAACTCCACCACTCGCGCGACCTCCTGGGGGGCGGAGCCGTCCTGGCCGGGCAGTGCGTGCCCGTCGACGACCTCCAGAAGGAGCGGACTTTCAACCGCGGTCCCGGGGAACGTGACGAGCTGGTCGCCGTAGATCTCGCGGTTGGAGAAGGCGATCAGCCTCTCGTCATTACTCCGGTAGTGCCAGCGGAGGGTGTGGACGCGGGGCAGCCGACTGCTGAGCAAATCCAGGAGTGACTCGAAGACGCCGGGATCGTTCCCGTCTGTGTCGTCAGCTTCCTCCTGGCTGTCCGTGCCGCTCAGCACGCGGCTGAAGAACGAGGTGGGCGGCAGTTGGTTCCGGTCGCCCGCGACGACGACCTGGCGACCCCGCATGATCGACGTCATGGCGTCGTGCGGCAGGATCTGGCTGGCCTCGTCGAAGACCACCACGTCGAACAGCCGAGCGGCCGGTAGCACTCGGCTGACCACGAGCGGCGACATGGCCCAACAGGGTTTGGCCGCCAACAGCACGTCAGGGGCCTTGGCGACCAGTTTGCGCAGAGGCAGGTGGCGCGTCTTGCGAGCGGCCTGGTCGCGGACCACGGCGTTCTGGTCACGGTGGGTATCGCGGGCCTTGCGCAGCCGGGCCGCCACGGAGTATCGCACGCGGCCGGCATTGGCGGTCATATGGTCGCTGTCGCTGCGGCGGAACTGTGTGACGGCGTGATCGTGTTCCCGTCCGGTGAAGGTGCGAACGTGCTGGGAGTGCATCTTGATCTCGTCGAGAACGGATGCCCACCAGGCGTACTGGAACCGGTCGACCCCTGCCTCTGGCGTGGGGAGGCTCTGAGTCAGCTCGTCAAGCAGCGGGCCAAGACCGGCGGCCTCCAAGCGGTCGGTCAGTTGGTTGATTTCGGGCATCTGATACAGCGTCCCGCGGTCGGCGTCGAGTTCTCGTACGATCTCGGCTACCTCATCGGCAGGCTTCTTCGCCCAGTCGTCGACACCCGCACAGAGGGCCACTGCGGCGAGCCGGTCGCGCAGCTCGATGAAGTTCTTCAGGGTGGTGCCGAGCTCAGGGACTGCGTACGGCGGTGCGCCGTCCACCGACATGCTCTGCCAACGGGTCCGTTGCTCCTGGGCCTGGACCAGCCGGGTGTGGAGAACCTGGCGGTCGCGAAGTCCGTCCCGATGGATTGCCATGGCCTCACGGACCAAGGAACGTCGCTGCCACCAGCCGATACGCTGCCCGTGCTGCTTGCGCCAAGCGCGGTCAGCGGTAGCGGCGACGAGCCGGTCGAGCTGCGGTCCGAAGACCCCCGGGGTGAACTCCTCGAAGGTGCCGGACACCGCCTGCAAGAGGTCCAATAGCTGCTGCCAGCCGTGGACATCCTGTGCCTGGCACAACCCTGCAACGGTGATGAGTTTCTCGATCTCCCGGCGGGTGTCCAGGAAGGCCGTGCCCGCCAACTGGTCGAGTTGTTCGAGGACTGGACGGAGTTCCGCGACGTCCCGTACGCGGGTGCGTGCCCAGGGAGACTGGCCGCGCCTAATCTGAAGGCCCTTTCGGCTGACGAATTTGTGCAGGTCCCGCTCCACCCGTTGCCGTGCAGTCAGGTCCAGTTGCTTCAGGACACCGCCGCGCAGGCGCCAGCGTGTCTGGCGCTCGGGTGGAATTCCCGACAGCGCAGTCATGGCCTGGTAAGCGCTGACTCCCCACGGGGACCGCGGCTGGTGGAACTCGGCGACGTGTCGGCCGGTCTGACCGCGGAAGTGTTCGAGCGAAGCGTGCAACTGCTCGGGGCGCGGCGGCGGTTCCTGGCCGGACCGGTCCAGGGTCTCAAGAAGCTGTTGGGCCAGTTGGCGACGGTTCAGCTTGTTCCCATGGAGATCGAGAACGAGTCCGTCGAGGTCGACCTGGGCGAGTCGGTCGGTAACGGCCTCGATCGCGGCGCGCTTCTCCGCGACGAAGAGGATGCGCTGCCCCTCAGCAGCCAGCGCGGCGATGAGGTTGGCGATGGTCTGGCTCTTACCCGTTCCGGGAGGGCCCTCAATGACCACATGCCGGCCGGCCAGTACGGCACGGATCGCCTGTTGCTGAGAGGCGTCGGCGTCGTGGACGAGGAACTCTTCCCGCGGCGGGATATCGCCCCCTGCGGGATGGTCCTCCGTGTCCTCCAGCAGCGAGTGGGCCGCCGTGCTGTCGCCGGCGATGGCGGCGATGACGGGGTGTTCGGCGAGCAGCGAGCCAGAGTTCTTCAGGTCGTTCACCATGGGCAGCCGGTCGAAGCTGAAGGCCCCGATCACCAGGCGTTCCTCGAACGAGGCGGACAGCCCGCTCCGGCGGAGGGCCTTGGCGAGGAGGTCGTACACAGCGCGTACCCGGGTACCCGGATCCGTCTGTTCCTCAAGCGCGGCCGACGCCTGGTCGGCCAGGTGATCGAGGTCGGTGTCCAGGCCGTACTGGCGGTTCAGCGCGTAGAGCAGGACCGGATTGATCTCCGGCTCGCCGTCGACATGGAGGACGAAGTCGTTCTCGGTGGCCGTGCGCGGCTGGATCGTCAGGGGCAACAGCACGAGGGGGGCGCGCAGCGGGAGAACGGTGGTTGTGCCACGTGTCTTCGGCGGGTCCACGTTCAGCAGTCCGCAGGCTAGGCGACCCGCCTCGACACCTTGTTCTTCGTCCAACTCCAGGATCCGGCGCCGCAGGTAGCGAGCGCGAAGGCAGGCGGATTTGTGATCGGACAGATCGGGGACGAGGCTCGCAAGCCGGACCTTCCGGCCGGTCAGTAGCGCGTGCTGCTGCTCGGCAGAGGTGGCGGTCAGGTCGAGGCTGCCAGTCTTCGTGTCCTTGAAGTGCAGCAGTGCGTTGCGCGGTCCGAGATCAATGAGTTCGTCGGCCCATCGCTGAGCCTGGGAGGCCACGGCCTGCTCCCGCGCGCGAGTGGCGGTGCCGTTCACTTTGCTACCCCTCTGGTCCGATCCTCTTCGTGAGTCCGCCTGGTCGGCAGGCGAACGCACCAGAGTACGAGCTCTGTTGAGACGAGGAGGGGGAAATCGGAGATTGCAGGGAGCGCACAGGAGTGTTGCTCGCGTGCAGCCGTGCGCCCCGTGCGCGGCGTCGGGAAACTGGCGCTTCGTGGGCAAGCGCGGCGAGGGGAGAGGGGTGGGCTCTACGGTGCACGCGCTGCGCTGGCCGGGTCCACGTCGACAGGGCGTTCCAGAACGGGGATTAGGATGACAGCCTGTTCGACGGGCCGAAGGATTCGGCGAGCGCTTCGGCCTGGTCCACGTCGACTTCACCACTCAGGCGCGCACCCCGAAGGCCTCCTACGCCTGGTACCGCGACCTGATCGCCGAGCACCGGGCGCGCATGGAAGTAGGGTTGCTTGATAGTTGAGAAGTCCGTCATCAGCGGTTCGGCTGGCCTGCGGTGTCCGGTCGACCTCGGTCGTCCCTCTCAGGCTCGCGCGCGGGGCCAAGGGCGCGATGGCCTGGCGGACCGAACGCATAGTGGGACCGTTGGTCTCACTGGGGACCCGAATGCCGTAAGAACAGTGCGGCATGGCGGAGACCTGTGAGGGCGGTGACCGTTATTGACCCGAAACGGTAAGGTTCGTCGCTCGTTGATCCTGGCGTGACGGATCTGGTGGGGGACACGCGACGACTGTCGCCGAAGGCTCAGGAAGCTCTGCGGATGCGGGCGGTCGCGGCGCTTCGGGCGGGCCGGGATCGGCGCGAGGTCGCCGAACTCCTTGGCGTGACCGTGGAGTCGGTGGGCAGTTGGTGGGCCGCCTGGCAGAGCGGCGGCCGGGATGCTCTGGTGTCCAGGACCCGCGGCCGACGGGTGGGCGGGCACCAGGTGCTCGATCCCGACCGGAAGCATTGCGTCCGGCGGGCCCTGATCGACCATCGCCCCGAAGACCTCGGCCTGAGCGGGCAGTTGTAGACCCGCGCGATCGTCGGCGACCTAATCGCCCTGCTCTGCCGGGTATGGCTGACCGAACAGGGCGTGGGCAAGTACCTCAAGCGCTGGGGGCTGTCGTTCCAGCGCCCCGACAAGCGCGCGATCGAGCAGGACCCGGAAGCGGTCCGCGCCTGGCGCGAGGAGACGTGGCCCGCGATCCGCGCGAAGGCACAGGAGGAAGGCGCCGAGGTGCTGTTCGCGGATCAGACCGGCGTCCGCTCCGACCAGGTGTCCGGCCGGACCTGGGCCCCGCGCGGCGAGACGCCGACCGTGCGCCGGACCGGAAACCGGTTCTCGGTCAACGCGATGTCCGCGATCAGTCCGCGGGGCCGGATGTGGTTCACGGTCTACTGGGATCGTTCACGGCCGAGGTGTTCTGCGACTTCCTCGACCGCCTGAACAGGCAGTTCGACCGCCCGGTCCACCTCGTCGTCGACCGGCACTCCGTCCACCGCAGCCTGGCTCGCCGGCCATCCCGGCCGGATCGCCCTGCATCTGCTGCCTTCGTGCGCAGCCGAGAACAACCCCGACGAACTGGTCAACGCCGCCCTGAAAGGCACCCATCTGCTGGCCTTCAGGGACCGCAACGCCGACCGGCTCGCCGACGAGGTCCGACGCTTCTTCCGCCGCCGACAGAAGCAGCCACACATCATCTGCGGCTACTTCCAGAGCCAGCACGTCCGCTACATCACCGAGATGCCGGAAATTTCGCGTTTCGGGTCAATAAGTAGCGCATTTCGTCGCGGCCGTGCACGCCGGTGCGGGGCCTGCGTATGCCCCGCCCGTGACGAGGAATCGTCCCAGGTAGTGCTGGCGCACCGGACTGCGGTTCTTGGAATCTGGTGGTCGAGCGGGGCTGGCAGGATGGACGTGCTGCGTCTACCGCTCCCAGTCTCTGACAATCAGGTTGAATGCGACGTCATGCCAGGGTCGGACCCATTCCTTGAGATAGCGCACATCGCTCGACGACGGAACGGGGTCGGCCTCCACCAGACGAACCAGGGAGGGCATCACGACCGCGTCGCCAAGCAGCAGTGCTTCCCCCGACGACAGCATCGGCAGTGATTCGGTCAGCGGACCGAGCGAGTCGGGGATCAGCCGCTTGACATAGTTCTGGTCCTCGGGGTTGGTAAGCCGCATCGCCAGGAAGTTGCTGCATTGCGAGAAGATCGTCTCGGAGATCTCCGACGGCCGCTGACTGACGATCGCTGCGGTGATGCCGTACTTTCGCCCTTCCTTGGCGATGCGCTCGATGGCCGCGCGTGAAGCGTTGTATTTGGCGGACCCGTTCTTCGGCACGTACTTGTGTGCCTCCTCGTACACCAGAAGGAGTGGGGTCTCCACCTTCATCTCGGGATGCGCGTTCTTGTAGTAGTACGCATAGTCGAAGAGCAGTCGCGAGATAAATGAGACCGTGATGCTTAGTACCTCGAAGGGGACACCACTCAGATCGACGACGGTGACGTTGGCCTTGGAATCGGTGTATCCGGTGAATTGGCGCAAGGTTTCTTCCAGGGTGACGGCTTTTGTCCGTTCGCCTAGAAGGAAGTCGAGACGGCGGTCATGGCGGCGTCCCTCGAGGCGGGTCAGAAAGTTGTCCAGCTTTCCGAATAGTGGCCCCTGCTTCTGACCGCGGGTTCCGTCGACCATCTCCTCATTCTTGAGTCGAATTTCCTCCAAAACGCTATCGATGTCGAAGAAGACCGGCGAGTCGTAGTGGATGAGGTCCCGGCGGGCCGCATCACTGAAGTTCTTCTGCCGGCCCTCGGTGACGGCTTTCTTAAGTACCGCGACCTGATTGTGAGACTGCTCCTCGTGGCTTTCGATCAGCAGGTCTTGGAGCTCCTCCGAGCTGAGCAGCCAATACGGTAGAGTCAATGTTTCGACATTCAAGTGGTTGGCATTTGGAAACGCCGTCCGGTACTCCCCATGGATATCGAAGATGATAACGTGAGCGTTGTTGAGCTTGTATGCTTCTCGCTCGAGATCACGCATCTCGGTGGCCTGCTGAATGATCTTGGAGACGGCGTGGGACTTGCCCGAGCCAGTCGACCCGACGATTGCTAGATGGCGGTTGAAGAATTTGTCGCCATCGACCGGTACGTCCACGTGTCGCTCGCGAGCGAGGTGAGCGAACAGAAAGCGCTTCTCCTGCGGGACTGTGTCATACACGCGTTGCACATCGTCGTGGCCCGCCACTGCGACTGACTTTGGTGGAATGGCAATGCTCCCGCCGCCGCGTTCGAAGGCGCCGTCGGCATCGAGGAAGCCCAGCGGGACGGCTTCCAGTACATAGACTCGCCGCAGTTCGGCCCCGGGGATCGACTTCAGCTCGATGGAGAAGTTCTCGACAATCGCGATAATCGAACACTGCTCGCTGTCGTACACCCGTAGGTATGATCCGACCTTGAGTGGTTCCCCCTCGGCGAGCTCGGAGATGTTACTCACCTCGATCTTGATGCGATCGGGATACACCCCTACAACCTCGGCGCCGGACACCTAAACCCCCTCAATCAAGCAATGATCTTCTGGATATCGAGAGCACGCTCGATCGAGACGTGCCAGGATCTTCCTTTGGTATTTGGAGATGGAGCAGGATTCGAAAGATAGAAGTCGTGGACCTCGTGAAATGCCGCTGTATCGATCACGGATTCGATCTCAAGGAAGTCGACCAACTTGAGCCCGTGCCCTCCTCCCGGGGTATCCACAATATGATCAGGGTCGAACTCGGATCCACGGAACGGATAACCATCATCAAACCACAGGCCGGCCCGCCACATCGCTGTCTTCAGATCGACAAGGTCGTCAACGCCTCGGAAGCTCACAAATGGCGCTGGCGACTCTCCGATGTAGTACCGCTGTCGCAGGGTGCTCGCGATATCGACCAGATCGTCGACATGGGTGCCTGGGCCGACCTCGACGATGAAGAGCCGCCGCCGGTTGGGAACGTTGACCGACGAGCTCTTGTACTGGTCGCGCAGCAGCTTCAGGTAGTCATCGTATCCGCGGAACTCTGCGTAGCCTGCTTCGAAAATCGCCGACCTAGCGGTGCTGACTAGCTGCCTCAAGTCTCGAAAGGATACCCGCCGCTCACCCTGTGTGTGGGTCAGAACCACGTTGCGCAAGTGGGCGTGGATGAGTGCGTGGTAGTAGAGCGCCTCTGAATCGCTGCTCGCCCGAAGTGCGGTCCTCAGTAGTCGAAGCACGTCGCTGAACTGCCGTTCGTAGTCCGGGGCGAAGAGGATCTCGAACGCTTTGGTGAACGATTCCTTAGTGCTGTCGTCATAGGTGGCCGAGCTGGTTCCCAACACCTGGTCGAGCTCGGCGGGAGTCAACACCAGGGAAGCACCCGGAGCGCGGTCAGCGAAATGGCAGTACAGGGCGAACTTTGCCGTGCGGTCCGCCGCATACTGGGCCATCATCTGTTGGACGGCCTTGCTGATCTTCGACAGTGAGTACCGCTCGTTCCGATTCTTCACCTGAATGTGGAAGTTTTGGACCCCGATGTCCTGTGTCCCCTCGACCTCCACCTCGGCGGCCTGGTTCTCGAGTAGCCGAAGCAGCGAAGCATCGAACTGGAAGGCGAAGCCCTTGATGGCGTGATAGCCGCCGTCGCGTTCGTACTGGGGGACACCGCGACGCGTCATAGAAACTGACTCTCTCTCGGTCGGCCGATGACTCGGGGGACAGGCCTCGCAGCCAATGCCACTGCGACTCTTGTGGCGAACGGGGTAACCATCGTACGGCCTGTCCACCGACCATCGCCCAGGGTTCAGATGTGACCGACACTGGCGGACTGCGGAGCCCGAGGGAGCGGCGAGGATGGCCCCATGAGTGCGGCGCACCGACAGGGTGTTCGACTGCCCGGCGGTTCGGTCCGCACTTGGGCCTCATGTCTCTCGTCCTCGAAACACGGCGGCGCGACCCCACCGTGTCGTGGATACGGTGCCGCGATCTGATGGCGGTGTACCGAGGGCGGATTCGTGGACGGGGATCGCGGCTGTGACAGGAGCTTGCCTGCCAGCTACGCGACTTGGGGGCCGTCCCGGTTTGAGCTGAGGACGCTGGCTACGGTGACACCCCGTTCGATGGGCCGAAGGATTCGGCGAGCGCTTCGGCCTGGTCCACGTCGCCTTCGCGACCCAGAAGCGCACGCCGAAGGCGTCGTACGGGTGGTACCGGGACCTGATCGCTCATCATCGAGGTGCGAATTCCCGGTAGTCGGTCAGTCGGGGCGGTGGCGGGTCGGATGACGTCCCGTCATTCGAGCTCGACGACGAGTGAGGCGTAGGACGGGATCATCACCTTCCGGGCGTAGCTGCGCGAGACGATCCGGTACGGGCGCCCCGCCGTGCAGACCGCCTCGACCATCCGGGCGATCTCGGCCCGTGCGACGGGTGCGCCCAGGCACAGGTGTCGGCCGGCACCGAACCAGAGCTGGCGCGAGCGCGGGTCGTACGGGCGGGCCAGGTCGAAACCGCCGGCCAGGTTGTCGGCTGCGTAGGTGACGAGGAGTATCCGCGCGTCCTTGCGCAGTCGGCGGCCGGCGATGGTGACGTCCGCGCTGACGTGCCGTCCGATCACCGGCGCGGGTGTGGTCACGCGCAGTCCCTCGCGGACCGCGTCGGGGATCAGCCCGGGGTCGGTCAGGAGCGGTTCCTGCTGCTCGGTGTCGTAGATCAGTGCGACCGTGCGGGCCATTGCGCTCGCGGCGGTCTCGGTGCCCGCGACGAGCAGCAGCGAGGCGAGGCCGCCGGCCTCCTCCAGCGTGATCCCGGCTTCGCGGCAGCGGCCGAGCAGGGTGTCGGGTTCGGCACCGGCATAGGCCGCCGGGACGCCGCTGGTCAGCGACTTGACGATTTCCTTGGCCGCTTCGATCCGCTCGGGCGGCAGCTCGGTCGAGGCGGCTGTGTCGAGCGCGAGCGCCGCCAGCCGCTCGCCGGCGGCGAAGGTCTCGAGGTATGCGGAATCCGGGCTGTCCGAAGGGAGTTGAAGGCCCAGCAGGTCGGTCATCAGGCGGCCGACGACGAGCCGGGCCGCCTTGGCCACGTCGACCTGCCCCCCGGCGGCAAGGCGCGCCGTGACATCGGTGTAGACCGGTCCGGCGGCCCGCTCGACCAGGGCTGCGGAGTTCTTTTCGGTGAACAGGTCCCGGGCACGTCTGCGCAGGTCCGCGTGCCCGGGGCCGTCGAAGAGCCGGGTGACGTACGGCCCGAGGATCTGTTCCCACAGGTGGCCCACGCCGCCCTCGCCGAGCAGGGTGAAGTGTTCGTGGTCGTTGAGGACGGCCCGGATCAGGGTGGGTTCGCTCGCGACCCAGCCGAGTCGGGGCACCCGTCGGATCGCTCCGAAGGGCGGTGCCATGGCGATCCTGGTCAGTGCCCACAGGGCGGGCCGGCTGGCCCACAGCAGTCTGCTCTCGTGTTGTGCCGCCGTTGTCGCGCGCATCGCCGCCCCCGCTGCCGCCCCGGTTGTCCGTTCGGGGAACCGTACCGTGGCCGGTCCCTGAAATCCCCTATGATTCAAGCGACTTGGGGGATCCAAGGGTGCGGTGTCGAGGGAACTGGCAGCTGGTCGGGCAAGGCGGCGGGACACGGGCGGCGATGGCCGCAGAGGCGACCGGTGGCGCTGATCGGACCGGCCGGCGGAGTCTCGTTCGGCGTCCTCCTCGCGCAGTGGTGAACGTGGTCGAGAGGGAGTATCGGTGACCGACCTGTGGGTGGTCGTGCCGGCCTACAACGAGGAGGCCTCGCTGCCTGCCACTTTGCGCGCGCTGGCGGAGCAGTGCGACGCGGACTTCGAGTGCGTGGTCGTGGACAACGCCTCGACCGACCGGACCGCCGAGGTGGTCCGGGAGTTCGCCGTCACCGCCGGCTTCCCGCTGCACCTGATCACCGAGGCGCGCAAGGGCACCGGCGCGGCGGCGGACACCGGGATGCGGTTCGCGATCGAGGCCGGTGCCCGGTACCTGGCCCGCACCGACGCCGACTGCCTCCCGGTACCCGGCTGGACGGCGGCCGTGCGCCGCGGACTGGCCGGTGGGCTGGAACTGGTCACCGGCCAACTGAGGCCGCGCACCGACGAGTTCCGGCTCAAACTGTGGGAGCGGCGGCTGCTGCCGGCGGTGGTCGCGGTAGCGGCGTGGTTCGGCAGGTTCCGGCCCGGCAACCAGGACCCGCAGTACCTCGGCCGGTACTTGATGTGCCCCGGCTGCAACCTGGCCATCACCGCCGACCTCTACCAGCGCTGCGGCGGCTTCCCGCGCACCGCGATCGAGGAGACGCACGAGGACCGTGCCCTGGTGAACCGGGTGCGCAGGCTCACCGGGGCCTACGGGCAGGTCCCGGGGATGACGGTCTACGGTTCGGTGCGGCGGCTGCGCGCGTTCGGGCTGCGCAACACGCTGGCCTGGTACGCGGACCACCGGTACCGGCCGGACGTGGTCGACGTCCGATGAAGCGTCAGGAACACGCCCGGGAGCGACGGGTACGGCCGGCCGCGCACCCATTACGGCCGGCCGCGCACCCATCGGCACGGGTGCCGGGGGCCGGGATGCGCACGGACCACCCACGGCTGGAGACCGGGCTCTGCGGGCTCTCCGCCCGCCGGGTGAAGGCCCTCAAGGCCGGACGGGCGGCATCAGATCGCTCTCGCTGATGGTGTACCTCAGTACGGGGTAGGTGAAATCCGTTTCGTGGTTCTCACGCCGTCGCAGTTGGAAGAATTCGCGTTCCTGCTCATCGTCGGCCGGCACGAGCCGCGTACCCTGCGCGAGGTATGGGTGTCCGTCGTGGAACCGCACAAAGGTCTTTGACGTTCGAAATGTCACCCCCAGCCATTGGTTGTCCGCCGCCGGGACGGGTTTGTCCAGTACGATCTTGTGCCTGAGCCGCCGATTCGATTCGACGGAGAATACGACGACGCTGTTGTGGGTGAGCGGGATCTCGACCTTCTCGCCACTGGAGCCCTTCGATTCAAAGATCAGCTTTCTCGGCGGGCTCACTTCGGGGTGCTGATAACAGGAGAAGACGGCGATGAACGAATCGTCGGCCAGATCGAGGGCTTGGTCGGAGTGGCTTCCCATCGTTGTACAGGAGTTCGTGTAGATCTCCATGAGAGCGTTGTTGAATCCGACCGAAAGCGCCGCGGCTTCCTGAATCTGCTGTGCCAGGCGTTCGTGCACGTCGCCGAAGTGCTGCGCCGGGCTGCCGTACCGAGTGGTGGTCCGTACGAGAGGCACGCCGCGCGCCTCATGGACCTTCGTGACCACGGCACCTCGTCGACCCCTTCCCACCTCTTCCAGGCGGGCCGACGCGGAAAGCTCCGTGAAGAGATTCTCCTCAGTACGCAGGGTGCACGAGAGGATCTCGTCCGAGATCCTAGGCTCGAGGGGCAAGGTAGTCTCCCGTGTTCATGCTGAAGAGAAGCTCGTCGCCGTAATCGATGAAGGACGAGGTCCTGTTCTCCTCGGCGTACAGCCTTCGCAGTTCTTCCATGCCTGCCGGCGTGGGCGGCTCCATTTCCACCAGATCTCCGGCCGCTTTGAGGAACGTGCGGCCGTTCTTGTGAACGGCTTCGGAGTTCGAACAGCGCACCACGTATCCCAGGCGGGTCGGCAGCAACTCGGCGTCCAGTGGCGGAGGCTGGATTTCATGGGTGTACAGGCGATTGGTGGACAGCGGCATGAAGAACACGGAGCCGGGGTAGAGGGTCAGGCTGAATTGCAGGGGGAGTGCGACTTCGTTGCGCTTCTCGGCCGATTCCTTGAGTCGAAAGCGGAGTCTGGTCAGCCCGCTGGTGCCCCCCACGCCGTGGTCGAATTCGTTCTCGGTCAGGGGGTGCAGCTTGTCGAGCCGGTCGTAGAAGGTGCAGAAGGCCATGATGCCATTGACGGGCATGTCCTTGGTCTTGTCGGCATGAGCCGAGATCCTGGCCTTTGACTGCTTGCGCTCGGCCGTGGCGCCGGCGTTGTGGTAGATCTGAGCGAGGACGTGATTCAGCGCTGCCTGGTTCCGGAAGACGGCGGCGGCCTCGCGGTTCAGAGCCTCGACGATGCGCGTGTCGGTCGGGCGAAAGTTCTCGGTCGGCCCCGAGAGGTTCGTGGAGCACCGGAGCAGACGGAAATGCAGTTCCTCACCGTCTCGTGTGACGGGCGTCAGATAGATTCCGCTGCGATGGGCCGTTCCGGGTTTGGTGGACTCCGTCAGGGACTGGAAATCGTGCTCTGCGCGGATTCGTCCGAAGTGACCGGTGTCGAGGTCGAAGAAGCGGCGGTAGTACACGCCGGTGCCGTGTACGCGGATGGGAACCCGGCCGAGGTCGACGAGGGGCCAGGGCCCGTCGGCGTCCTCCTGGTAACCGTGTGACAGCTCCCGGACGACGAACACCCGGGCCGCCGCCCGCAGTCGGCGGGCGCTGATCCCGGATACATCGCCGCACAGGTAGACGGTCTTCCGGGCGAGGTCGGGTGAACCGGAAGCGAGCTCCTCCGGCGTGATCGTGGACCCGAAGAAGTCCCGGACCAATTCATGATCCTGCAAGGTCGACGGCGCAACCAAGGCGTTGCCCGAATCGTCGATGCAGGCTTCTTCCGGCCCTGTCGCGTCCATCAAGCCGTACCTGCCATTTCTCACCCCGAGGCACGAACCGGCAGGGCCGACCGGATGGCCTGCCCACCTGTCCGGCCCATTCCATGAACTTCCGAACGGTCTTTTCGTTCGCGGCCTCCACGCGTTTTGGTGGATTGCGTGAAGTCGTTTACGCGGTTGGATCTTGATGCTCTCACGGGGGCCGGACCGTGGGCAACGGGTTCTGCCGCACCGGCGGCGCACGAGTCAGCCGGAGGGCGGTCCGGTGCCGGGCCGCGGTGGCTGGGCGTCGTGGGTGCGGATTTCCGCGGCGGCGCGGTGGAGTTCGGCGAGGACGGTGCGGACGGCCCGGCGTGCGGTGCGTTCCGGGCGGTGGAGGACGTCGATGCGGCGGCGGGCGTGCACTGCGGTGAGTGGTCGCAGGGCGACGCCGGGGTGTTTGCGGGTGGTCCAGCGTGGCAGCAGGGCCAGGCCGCCGCCGGCGGCGACGAGTTCGGCGACCACGGTGAATTCGTTGACGCGGTGGACGATGTCGAGGCGGCGGTTGGCGACGGCGGCGATGGCTTCGACGGTGGACATGAGCGGGAAGCCGTCGTGGACGGTGATCCAGGGCTGGTCGGCGACGTCCTGCGGGGTGAGGACGGTCTTTGTGGCGAGCGGGTGGCCGGTCGGCAGGGCGACGTCGAGTGGTTCCTGGAGCAGGGTGCTCGCGGTGACGGTGCGGGGCCAGGGCGGGCCGTGGTCGAGGCGGTGGGCGAGGACGAGGTCGTAGTCGCGGGTGAGGACGGGGAAGCGTTCCTGGGCGACGTCCTCGTCGGCGAGGCGGAGCCGCGGCCGGCCCGGCCCGGCGAAGCTGCGCAGCAGCAGGGGGAAGAAGGTGGTGGCCGCGCTGTGGAACGCCGCCAGCGAGACGTTGCCGTCGGGCTGGTCGGCGAACTCGTCGACGCTGTGCCGGGCCCGGGCCAGGGCCGTCTCCACCTCGATGGCCGCGCGGGCCAGGGCCTGGCCGGCTTCGGTCAGCACCACCCGGCGTCCGGCGCGTTCGGTGAGCGGGACGGGCAACGAGCGTTGCAGCAGGCGCAGTTGCTGGGAGATCGCGGAAGGCGTCACGTGCAGGGCCGCGGCGACCGCACTGACGCTGCCGAGTTCTCCCAGTTCCCGCAGGATCCGGAGTTGCCGCTCGTCCATGGACGGACAGTGTAGGGCTGCTACAGCTTCGTTTGAGGAGCTCGTGATGGTCTTCAACGTCCTGGTGGTGCAGCGTGAGGGCATGCCTTCTGCACGCCGTGTCGATGTGGTGCTGTTCCTGATCGCGCTGGTCTGGGGTTCCAGCTACCTGGTGGCCAAGACGACCACCGGTGCGCTCCCCGTCACCGGCGTGCTGTTCGCGCGGTACGCGATCTCGGCACTCGCCTGTGGAGCTCTGCTGCTCACCGCCCGTCGCGGGGCGCGCCGTTGGACCCGCGCGGAGGTCCGTGCCGGGGTGCTGCTGGGAGTCACGCAGGCGGCGGTCCTGGTGTTGGAGACCTACGGCGTCGCGTACACCAGCGCCGCGAACGCCGGACTGATCATCAGTCTGACCATCGTGCTGACACCGCTGCTGGACCGGACGGCGGGCAGCCGCGGGCTGCCCTGGACGTTCTTCGTCGCCGCCGGCCTGTGCGTGCTTGCCGTCGGGCTGCTCACCGCCGGCACCGGGCTGCACGCCCTGCGCTCCGGTGACGCCCTGGTGCTCGCCGCCGCTGTGGTGCGGGCCGGGCACGTGGTGCTCGTCGGGCGGCTGACCGCCCGGAGCCCGATGGACCCGCTCCGCCTGACGACCGTTCAGACCGTCGTCGGCTCGGCGTTGTTCCTGGTGCCCGCCGCCACCCGGCTGCCCGAACTGGCCGGCGGCAGCGCGAGCACCTGGTCGCAGCTGGTCTATCTCGCCCTGTTCTGCAGCGTGTTCGCCTTCCTCGCCCAGACCTGGGCGGTGCAGCGCACCTCCCCCGGTCGGGCCAGCCTCCTGCTGGGCACCGAACCGGTCTGGGCCGTCGTGATCGGGATCGGTCTCGGCGGCGAACGGCTCACCGTGTGGGCCGCCCTCGGCGCCGTGCTCATGATCGCCGGAACGTACTGGGGCCAGGCCGTCGAACGCTCCCACCGCACCGGCATCGCGCGCGAGCGGCGGCGAGTCGGGACGGCCGGGGCCGGGACGGCCCACGGGTGACCTACGGCGCGGGCGTTGAGGACCGCTCGGTGCGGCTGGCCGTGATGCGTTCGGCGGCCAGGGCGCGGGCCCGGGCGGGGTCGTTGCCGGTGAGGCGGGCGAGGATGGTGGCGAGGGGCCTGATCCGGCCGAAGCCGCCCCAGTGGCCTTCGGGGATTTCGGTGGGGAAGACCCAGATCCGGGCGGGGTCGCGGGGCCAGGCGCCGTCCTCGGCGTCGAGGATGGCCTCGGTGACGTCGGCGACGACGCCCGCGCGCTTGGCGGCGTCGAGTTGTCCCTCGGGGACGGACGGGACGACCTTGTAGTGCGGGGCGTCCGCGGGCCGGCCGCCGATGTAGACGGCGGCGGGGCGGTGCAGGAAGAGCCAGGACGCGGAGCGGGTGACCGGGTCGGCGGGGTCGAAGCCCTCGTGGCGGATCAGGATTTCGGTGATCCGGTCGAGCAGCGCCGCCTCGGCCTCCGGGCGCAGCGCGCCCTGCGGGATGTGGACATCGAGCATCGGCATGGCCATGGCCTCCTGGATTTATTTTCTCAACTCAGGTGGCTCGGAGCCTAGTCGGAGCTGGCTGGAGATTGTCAACCCAGGTGGGCGCGGAGGGCTAGGATCGAGGGATGACGGAGCACCAGGAGCAGCGGGAGCAGCGGGAGCAGCGGGAGCAGCGGGAGCAGCGGGAACAGCGGCGGATCGACCCGGCGAACTGCTCGATGGGGCGCGCCCTGGCGGTGGTCGGCGAGCGCTGGTCGCTGCTCATCGTGCGCGAGGCCCTCGACGGGGCGAGTCGGTTCGGGGACTTCCGGGCCCGGCTCGGCATCGCCAGCAACCTGCTCTCCACCCGGCTCGAGGGCCTGGTCGAGGCGGGCGTGCTGGAGCGCGTGCCGTACCGGGAGCCCGGTGACCGGCAGCGGTTCGAGTACCGGCTCACCGCGAAGGGGGCGGACCTGCGGCCCACCGTGATCGCCCTGCTGGAGTGGGGGGACAAGTACCTCGCCGACGAGCAGGGGCCGTCGGTCGTCGTCCGGCACCGCGGCGCCGAGGGGGGCGGGTGCGGCGAGCCGGTCACCCTCGTTCTGGCCTGCGCCGCCGGCCACACCCGGCTGCCGCCCGGCGAGGTCCAGCGCTCTCCCGGCCCGGGTGCCCGCTTCCTGCCCACTGGCTGACGTGACGTCAGTGACGGTGTGGATCAAGGCAGTTGGCCCGCAAGGGAGGTGGCGGGGCTTTGCCAAGTCTTGGGTAGAGTGAGTGCCTTGACCGGTAGGCGCCCTTCGGCGCGCCCGGGGCGTTCGGGGCGAGCATCCCCGGGATTTCCGATTGCGGTGACTTCGCCACACGGAAAAGTCACCGCTGCGAGATGAGGCAGCAACGATGACTGGATCCGCACGGCAGAACGACACCATCGACGTGGTGGGCGCGCGTACCAACAACCTCCGCGATGTCACGGTGAGAATCCCCAAGGGGCAGGTGGTCGCCTTCACGGGCGTGAGCGGCAGCGGGAAGACCTCGCTGGCGATCGACACCATCCACAGCGAGGCGCAACTGCGCTACCTGGAGGGTCTTTCGCCGTTCGTGCGGCAGTACATCACGCAGCGGAACCGGCCGAAGGTGGACCGGATCCTGGGGCTCGGCGCGACCCTGGCGGTCGATCAGCGGCGGCTGAACCGCAATCCGCGGTCCACGGTGGCGACGATCACCGGGATCGACGGTCACCTCGGGCTGCTGTACTCGCGGCTGCCGGGGATCGGGCCGGATGCGGAGGGGCTGCCCGAGCACCTGTCGACCGCGCACTTCGACCGTCACTCGCCGGAGGGAAACTGCCCCAACTGCCATGGTGTGGGCGGGCGCTGGCAGGCGCAGGTGGAGCTGGTCATCACCGATCCGGACCGGCCGCTGTTCGACGGGGCGTCGCCCTGGTACGCCAAGTGGCGCTCCGGCGAGCACGCGTTCGTCCCGGCGCTGGCCGAGAAGCGCGGGGTGGACCTCAAGCAGCCGTGGCGGGAGCTGCCGGAGGAGTTCCGGCACTGCGTGCTGTACGGCACGGGTGACGAGGTGATCGAGGCGACCGTCGACATGCCGAACAAGAACGAGTCGGCGTCGTGGACGTACACCTCCACCCAGCCGCTGCGCGGCGCCCTCGCGGAGGTGGAGCGGGTCTTCGCGAACGCCAGTACGCCGAGCGCCAAGCAGCGGTATCTGCCGTACATGCGCAAGGTCGCGTGCGAGGCCTGCGGCGGCACCGGGTACGGCGACGCGGCGCGGACGATCCGGCTGGGTGGGCTCACCTACCCCGAGCTGCTGGAGGTGGACGTGCGGGCGGTCCGCCAGTGGGCCGGTGACGTGGTGGCCCAACTGGGCGCGGCGCAGCGGGAGGTGGGCGAGCCGCTGCTGCTGGACCTGGTCCGCCGGCTGGGCGTGCTGGACCGCCTCGGCCTCTCGCACCTCCAGCTGACCCGGAGCGCGGCCACGCTGTCCGGCGGCGAACTCCAGCGGACGCGGCTGGCCGCGCAGTTGAGCACCGAGCTGAGCGGGATCATCTTCGTCCTGGACGAGCCGGGCACCGGCCTGCACCCGGCCGACAAGGCGCATCTGCTGGACATCGCACTGGAGTTGCGCGAGGCCGGGAACACCGTGCTGCTGGTCGAGCACGATCCGGAGCTGATCGCCCGGGCCGACTGGGTGGTGGACATGGGGCCGGGCGCGGGCCGGCTCGGCGGCGAGGTGATCGTGTCGGGCAAGCCCGCCGAGGCCGCCGCGCACCCGTTGTCGCTGACCGGCCGCTACCTGGCCGGGGACGGTCCTCGGCTGCGGCGCGAGCGCCGTCCGGTCGGCGAACGGTCGGGCTGGGTCGAGCTGCACGGGCTGCGCGCGCACAACGTGACGGCGGAGCGGGTCCGCTTCCCGGTCGGGCGGCTCACCTGCCTGACCGGCGTCAGCGGCAGCGGAAAGAGCAGCCTGCTCGGCGCGCTCGGCGCGGGCGTCGAGGCGGCGCTGAGCGGCGAGGCGGCCGAGACCGTGCGCACGGTGAGTGGCACCGACGCGTTCAGCTGGGTCGCCGTGGTCGACCAGGAGCCGATCGGCCGCACCCCGCGCTCCAACCCGGCCACCTACAGCAAGGCCTTCGACCTGGTGCGCAAGCTGTTCGCGGAGACCGAGGAGGCCCGCCGGCGCGGGGTCAACGCCTCCTGGTTCTCGTTCAACACCGCGAACGGCGGCCGCTGCGAGGTGTGCACGGGGTACGGGCGCAAGCTCGTCGACATGCACTTCCTGCCGGACGTGTGGGTGGTGTGCGACGAGTGCGACGGCCGTCGGTACAAGCCGGAGGCGCTGGAGATCACCTACCAGGGCCTGACCATCGACGGCGTGCTGGAGCTGACCATCGCCGAGGCGGTCAAGCGGCTGACCGGCCCCAGGCAGCTCGCCGAGACGCTGGAGGCCCTGGAGCGGGTCGGCCTCGGCTACCTGCAACTCGGCCAGAGCGCGACCGAGTTGTCGGGCGGTGAGGCGCAGCGGCTGAAGCTGGCGTCCGCGATCCAGCGCGGCTCGGCGAAGGGCAAGGCCGGTCTGGTGGTGCTCGACGAGCCGGTCTCGGGCCTGCACCCGTCCGACATCCAGCGGATGGTGGACGCGTTCGACGTCCTGCTGGACTCCGGCAACACCGTGGTCGTCGCCGAGCACGACATCCCGGTGGCCGCGTCGGCGGACTGGGTGATCGACCTCGGGCCGGGCGCGGGCCCGGCCGGCGGGGCCGTGGTGGCGGAGGGCACGCCGGAGGACGTCGCGCGGGCCGACACGCCGACGGCGGGCTTCTTCCGCCGGTACATGGCCGGTGAGCCGCTGCTGGGCTGAGCGGAGCGGGCGGGCTCGGCGGCTCCGGCGCCGCCGGGCCCGGCCGGTCAGGGGCGGGGAACGGTCAGCGTGATGACGGTGATGTCCGGCTCCGCGCCCAGGCGCACCGGCGGGCCCCAGAAGCCGGTGCCGCGGGTGACGTAGAGCAGGGTGTCGCCGAACCGGTGCAGCCCGGCGACGGCCGGATTGGCCAGCCGCGACAGGTGGTTGAACGGCCACAGCTGGCCGCCGTGGGTGTGGCCGGACAGCTGAAGGTCGACGCCGTGCTTCACCGCCTCGTGGACCTGCACCGGCTGATGGGCGAGCAGCACCACGGCCCGGCCCGGGTCGCGGCCGTCGAGCGCGGCCGCGTAGTCGGGGCCGAGTCCCTCGTCGGTGCCGCTGGCGTCGTTCACGCCCGCGAGGTCGAAGCCGGGCAGTGCGACGCGTTCGTTCACCAGCGGGCGCAGCCCGAGGCCGCGGACGAAGTCGATCCACTGCCGGGCGCCCGAGTAGTGCTCGTGGTTGCCGGTGACGAAGTACGCGCCGTACGGCGCGCTGAGCCGGGCGAGCGGCGCCACCTGCGGCCCGAACTCGGCCACGCCGGCGTCCTCGACCAGGTCGCCGACGACGGCGATCAGGTCGGGCCGGGTGCCGTTGACCAGGTCGGCGATCTGCCGGGCGCGGGCGCGGCCGACCAGGCTGTTGAGGTGAATGTCGCTGACGACCGCGATCCGGAAACCGTCGGCCCGCGGGTCTAGCCGGGCCAGCGGAACGGTCAGCCGCTTGACGGTGGGCGGGCCGAGGGCGGTGGCCGCGCCGTAGCCGACGGTCGCGGCCGCGGCGGCGCCGGCGGCCAGCGCGAGCGAGCGGTTGACGAACAGCCGGCGGGACGGGTCCAGGCCGGGGGCGCCGCGGCGGGCGGCGCGCAGCAGCAGCGGGCGGACGGCCTCGGCGACCAGCAGCGCGAAGCCCAGGTACAGGATCCCGGCCATCCACACGAAGCCCGGCCAGCCGACGGCCCGCGCCAGCGGCTTCGGCAGCGCGCCGTCGGCCGGCGGCGCGGCCACCAGCAGCAGGCCGAGCAGCACCAGCAGCGCCGTCCCGGCCCGGCGCGGCCAGCCGCGGGGAGCGGTGGTGTCGCGGACGACGCGCCGCCACACCCAGTAGTGGACGGCGGCGAGGGCGGGGACCACGAGGGCGGTGAAGAGCGCGGAGGACACGGCGGACTCCCGGCCCGGATCAGCGGGCGGCCGGCGCCGGCGTGCCGCACCAGCGGCGCAGCGCCGCGGCCAGCCCGTCGTCCGCCACCGGCCCGGCCCAGGCGACGTAGCCGTCCGGCCGCACCAGGACGTACCGGGGCCACCCGCCGCCGAGCGGTTCGGCGAGCACGCCCGTGCGCAGCCGGTCCGCCCACGGGACGGCGGCCGGCGGGCAGTTGTCGGTGCCGAGCAGGACGAACCCGCCGTCGCGGAACAGCCCGTAGAGGGGGCCCTGCGGCGAGGCGAGCGGCCGGTCCGGGACGCGCCGGCCGGCCCACCGGCCCTGCCCGCCGGACGGGTAGCGCAGGCGCAGGCCCGACAGGTGTTCGACGTTGAGCCGGTGCACCGGGCGGATCCGCATCGACCACATGGCGGCCCGGCGCATCAGGCGGGCCGTCGCGCTGTCCGAGGTCTCGAAGCGGAACGACAGGTCGGTCTTGCGCAGCGTCTCCGCCGCGATCGGGTGCCGCTCCGCCTCGTAACTGTCGATCAGCTCCTCCGGCGCCCACCCGGCGAGGACGGCCCGCAGCTTCCAGCCGAGGTTGAACGCGTCCTGGATGCCGGTCTGCAACCCCTGTCCGCCGGACGGGATGTGGGTGTGCGCCGCGTCCCCCGCGAGCAGCACCCGGCCGACCCGGTAGCGCTTCGCGTGCCGCTGCGAACTGCGGAAACGCGACAGCCACAGCGGGCTGTGCAGGCCGATGTCCGTCCCGAGGACGGCCGCGCAGCTCTCGCTCAGGTCCTCCAGGGTCAGCGGCTCGTCCGCGGGGACGGTGAACTTCTGCCGGTCGAGCACGATCACCCGGTAGGTGCCGTCCTGGAACGGGAACAGCGCGGCCATCCCGCGCCTGGTGATCCGCGCGTACTCGGCCGGGCCCGGCGGGTTCGACAGCCGGGCGTCGCCCATCATCAGCGACTCGTCGTAGTGCCAGCCGTCGTACTCGACGCCGATCACCTGCCGGACGGTGCTGTTGACGCCGTCG
Organism: Kitasatospora sp. NPDC048407; assembly: GCF_043200475.1. Lineage (NCBI taxonomy): Bacteria > Bacillati > Actinomycetota > Actinomycetes > Kitasatosporales > Streptomycetaceae > Kitasatospora > Kitasatospora sp. NPDC048407. The sequence goes on along the minus strand of NZ_JBICXW010000028.1, from coordinate 47,590 downwards.
CAGCCGACGACGTACCGCGCCCGTTCGACCCGCGGGCCGTGCGGGCCGGTCAGCTCCACCTCGACGCCGGTGTCGTCCTGGCGCAGTCCGGTCAGCTCGGTGCCGGGCAGCAGCACCGCGCCGGCCTTCTCGGCGGCGAGCTGCAGGGCCTCCTCGGTCCGGGTCTGCGGGATGGACAGGCTGAACGGGAAGGTCGTGTCGAGCAGGCCGTAGTCGAGGTGGCCGTCCTCGTTGCCGAGCGGCGGGTGCGGGCACTCCCGGCCCCACTTCAGCACGTCGTCGGCGCGCCCGCGCATGTCCAGCAGCTCCAGCGTGCGCGGCTCGACGGTGCAGGCCCGGGACAGCGGGCTGCGCCCGGCGCGCTTGTCGACGACGTGGCAGGAGATGCCGAAGGCGGCGAGCTCCGCCGCGAGCGCCAGTCCGGTGGGGCCGGCGCCGACGACGAGCACCTGGGGGGAGGGCGGCATCTGCTGACTCCTACGGATCGGCGGGGCGGACCGGAGGCGGCGGCGCGCCGGCAGGTGGGACCGCTGCCGGCGCGCCGCCGCCCGATCAGTTAAGGCGGCCGCTCACGGCGGGCGCAACGGGCTGAGATCGGGGTGAGAGTTGCCGGAGAGCCGGGGTCGGCACGGTGAGAGCGGTTCGTGAACCGGATTGAGAACGGCGGCCGTTAGCGTGGCGGCCGATCAAGTGGTGCGCAGGTGGAGTGCATGTCGTCGAGGCCGTCCGGGCGTCCGGGCCGCCCAGTTCGCGGGAGTTGTCGCGCCATGACCGCTGAAACGTCGTCGCCGGCGGGTGTGCCGGACGCCGAGGACCTCGAAGCGCTGCTGGGCATCCGGCACTTCGAGACGCTGCTGCTGCGGATGTTCTCCGAGGGCCGGCTGAACGGGACCACCCACACCTGCCTCGGCCAGGAGTACGTCCCGGTGGCCCTCGCGCCGCTGCTGGCCGAGGACTTCGTGCTGAGCAACCACCGCGGCCACGGCCACTACCTGGCGCTGTTCCGCGACCCGGCCGGCCTGCTCGCGGAGATCACCGGCCGTGCGGGCGCGGTGTGTTCGGGCGTCGGCGGCAGCCAGCACATCCGGCGCGGACGCTACCTGTCGACGGGCGTGCAGGGCGAGAGCCTGCCGCTCGCCGTCGGGCTCGGCCTGCACTGCAAGCGGGTGGGGGACGGCCGGATCGCCGCCGTGTTCACCGGCGACGGCACCTGGGGCGAGGGCGCGGTGTACGAGGCGCTCAACATGGCCGTGCTGTGGCAGGTGCCGGTGCTGGTGATCGTCGAGCACAACGGGATCGCCCAATCCACGCCCACCGAGCTCCAGTTGGCGGGCAGCATCGCCGACCGCGCCGCCGCGTTCGGGCTGGACTTCCTGGAGATCACCGGCCACGACATCCCCGCGATCCGCGCTCGACTGGCCCCGCTGGTCCGCCGCGTACGGGAGCAGCACCGGCCCGCCGTCGTGCAGTTCACCACCCGCCGGCTCGGCCCGCACAGCAAGGGCGACGACACCCGGCCGGACGCGGACGTGGCCGCGCTGTGGGCCGACGACTGGCACCGGGAACTGGCCGAACGGCTCGGCGAGCCGTTCCGGGAACTCGACGACCTGATCCGCGCCGACCTCGAGCAGATGGCCCGCGAAGTCGAGGCGCGGCCACCGTCCGTGTGGACCGCGGCGGGCCCCGGCACGGCCGACGCGCAGGCATGACACCGGACACGAGGAGCTGGGTGGTACCGATGACCGAACTGACCGACCTGGTGGCCGACGTGCTCCGGATACCGGCCACCGAGGTGACCGAGGAGACCGGCGCCGCGACCACCGCGGCCTGGACCAGCCTGACCCAGGTGCAGATCGTCGCCCGGGTGGAACAGGAGTACGGCCTGCGGCTCACCGCCCGGGAGGCGCGGGCCTGCCGCTCCGTCCGCGCGCTGCGCGACGTGCTCGCCCGCGACGGACGGGAGAAGGCGTCATGACCGGGCCCGCACCCCGCGTCGTGGAGGCGCTCAACCGCGCCCTGCACCGGCTCTTCGACGAACGGCCCACCCTCCACCTGCTCGGCGAGGACGTCCTCGACCCCTACGGCGGCGCCTTCAAGGCGACCCGCGGCCTGTCCACCCGCCACCCCGGCCGGGTGCTGACCACGCCGCTGAGCGAGGGCGGCATCGCGGGCGTCGCCGGCGGGCTGGCGCTCGCGGGCGACGAGGCCGTGGTCGAGATGATGTTCGGTGACTTCGCCGCGCTCGCCTTCGACCCGGTGCTCAACCTGATCTCCAAGTCGGTGACCATGTACGGCGAGCGGGTGCCGATGCCGGTCGTGGTCCGCTGCCCGGTCGGCGGCAACCGCGGCTACGGGCCGACGCACAGCCAGAGCGTGCAGAAGCACTTCCTCGGCATCCCGAACCTGGCGCTGTACGAGACGACGCCGTTCCACGACCCGTACGCGCTGCTGAAGGAGGGCCTCGACCGGGGCCCGTCGATGCTGTTCGAGGACAAGGTCCTCTACACCCGCCGGCTGTACCGCGACGGCGTGGTGGACGGGCACTTCGCCTTCCAACTGCTCGGCGGCCCGGCGGGATGGGCGCACGTCGCGCCTGCGGACGGCGGCCCCGCCGACGTCGTGCTGCTCTGCCCGGGCGGCATGGCGCACCGGGCGATCGAGGCCGCGCACCTGCTGCGCGAGCGCGGCGCCACCGTCCACCTGCTGGTCCCGGCACGGCTGCACCCGCTGGACCTGGAGCCGGTGCTGCCGCTGATCACCGGCGCCCGGCTGGTCGCCGTGGCGGAGGAGAGCACCGAGGGCGGCACCTGGGGCGCCGACGTCGCGGCCCGGATCCACCGGCAGGCGTGGGCGGAGCTGCGCGCCCCCGTGCTGCTGCTCTCCTCGGCCGACTCGGTGGTGCCGACCGCGCCGCACCTGGAGGCCGAGGTGCTCCTCGGGGCGCCGCGGATCGCGGCGGAGCTGGGCCGGGCGCTGCCCGAGATCGCGCCGACTCCGGTGAGGCCGACGGCTGTTGAGGAAGCCGGGCGGCTCGCCGGGGTGCCGGTGGTGATGCCGAAGCTCAACAACAACGACACCGCCTACCTGGTCCTGGAGTGGCACGTCCCCGACGGCGGGTACGTCGAGGAGGGCGAGCCGCTGCTGGACGTGGAGACCTCCAAGGCCGTCGAGGAGATCACCGCCCCCGCGTCGGGGTACCTGCGGGTGCTGGCGCAGACCGGCAGCGAACTCGGGGTGGCGGAGCCGCTGGCCGAACTGTTCGCCGCGCCGCAGGACGAACCGGCTCCGGCCGAACTCCCCGCCGAGGAGCCGGAGTCGGCCGCGCCCGCCGACCGCACCTACCGGCTGGACCGGGTCCAGCAGGGCACCGCGGCCGTCGTCACCCGGGCCCACCGCGAGGTGCCCGCCGCGTTCGCCGCCGTCGAGGTGCGGGTGGACGCGGCGCTGGAACGGCTCCGGGCGGTGTCCGAGGAGACCGACGCCGAGGTCGGCCTGCCCGAACTGCTGGTTAGGGCGGTGGCCGCCGCCCGGCCCGCCTTCCCGCACCTGTTCGGCACCCTGCTGGACGAGCGGACCGTGGAACTCGCCGACCGCGCCGACATCGCCGTCACCGTCGACGCCGGGAACGGCCTCTACACGCCCGTCCTGCGCGACTGCGCCGCCCGACCGCTCGCCGAACTCGCCGACGACCTCATGGAGTTCAGGCTCAAGGCCTACCGGGGCGAGTTCACCGCCGGCGAGCTCTCCGGCGGCGCCCTCACCGTCTCGCTGAACCTCGAACCCGGCGTGCTGCTGGTCCGGCCGATCGTGATGTGGCCCCAGCTGTGCATGGTCTCGATCGCCGGCCCGGTGCGCCGCCTCGTCCCGTCCGACGACGGGCCGGTGGCCGCGAACGTCGTCACCCTCGGCCTCGCCCACGACCACCGGGTGGTCAACGGCCGGGACGCCGTCGCGTTCCTGCGCACCGTCGCCGAGGGCCTGAGCGACCCCCAGCAACTCGCCAAACTCACCGACTGAACCGACCCAGAAAGGAGTGCCAGTGGACTACGGGTTGACCGCCTTCGGCGTCGCCACCGGGGAGAAGGCCGCCGTCCGGGACGTCGTCGCCGAATACACCGAGGACGTCGAGCGCGTCCTCGGCTACGGCTACCGGCACATCCACCGGGCCCGGCCCGAGGTGAGCGTCACCGACCTGGCGATCGAGGCGGGCGCGAAGGCCCTCGCGGGTGTCGAGCCGCGCGACGTGGACCTGCTCGTCGTCGCCCTCACCGACCTGGCCGACCACCTGTACTGGGACGCGGCGGCCCGGGTCCAGTGGGCCCTCGGTCTGAGCCGGGCCGAGGCCGTGCTGGTCGACCAGGGCTGCGTCGGCGGCGTCACCGCCCTGGACACCGTGGCCGGACGCTTCGCCACCCACCCCGACTACCGCACCGCGCTGGTGATCGGCGCCAACCGGACCGTCGACGCCTACTGGAACCGGCTCGACACCCACTCGCTGCTGTTCTCCGACGGCGCCGCCGCGGCCCTCGCCGTGCGCGGCGCGCCCGGCCTGCGCTGGCGGGCCTCCTACGCGGAGAGCGACGGCCGCTACGCCGACTTCTTCCGGATGGACATCGGCGGCGCCCGCCGGCCCTTCGCTCCCGGCACCGAGACACCCGCCGTGCGCGACGCGTGGGACGTCGTCGAGCACTTCGGCAACGACGCCGAGGAAGTCGCCGCGTTCGCCGAGGAGATCGACGAACGCACCGCCCGCGCCGTGCACCGCGCCTGCCGCCGGGCCGGCTGCGCCGAGGAGGACCTCGCGCGGCTCGTCCTGCTCAACGACAACGCCCGCGTGCTCGCCGCACAGGCCGCACTGATCGGCGTGCCGCTGGAGCGCACCAACGCCGAAACCGCCGCCGAGAACGGGCACTTCGGCGCGGCCGACCACCTGTTCTGCCTGGCCAGGCTGGAGGAGACGGGCGCACTCGCGCCCGGCGACCTCGTCGCGCTCGCGGCCAACGGCCGGGGGATGCACTGGGCCTGCGCCGTCCTCGAACGCTGACCCGCACGAACCTCCCACCCGCTCACCGGACAGATCGGAGCGAACCACCCCATGGACCGTCCCCGCGCCCGGAACGTCCTCACCGCGGCAGCCGTCGCCGCCGCCACCCTGACCCTGGCCTCCTGCTCGACCGCCACGCCCGCCACCAACCAGGCACACCCCGACGAGCCACCGGCCTGCAAGATGCTGCGGCCCGTCTCCGTCGAACTCGGCCTCGGCGAACCCTCGGTGAGCGGGCTGAGCGACCGCGGCTGTTCCTCCTACAAGTACCGCTTCGGCACCCTCACCCTGATGCTGGACGACCGCCCGCTCGCCGACGCCGCCACCGGCGACGGCACCCGGACGGAACTGCAGTTCCACGGCAAATCCGCGGTGATGCTGATGGGCGCCCTGAACGGCGTCTGCAAGGTCTTCCTGGACAGCGGCGAGCACTCCAGCATCGAGCTGCGCCTCGGGCGCACCACCGCGATGACGCCGCAGGTGTGCACCGACGTGAAGACGGCGGCCGAGAAGGTCGCCGCCCGGCTGCCGGGCGCCGTTACCTGACCCGCGGGTACACCGTGGCCCGGTCGCCGAAGTCGGCGGCCGGGCCACGGTGTGTTTCGGGGGCTCAGTCCAGCGAGCGGGTGACGGACACCATCGCCGCCTCGCCGAACGCGGCCACGCCGAGGGCCGGCGGGCGCGGCCCGGCGAGCGGTGTGCCGTCCGGTGCGGGCAGGCCCGGGGTGCGGTCGATGACCTTCAGCGTGGCCGGGCCGGGCCCGAGGTCGAGCAGCAGCCCGGCGCCCTCCGCCGGTACCCGGTGGATCCACAGTTCCCACGGCGGGTTCCCGGCCGGGGTGTCCGCGTGCCACCCCGGCACGCCGTCGAGCGCGTAGCCGCGCACCGCCGCGCCCGTCACCAGCAGCACCAGCTCGGGGGCGCCGCGCTTCGACACCGCCCGGACGGAGACCCGCCGCCCGTCCCCCGGCCCGCCCGGGACGGGCGTCACGGTGATCTCCGGCGCCGCGAGCGGCAGCACCGGCGCCCCGGCCCGCCGGACGGGGACGCGCCAGCCGGGCCAGAGGTCGGCGACGGAGACCGGATCGGGGTCCGGCAGCAGCCGGTCGCTCCAGGCGTCCGGCGGCGAGTCGCTCAGCCAGGTGGCGGTGCCCCGGTCGGCGTCCAGCAGGTACAGCGCGTTCGCCCGTTCCCGGTACGGCTGCGGCGGCGGGATCAGCGCGCCGGCCGCGAGGACGGCGGCGGCGACGAGCGCCGCCGCGGCCGGAACCAGCGGCCGCGTGCGCCGGGGCAGCGGCGGCAGTACGGGCGGCAGCAGGGCCGTCATCAGGGCCGCGACCGCCACCGGCACGGCCACCAGGCCGAGCCCGAGGGCGTCGGTGAGCAGCGGCACGAGCGGGACGACCAGCAGGCCGAGCGGGAGGACGGCGAGCGCGGCGCCCGCCACCCGTCCGGCCACCGTCGCACCGGCGCGGGAGGTGAGCAGGGCGGCGGCCGCGACCAGCCCGAGCGCGGGCCAGGTGAACACGTGGCTGCCGCCCGGCAGGACGACGGCGGAGGCGCAGGCCAGCAGCACCCAGAGCGCGATCGCCCCGGCGGCCTGGTGGCGGGCGTCGATCCGGCGCCGGGCGAGCAGCGCGGCGGCCGCGCCCAGGGCGAGGGTGAGCAGCAGGAACCCGGCGAGCGCGAGACCGTGGTCCGCGATGTCGCCGTAGGCGCCGAACTCGGCGTGCCGGGAGGCCACCAGGGGTGCCAGCGCGAACGCGGCGCCGGCGGCGAGCAGCATTTGGCCGAGGGCCAGCGCCAGCCCGGCGGCGGTCCGGGCGAGCGAGAGGCCCGCCCGGGCGCGCAGCCGCAGCAGCAGGAACAGCCCGAGGGCCGCGGTGGCGAGCGCGGCGGGCAGTGCGGCGCCGGCCGGGTAGGCGAGGTACAGGCCGGCCGCCTGGAAGTAGACGGAGTCGCCGCGGGGCGGGTGGGCGAGGTCGGCGGAGCCGAGGGCGCGGGCCAGGCCGAGCGCCTGTTCGCCCTGGTGCTGGACGGTCGCCGGGTCGACCCGGTCGGGGGTGTCGTCGGCGCTGTGGTACGCCGTGTAGCCGTCCAGGTAGGCCAGGTTGAGGCCCTGGTGGCCGGCCTGCTTGAAGACGGTGAAGTCGGTGAGGTTGGGCAGGTAGCCGTAGGCGGCGTCGAGCAGCGAGCTGGTGCGGGCGGACGGCACGTGGCCGGCGAGCGCGTCGACCAGCCAGGCGGCGTCGGGGCCGGTCTCGAACATCAGGCTGGGGCCGCGGCTGCCGCGGGCCTCGAAGTTGAGCACCAGCGCGTCGGGCGGCAGGAAGTCCGGGGCGTCCACCAGGGCCCGGGAGCCGAGCAGGCCGCTCTCCTCGGCGTCGGTGAAGACGAACAGGACGTCGTTGCGGGGCGCCGGTCCGGCGCGCAGCGCGCGGGCGGTCTCCAGCAGGACCGCGACCGGGACCCCGGCGTCGTTGGCGCCGGGGCCGGCCTCGGTGGAGTCGTAGTGGGTGACCAGGGCGACGGGCCGGGTGTTCGCGGAGCCCGGCAGCCGGGCGACCACGTTGTCCACCCGCAGTCCGGCGTAGCGGGAGTCGGCGCCGGTGGGGGAGAGGTCGGGCATGTGGGCGACGGACGAGCCGGTCTGCACCCGGGTCTCCAGGCCGAGTTCGGTGAGCTTGCGGACCAGGTCCGCGCGGACCTGGGTGTGGGCGGGGGAGCCGCTGGGGCGCGGCTCGGTGGCGATCGCGCGGACCTGGTCGACGGCGCGGGCGGCGGAGAAGCTCAGGGCGGGCGCGTTCTCGTCGCGCGGGGCGGGCAGCCGGTCCTGCCAGGCGGTCAGGGCCGCGCAGAGCGCGGCGAGGACCAGGACGGTGACGGGGAAGGCCCAGCGGGTGGCCGGCGCGGGCGAGCCGCGGCGGGGCGGGCCGGGCGGCGCCCCGGTGGGGGTGACGGGTTCGACCGGCGTGAGGTCAGACCGCTTGACTGTCATAGACGGTGGGCTCCTCGCGGCGGCGGTACGGTCGGTGGCTGTCATGGGCGGGCTCGCGCCGGTGGAACACGGCGTCGGCGATCTGCTCGGCGACCTCCCGGCCGATCGCGGCGCCGAGTTCGGCCTCGGCGCGCTGCCGGGCGTGGTCGCGGACGAGCGGGTTGAACGCGTACTGGGGGCCGTCGGCGACCTCGCCGGGGGCGACGGTCAGCAGGTGCTGGCCGACCAGCTGGTCGAGCAGCCGCTGGGTGTCCTCCTCCGGCCGGTCGGCGACGGCGTAGGCCACGTACTCCGGGATGGAGGCGAGTTCGCACAGGCTGAGCCGCAGCCAGAGCCGGTAGCCGCCGAGCGGCAGCTGGTCGAGGGTGGAGGCCAGCCGGGCGCCCATGTCCAGGGAGCCGATGGAGAGTTCGGCGATCCGGTCGCGGCTGCCGGTGAGCCGGTCGACGAAGCTGCGCAGGCTGTGCCGGGGGCGGGCGCGCAGCCGGGCGCCGGCGGCCCGGATGGCGAGCGGCAGGCGGCCGCACAGGTCGACGATCCGCCGGGCGCTGTCCACCTCGGCGAAGACCCGTTCCACGCCGACGAGCGAGGCGAGCAGGTCCACCGCCTCGTTGCCGGGCAGGCCGTCGAGGCAGTACTCGGTGAGGCCGGGGATCTTGAGCAGGCTGGTGCGGCCGGTGCACAGGACGGCGCTCTCGCCGCTCGGCAGCAGCGCCTCGTAGCGGGTGGTCTCGGAGACGTCGTCGAGCACGATCAGCAGCCGCTTGGAGGCGGTGACGCTGCGGAACAGCGCGGCGCGGGCGGCGAGTCCGGCGGGGATCCGCTGGACGGGGACGCCGAGGGCGTCGAGGAAGCCGCGCAGCACCTCCTGCGGGGGCACCGGCTCGGACTGGCCGCGCAGGTCCGCGTAGAGCTGGCCGTCGGGGAAGTGCTGCTGGAGGCTGTGCCCGACGTGCACGGCGAGCGCGGTCTTGCCGGAACCGGCGCAGCCCACCAGGGCGATCACCCGGGGGGCGCCGGCGGCCTGTAAGTCCCAGGCGATCCGTTCGGAGATGTCGCTTCGGCCCGCGAAGTCGGTGACCCGGGGCGGGAGTTGGGCGGGGGTCTTGTCGGGCCGCGGGGTCCGGTGGGCGGTGGGCGGGGGCGCCACGCCCTCGCCGGCCAGGATCTGCTGGTGCAGTTCCTGGAGCCGGGCGCCGGGTTCGAGGCCGAGCTTGGTGATCAGCGCGTGCCGGCCGGCCCGGTAGACGTGCAGCGCCTCGGCCCGCCGCTGGGACTGGTAGAGCGCCGTCATCAGCTGCGCGCAGAGCCGCTCGCGCATCGGGAACTCGGCGACCAGCGGCTTGAGTTCGCTGATCAGCTCGGCGTGCCGGCCGAGCGCGAGCCCGACGTCCAGCCACTCCTCCAGGACGGCGAACCGGCGTTCCTCCCAGTGCGCGGCCACGGTGTAGGTGAGCGGGCCGGAGAGGTCGGCGAGCGGCTGGCCGCGGAAGAGCGCGAGGGCGCTCTGGTACTCGTCGGCGGCGTCCTCCAGGTGGCCGGCGGCGGCGAGGTCGCGGGCCCGCCGGACGGTCTTCTCGAACGCGTCCGCGTCGAGGTCCTCGGCGCCGAGCCGGATGCGGTAGCCGCCCTGTTCGGTCTCGATCAGGTCGACCGGGGCGCCGGCGGCGGCGAAGGCGTTGCGCAGCCGCCAGACGCAGGTCTGGATCTGCTTGTCGGCGGTGGCCGGTGGTTCGGCGCGCCAGACGGCGTCGATCAGCGAGCTGACCGGGACGATCTTGTTGGCGTTGAGCAGGAGTACGGCGAGGACGGTCAGCTGGCGGTTCCGTCCGACCCGGACGGTGTTTCCGCCAATGACCACCTGTAAGGGGCCGAGAATTCGAAATGATATGTCGCGGCCATTGCGATGGGTTTCCTCGGTGAAAAGGCGGGACGTCGGGGGGAGAGCCTTTTGCTGCATCGGAGCCAATCCTCCACGGGGGCGTGGGATACGCGGCCGAAAAGGGATCCTAGAATGGACAAGCTGTCATGTCCATACCCAGGTTGGCGCCTGACTCCGTCAACTGACGTAGTGTCAACGGTCGGTGAGGTTCCCTGCATGAAGCGGGTTGGCGTGGGGTAGGTCGATGGCCGTGGCTCTCGGGCTTTGCTCGTCCTGCTCCATCACTTTACCTTCCAGAGGCCCGCGGCGCCGCTGGTTGTTCGTTTGTTCGAATCGGTCGGATGTCAATTCCGCGTGCCGGAGATCGCCATGCCCCGAAGTGCCTGTGAGTCAATCTTTCCGCCCGGAGTCCGGGGCAGCGCGGGCAGCACCACGATGTGGTCCGGCCGCATCGGTGCGGGCAGCGACTCGGCGAGCGCCCGGCGCAGCAGGGCGGCCGCACCGGCGGCGCCCGAGGCCCCGCCGTCCGGCGCCGCGGGCCGCAGGGCCACGAACGCCACCAGCCGCTCCGCCGCGCCCTGCCCGTGCAGCCGCACGGCACACTCGGCGACCGCCGGATGCCGGCCCACCGCGGACTCGACCTCGCCCAGCTCGATCCGGTACCCGCGCACCTTCACCTGGTGGTCGACCCGCCCGAGGATGAGCAGCCGGCCGGTGGGCGACCACAGACCGCGGTCCCCGGTCCGGTAGAGACGGCGGCCCGGCGCCAACGGGTCCGGCAGGAACCGCTCCGCGGTGAGCGCGGGCCGGCCGTGGTAGCCGAGAGCCACCCCCGGGCCGCCGAGGAAGATCTCCCCGGCCACCCCCGGCGGCACCGGCCGCAGCCGCGAATCGAGCACATGGACGCGGTAGTTGGGCACCGGGCGGCCGATCGGGATCGCCGCCCCCGCCGCCTCGGCGGGCCCGCACCGGTGCGTGGTGGCCCACACCGCGCACTCCGTCGGCCCGTAGTCGTTGAACAGCGGGGCACCCGGACAGCACCGCAGATGCTCGGCCACCAGCTCCGCGGTGAGCGGCTCGCCGCCGACCGCGACCATCGCCAGGCGGGCCAGCGCCGCCGGGTCCGCGACCTGCAGCAGGATCCGGTAGTGCGAGGGCACGGCATGCACGTGGGTGATCGCGGCCCGCTCCAGCAGGCCGCGCAGGGCGTGCGGATCGTGCGCCTCGGTCTCGGTCGGCAGCACGACCGCGCCGCCGTTGGCCAGCGCCCAGAACATGCCGCCCGCAGCGCCGTCGAAGCACAGCGGCGGCAGCACCAGATCCCGCCCGGGAGCCGGACCGGCCGCGGCCCGGGCGGCCGTGGAGGCGACGATCGCCCCGTGGTGGACGGCGATGCCCTTCGGCGCGCCGGTCGAACCGGAGGTGTAGATGACGTACGCGGTGTCGTCCGGCGTCACCCGCACCAGCGGGGAACGGGCCGGAAGCCCGGCGGCGTCGGCCGGGCGGATCAGCGGCACCGGCAGGTCGAAGCCAGGGGGTTCGTCCGCGATCAGCGCCAGGGCGCCGGAGTCGCGCAGGATGTGGCGGATCCGCTCCGCCGGGTGGGTCGGCTCGATCGGGAGGTACGCGGCGCCGGCCTTCAGCGCGCCGAGCATCGCGACCACCGAATCGGCGCTGCGCCCGGCCATCAGCGCCACCAGCGAACCGCGGCCGATGCCGTGATGGTGCAGCAGCGCGGCCAGGCGGGCGGCCCGGCTGTCGAGCTCCCGGTGCGTCAGTTCCCGATCCCCGCAGACGACCGCGACGGCGTCCGGGGTCCGCTGCGCGTGGCGCCCGACGAGGGTGTGCAGACAGGTGTCCTCGAACGGGAGGTCCGCGCCGCGCGACCAGGCGCCGAGCTCGGCGTGCTCGCGCTCCGCGAGACCGGTGACGGTGCGCACCGGACGGTCGTCGAGGAGCGCGGCGAGGACGGCGAGCAGCCGGTGGGCGAACGCCTCCGCCGCCTCCTCCTCGAACAGGCCGGTGTCGTAGTCGAGCTCGAGCCCGTCGGGGCCGAGCAGCACCAGCAGCTCGTGCCGGCTCACGCCGTCGGCGACCCGGACGGGCGTCACCTCGAACGCGCCGATCCGCTCCGGCACGCGCCGCGGGGCGGCGGCCACCGCGAGCGCCGCCCGGGTTTCCGGCCCGGCCGGTGTGCCGGCGGCGACGGCCCGCACGGCGGCCCGGAGCGCGGCGGAACCGGAGCCCGCCTCGTCCACCGCCAGCCGCACGGCCACCGGCTCCGGGCCCGCGACCAGCAGGTCCGCCTCGGCCGGTCCGCCGCAGCGGGCCAGCAGGATCGCCGAGGCGGCGGCCAGCGCCGCCTCGGCGGACACCCCGGCAGCCCGCAGCCGGGACGCGAGGTGTCCCGCTTCGACGTGCACGGTCGCCGCGTACCCGGAGGGCGCGGAACCGGTGCGCAGGACGGCGGGAAGTTCACCGAACCCGGCCGGATCGGCAGCTGCCAGCTCCGGAGCCGCCGTCCCAGATGGGTCCAGCAGCCACCGCAGCAACCGCTCCGGCTCCGGAGCGACCACGATCAGGAGGAACCGGCCTTCGGCGAGCCGGGCCAGCAGCACCCGGGCCTCGCCGTCGTCCGCGCGGGAGGCGGCGAGCTCGTCGCGGACGAGCTCGCCCCACGCGTCCGTCTCCCCGCCCGCCGCCGGGTCGTGCACGGTGAGCCGCACCGGCGGCCGCAGCCCGGCGATCCGGGCCCGCAGGGCGCGGACGTCCGGCGGGCCGGTGACGAGCCACGTGCCGATGGCGAGGGCGGGGTGGTCGGACACGGTTCCTCCTGATCGTGAGGGGATTCAGCGGGGTCGGGCCGCCGTCACCGCAGGATGCGCTCCTCGGGAGCGTTCCGGTGGTCGCGGGACTTGCGGAGGTCCCGCGTGACGACTGCCTTCTTCAGCCACCGGTCGGTGCCGTCGAAGCGCGCCTCGAACGCGCTGCGCCCGTGCACCGCCCGGTAGTTGTCGACCACCAGCAGGTCCCCGGCGCCCAGCGCGACCCCGACCAGGTGCCGTTCCAGTTCGCCGGTCAGCGCGGTGAGCGCCGCCGCCGCCTCCCGGTCGCCCGGCACCGGCGACATGAACGCCGGGTCCACCCGCAGGTACGGGCGGTCCGGGTCGCCGAACAGCACGGCGCACGGCTCCGGGTCCTCCTCCATCCGCTGGATCGGGTGGAGCCGCCCGGTGCTCTCGGTGAGCGACCGCGCGTACTTGAGGTGCTCGGTGTCCGGGCGGATGAGGAACCGCCGTTCGGCCAGCACCGCGCGGTGGCGCGGCGTCAGCTCCACGTCCTCGATCCCGGACACCACGGTCGGCACCGCGTCGTGGTTGCGCAGTCCGAGCAGCAGCAGGTAGTCGCAGCGGTACGGGTGGAAGCCGTCCTCGGTGTGCCAGGCCAGCTCCACCGTCCCGTGCCCGCTCTGGTCCTTCTCGTGCTGCGGGATCGGCAGCACGTCGTGGACCAGGCGGCCGTCCTGCAGGGTCGACCAGCCGAAGATGTCGCCGAGGTGCGCGGTGGCGAGCACCAGGAACACCTCGTGCGCGGCGACCGCGGCCGGCCGCTCCGTCTCGCGCCAGTCCAGCGGCGTCGGGCCGATCGAGGTGTTGTCCACCTTGAGCCCGCGCACCACCAGCGCCGACGCCGACTCGGCGGTCCGGAACGCCCGCAGCTCCCGGACCAGCCGCGACGGCAACTGCTGCGCCAGCGCGGGCAGGTCGTCGAGCAGGGCCGGAGCGGTGCTGGACCCGTACTCGTGCAGCACGGACCGGCTGAGCGTGGCGAGCGCCGCGCCGTCGGCCGGAGCGATGTCCAGGCGGCGGATCACGGGCGCTCACTCGCCGGCGGCACCACCACGTCCTCGGGCGCGGGCAGGTAGCCGCCCTCGACCAGGAAGCGGAAGCAGTCGTGCGCCCACTCCTCGTTGACCGGCGGGCAGGCGATGCCGGAGCCCTCCAGCGCCTCGGTCAGCACCCGGCACTCGTCCTGCGGGTTGATCTGCTTCTGCAGCTCCGGGTCGAGTGCGGCGTGCCGCATCGAGGCGACCCGCAGCAGCGGCGTCATCGGGAACAGGATGTGGTCCTCGTCGACGCCCAGCGCCCGCTGGCGGGCGTCCTCCTCGTCGACGACGTTGAGGTCGTAGCCGAAGGACCGCAGCCACTGGTAGCACTGGGTCATGGTGGTGGGCGCCGGGTTGGTGATGTTGAAGTTCTTGCCGAAGTTCTCCGCCCGCAGCGAGGTGTAGACGATGGCCTGCGCGGTGAAGTCCACGGGCACGGCGTTGATGACGTCGTTGTAGAGCGGCAGGACGCCCAGGTCGAGGAAGCCCCGCAGGTACACGTACAGGTAGTCGGTGTGGTGCGAGGCGCCGGTCTGGGTGTGGCCGGTGATCATCCACGGGCGCTGGACGGTGACCGGGATGCCGCGGTCGCGCGCCAGGTAGACGATCTTCTCGGCGAGCCACTTGCTGCGCGGGTAGCCGGTCGGGATGCGGATCGGCCGGCCGTCCAGGTCCTCCTCGGTGAACGGACGCTCGGCGCCGGTGCCCATGAACACGTCCACGCTGGAGACGAAGTGGACGGACTTGAGCGTCGTGGTGGTGGCGAGCCGCAGCACCTCCTTGGTGCCCTCGACGTTGGCCGGACGCGCCGCCTCGTACGGGTAGGTGAAGTTGACCACCGCGCCGCTGTGGTAGATCGCGTCGAGCAGGCCCGCGTAGGCCGCGAACTCGTGCTGGTCCAGGCCGAGCCGGGGCTTGGCGAGGTCACCGACGACCATCCGCATCCGGGAACGGTAGGACTCGTCCCACGCGGAGTAGGTGCGCAGGGTCTGCTCCATCCGCTCCCACGCCGCGTCCTCGTTCTCGGCGCGGATCAGGCAGTGCACGGTGGCCTCGGTGCGCAGGATCAGCTCCACGGCGAGGAACGCGCCCAGGTAGCCGGTGGCACCGGTGACCAGGACGTGCCGGGGCGCGAACCACTCCGCGTGCGGGAGGTCGCCGGGGGCGATCTCCTCGGGCAGCGTGATCTCCGCGTGCAGCTCGGCGAGCTGCTGCGCGTACAGCACCTCGCTGTCGATGTTGTCGCGCTGGCGGCGGTCCTCCTCGATGGCCTGCGCGATGCCGGCCACGGTGGGCACCCGGAAGATCTGCTCGACCGGCAGGGTCACGTCGTGCTCGCGGGACAGCTGCGCGGTCAGCCGCGCCACCAGCAGCGAGTTGCCGCCGAGCTCGAAGAAGTCCGCGGTGGCGCTGATCTGGGACAGTCCGAGCAGCGCGCAGAACGTCTCGGCGATCTCCGCCTCGAGCTCGCTGCCCGGCTCGACGAAGTCCTCGGTGCCGAGGTCCGGCGCGGGCAGCGCGGCGGTGTCGATCTTGCCGTTGCGGGTGAGCGGCATCTTCTCCAGCGTGACGAACGCGCTCGGCACCATGTAGTCCGGCACCTGCGCCAGCACGTGCTTGACCAGCGCCTCCTTGGTCAGCACCCGGCCGACCACGGGCACCGCGTACGCCACCAGCCGCGGCACGCCCGGCTGGTCCTCCCGCGCGATCACCGCGGTCTCGGCGACCAGCGGGTGGCGCAGCAGGACGTTCTCGATCTCGGAGAGCTCGATCCGGAAGCCGCGGATCTTCACCTGGGTGTCGGCCCGGCCGAGGAACTCGATGGTGCCGTCCGCCCGGTAACGGGCGAGGTCACCGGTGCGGTACAGGCGGGCGCCGGGCTGCTCGGAGAACGGGTCGGGCAGGAAGGCCGCCGCCGTCATGCCGGGGCGGTTGACGTAGCCGCGCACCACGCCGTCGCCGCCGATCCACAGCTCGCCGGGCACGCCGGGCGGCACCGGGTTGAGGCGCTTGTCCAGCAGGTGGATCCGGGTGTTCGGGATGGGCCGGCCGATCGGCACCCGGCCGCTCTCGCCGTCCTTCGCGGTCACCGGGTGCACCGACGCCCAGACGGTCGCCTCGGTCGGGCCGTACTCGTTGAACAGCGCGACACCGGGCGAGCGGCGGAAGTGCTCCCCGACCAGTCCGGGCGGCAGCACCTCGCCGGCCAGCACGGTGGTGCGCACCGACGCGAACGCCTCCGGCGCGGACTCCAGCAGCACCGAGTACTGCGAGGGCACGCCGTCGACGTGGGTGACCTGCTTGTCCTGGATCAGCGCGCCGAGCAGCCGCGGGTCGAGCACCTCGGCCTCGTTCGGCACCACGACCGTCCCGCCGCGGCGCAGCGTCCAGTACAGGCCGCCGCCGGAGGCGTCGAAGGTGAACGGCGCGAGCACCAGGTAGCGCTCGGGCAGGCCGGGGCCCTCGCAGGCGGAGCGGGCCAGGGTGGAGTGCACGATCTGCCGGTGCTCGACGGCCACGCCCTTGGGGCGGCCCGTGGAGCCCGAGGTGTAGATGACGTACGCCAGGCTGTCGGGGGCCGGGCGCACGGCGGGCCGGGTGACCGGGCCCGCCGGGTCGGCGGTCGGGACGGGCAGCGTGCGCAGCGCGGGCACCTTCGCCGCCAGCGCGGCGAGCGCCTCCGCGTCACCGGTGACCAGGCCGATCCCGGCGTCCGTGGCGATGGTCGCGATCCGGTCCGCCGGGTACGACGGGTCGAGCGGGACGTACGCGGCGCCGGCCTTCAGCACGCCCAGCAGGGCGACCATGGTGTGCACCGAGCGGTCGGCGAGCACACCGACCGGGGTCTCCACCCCGACGCCCTGCGCGGTGAGCTCGGCGGCCAGCGCCTCGGCGCGCAGGTCCAGCGAGGCGTAGGAGAGTTCCGCCGTGCTGGAGGTGAGCGCGACCGCGTCCGGGCGGGCGGCGGCGGCCTGCTCGACCAGCTCGTGCAGCAGCTGCGGGGCGTCGTGCTCGGTGCGGGTGGCGTTCCAGGCGGCCAGGTGGTCGCGCTCCTCCCGGCTCAGCAGCGGGAAGTCCGCGAGCGGGCGGTCGGGCTCGGCGAGCGCCGACTCCAGGAGCAGCAGGGTGCGCTCCAGCAGCCGGGTGACGGTGTCGCGGTCGAACAGCGCGGTGTTGAACTGCGCGCGCAGCGTCAACTCGCCGTCCCTGCGCACCGCGTACAGGTCGATGTCGTGCGGCGTCCAGGTGGTCGGCAGGTCGAGCGGGCGGGCCACCGCGCCGGGCAGCTCGCGCGAAGCCCACTGCTCCTCGAAGCCGAACAGCACCTGGAACAGCGGGGTGTGGCTCAGGTCGCGGGTCGGCCGGGCCGCCTCGACGATCTGCTCGAACGGCAGCCGGGCGTGCACCAGCGCCTCCGCCAGCACCGACTCGGACCGGCGCAGCAGGCCGGTCAGCGACTCGCCGGCCTCCAGCTCGAAACGCAGCGGCAGGGTGTTCTCCAGCGGCCCGACCAGGCCGCCGTCACTGTCCTGCCAGGCCGGCGGCACCGGCACACCGACGGCGAAGTCCTGCTGCTGGGCGTGCCGGGCGAGCGCCGTCACGTACCCGCTGAGCAGCAGCTCCGGCAGGGTGGTGCCGGTCGTGGCGGCGAAGTCGCCCAGCACGGTGTGCAGGGCGGCCGGCACCGGCACCGACACCGCGTCGGCCTCGATGGTCTTCACCGGCGGGCGCGGCCGGTCGGTGGGCAGCTCCAGCGTGGTCAGCGCGGCCGTCCGGGCCCGCCAGAACTCGATGTCCTTCTCGGCGTCGTCGCTCTCCAGCCAGGCACGCTGGGCCGCGAACACGGCGGGCAGGTCGACGGCGGCGGCGGTGGCCGGAGCGTCGGCGCCGTCCAGCAGCGCCGCGTACCGGGTCAGCACCTCGTCGGTGAGCCGGCGCACCGACGGGCGGTCGGCGACCAGCTGGTGGACGGTCAGCAGCAGGACGTGGTCCTCGGCGCCGAGCCGCAGCAGGCTGGCCCGCACCAGCGGGCCCTGCGCCAGGTCGAAGCGGCGGCGGCTCTCGGCGGCCGCGACCCGGGCCAGCTCCTCGTCGAGCCGCTCCGGGTCGAGCTCGACCACCGGCAGGCGCAGCGAGGCCACCGGCTTGACGGTCGCCAGCGGGTTGCCGTCCACCGTGCGGAAGGTGGTGCGCAGCACCGCGTGGTGCTGGACGGCGGCCGCGAGCGCCTGCTGGAGCACCGCCGGGTCGGTCCGGCCGGTGAGCCGGACGGCGTCACTGGTCTGCCAGGGGCGCTTCTCGTCGAGCTGGACGAGCAGCCACAGCCGGCGCTGCTCCAGGGTCAGGTTGCTGGTGAAGGCGTTGGCCGAGCCGTCGAGCAGGCCGGCCAGGACCGCGCGCTTCTCATCGGGCGTCAGGGCGGCGGTGCCGTCGTGTGTGCTCATGTGGGGGGACTCCCGTCCTCGGTGTCGGTGGCGCTGTCGGTGACCGGTCGGTGGCGCTGCCGGCGGTGGTCAGGCGGAGCGTTCGCGGACCGACCGCGGCCGCATGTCCGTCCAGACCCGCTCGATGTGCTTGAGGCACTCCTGCTTGGTCCCGGTCGTCCCGGTGGTGGCCCAGCCCGCGGGCAGGGCGCGGTCGGCGAACCAGATCGAGTACTGGTCCTGTTCGTTGGTGACGACCTGGAAGACCGTGTCGGCGTCGTCGATTCCCATCGCTGGCTCCTCGTGGTGGTGGGTTCCGGTGGTGGTTCCGGTATGAGGTGGTTCAGTTCAGGTGGCGCAGGAGCTGGTCGATCTCCTCGTCGGACATGTCGGCCAGCTGGGCCAGCACCGCCTGGTCCGAGGTGGGCCGCCGGTCGCGGGCGCGTTCCAGCTCCGCCAGGGCCTCGGCCAGCCCGGCCGGGGTCGGGCGGCGGAAGAAGTCGCGCACCGGCACCTGGATGCCGAACTCGGCGCGCACCCGGCTCAGCAGCTTCGCGGCGAGCAGCGAGTACCCGCCGAGGCCGAAGAAGTCGTCGTGCACGCCGACCGCGGGCCGGCCCAGCACCTCCTGGAAGATCGCCAGGGTGCGGCGCTCCTCCCCGTTGCGCGGCGGGGTCTTCTCGACGGGTCCGCTCGGCACCTGTGCGGGCGGCGGCGGCAGCGCGCCGCGGTCCGGCGTGCCGTCGGGGGCCGTCGGCAGCGCGTCCAGGACGCCCAGCACGGCCCGCGCGGCGGACCCGGGCAGAGCTGTTCCGGCGCGGGCGCGCACCATGGCCGCGAACGCGTCGCGCTCGCGCTCGGTGCCCGCGGGGACGGTCGGGTCCGGGACCAGCCAGGCGATCAGGCGGCGGTCGGCGTCGGTGGTGACCGCCGCGTCCCGCACGCCCGGCACGGCCCGCAGCGCCTGCTCGACCTCCGCCGCGCGGACCCCCCGGTCGCCGACCGAAAGCCACCCGGCGCCCGGGCCGACCACCTCCAGCGCGCCGTCCCGGGTCCGCCGGCAGCGCAGCCCGACCGGCACCCCGGGCCCGGCGGCGGTGGCCAGGTGCAGTTCGCCGACCACGCCGTCCGGCACCGGCCCGCCCAGGGCGTCCAGCAGCAGGTGGGCGGTGCCCGGCAGCGGCGGCCCGAGGCGCCTGCCGCGCCACGCGTCCAGCGGCGCCAGCGCGGGCGGGACGGCCAGCGGCGCGGGGGCGGGGCGGCCCAGCACCACCGGGAGGCCGGTGCGGGCGAGCATGTCGACCAGGTCGGGCTCGAGGACCTCGCCCACGCACACCAGCCTGGTCCCGGCGGGCGGCGCCCAGCCGTCGGTGAGCGCCCGGCGCCAGGTCGGCGGGTCGGCCAGGACGAAGGCCGAGGGCGGCCCGGCCGGTGCCGGGTCGAGCCCGGACAGCATCAGGCTCCGCGCGTGCACCAGCGGCATCAGCAGGTGCACGGGGGAGGGC
Source organism: Kitasatospora sp. NPDC048407 (assembly GCF_043200475.1). Lineage (NCBI taxonomy): Bacteria > Bacillati > Actinomycetota > Actinomycetes > Kitasatosporales > Streptomycetaceae > Kitasatospora > Kitasatospora sp. NPDC048407. Next base: position 27,851 of record NZ_JBICXW010000028.1, on the reverse strand, counting down.
GGCGTGCCGCCGTCGAGCAGCAGGACGTCGTCGTCCGCGGTCACCCCGAGCCGTTCGGCGACGGCCGTCAGCCCGGCGACCAGCGCCCGGTGGGTCAGCGCGGGGCCGCCGTCGGCGGGCTGCCACGCCGGGTCGTCGGGGCCCGGGACGGCGGGGGTGGCCGGGTCGAAGCGCGGGCCGGTGGTGATCAGCCAGCCGCCCGGCTCGTCCTCGGCCCGCCGGACGAACGCGCCCGCCCGGTCGTGCCGCTGGCCGTACCCGACCGACGCGCCCACCTCGAACACCGCGAGGACGACGGCGAGCAGCCCCGCCGACGGCACCGGCGGCGTCGTCACCCGCACGCCCGGCCCGGCGATCCCCTCGGCGCGCAGCCGCCGGGCCAGCGCGGCCGACCACTCGCGCAGCTCGCCCAGGGTGAGCACGGCGTCCGCCGAGGACAGCACCACGTCGTCCGCGCCCCGGACGTCCAGCAGCTGCGGGACCGTACAGCCATCGGCGGGCGCGGCGGTCGGGACCGACCCCGGGCCGCCGGACGGGCCGGCCGGCAGCGCGCCGACCGGGGTGCCCGGCGCGGCCGGCGCCTCCAGCAGGATCCGGCGGTACAGCTCCAGGACACCGGCCGCGGTCGGCTCGTCGTACAGGCCCCGGTCGTAGTCGAGCTGCAGGCGCAGCCCGTCGCCGTCCGGCAGCACCGTCAGCCACAGGTCGAACTTCGCGGCGGTGACGGGCAGTTCGACCTGCGTCATGGTCAGGCCCGCCAGTTCGGCGCCCGGCGCGGGCGGGCCCGGCATCGAGAACATCACGTCGAACAGCGGGTTGCGGTCGAGCGCACCCGCCCGCCGCACCTCCTGCACCAGCCGGTCGAACGGCATCCGGTCGTGCGAGAACGCGCCGACACAGGCGTCCCGGACCACCTCGGCGGCCCGCGCGAACCCCTGGTGCGGCGCCAGGCGGGCGCGCAGCACCAGCGTGTTGGCGAAGAAACCGACCAGCTGCTCGGCATCCGGGTGGTGACGGCCCGCGACCGGCGTGCCCACCGCGACGTCCTCCTGACCGGTCACCCGGGACAGCGCGGCCATGAACCCGGTCAGCAGGGTCATGAACAGCGTCCCGCCGGAATCCTTCGCCAGCCCCTCCAGACCGGCCACCGTCGCCGCGTCCAGCCGCTCCTCCAACCGGCCGCCGGCACCGCCGCGCTGCTCGCGCGGACGGTCCACGGGCAGCTCCAGCGGGGCCGTCCCGGCCAGCGCGGTGCGCCAGTACTCGAGCAGACTCTCCATCCGCTCCCCGGTCAACTGCCGCTCCAGCCAGCCGACATAGTCCGCGTACTGCACCGGCGGCTCGACCAGACCGGCGTCGCCGCCCGCACACAGACCGCGGTAGGCGGCGGCGAGGTCGGCGTAGAACACGTCCATCGACCAGCTGTCGCACACCAGGTGATGAATCGTCACCAGCAGCGTGTGCCGGCGCTCCGACTCCTTCACCAGCACCAGGCGCAGCAGCGGCGGGGCGTCCAGCGCGAACGGCATCGCCGCCTGCTCCCGGGCCAGGACCGTCACCCGGGCCCGCGCCCCGTCCTCCGGCAGCCCCGAGCAGTCCACCACCGGCAGCGGCACCAGCGCCTCCGGCAGCACCACCTGGCGCGGATCCCCGTCGACCAGACCGACACCGGTGCGCAGGCTCTCGTGCCGCGCCACCACCGCGTTGACGGCCCGCTGGAGCAGCACCACATCCAGCTCACCGACCAGCCGCACCGCACTGCACACGTTGTACGCGGCGTTGCTCGACGGATCGAGCTGGCACACGAACCACAGACTCCGCTGGGCGGGCGCGGCCGGCAGCACGAAGTGGTCGCCGTAGTCGCGGGCCTCCCCGCCGCCGACGCCGCCGACATAGGACGAACTGCTCATCGCGCCCCGCTCCCCTTCCTGGCCGGCTCCCGCGCCGGCAACCCGGCGAGCGAGGTCTCCACGAACTCCACGACGCTCCTCTCGTGGTCCTGCACGAAGAAATGACCGCCGGTGAACTCCCGCACCGCGCAGTCCACCGAGGACTGCCGGTCCCAGCCGGCGTTCCCCGGCCGCACCAGCGGATCGTGCGAGCCGCGCAACACCCGGATCGGCACCGGCAACGGCGGCCCCGGCACATACCGGTACGTCTCAGCCAGCGTCAGGTCCGCCCGGATCGTCGGCAGCATCAGCCGCACCAACTCGTCGTACTGCGGCAGCTCCTGGGACTCCATGCCGTCCCACTCCCGCAGCCGGTCGAGCAGCTCGCCGTCCGGCAGCCGGTGCACCTGCTCCGCGTCGCCGTACTGCGGGGCGTCCCGGCCCGAGACGAACAGCGCCACCGGCAGCGGCAGCCCGAGCTCTCGCACCCGCCGCACCAGCTCGAACGCCACCAGGGCGCCCATGCTGTGCCCGTACAGCGCGTACCGCCGCCCGGTGCGCGGCGCCCGCAGGCCCGCCACCGCGCCGTCGACCAGCGCCGACATCTCCCGCAGCGGCGGCTCCCCGAGCCGCCCCTCCCGGCCCGGCAGGCGCGCGGCCGTGACGGCCAGCGCCGCCGTGTGCCGCTGCCAGTTCCGGAACAGCGCCGACGCCCCGCCGGCATGCGGGAAGCACACCACTTCGCACTCCGGATCGGCCGGCGCGCCGAACGACGTGAACCAGCTGGAACTTGGTCGGACCGGGCGCACCCGTACCTCCCTCGGGGACGGCGGAACTCGGAGAACTTCGAAGAAACGGCGGGCCGTGAGAACGGCGGGCTTCGGACCGGCATGCTTCGGGCCGGCGGGGCCCGGAACGGTACGGCCCGGAAACCGGCCGCGGAAAAGCGCCGGCGGCACTCCGCCGGACCGTCGAATCCGGCCCGGCCACCGCGCGGCCCTCAATACCTACCATTTATGCCGCAGGGCCCGTCAATGACAACCGTTCGGCGTGAGAGGCGGCGGATAAGGAAGTGAGACCTGGCTGAGAGACCGAACATCTTTAATTTCTCTTGGCCGCCGGTGCAGCCCGCAGCCGTACCCACCGGAATGCCGAACGACCGGCCGGACCAGGGAAATGGAGAGCTCGCCGATGTCGATCCCCGCCCGCCCCACGCTCGTCCACACGCTCGTCGAGCAGGCCCTCGCCCTCGGCGGCCGGCAGGCCTACGAGTACCTGCACGACGACGGCCGGGTCGACACCATCGGCTACCGCGAGCTGCTCGACCGGGCCGCGGCCCTCGCCCCGCTGCTGCGCGGCGCGGACGGACGCGGTGGCCCCGCGCTGCTGCTCTTCCCGCCCGGCCTGGACTTCGTCACCGCGCTGTGGGCCTGCTTCCTGGCCGGCGTCCCCGCGGTGCCCGCCTACCCGCCGATCTTCGGCTCCACCGAGCGGATCACCGCCCGCTTCGCCCGCATCCTCGAGGACTCCCGGGCCACCACCCTGCTCGCCGACCCCGCCGTGCTCGGCCTGCTCACCGCCGGACTGCGCCCCGAGGACCTGCCCCCGGTGGTCACCCTCGACGACGCCACCGGCGCCGGCCCAGCCGACCCCGAGCGCCTGCTGGCCGACGCGCCGGACCCCGAGGACGTCGCGCTCATCCAGTACACCTCGGGCAGCACCGGAAAGCCGAAAGGCGTCGTACTGCGCCACCGGAATATCCTGGCCAACATTCGGTCCATTACCGAGGTTTTCCGTCTGGACGAAACCGCGCGGGTGGTCTCCTGGCTTCCGCCCTATCACGACATGGGGCTCATCGGATTCATTCTCACCCCGATCCACGGCGGATTCCCGGTACGCCTGATGTCGCCCGTGCATTTCCTCAAGGACCCGATCGGCTGGCTCCGGCAGATCAGCGAACTCGGCATCACCCACACCGGCGGACCGAATTTCGCCTACGACCTCTGTGTCCGCCGCGCCGACCGCGCCGACCTCACCGGCCTCGACCTCGGCACCTGGCGGCTCGCCTTCAACGGCGCCGAGCCCATCCGCCCCGCGACGATCACCGGCTTCGCCGAACGGTTCGCCCCGTACGGCTTCCGCCCCGAGTCCTTCCTGCCCTGCTACGGACTCGCGGAGGCCACCCTCATCGTCACCGGCCGCCACTGGACCGGACACGACGACACCGACGCGGACGGCCGGGTCGACTGCGGGCCGGTCGTCGACGGCCACCGGCTCGCCCTGGTCGACCCCGACACCGGCACGGCCGTGCCCGACGGCGCCGAGGGCGAAATCTGGCTCGCCGGACCGAGCATCAGCGACGGCTACTGGGACACCTGGCAGACCGGCACCCCGACCGACGGCTACGGCCACCTCGACGGCACCCGCCACCTGCGCACCGGCGACCTCGGCCGACTCCGCGACGGCCGGCTCACCGTCACCGGCCGCCGCAAAGAGGTGCTCATCCAGAACGGCGTCAACCACCACGCCCACGACCTGTGCGCCGCCGCCGTCCGCGACAACCCCGCCGTCCGGCCCACCGCCGCCGCCTTCCACGGCGCCGACGACGAGATCGTCCTCGCCGTCGAGGTCGCCGGACACGACCACGACCCCGAGCGCCTCGCCGCCGACCTCCGCGCCCGCGTCCTGGCCGCCACCGGCGCCCGCGTGCACACCGTCGTGCTCTGCCCGCCGCGCACCATCCCGCGCACCACCAGCGGCAAGATCCAGCACGGCCTCGCCCGCACCCGCCACCTCGCCGGCGAACTCGCCGGCCGCACCGTCACCCCCGACCGGGCCGCCATCGGCGCGGAAGAGGCCGGCGCGCTCACCGCCTTCTTCTCCTCCGTCTTCGCCGCCGTCTGCCAGGTCTCCGACTGCGGCCCCGACGACGCCCTCACCGCGATGGGCGGCGACTCGCTGCGCGCCGCCGAGATCGCGGCCGTCGCCGAGGACGCGCTCACCCTGCCCGTGCCCGTCGAGGACGTCCTGCTCGCGCAGACCCCCCGCGAACTGACCGCCCGGCTGAACGAACGCTGGACCGAGGGCGGGATGCGACCCGCCGACGCCGTCGACCGGGCGAAGGCCCTGCTCGCCGGTAGCTGACCCTCACAGCCCCCCTTGAACGAACCGCACGCCGCGAATGCTTCGCACGCCCGCCCGCCATGGTGACGAGACGGAGGCCCCGACCGTGTCCGACAGCTCCCGGATTCCCGCCGACCTCGGCCGCACCCTGCTCGCCAAGTGGCGGGCCCTCCCGGCCGAAGCGGACACCGGGACGGAGATCGGCCCGATCCGGCACGGACTGCGCCTCTTCGAGGAGATCCACCCCGGCACCGCCGCCAACGTCCTCCGCTTCGACGCCGAGATCGCCGGCACCGTCGACCCCGACCGGCTCGCCGCAGCCCTCACCGAACTCGCCCGCCGCCACGCCGCCCTGCGCACCACCTTCCCGGCCGTCGACCGCGCCACCGTCGCCACCGAGGCCCGCCCCGACCTGACCGTCGTCGACCTCACCCCGGACGACCCGGCCACCGCCCGCCGCACCGCCCGCGCCCAGGCCGACACCCGCGCCGCCACCCCCATGGACCTCGCCACCGGTCCGCTCTGGCGCACCGCCCTCTGGCAACTGCCCGACGGCACGGCCCGACTCCAGCTGCTCGCCCACCACATCGTTGCCGACGGCTGGTCCCTCGGCGTCGCCCTCGCTGAACTCGACGCCCTCTACACCGGCCACCAGCCGGGCCCCGCCACCCCGCTGCCCGCCGTCCCCGCCACCGCCGACCCGGCCGACCTGGCCGCCTGGCGCGAACGCCTGGCCGGCGCCCAACCGCTCTCCCTGCCCACCGACCGGCCCCGCCCCGCCGCCCGCCGCTTCCGCTCCGCCCACGTCGGCCTGAGCGTCGACGCGGACCAGCTGCGCGAAGTCCGGCGCCTCGCCGAGGCCGAGCACGCCACGCCGTTCATGGTCCTGCTCGCGGCACTGCACCTCACCCTCGCCCGCACCGCCGGACAGCACGACATCACCGTCGGCTCACCCATCGCGACCCGCGAACGCCACCGCGCCCCCGGCGCCGTCGGCCCGCTCGCCACGATGCTCGCGCTGCGCACCGACACCTCCGCCGCGCACACCGCCCGCGACGTCCTGCGCGCCGTCCGCGACACCTGCCTCGACGCCTACAGGCGCTCCCACGTGCCGTTCGAAACCGTCGCGGAACAGGTCGGGCAGGGCGGCGGCTCGCTGTTCGACGTACTGTTCGTGCTCCAGCCGCAACTCCCCGAACTCCGCCTCGGCGACCTGCCCCTGCACCCCCTGGTCACCGCGCCCGGAACGGCGCGCAACGACCTGGAGCTCTACCTCTGGCAGGGCGAGGACGCCATCACCGGCTTCCTCGGCTACGACACCGACCTCTTCGAGCCCGACACCGCCGAGCTGCTCGCGGCGCGATTCGGCACCGCCCTGGCGGCAGTGGTGACGCGGCCGGACGCGCCGCTCGCCGAGCTGGACGTGGCCGGCGCGGTGGAGGCGGCGCGGCGCGAGGCGTGGGCCGTCGCGCCTGCGGTGGGTGAACTGCCGCTGTGTGTACAGGAGTTGGTGGAGGCGCAGGTCGATCGTTCGCCGGGTGCGGTGGCGGTGCGTGCCGTTGACGGTGAGCTGACGTACGGCGAGTTGGAGGCGCGGGCGAACCGGGTGGCGAATGCGTTGCGGGCGCGGGGAGTTGGCCCCGGGGATCTGGTGGGGGTGTGTCTGCCGCGGACCTCCGACCTGGTGGTGGCGCTGCTGGGCGTGTTGAAGTCCGGTGCGGGTTACGTGCCGGTGGACCCTGGCTACCCCGATGAGCGGGTGGCGTTCATGGTGGAGGACGCGGATGCGGCACTGGTCATTCGGTCTCTGGCGGATGTTCTTGAAGTTCCTGATGCGCCCGTAGCAGACCGGCCCTCGGTTGCCGGTTCGGTTGATGACGTCGCGTACGTGATTTACACGTCGGGTTCGACGGGTCGGCCGAAGGGTGTGGTGATCGAGCACCGGCAGGTGGCGGCGATGCTGTCGTGGGCGGGGCGGGTGTTCCCGGCGGAGGTGCTGGCCGGGACTTTGGCGGCGACGTCGGTGTCGTTCGATCTGTCGGTGTTCGAGATCTTCGCGCCGTTGACGGTGGGTGGGTGTGTGGTGCTGGCGCCGACCGGGGTGCTGGACCTGGTCACGGACCCTTCCCGCTACGCGGGGCTGACGCTGGTGAACACCGTGCCGTCGGCCGCGCGTGAGCTGGCTCTGGCGGGTGCGATGCCGGCGTCGGTGCGGTGGGTGAACCTGGCCGGTGAGGCCCTGGCGCCGGGCCTGGTAAGGGACTTGTACGCACTCCCGGGCGTCGAGAAGGTCAACAACCTCTACGGCCCCAGCGAGGACACGACGTATTCGACGTGGACGGTGACGGACCCGGCCGATGCGCGGACGCCGATCGGTGTGCCGGTGGACGGTACGTCGGCGCTGGTGCTCGATGCGGCTCTGCGGCCGGTACCGCTGGGTGCGGTGGGGGAGCTGTACCTGTCGGGTGCGGGTGTGACCCGGGGTTATCTGGGGCGTCCGGGCCTGACGGCGGAGCGGTATCTGCCCGCGTCCGGCGGTGGCCGGCTCTACCGCACGGGTGACCTGGTGCGGTGGCGTCCGGACGGCAAGCTCGACTACCTGGGCCGCGCCGATGGTCAGGTGAAGGTGCGCGGCCACCGCGTCGAACTCGGCGAGGTGGAGGAGGTGCTGCGCCGTCACCCCGACGTCGCGGGCGCGGTGGTGGTGGCCCGTGAGGACGCCTCCGGTTCACTCGGTCTGGTCGCCTATGTCGTCCTCGGCGGTGCGGAGTTCGCCTCTGGGGCGCTCGCGGCGTTCGTCCGTGGCCGGCTGCCGCAGTTCATGGTGCCGGGTGCGTTCGTCGAGCTGGCCGAGTTCCCGCTTCTCCCCAACGGCAAGATCGACCGCGGCGCGCTCCCGGTCGTGGACCTCAACTCCGTTCGGCAGAACGGCCGTTCACCGCAGACGCCGTCCGAGAACTTGATCGCCGACATCTGGCGCGAGCTGCTGGGTGTTCCCGAGGTCGGTGCCGAGGACGACTTCTTCGAGCTCGGCGGCCACTCCCTCCTCGCCACCCGCCTCACCCACCGCCTCGGCGAGGCCCTGGACGCCCACGTCCCGCTGCACCTGGTCTTCGAGCACCCCGTCCTCGCCGATCTCGCCGACCACCTCCCGGTCTCCGGCGGAAAGCGCGAGGCCATCCCGGTCGTCCCCCGGATCCCGGGCCCCGACGGCACCCTCGTCTTCCCCGCGTCGTCCGGCCAGAAGCGCCTCTGGCTGCTCTGTTCCCTGGACCCGAGCGCCAACCTCGCCTACCTGCTCAACGGCGGCGCCCGGATCACCGGCCCGCTCGACGCCGAACGGATGGCGGAGGCCGTCCGCTCGGTCGCCGGGCGGCACGAGATCCTGCGCACCACCCTGCGCGAGGAGAGCGGCGACATCGTCCAGGTCGTGCACCCCACCTGGCAGTGGGACCCGACGGTGGAGCCGGACACCCCGGATCAGACCGAGGCCGAACTGCTCGACCAGTGGCGCCACTCCACCGTGGAACTCGCCGAAGGACCGCTCTTCCGCGCCCGCATCGTGCGCCGCGCCGCCGGCGAACACCTCCTCCTGCTCTCTCTCCACCACGCCATCGCCGACGGCTGGTCGCTGGACCTCCTGCTGCGCGAGATCGCCGCCGAGTACCAGGACCCGTCCGGCCGCGCGCTGCCCGCCCTCCAGTACGGCGACTTCACCACGTGGGAGAACACCGCACCCCCGGACGACGCCGGGCTCGCCCACTGGCGCGAACACCTCGCCGGGGCCCGGGACCTCGACCTCCCGACCGACCGCCCCCGCTCCGCCCGCACGACCCACCACGGCGCTGCTGTGCCCGTCATCCTGCCCGCCGACACCGTCGACCGGCTCGCCCGGACCACCGGCACCACCGCCTTCGCAGTCGTCGCGACCGCCGTCACGCTCGTCCTGAGCGCCGTCTCCGGCAACCGCGACCTGACCATCGGCATCCCGACCAGCGGACGCACCCACCCGGACACCGCAGCGCTCCTCGGCTTCTTCACCAACACCCTCCCGCTGCGCTGCTCGCTGGACCCCGCCGCCACCCTCGGCACTGCTCTGCGCGACACCCACCAAGCCCTCATGACGGCGCACCGGCACGCCGGGACGCCGTTCGAGGAGATCGTCCGAACCGCGCGGACCGCCTCGCACGGCCAGGGGCGCAGCCCGCTCTTCCAGGTCATGCTGGCCGTCAACGAGACCCCGGCCCGCGCGCTGGACCTCCCCGGCCTGCGCGTCGACCGGCTCGAACTCCCGCCTGCAGAGACCCAGTTCGAGATCTCGCTGCACCTGGAGCGCGGGGAGGCCGCCATCACCGGCCACCTCACCTACAACACCGACCTGTATTCCGTTTCCACCGCCGAACTGTTCCCCGAACGGCTGGCCGCCGCCGTGGCCGCACTGGCCGACTGCCCCGACCTGTCGGTCACCGAACTGGACGTGGCCGGCGCGGTGGAGGCGGCGCGGCGCGAGGCGCTGGCGACTGCGCCCGACGTGGCCGGATCGCCGTTGTGCGTGCAGGAGTTGGTGGAGGCGCAGGTCGATCGTTCGCCGGGTGCGGTGGCGGTGCGTGCCGTTGACGGTGAGCTGACGTACGGGGAGCTGGAGGCGCGGGCGAACCGGGTGGCGAACGCGCTGCGGGCGCAGGGTGTCGGTGCCGGGGATCTGGTGTGCGTGTGCCTGCCCCGGACCTCCGACCTGATCGTGGCGCTGCTGGGTGTGCTGAAGTCCGGCGCTGGTTATGTGCCGGTGGATCCCGGCTACCCGGACGAGCGGGTGGCGTTCATGGTGGCGGACTCCGGTGCCTCGGTGGTGCTGCGTTCGCTGGACGAGCTTTCGCCGGCGGGTGCTTCGCGGCCCGGGCGGGTGGGCTCGATCGACGACGTCGCGTATGTGATTTACACGTCGGGTTCGACGGGTCGGCCGAAGGGTGTGGTGATCGAGCACCGTCAGGTGGCGGCGATGCTGTCGTGGGCGGGGCGGGTGTTCCCGGCGGAGGTGCTGGCGGGCACTCTGGCGGCGACCTCGGTCTCCTTCGACCTGTCGGTGTTCGAGATCTTCGCGCCGTTGACGGTGGGTGGGTGTGTGGTGCTGGCGCCGACCGGGGTGTTGGATCTGGTGACGGATCCGTCGCGGTACGCGGGGGTCACGCTGGTGAACACGGTGCCGTCGGCGGCGCGTGAGCTGGTGCTGGCGGGTGCGATGCCGACCAGCGTGCGGTGGGTGAACCTGGCGGGTGAGGCTCTGGCGCCCGGTCTGGTGCGGGACTTGTATCTGCTGTCGGGTGTGGAGAAGGTCAACAATCTCTACGGTCCGAGCGAGGACACGACGTATTCGACGTGGACGGCGACGGATCCGGCCGATGTGCGGACGCCGATCGGTGTGCCGGTGGACGGTACGTCGGCGTTGGTGCTGGACGCCGGTCTGCGGCCGGTGCCGCTGGGTGCGGTGGGGGAGTTGTACCTGTCGGGTGCGGGTGTGACCCGGGGTTATCTGGGTCGTCCGGGCCTGACGGCGGAGCGGTATCTGCCCGCGTCCGGCGGTGGCCGGCTCTACCGCACGGGTGATCTGGTGCGGTGGCGTCCGGACGGCAAGCTCGACTACCTCGGCCGGGCCGACGGCCAGGTGAAGGTGCGTGGCCACCGCGTCGAACTCGGCGAGGTGGAGGAGGTGCTGCGCCGTCACCCCGACGTCGCGGGCGCGGTGGTGGTGGCCCGCGAGGATGCCTCCGGCGTCCTCGGTCTGGTCGCCTACGTAGTGCTCAGCGACGAGGGCTTCGACCCTGCTGCGCTTGCGGCGTTCGTCCGTGGCCGGCTTCCGCAGTTCATGGTGCCGGGTGCGTTCGTGGAGCTGGCCGAGTTCCCGCTTCTCCCCAACGGCAAGATCGACCGCGGCGCACTCCCGGCCATGGACCCCAACTTCGTTCGGCAGAGCGGCCGTTCGCCGCAGACGCCGTCCGAACAGCTGGTCGCCGAGATCTGGCGCGAGCTGCTCGGCGTCCCGGAGGTCAGTGCGGAGGACGACTTCTTCGAGCTCGGCGGCCACTCCCTGCTCGCCACCCGCCTCACCCACCGCCTCGGCGAGGCCCTGGACGTCCACGTCCCGCTGCACCTGGTCTTCGAGCACCCCGTCCTTGCCGATCTCGCCGACCACCTCCCGGTCTCCGGCGGAAAGCGCGAGGCCATCCCGGTCGTCCCGCGCATCCCGGGCCCCGACGGCACCTTTGTTCTCCCGGCCTCCCTCGGTCAGGAACGCCTGTGGGTCCTGTGCCGCCTGGACGCGGGGGCGAACCTCGCCTATCACGTGCGCGGCGCCGTCCACATCGACGGCGACCTGGACGCGGAGGCGTTCCGTGCGGCCCTCGAACAGCTCGCCCGCCGCCACGAGGTGCTGCGGACGTCGCTGCGCGAGGTGGACGGCGAGGTGCGCCAGGTGGTCTCGCCCACCGTGGAGGTCCCGCTCACCAGCGTCGACACCGCCGACTGGCGCTCGGTGATCGAGGCGGAGAGCCGGCGGGCCTTCGATCCCACCTCCGGGCCGCTGTGGCACGTGACGCTGGTGCGTACTGAGCGGCAACACCACGTCCTGGTGATGAGCCTGCATCACGTCATCGCCGACGGCTGGTCGCTGGACCTCCTGCTGCGCGAGATCGCCGCGCTGTACGGCAGCGAACCGGCCTCGCCCACCGTCCTCCCGGCTGTTCAGTACGCGGACGTCGCCGACTGGCAGCGGGCCGAGGCCCCGGCCGAACTCGACTTCTGGCGCGGGCAGTTGGCCGGCGCGCCGGCGCTCGACCTGCCCACCGACCGGCCGCGCCCGGCGAAGCAGACCTACGACGGCGCCGGGGTTGCTCTGGCGCTGCCCGACGACGCCCTTTCAGCCGCGTGCCGGGCCGGCGGGACGACCGCCTTCACCGTCCTGGCGACGGCCCTGGCCGTCGTGCTGGCCAAGGCGGCGGGCCAGTCGACCGTGACCATCGGCACCCCGGCCGCCGGCCGCGACCACCCCGCCACCGCGGACGTGGTCGGCTACCTGGTCGACACCGTGCCGCTGCGCCTGACGCTGGCCCCGGACGGCACGCTGGCCGACGCCCTCGGCGCGGCGCGCGAGGCCGTCGACGGAATCCGGGAGCACCAGCGGATCCCGTTCGAGGAGCTGATCCGGGCCGTCCGCCCGCCGCGCGACCGGAGCCGCAGCCCGCTGTTCCAGGTGCTGCTCGCGGTCAACGGCACACCGCCGCGCTACGAACTGTCGGGCCTGCGGATGGAGCCCGCGCCGATGCCGATCCGCACCACGCCGTACGACCTGGTGGTCCAGGCGGAGGAGCGGGACGGCCGGATCACCGGGCACCTGGTCTTCAACACCGACCTGTTCGAGCCGTCCACCGCCCAGCTGATCGCGGACCGCCTGACGGTCGTGATCGAGGCCCTGGCCGCTCGCCCGGGAACGCCGCTGGCCGAGCTGGACGTGGCGGGCGAGGTGGAGACGGCACGCCGCCAGGGCTGGACCACGGCGTCGACGACTCCCGAACGCGGCTGCCGCGTGCAGGAGTTGGTGGAGGCGCAGGTGGATCGTTCACCGGGTGCGGTGGCGGTGCGCGCCGTTGACGGTGAGCTGACGTACGGCGAGTTGGAGGCGCGGGCGAACCGGGTCGCGAATGCCTTGCGGCAGCAGGGTGTCGGTGCCGGGGACCTGGTGTGCGTGTGCCTGCCCCGGACGTCCGATCTGATCGTGGCGCTGCTGGGTGTGCTGAAGTCCGGTGCGGGTTATGTGCCGGTGGATCCCGGCTACCCGGACGAGCGGGTGGCGTTCATGGTGGCGGACTCCGGTGCCTCGGTGGTGCTGCGTTCGCTGGACGAGCTTTCGCCGGCGGGTGCTTCGCGGCCCGGGCGGGTGGGTTCGATCGACGATGTGGCGTACGTGATTTACACGTCGGGTTCGACGGGTCGGCCGAAGGGTGTGGTGATCGAGCACCGTCAGGTGGCGGCGATGCTGTCGTGGGCCGGTCGGGTGTTCCCGGCGGAGATCCTGGCCGGGACTCTGGCGGCGACCTCGGTCTCCTTCGACCTGTCGGTGTTCGAGATCTTCGCGCCGCTGACGGTGGGCGGGTGCGCGGTGCTGGCGCCGACCGGGGTGCTGGACCTGGTCACGGACCCTTCCCGCTACGCGGGGCTGACGCTGGTGAACACCGTGCCGTCGGCCGCGCGTGAGCTGGTGCTGGCGGGTGCGATGCCGACCAGCGTGCGGTGGGTGAACCTGGCGGGTGAGGCCCTGGCGCCGGGCCTGGTAAGGGACTTGTACGCACTCCCGGGCGTCGAGAAGGTCAACAACCTCTACGGCCCCAGCGAGGACACGACCTACTCGACCTGGACGGCGACGGACCCGGCCGATGCTCGCACCCCGATCGGCGTGCCGGTCGACGGCACCTCGGCGCTGGTGCTGGACGCTGCTCTGCGGCCGGTCCCGCTGGGCGCGGTGGGGGAGTTGTACCTCTCTGGCGCGGGTGTGACCCGGGGCTACCTCGGCCGTCCGGGCCTGACGGCGGAGCGGTATCTGCCCGCGTCCGACGGTGGCCGGCTCTACCGCACGGGCGACCTCGTCCGCTGGCGTCCGGACGGCAAGTTGGACTACCTGGGCCGGGCCGACGGTCAGGTGAAGGTGCGTGGCCACCGGGTCGAACTCGGCGAGGTGGAGGAGGTGCTGCGCCGTCACCCCGATGTCGCGGGCGCGGTGGTGGTGGCCCGCGAGGATGCCTCCGGCGTCCTCGGCCTCGCCGCCTACCTCGTGCCGGCCGGCGCCGAGCTGGACCGAGCGGCCATAGCCGCCCACGCGCGTACCTGGCTTCCCCAGTTCATGGTCCCGGGCAACTTCGTCGAGCTGCCCGAGTTCCCCCTCCTCCCCAACGGCAAGATCGACCGCGGCGCACTCCCGGCCATGGACCCCAACTCCCTCAGGCGGAGCGGCCGTTCACCGCAGACGCCGTCCGAACAGCTGGTCGCCGACATCTGGCGCGAGCTGCTCGGCGTCCCCGAGGTCGGCGCCGAGGACGACTTCTTCGACCTCGGCGGCCACTCCCTCCTCGCCACCCGGGTCGCCTCCAGGCTCTCCGCACGCACCGGCACGGACGTCCCGCTCGACCTGATCTTCGAGCACCCCGTCCTCGCCGAACTGGCCCGCCGACTACCGGAGCCGGCGTCCTGGCAGGCCCCGGCGGCGATCCCGCGGGTGCGCCGGGTCCTCGGCGGCAGCGCCGGCTGACCTGCTGCCACCCGGCGGCTTCGACCACGTCCGCGGTCCCGACGAACCACGACCAGACGACCACGACCAGGAGACAACCGACGATGAAGCAGGAAAACCCGACCCTCGAGGCGGTCGTATCCGCCTCCGCCTCCGTTTCCGCCGCTGTGACGCCCGCCCCCGCACCGGAGGACGAGTCGTCGACCGGCCCCCGTTCGCCCCAGGCCGCGATGATCGGCTTCGGCGGCTTCCTGCTGGGCTCGCTCTCCCTCGCGTTCTACCTGAAGGACGTCAGCATCCCGGCCAACTCCCTGGTGGCCTCGCTGCCGACCATGGTGTTCAGCAGCGCGATCCTTCTGCTGATGGCCGCCGCCTGGTCGATGCGCCTGGGCGACGGTGTGTTCGCCGCGGTCTACGGCCTGTTCGGGACGTTCTGGCTGAGCTTCTCGGTGCTCAGCATCGCGCTGAACAACAACTGGATGGGCACCTTCGAGAACGTCGAACAGCGCCAGGCGACAGCCAACTTCGTGCTGGTCTGGGCGATCGTGATCATCCTGTTGACGGTGACGACGCTGCGCCTGCCGCGGGCGTTCACCTTCCTGTTCATCGTCGTCTCGCTCACGCTGATGGTCATCTTCGGCGCCATCGAGCAGGCCATCGACCAGACCATCAACCACCCGCTGAAGCCCAGCGACCCGTGGCTGGTCTACATCGGCATCGGGACCATGTTCCTGTTCATCGCGCTCGGCATGTACATCTTCGCGAGCGCCATGCACAGCGCGACCGGTGCCAAGCGCCTCCCGCTCGGCAAGCCGCTGCTCAAGTCCCGGTGAACCGATGACGGACTACCTGCCCGAGGTCGCCACCGTCCCGTTCCCGATGGCCTGCCCGGAGGAGCTTCCCGACTCGGCGCCGGCGCTCGTGGCCGCCCGCCCGGCCGTGCTGGCCGAGGTGGCCGCCCGGCTGGCGGACCCGGCGAACCGGGCCGGGTCGGCTGGGCTGCACGCCGCCGCCCGGGCGGCCCGGGAACTGCTCGGCACGGTGCCGAGCGACCCGGTCGGCGACGACCCGCGCGAGTCGCGGCCGAACCGGGACAACGACCTGGCGTTCGGCATCGAACGCCACCACGGCGAGCCGGTCGCGCTGCTCTCCGCCGCGCTGCTGAACGCCCAACTCGGCGTCCTGGAACTGGCCGACGAGCGGGGCACCAACCTCGACGCACCCGACTGGGGCGAGCTGCTCGACGGCTTCGACGTCCTGCACGGCTGGCTGGCCGACCCGGCCCGCCTCCCCGCGCAGCTCGCCACGCCCGAGCCCGACAGCCCCGGCGAGCCGGCGCCGCTGGACGGCCTGCGGCGCTGGGTGCGCGGACACCACGTGTTCATGGTGTTCGCGCAGGGCGGCACCATCGCCCTGCGCAGCCTGCGGGCCGCCGCGGACGCCGGCGACGAGGAACTCGCCGCCACCGCAGCCGCCGTGGCGACCCGGGTGATGCGGGCCTGCCGGGCCGCCCTGCGCTTCGCGGGGGACGCCACGGCGGACCAGTACCAGGCCGAGATCCGGCCCACCCTGATGCCGCCGGTCGCACCCCCGCAGATGAGCGGACTGCGCTGGCGCGACCACGAGGCCCTGGTGGCCGACCTGACGGACTCCCGGGACGCGTGGTCCTGGCTGGCCGCCCGCCGCCCGGAGACCCTGGCGGACTTCCGGTCGGCGCTGGACGACACCTACGACGCGCACAAGGGCGTGTGCGAGCACTTCGTGGGCCGCCAGTCGCCGAGTCTCCTCGCCACCAGCCGCTCGAGCCGCCCCGCGGTGGGCGTCATCGAGCAGTTCCACCGCCTCCGGGCGGGCTCGCTCCCGGACGCCCCGGACGCGTGACCCGACCCGATCCGATCCGATCAACAAGACCCGAGCAGTTCCGACCCGTCCCCGAAAGGCAAGGTATCCATGACCACCACCGCGCCCGAAACGCACGGCACCACCTCCGTCCCCGCACTGGACATGGACGGCCTGTCCCGGATCCTCTTCGGCCACGCGGCCTTCCAGTACCTCAACGCCGCCTGCGAACTGGGCCTGCCCGACCTGCTCGCCGAGCGGACGGACCTCACCCGCGAGGAGATCCGCGACGCGCTCGAACTCCAGGACCGCGCGGTCGAGATCCTGCTGCTCGGCTGCACCTCCCTCGGCATCGTCGTCAAGGAGAACGGCCGCTACCGCCTCGCCCAGGTCGTCCTGGACCTGATGGACGAGGGCGACTGGGAGCGCTTCAAGGACACCGTCGCGTTCGAGCAGTACATCGTCTACGAAGGCCAGCTCGACTTCACCGACTCGCTGCGCGAGAACCGCAACGTCGGCCTGCGCCGGGTCCGCGGCTCCGGTCGCGACCTGTACCACCGGCTGGCCGAGAACCCGCACATGGAGCAGGTCTTCTACAAGTACATGCGGTCCTGGTCGGAGCTGGCGAACAAGCACCTGGTGACCGAGCTCGACCTGTCCGGCCGCAAGCACCTGCTGGACTGCGGCGGCGGCGACGCGGTCAACGCGATCGCGCTGGCCAAGGCCAACCCGGACCTGAAGGTCACGGTCTTCGAGATCCCCGCCTCCGGCACCATCGCGGAGAAGAAGATCGCCCAGGCCGGCGTCAGCGACCAGGTCTCGGTGATCACCGGCGACATGTTCGTCGACGCGCTGCCCACCGGCTGCGACGTGGTGATGTTCGCCCACCAGCTGGTCATCTGGACGCTGGACGAGAACACCGAGCTGCTCCGCCGCGCCTACGACGCCCTGCCCGCGGGCGGCCAGCTGGTGATCTTCAACTCGATGTCCAACGACGAAGGCGACGGCCCCGTGGTCGCCGCCCTGGACAGCGTCTACTTCGCCGCGATCCCGGCCGAGGGCGGGATGATCTACTCCTGGGCGCAGCACGAGAAGTGCCTGCTCGACGCCGGTTTCAGCACCGTCGAGCGCATCGCGTTCCCGGGCTGGACCCCGCACGGCGTCATCGTGGCGACCAAGTAGCCACCGCCCGCCCGAAGCCCGGATCCGTCGGGGCCGCCCGCCCGGGGCGGCCCCGGCCCGGCCGTACCCAAGTCCCCATCCCCCTGATCGAGGTGACGGCATGCTCGACCCCACGACGCACGACAACGCCACCCGGATGCGCATGCTGCTCTACGGCCAGCTCGTGTCGCGCACGCTCTGCACGGCCGTCAGCCTCGGCGTCCCCGAGGCGCTGGCCGGCCGGGCCCGCTCCGCCGAGCAGCTGGCCGACCAACTCGGCGCCCACCCGGTCGCGTTGGACCGCCTGCTGCGCGGCCTGGTGCCGTTCGGCGTCCTCGCCGAGGGGACCGACGGCAGCTACTCCCTGACGCCCTTCGGCGCCACCCTGCTGCCGACCACCCCCGGCACCGCGCAGCCCACCGCCCTGCTGCTCGCGCAGGAGGTCGGCCTGACCTGGACCGACCTCGAACACACCGTCCGGACCGGCGATTCGGCGTTCCGCCGGCACTTCGACCGCGACCTCTTCGACCACCTGGAACAGCGGCCCGACCGCCGCGAGGTGTTCGACCGCTCCCAGGAGGCGGGCCTGCGGCTGGAGTTGGACGAGGTCTTCGACGCGGTCGGCTTCGAACGCTACCCGTGGATCGTCGACGTGGGCGGCGGCAACGGCCACCTGCTGTGCGAACTCCTCAAGCGCACCCCGGGAAGCACCGGCACCGTCCTCGACCTGCCCGGCACCGTCCCGCTCGCTGAGAAGCGGATCGCCGAGGAGGGCCTCACCCGCCGCTGCACGGCCGTCGCCGGGGACTTCTTCGCGCACGTCACGCCGGGCGCGGACCTGTACATCCTCAGCCACATCCTGCACGACTGGGGCCAGGACCGGGCGACGGACATCCTGCGCACCTGCGCCGCCGCGATGCCCGACCACGGCCGCCTGATGATCGTCGACCTCGTCACCGACGCCACCACGGTCGACCCGGGCACCGGGCAGTCCGTACCGCACCGGCTGCCCGCCGTCATGGACCTCTACATGCTCTCCCTCTTCGGTGCCTCCGGAGGGCGCGAACGCACTCGCGCCGCCTTCGCCGCACTGCTCGCCGACGCCGGACTGGAGGCCGAGGAGACGAAGGTCCTGCCCAGCGGCATGGCCGTGATCACGGCCCGCCGGCGCTGACCGCCGCCGCACCTCTCATCCGCCATCACGAACGTCACCACAGGAACGTCGCCACAGGAACGTCACCACACAGGAACGTCACCACAGGAACGTCACCACACAGCAAGGAGTCGCAGCCATGTCTGGATTGAGCCGCCGGGGACTTCTCACCGGTGCCGCCGCCATCGCCGGGGCCGGCCTGGTCACGGCGGACCTCGTCGCCGGCGCCGGGCCCGCAGCCGCCGCGGGAGCCTGCACACCGCCGTTCGGGTCCACCCTCGTTCAGCCCGGGGACGCCCGGTACGACAGCTTCCTGCGCGCGCACAACACCCGGTTCGTCGGCCAGCCGGACCGGGTGACCATCGCGACCACCAAGGACCACGTCGCCACCGCGCTCGGCAACGCTGTCGCGGCCGGCCGGCGCGTCGCGGTGCGCTCCGGGGGCCACTGCCTGGAGAACTTCACGGCGAACTCCGACATCAAGGAATTGATTGATCTCTCCCAGATGTCGGACGTCTACTACGACGCCTCTCGCAACGCGTTCTGCGTGGGACCGGGCGCGATCGTGTCGCCGACGCAGCACACCCTCTTCATGGGATGGGGCGTGCAGATCCCGTCCGCGGGCTGCTCGGACGTGGGCCTCGGCGGGCACATCCTCGGCGGCGGCTACAACTTCTACTCCCGGATCCACGGGATCGCCGTCGACCACCTCTACGCCGTCGAGGTGGTCGTGGTCGGCGCCGACGGGCTGCCCCGCACCATCGTGGCGACGCGTGAGGCCAACGACCCGAACCGGGACCTGTGGTGGGCGCACACCGGCGGTGGCGGCGGCAACTTCGGTGTGGTGACGCGGTATTGGCTGCGCTCGCCGGGCGTGACCTCCACCGACCCGAGCAAGATCATGCCCCGGGCCGGGAACCAGAAGGTCCGGAACGTGCAGTGGTCGTGGAACAACCTGTCGAAGCAGGCGTTCACCACCCTCGTCCGCAACTACAGCCAGTGGTTCGAGTACAACAGCGCCCCCGGGACGCCGGGCGTCCAGATCTGGGCGTCGCTCTCCGCCTCGCACCAGGCGGCCGGCGTGATCGGCCTGATGGCCGGCATCGAGGACACCGTCGTGGGCGGCGAGGCCATGCTCGACGCGTTCTTCGCGACCGTCACCGCGGGCGCCGCCCTCACGGTCGCCTCGGACGAGAAGTACTCGCTGGCGTGGCTCGACCGGGACAACTGGTACTGGGGCGGCGCCGGGCGGCAGAAGGACAAGACCGCGGACCTGAAGAAGAGCTACACCGACGCGCAGATAGGAACGATCTACCAGTACCTGACGGACAGTTCGATCAGTAACCCGGGCGCCCAGGTGAACCTGGCCGCCGTCGGCGGGAAGATCAACAGCGTCGCCACGGACGCCACCGCCTACTCGCACCGCGACTCGATCCTGCGCGTCTACTTCACCCCCGGCATCTGGCGTACCGCGGCGGAGGACGCCGTCCACACGGCGTGGATCCGCAACATCTACCGGGACGTCTACGCCACGACCGGCGGCGTTCCGGCGCCCAACGCCATCAACGCCGGGGCGTACATCAACTACGCGGACTCCGACCTCGCCGACCCGGCGTGGAACACCTCCGGCACCCCGTGGTCCACGCTGTACTACGGCTCGAACTACGCACGTCTGCAACAGGTCAAGAACACCTATGACCCGCGCAATGTGTTCCGCCACGCCCTGTCGATCCGACCCGTCTGATCGGCACCGGCACTGTCCGGGTCTTGAGTTTGCTCCTGCGCGAGGGCAGGATTCCGATCAACCCCGGGGGGATTCCCGGCCGTTCTTCCACCGCGGGCCGCGGGCCGCCACGGCCGCCGCGGTGTCACCGGCCGGTTCGAAATTGCCGGGGGCACAGTGCCACAGATACGACAGGGAGACCAAGATGGCTGCGGAATTATCGGGTGTTGAAGGCGTCGCGAGCTTCTACGAAGGGCTCGCCCAGGTTCTCAACAACGTGTGGGGCGAGAACCTGCACTACGGCTACTGGGAGGACGACGCCGACACCAGCACCGTCGAGGTCGCCACCGCCCGGCTGAACGACCTGATGGTCACCCTGCTCGACCCCGCCCCCGGCGCCGCGATCCTCGACATCGGCTGCGGCGTCGGCAAGCCCGCGCTCCAGCTCGTCGCGGCCAGGGACGTGCGCGTCACCGGCATCGCCATCGCCGACGTCGAGGTGGAGCAGGCCAACGAACGCGCCAAGGAGGCCGGCCGCTCGGACGTGGCCACCTTCCGCAACGCCGACGTGACGGACCTTCCGTTCGAGGACGGCTCGTTCGACGGCGCGTGGGCGCTCGAATCGCTGCTCCACGTGCCGGACCGGAACCGGGCCCTCGCCGAGACCGCCCGGGTGCTGCGCCCCGGCGGGCGGCTGGTGATCGCCGACACCGTCGAGCGCCCGCCGATGAGCCCCGAGGGCCGCAAGGTGCTGGACGAGATCCGTGCCGCCTACCACGTCAGCCCGTACGCCACGGCGGACGAGTACGCCGGGCTGCTGGCCGGCAACGGGTTCGTCGACGTCGAGATCCGCGACATCAGCGACAAGGTGGTCCGGACCGGCTCGATCATGGCCGACGCCGTTGCGGCCCGGCGCGAGGAACTCGCCCGGATCGACGGCCCGGAACCGGTCGACCAGTACATCGACCTGATGCGACGCGCGGCGGCCAGCCCGGACATCGGGTACCTGGTGATCGTCGCGACGCGCGGCGCCTGATTCGGTGCTGCCGAGCCGGTGCCGCCCGACTCCCTTCCTGATGGCGGGAGTTGGGCGGCACCGGCACCGCGTGGCGGTTACCGGTACCGCCTGCCGGTTACCGGTAGCCGGCCGGGTCGGCCGGCTTGCCGGCCTCCTGGACCTCGACCAGGTACCGCCAGCAGTCGGGCTGCGAGCCGTCGAGGTCGGTGAAGCCGTACTCGCGGGCCAGCTGCCCACTGGAGACGGACTTGCCGTTCCGGCGGGCGACGTCCGGGTCACCGGCCAGCGCGGCGACCGCACGGCCGACGAACGCCGGGCTCTCCGAAATGCAGAAATGCGGTTCCACCGCCAGCGCGTCGCGCCAGTTCTCCTCGGTGACGCCGAAGGTTTCGAGCATCATCTCCGAACGCATCCAGCCCGGGGTGAGCGCCACCGCCGTCCCGCCGTGCGGCTTCAGCTCGTGCGCGAGCGCGAAGGCCATCCGCACCACGGCGTTCTTGACCATGTCGTAGAAGAACGAATTGCGGTAGTGCGTCTCGTTGTACTCGGCCGTCCCGTCGGTCATCTCGACCACGAGTCCGCCCGGGTTGCGCACCAGCAACGGCAGTATGAAGTGGCTGGTGATCGCGTGGGTCTGCACGCCCAGCTCGAACAACCGCCGCCCGTTGTCCAGGTTCTGCTCCCAGACCGACTGGTCGAAGGTGAACAGCTTCTCCCCGCCCCAGACGTCGTTGACCAGCACGTCGAGCCGCCCCTGCTCGGCGTCGATGCGCTCGGCCAGCGCCCGGACCTGCTCGTGCACCAGGTGGTCGGTGGGCACCGCGATGCCCTTGCCGCCCGCCGCGGTGACCAGGTCAGCGGTGTCCTCGATCGTTTCGGAGCGCTTGTACTCCGACTGCTTCTCCCGGGTGGTGCGGCCGGTGACGTAGACCGTCGCGCCCGCCGCGCCGAGCTGAACGGCGATGGCCCGCCCGGCTCCCCGGGTGGCACCCGCGACCAACGCGATTTTTCCGTGAAGGTCCGGTGCCGATGTGTCGAGTTCCATTGACTTCCTCGTCCATTAGAACAACCAGGCCCGCGTCCGTCATCGACGGGCCGGCCAATGACGCCACGATCCTTTCAAAAGACGGCGCCTTGTGCTGGACTTTTCACCACATTTACCGACGATCGACGGGTCGGCGCCGTTCCTCAGCCACTTCGGGCTCAACCGGACATGACGTGGTTCACGAGTGAATAGGCTGCTCATATGACTCCCGTTTCGACATCCCAGCCGCCCGTGAAGCGTGCCGGAATGCGCGAGTGGACGGCCCTCGGCGTCCTCGCCTTACCCGCGCTGCTCATCACCCTCGACAACACCGTGCTCCACCTCGCGGTGCCGCACCTCAGCGCCGACATCCACCCCAGCGGACTCCAACTGCTGTGGATCGTCGACATCTACAGCTTCCTGATAGCCGGCCTGCTGATCGTCGCAGGCACCATCGGCGACCGCATCGGACGCCGTCGCCTGCTCCTCCTCGGCGCCGCCGGCTTCGGCGCCGCCTCGCTGCTCACGGCGTTCTCCCGGAACACCGAGATGCTGATCCTCAGCCGGGCCCTGCTGGGCATCGCCGGGGCGACCCTGATGCCGTCGTCGATGTCGCTGATCCGCAACATGTTCTTCGACGCCAAGCAGCGCGCCCTGGCCTTCAGCATCTGGATCGCCTGCTTCCTGGTCGGCGGCGCGATCGGCCCGCTGGTCGGCGGCGCGCTGCTGGAACACTTCTGGTGGGGCTCGGTCTTCCTGCTGGGCGTGCCCGCGATGGTCCTGCTGCTGATCCTCGGCCCGATCCTGCTGCCCGAGTACCGCGACCCGAACCCCGGCCGGATCGACCTCGCCAGCGTCGGCCTGCTGACCCTCGCCCTGCTGGCCACCGTCTTCGGCCTGAAGAAGCTCGCCGCCGACGGCTTCGCGCCGCTGTCCGTCGCGGCGCTCCTCCTCGGCCTCGCCACCGGCACGGTGTTCGCCGTCCGGCAGCGCCGGCTGAGCCACCCGCTGATCGACCTGAAGCTGTTCCGCGAACGCAGCTTCTCCGCCTCCATGACCACCATGGGCATCGCCCTGTTCGTGATGTCGGGCTCGCAGCTGTTCGTCGCCCAGTACCTGCAGATGGTCGTCGGGCTGTCCCCGCTGAAGGCCGGCCTGAGCTCGCTGCCCGCCAGCATCGGTGGCGTGGTCGGCTCGCTGCTCGCCCCGCTCGCGCTGACCCGGATGCGCTCGGCGTACGTGATGACCATCGGCCTGGCGATCGCCCTGGTCGGCTTCGGCGTGCTGACCCAGGTCTCCGCCGGGAGCGGCCTGGTCACCGTCATGGTCGCGCTCGGACTGCTCAACTTCGGTGTGGCGCCCACCATCGCGCTCGGCACCGACATGATGATCGCCTCCGCACCGCCGGAACGGGCCGGCGCGATCTCCGCCGTCTCCGAGACGCTCCAGGAGATCGGCCTCGGCACCGGCATCGCGATCCTGGGCAGCGTCGGCACGGCCGTCTACCGCACCCAGGTCGCCGACGGCCTCGCGTCCGACGGGCTCTCCCCGGAGTCGGAGTCCGCCATCCGCGACACCATCGGTTCCGCCGTCGCCGAGGTCTCCCGCCTGCCGCAGGAGGTCGGCGCCCAGGCGCTGTCCACCGCCCGCGAGGCCTTCACCCACGCACTCCAGTACGTCAGCACCATCTGTCTGGTGCTCACCGCGCTGGCCGTCCTGATGGCGCCCCTGCTGCTCCGCTCGGTGCCGCCCGGCACCGGCGCCGGGAGCGCCGACTCCGACGAGGCGGTGCCCCCGCTCCTGAAGACCGCGGACCCGCAGAAGACCTGAACCCCCGTGGACGCCCGCCGCCCGGCCCGTGGAACCTCCCACGGGCCGGGCGGCGGTTGTCTTTTTGACGGGGCCTCAGCGCACGACGTCGAGGTAGCTCATCATCCCGAGATCCTCGTGGGCCGCGATGTGGCAGTGGAACATCCACTTGCCCGGGTAGTCGGCGAACGGGATCCGGATCACGATCTTCCCCGGCACCCCGCCGGACGAGGCGGGCACCATGGCGGTGTCCTCGCGGTGCGTGTAGGGCTGCGGCACCCCGTTCACGGACATCACCTGGAACGCGTTGGTGTGCAGGTGGAAGGGGTGGTTCTCCTCGGTGGTGTTGACGATCGTCCACTCCTCGACGGTCCCGAGCCGGGCCGGGGTGTCGAAGAGCGAGCTGTCCGCTGCGAACTTCCGCCCATTGAGGACGAAGTAGAAGTTGTCGCCCTCCTGGAGCTCGCCGAGCTCGACCGTCCGGCGGCCCGCGACGGCGGCCGGGGCGAGGTCGGCCGGGGCACCGGGGATGGCGCCGGTGACGGCCGGCTGGCGGGTGACGGGCCAGCCGTCGACCTTGATCGTGGCCAGCTGGGTGTCCGGATAGGTGCCGCCCTGCGGACCGTTGGTGTAGGTCGTGGTGTGCAGCACCGCCTGGCCCGGCACCGCGCAGGCGGTGACCAGGACGTCGAAGCGCTTGCCCGGCGGCAGCACCAGGGTGTCGCGCGTGCTCACCTGCGCGACCGGAATGCCGTCCTCGGCGACGACGGTGAACCGGTAGCCGTCGAGCCGGAGTTGGTACGGGATGTCGGCCCCCGCGTTGACCAGCCGCCACAGCTGGGTCTCGTTCGGCTTCAGCGTCAGCGTGGGCCGGAGCTGCCCGTTGACCAGCCGCACGGTGGGATTGGCCGGGCTGATCGTGTTCTGCACGATGCGCCCGGCGGCGTCGATCTGGGCGTCCTTGAGGACGAGGGTGTGCGCGGTGGCGTTGCGCAGGCCGACCGGCAGCAGGCTGCGGTTGTCCCCGACGATCATGGCGCCGGAGAGGCCGGCGAAGATCTGGTTCTGGGTCTGGCCCGGTTCGAAGGCCATGTCGGACATGTTGTGGGCCCCGTTGGCCGCGCACATCGTGCCCATGGCGTGGCTGTGGTACCAGAACGTGCCCTGGGGATGATCGGCCGGGACAGCCAGCCGGTAGGTGATGGTGGCGCCGGGGGAGACGCAGCTGAAGGAGTTGTCGGAGTCGTCCGTCGGCGAGACGTGCATGCCGTGGAAGTGCAGGTTGGTGGCGACCGGCAGCCGGTTGACCAGCTTGATGGTGACGGTCGACCCGGCGGAGACCTTCAGCGTGGGCGCGACGACCGTGCCGTTGTTGTAGACCTGCCCGGCCACCGGGCGGCCGGACACGTCGAACACGCTCTGGCCGACGTCCAGCGTGATGTTGAGGTTCTGGTTGTCGCCGGTCGCGTCGGCCGTCACGGGATCGCGGAACGGGTCACCCGTCCGCATCCCCTGCTCCTGCTGGGCGGTCGTCGGCGGCTGCGGCGGATCGGTCGGCGCCGGGGCCGCGAGGGCCCGGGTGCCTAAGACGGCGGCCGAGAAAAGCATCGAGACCGCAGTCAACACGTGGATGATGCGCCTGGTGCGCCGTATTTGCTGCCGCTGTGATTCGGCGGCCGTTCCGGTTGGGTGGGGCATCGGCTCTCCATATCCAGACTGTCTGGGCGAACAGAGCGTTGCGAGCCCAAGCCTCGCCGATTGACCTGCACCAGACAAGACCTTGGATATGTCCGGGCGACGGCAATGACCGACCTGTCGTCGGCAATGACCTGACCCGCCGTCGGCAAAGTCCCGGTATCAGGCCGGTATCACATCGGTACCGCACCGGTATCGGGAAGGGGCAGCTCCTGCGAGGACGGGGCCGACCGTGACAGTCGACCCCAACAGCCCTGCGGAGAACCAGCGCTGTGACGGCGGCGCCGACGACTACCGGACGGGAATTTCCCTGACCAGGCGCGAGGACCAGTCGCACCAGCGGTAACCGGGCAGGAATGCGCCACCGGCCTCGTCGAGGTGCTCCTCGACATACGGAATGGTCGCGTCGCAGACCTCGGTGGCGAAGTCGAAGAACTCCGTGCTCTCGGGGTTGGTGTGATAGCTCCAGCGGGGGTTGTACGGAGCCGGCCGCGGGACGATCCGCGCCATCACATGCGGACGGTCGGTGGTCTCCCCGCTGATGAGCCTCCGGGCGTGCTCGATCTCCTCACTCTTCGTCAGCTCGATGACGAACTCCTCACGCGTGACGTCGGTCATCACGAAGTAGGCCCGGTCCGCGGCGGCCGCGCGGACCGGCGAGCCCGTCGGGGCCGCGGCCTGCGAGGGCTGCGCGGTGGCGATCGCCACCGCGCCGACGGCGGCGAGGCCGACCGCCTTGGTGAACACACGTGACATGGGAGTTCTCTCCTTGTATCCGGGCGTCGTGCGCATCACGACTGAGCACCGTGCGCATTGAATCAGTCACGATCGGTCACCGCGCGGGCGATGCGGCTCGCGTCCGGGTGGTTCTCGCCGGTGGTCCTCACCGACCGCGCAGATGGTCCTCACCGGCCACGACGAATGGGGCCGAATGGCCCCAGACAGCGTCGGGGTCGCCAACCTACGGTTGCGTTACCTACGGGACCGTAGGTTTGTTCGTCGATCGAGAGTTGGACCCGTGAGCAGCACCTCCTCCCCGGCCCAGTGGACCGATGCCCGCCTCCTGCACGACCTGGAAGAGGTGGTCGAGCGCGAACTCAACCGCCACCTGAGCGTCTTCAAGGAGTGGATGCCCCACGAGTACGTCCCCTGGAGCCGCGGACGGGACTTCGACGGGCCGCTCGGCGGCGAAGCATGGTCAATAGAGCAGTCGCCGCTCACCGAAGTCGGCCGGGTCTCGCTCGTGGTGAACCTGCTGACCGAGGACAACCTGCCCAGCTACCACCACGAGATCGCGACGCTCTTCGGCCGCGACGGCGCCTGGGGCACCTGGGTGCACCAATGGACAGCAGAAGAGGCACGGCACTCGATGGTGCTGCGCGACTACCTCATCGCCTCCCGCGCCGTCGACCCCGTGGAACTCGAGCGCGCCCGCATGACCCACATGCAGAACGGCTTCGTCTCCGACAACCGGCACTCGCCGCTCCACACCGTCGCGTACGTCGCCTTCCAGGAGCTCGCCACCCGCATCTCCCACCGCAACACCGGACACGCCTCGGGCGACCCCGTCTGCGACCGGATGCTCGCGCAGGTCGCCAACGACGAGAACCTGCACATGATCTTCTACCGGAACCTTCTCAAGGCCGCCTTCGAACTCGCCCCCGACCAGGCCATGCAGGCCGTCAACGAGGTCGTCACCAACTTCCGCATGCCCGGCCACGGCATGCCCGGCTTCGAACGAGCCGCCGCACGGATCGCCGTCGACGGCGTCTACAACCTCCGCGTCCACCTCGACGACGTGCTGCTCCCCGTGCTGCGCCACCTCAAGGTGATGGAGATGAGCGGCTTCGGACCGGACGGCGTCCGGGCCCAGACGGAGCTCGGCCTGATGCTCGACGGCCTCGCCGCCCAGGCCACCCGGTTCGACGAACGACAGGCGGCGATCCGGGCCCGGCGCGCCGCGAAGGGCTGACGCCGGCGCTAAGGGCTGACGCCGGCACTTGGGTTGCCCGCAGCCTTCGCCCGCAGACGCCGGCGGAGGCTGCGAGGTTTGCGCCTGGGGCGGATCCGGCGTAGTGTTCACTGGTCGCTCGGCAGGGAGCACCGGACACGCAATCTGTGTGGACGGTCCCGGGGCGGCCAA
>NZ_JBICXW010000027.1:0-84557 GCF_043200475.1 Kitasatospora sp. NPDC048407 | reverse complement strand
GTGGGTGGTGGGGGGGCGGCGGCGGGGGGGGGGGGGGGGGGGGTGCGTGGGGGTGGTGGGGGGGGGGGTGGTGTGGGTGGGGGGGGGGGGGGCGGCGGGGGGGGGGGGGGGGGGGGGGGGCCCCCCCCCCCCCCCCCCCCCCCCCGACTGTTGCGCCACATGCCTACGGCTGCGGCTGCTGCTGCGCGGCAGGGTTCTTCTTCACCGGGATCCATACCTGGTAGAAGCCGCTGCCGTACGTGTTGTGGTACGGGATGCTGACCAGCAGGCGGTACTTGCCCTCGGCGCGCAGCTGCTTGACGAGCTTCTCGTCGAGCGCGCCGGTGACCGTTTTGTCGAACACCACGACGTCGAAGTAGCCGTCGGTGAGAGCGGCCTTGAAGCCCGCCTCGCCGGTGACGACCTTCTTGTCCTTGGTCTGGTAACTGATGGTGTACGTCGACGTCCACTGGCCGAACTCGACCTTGTCCTGCAGGTAGTAGCGGGGTACCGAGTTCGCCTCGACCAGGTAGTGGCCGTTGGGCACCAGCTGCCGGTCCAGGGTGGCGATCAGCTGGGTGGAGTTCGGCCAGGCGTGGTACAGGCTGTTGGACTGCACCATGCCGAGGACCAGCAGGACGACCCAGGCGAGGATGCCCAGCTGCGGGTGCCGGAAGTGCGAGCCGACCACGCGGGTGATGCCCAGGGCGGCCATCGGGGCGGCGAAGAACAGGCCGTAGCCGATGTGCTTGTGCAGCGAGACGCTCTCGTGGATCCAGATCTGGTAGGCCGGTGCGAGCACCGCGGTGCTGGTCAGCAGCAGGCCCATCAGGATCCGCCACAGCCGGCGCGGCACCCGGACGGCGTGCATGGTCGGGGCCTCGCTCATGCGGCCCTTGAGGGCGTACAGCACGGTGCCCAGCAGCGCCAGGGCGAACAGCAGGCCGCCCCACTCGGCGCAGTCGCGGAGCATGTCCAGCCGGACGCCGTGGCCGGTGGCGCGGCCGGTAGTGGTGGACTGCAGGCCCTTGAGGATGTCCGAGCCGGTGAGGCGCAGCGCGGTGTAGGCGCCGCCGACCGCGACGGCCGGGATCAGGAACGCCCGCAGCAGCGACCGCCAGGCGTGGTACGGCACGGCGGCCAGGCAGGCCAGCGCCACCACGATCGGGGCGTACATCAGCGCGGCGTACTTGACGGCGACGGCCAGCACCAGCACCGGCGGGATGGTCAGGGCACTCAGCCACCAGCCGTTCCGGGCGGTGCGCACCGCGAGCCAGGCGCCCACTGCGATCAGGAACAGCGCGGCGGCGTCGTAGGTGGCCAGCGCACCCATGAACAGGGTGGACTGGGTGACCGCGAAGCAGCCCGCTGCGACCAGCGCGACCCGCTCGTTGAACAGCCGGCGGGTCATCATGTACAGCAGCGCGGTGGTGCCCAGCATGAACCCCAGCGACAGGCCGCGGGCTCCGGCCAGGCCGAACCAGGTGTCGAATGCGGCGGCCAGCGGCGGGTACAGCAGCGGCGAGCCGGAGAAGTACGCGGCGAACGAGTCCGGCAGCGGGGCGCCGCCGTTCAGGTGGTGCAGCTGGAGGTGGCCGGCGTACAGGTACAGCGCCTCGTCCTCGAAGGCGCTGTTGCTCAGACGGAGCGTCAGCAGGGCCTGGGCGAGCAGGATGCCGAGCAGGACCAGGCGGCTGACCCAGGTGCGGCGGCTGCTCGGCAGCGGGTCCCAGCCGACGTCGGGGACGTCGGGCAGGGTGTAGCCGGGTTCGGGCGCCTTCGGCTCCGGAGCCGCCTCCGGTTCCTGCTGCTGCTCCTGCTGCTGCTCCTGCGGCTCGGCCGGGTGGCTCCCGCCGAACCAGCCGAAGTTCTGCTCCGCGGGGTAGCGATCCTGCTGGTCGGCCGGGGCCTGCGAGGTGATTGCGTCGTCGCGCTGCTGCGTCATCAGGGTTTTCTCGGATCGAAGCCGTACTGCGGGTCGGCGGCGTGCTGCTTGAAGGCGGCCAGGGAACTGGGCGTCTTCTCCAGCCGCCAGTCGGCGCGCTTGCTGATGTTGAACCAGATGAAGCCGAGGACGTCCGGGTGCTTCTCCACACCGCTGAACAGCTCGTCGACGAAGGAGGAGGCCTTCTTGCCGGGTTCGGCGGCGGTCTCGCTGATGATGAACGGTTTGCTGCTGAAGCCGCGGATCTGATCCATGGTCGGCCCGTAGACCTGATCGAAGTTCTTGTCGCAGCACTCGGTCCAGTAGCCGATCATGCCGACCCAGTCGATGTAGCCGTCGCCGGGGTAGTACGGCTGCAGGGCGACGCTCTTCACCGGGTTGATGATGTTCGGGCTCCACACCCAGATGACGTTGGACGCGCCGCGGTCCTGGAAGATGTCGTGGATCCGGCGCCACGCCCCGACGAAGTCCTCGGCGCTGTTGGTCTTGGTGCCCCAGTCGTACCAGTGGGCGTTCATCTCGTGGGCGAAGCTGATCGCCACCGGGACGTTGGTCTTCTGCACCGCGGTGGCGAACGTCTTGATGTAGGCGTCCGAGTTGCCCTTGGCGATGTCGGCCAGCGGGGTCTTGTAGGGCTCCCAGGCGATGTACGGCAGGGCGCCGTTCTGCCAGCTGAGCCGGACGCCGGTGGAGTCGAACTGGTCGCCCCAACTGGCGTAGTTCTCGATGAGGTTGGGCTGCTTGCCGACCATCTCGGTGTACTTCTGCACCGGGTCCATGGAGGCCGGGGCGCCGTCCAGGGCGACGCCGAAGTACTTCTTCGCGGGCTGCAGCAGCGGGGTCGTGTCGGCCGGGGCCTGGCTGGGGTCGGCGGAGGCGACCTGGGTGTCGCCGGGGCCGAACGCGTCGTGGCCGGCGGACGGGCCGGAGCGGGTGCAGCCGGGCAGCAGGGCGAGCAGGCCTGCCAGCAGCAGGCAGGTGGCGGTTCTGGCTCGGTAGGTCGGATTCACGCGGCCTTCTCGCTTCGGGGCTGGAGGAGGGTGCGGCCGACGACCAGGGCGTAGAACAGCCCGGAGGCAAGCACCAGGGCGTAGTCCGGCGGGTATCCGGTGACGATGCGCCACACGGCGGTGCCCACCCAGGCGAGCGCGGTGCCGCCGCCCCAGACGGACAGGCCCAGCCACAGCCGGCGGGTGCGGTTCTTCTTGGCGGTGCTGGAGCCGGTCGGCTGCCAGGACATCCGCTTGCGGCGCAGGATGTCCCAGATGGCGAAGAAGTGTGCCCAGCCGTACATCATCCGGCAGGACCAGGCTTCCAGGCGGTACGGGACGCGGTGCCAGAGCGGGAAGATCACCGTGGTGTACACCAGGCTGGGCAGCACCAGCCAGAGCCGCTCGACCAGGAACATCTCCGGGTGCCAGATCAGCAGCACGAGCGGGATCACCGGCGCCAGGAAGATGAAGATCGCGGTGTGGATGTAGTAGAAGAACCCGGACATGTAGCAGAGCCGGCTGCTCCAACGGAGCTTGGTGTCCCAGAACTTGCGGCTTCCGAGCAGGCTCATCGAACCGGAGCACCAGCGGTACTGCTGGTTGTAGAAGGCGCCCGCGGTGTCCGGGCAGACGCCGGTGGCCAGCGCCAGCGGCACGTACTTCAGGCCCCAGCCGAGGCGGCGGAGGTCGAAGCCGGTGTGCACGTCCTCGGAGTGCTCGATCAGCGTGGTGCCGCCGTTCTCGTCCAGCGCGGCACGCCGGTAGATGGCGCAGCTGCCGACGCAGATCGCGCCGTCCCGGGCCTGCCGGGAGACCTGCACGGAGCGGTAGAACAGCTCCTGGACGGCGCCGGCGCCGCGCTCCACCCAGCTCTGCGAGTCCAGCACCCGGAAGTACTGCGGGGACTGCACGATGCCGAGCTTCGGGTCGGCGTCCATGTGCGGGAGGAGTTCGGCCAGCAGGTCGGCGCGCGGTGTGAAGTCGGCGTCCAGGATGAGGATGAACTCACCGTCGGAGTTGCCGAAGCCGAAGTGCAGGTTGCCGGCCTTCTTGAACCAGCCGCGGTTCGGCCGGGTGCCGTAGCGGAAGCCGAAGTCGAGGGCCATGGCTTCGAGTTCGGGGCTGTCCGAGTCGTCGAGCACGTACGGCATGCACAGGCCGGGGTAGTTGTCGGCCATCTCCCGGACGTGCTTCCAGGTGTTGTGCAGGATCTCGATCGGCTCGCCGCACACCGGGAGGAAGACGTCGACGGTCGGGTACTCCTCCGGCCGCCAGGAGCGCACCAGTTGGCGGTGGCCCTTGAGGTCGAAGTCGCCGTTGAGGCCGGTGACCCGGAGCGAGATCAGGTAGTAGACCACGGTGAACAGCAGGAACGGCGAGTAGATCCACAGCCACGGCGCGCTCGTCACCAGGGTGACCTGACTGGCAACCAGGCAGCCGAAGCTGATCAGTGAACTGAGCGTCAGGACCCACAGGTGGCGCTTGGCGTACGCGAACTTCTCGCTGTCGCTCGGGGGTTTGGGCAGCAGCCCGAGCTGCGGCGGCGCCGCCGCGGGCTTCCGCCGGCGCTGGGCGGGGACGGGGCCGCGACGCTGAGTGCGACGTGTCGACTCGGTATTGCTGGACAAGAGGGCCCCCGTGGCCGTGCTTTGGACTTGACTCGGCCTGCCCGTACGGCGGTTGGCGCGAACCGGCGGCCGGTCGAGCTTATCCGAATGACTTTGCCGTCCCGGGGCTGCGTAATGACGTTTCCATCACGGTGGCGGCGATGCGCGGGGGAAAGCGGGACATTTCGGTTGGGTGTGGAGGCGGCATCACCGAAAGCCCGCAGATGCCCTAGCATTCACGCACATGAGCGATGGGATGGGTGTACCGCAGAGTCCGAACACTCCGGGTGGCCAGCCGCAACAGCCGTTCGGCGCACCCCAGCAGATGCCTGGTCAGCCGCCGGTCCAAGGCGCGCCGCCGTTCCCGCAGCAGCCTCAGCCGTGGCAGCAGCAGACACAGTACCCCTATCCGGGGCCGCCGCCTGCCCAGCAGCAGTTCGAGCCGGACTGGCAGCAACTGGCCGACCAGCGCGAGGCGCAGGTGCGCCGCAAGCGCCTGATGACGGGTCTGGGCATCGGCATCGGCGTGGTGGTGCTCGGTGCGGGCGCGGCCGCCATCGCGGTGCTCAGCCAGGACGACAAGCCCAGTAACGACCCGGTGGCCTCCCAGTCGGGTTCCGCCCCGGTGTCGCCCACCAACTCCGCCAAGCCGTCGGGGAGCGGTTCCCCGACCACCAAGCAGCTCCCGCCGGCGATCACCGCCGAGGCCCTGTTCGCCGACCAGTCGCTCAACATCGGCGGGCACAACTACGTCCGCAAGTCCACCACCACCGACAATCCGTGCTGGAAGGCAACCGGCGCGGGCCTCGGCGACGTCCTCACCAACGCGGGCTGCGTCCAGCTGATGCGCGGCACCTACTTCACCGGCAACACGGCGGTGACGGTGGGCGTCGCGGTGTTCAAGAGCGAGGCCGACGCGGCCAAGGTCGGCGCCGGCATGAAGGGCCAGATCCAGCCGCTGTTCGGCAAGGACAACGTGGGCGAGTTCTGCCGCGACGTGGCCTGCTCGCTGACCAACCGGGTCGAGGGCCGCTACGTGGTGTTCACGGTGGCCGGCCCGATCAGCGGCGGTGCGGGCGCCCAGGACCCGGTGGCGCAGAGTTCGAGCAAGGAACTCGACAGCTACTTCGACCAGTTGCTGACCAAGGGGTCCTGACGAGCGATCGGGACTGAGGGGGGATGGACGGATGAACCGCCGGTCCTGGTGCCGCGGCGCCGCGGCGCTGGTCCTGATGATGGCCGGCGTGTCCTGTTCGGGCACGGTGTCCGACGGCACCGGTCCGGCCGGTGCGATGTTCGGCGCGCCGCCGGACAGCGAATCGTCGTCCCCCTCCGCCCCCGTGGATGCCGCCCCGCCGACCAAGGCCGACCTGCTGGCGGCCTCCGGCGTGTTCTTCGGGGCGAGCACCTACCGGACGCCGTCGGCGGCCGAGACCGACGCGGTCGCCGCGGCGGCCGGGAAGCGGCCCACGATGCTGCAGTACTTCCTGGACTGGCGCAAGGAGTTCGATCCGGCGACGGTCCAGGAGATATACCGGCAGGGTGCGGTGCCGATGCTCACCTGGGAGCCCGGCGACGCCCCGTTCGAGGCCGGCCAGCCGTGGTACGCGAGCCGCCGGATCGCCGACGGCGCGTTCGACGCCTACATCACCCGTTTCGCCCGCGGGGTGCGGGACCAGCGCTGGCCGGTGGTGCTGCGGTTCGCGCACGAGATGAACGGCGACTGGTACCCGTGGTCGGTGAACGCCAACGGCAACAAGCCGGGCGACTACGCGGCGGCCTGGCGGCACGTGCACGACATCTTCGCCGCCGAGAAGGTCGACAACGTCATATGGCTGTGGAGCCCGAACGTGCTGCGCGGCGCCTCCGGCGACCTGAACAAGCTCTACCCGGGCGACGCGTACGTCGACTGGCTCGGCATGGACGCCTACGGCCTGGGCGAGAACACCGCCTCCGAGATCCTCGACCCGACCTACATCCGGCTGCGGGAGATCGCCGACAAGCCGGTGTTCATCTCGGAGACCGGGGCGATGCCGGACCCGAACAAGGCCGGCTGGATCACCGACATGTTCGAGTGGATCGCCGAGCACCCGAAGGTGCCCGGCTTCGTCTGGTTCGAGCACAGCGTCGAGGAGGGCGGCCGGTACGACTACCGCTTCGCCGCCGACCAGGCCACCCGCAAGGCGTTCGCGGACGGCCTGGCGACCCTGCCGCTGCGCTCCTGGCCGGTGGCGCAGCGGCCGTCCTGACACCCCGTCCGGGGCGCGGCGTCAGAGCTTGCGCAGCAGCGCCCGGCGGACCTTGTGGTCCGCGCCCTTCTGCAGGATCAGGGTGGCCCGGCCGCGGGTGGGCAGGACGTTCTCGAGCAGGTTCGGCCGGTTGATGGTCCGCCAGACCTGCCGGCCGTAGTCCATCGCCTCCTCCTCGGGCACCTCGGTGAAGCGCCGGAAATAGGAGTTGGGGTCCTGGAAGGCGGTCTCGCGCAGCTTGCGGAACCGGTCCAGGTACCAGGCCTCGATGTCGTCGGTGCGGGCGTCGACGTAGATCGAGAAGTCGAAGTAGTCGGCGACCGCCATCCTGGTCCGCCCGTCGGTGCCGGGCAGGGCCGGCTGAAGCACGTTCAGGCCCTCGACGATCAGGATGTCGGGGCGCTCCACCACCAGCTGCTCGTCCGGCACGATGTCGTACACCAGATGCGAGTAGACGGGGGCGGTGACCCGCTCCTTGCCGGCCTTCACGTCCGCGACGAAGCGCATCAGCGCCCGCCGGTCGTAGGACTCCGGGAAGCCCTTGCGGGCCATCAGGCCGCGCCGGCGCAGTTCCGCGTTGGGTAGCAGGAAGCCGTCGGTGGTGACCAGCTCGACCCGCGGGTGCTCGGGCCAGCGGGCGAGCAGCGCCTTCAGCAGGCGGGCCGTGGTGGACTTGCCGACCGCCACCGACCCGGCCACGCCGATGATGAACGGGGTGCGCACCCGCTCGGTGTCGGGGGTGTCCAGGAACGTGCCCAGCGCGCCGCGCAGCTCGTGCGTGGCGTGGATGTACAGGTTCAGCAGGCGCGACAGCGGCAGGTAGACGTCGCGGACCTCGTCCAGGTCCAGCGCGGTACCGAGGCCGCGGAGGCGCTCGACCTCGTCGGCGGTGAGCGGCAGCGGCGTGCGTTCGCGCAGCGCGCTCCACTCGGCGCGGTCCAGATCCACGTACGGGGAGGGGGTGGGTGCGGCGGGCGCGCCCCTCGTACAGAGTTCGGTCAGCACAGGGTCCATTGTGAGCCGTGTCCGGGCCGCCGGGTGTTGTGGTGTCGGTCACCCGGTGTGGTCATCCGACCAGCCGGGGCTCGAACACCGGCACCTATGCTGGCGCATATGTGCGGAATTGTTGGATATACGGGCCCCCAGCAGGCCCTCGACGTAGTGATCGCAGGTCTGCGGCGGCTGGAGTACCGGGGCTACGACTCGGCCGGCGTCGCGGTGCAGACCGAAGGAGCCGACGGGCAGCGGCTCCTGGCGACCGACAAGCGGGCCGGAAAGCTCGTCAACCTGGAGAAGTCGCTGGCCGAAACCCCTCTGCCGGCCGGCACCACGGGCATCGGACACACCCGGTGGGCCACCCACGGCGCGCCGAATGACGCCAACGCCCACCCCCACCTGGACGACCACCGCAAGGTCGCCGTCGTCCACAACGGCATCATCGAGAACTTCGCCCTGCTGCGCGCCGAACTCGCCGACCGCGGCCACACGCTGCGCTCGGAGACCGACACCGAGGTGGTCGCCCACCTGCTGTCCGAGGCCTACGACGGCGACCTCGCCGAGGCCATGCGCACCGTGTGCCGGCAGCTGGACGGCGCGTTCACCCTGGTCGCGGTGCACGCCGACGCCCCCGACGTGGTGGTCGGCGCCCGCCGCAACTCGCCGCTGGTGGTCGGCGTCGGTGACGGCGAGAACTTCCTCGCCTCGGACGTCGCCGCGTTCATCGCGCACACCCGCGAGGCCATCGAGCTCGGCCAGGACCAGGTCGTCGAACTGCGCCGCGAGGGCGTGACGGTGACCAACTTCGACGGCACGCCCGCCGAGGTCCGCGAGTACCACGTCGACTGGGACGCCTCGGCCGCCGAGAAGGGCGGCTACGACTACTTCATGCTCAAGGAGATCGCCGAGCAGCCCAAGGCCGTCGCCGACACCCTGCTCGGCCGGATCGGCACCGACGGCCGGCTCACCCTCGACGAGCTGCGCATCCCCGACCAGGTGCTGCGCGAGGTCGACAAGGTGGTGATCGTCGCCTGCGGCACCGCGTTCCACGCCGGCATGATCGCCAAGTACGCGATCGAGCACTGGACCCGCATCCCGTGCGAGGTCGAGGTGGCCAGCGAGTTCCGCTACCGCGACCCGATCATGGACGACCGCACCCTGGTCATCGCCATCTCGCAGTCCGGCGAGACCATGGACACCCTGATGGCGCTGCGGCACGCCCGCGAGCAGGGCGCCAAGGTCCTGGCGATCTGCAACACCAACGGCTCGACCATCCCGCGCGAGTCCGACGCGGTGCTGTACACCCACGCCGGCCCCGAGGTCGCGGTCGCCTCCACCAAGGCGTTCCTGACCCAGCTGGTCGCCTGCTACCTGGTCGCCCTCTACCTGGGCCAGGTGCGCGGCACCAAGTGGGGCGACGAGATCACCTCGGTGATCCGCGAACTCGGCGACGCCCCCCGGCAGGTCGAGCAGGTGCTCGGCACCATGGAGCCGGTCCGCGCGCTGGCCCGCTCGCTGGCCGACGCCCCCGCGGTGCTCTTCCTCGGCCGGCACGTCGGCCACCCGGTGGCCCTCGAAGGCGCGCTCAAGCTCAAGGAACTCGCCTACATGCACGCCGAGGGCTTCGCCGCCGGCGAGCTCAAGCACGGCCCGATCGCCCTGATCGAGCAGGACCTGCCGGTCGTCGTCGTGGTGCCCTCGCCGCGCGGCCGCTCCGTCCTGCACGACAAGATCGTCTCCAACATCCAGGAGATCCGGGCCCGCGGCGCCAAGACCATCGTGATCGCCGAGGAGGGCGACGAGGCCGTCGTCCCCTACGCCGACCACCTGATCCGCATCCCGGCCACCCCGACCCTGCTCCAGCCCCTGGTGTCCACCGTCCCGCTCCAGGTCTTCGCCTGCGAGCTGGCCACCGCCAAGGGCCACGAGGTCGACCAGCCGCGCAACCTCGCCAAGTCCGTCACGGTCGAGTAGCCCGCGTATCGTCCATGCCTGCGCGGCACCGCGCGGGCATGGACGGAGGAACAGGCGTGATCATCGGCGTCGGCATCGACGTGGCGGACATCGGACGGTTCGGGGAATCCCTGGAACGCACCCCCGGACTCGCCGAACGGCTCTTCACCGCAGGCGAGTTGACCCTCCCGTCCGGACAACGCCGGGGCACCGCCTCACTGGCCGCCCGGTTCGCGGCGAAAGAGGCACTCGCCAAGGCCCTCGGCGCACCCCCCGGCCTGCGCTGGGAGGACGCCGAAGTCCGCGTCGAGGAATCCGGCCGGCCCGTCCTGCACGTCACCGGCACCGTCGAAGCCCGGGCCGCCGCCCTCGGCGTGACGGGCTGGCACGTCTCGCTCAGCCACGACGCGGGCGTCGCCTCGGCCGTGGTGATCGCCGAAGGCTGAGCCGGGGGCGCGTGGGGGTACCTCCCAGCCCCCAAGGGCTGGGGGAGAACCGCGCGAAGCGGAAGTCACACGTCCGTGAGATCGCGCAGCCGACAATGACTTGCACGTGCTCGCGCCCTCCGAAGGAGACTCCGTTGCGCCACGCTCATCGTGTAGACCAAGTCCGCAGCGCCGAGGCCGCGCTGATGGCCACCCTCCCCGAAGGCACCCTGATGCAGCGCGCCGCAGCCGGTCTCGCTGCGACCTGCGCCCGACTGCTGCCCCGGGTCTACGGCAGCCGCGTCCTCGTCCTGGCCGGCTCCGGCGACAACGGCGGTGACGCGCTGTACGCCGCCGCCCGCCTCGCCCGCCGGGGCGCTCGCGTCGAAGCCCTGCTGCTCGACCCCGCCAAGGCGCACGCCGCCGGCCTCGCGGAGCTTCTCGCCGCCGGCGGCCGGGTCACCGACGACGCCGGCGCGTTCGGGCGCGCCGACCTGGTGCTGGACGGCATCGTCGGCATCGGCGGTCGCGGCCCGCTGCGTCCGGCCGCGGCGCCCTTCGCGACCATGGGCCGCCGCGGCCCCGTGGTCGCCGTGGACGTGCCCTCCGGCGTCGACCCCGACACCGGCGAGGTGGCAGGCCCCGCGCTGCGCGCCGACGTCACCGTCTGCTTCGGCACCTACAAGCCCGGCCTGCTGATCGACCCCGGCGCCGGCTACGCGGGCGTGGTCCACCTGGTGAAGATCGGCCTCGACCTGCCGCCCGCCCCCGTCGAGGCGCTCCAGCACGCCGACGTGGCCGCGCTGCTGCCCGTCCCCGGCGCGGAGAGCGACAAGTACCGGCGCGGCGTGGTCGGCGTCTGTGCCGGTTCCGCCCGCTACCCGGGCGCGGCGCTGCTCGCCGTCGCGGGGGCGTTGCGGGGCGGCGCGGGCGCGGTGCGCTACACCGGGCACGCCGCCGAGGAAGTGGTCCGCCGCCACCCCGAGACGCTGGTCAGCGAGACCGGTCCGGCCGGTGCCGGGCGGGTCCAGGCCTGGGTGGTCGGCCCCGGGGGCGGCGACGGCGCGGAGCACGCTCTGCGGGAGGCCCTCGACACCGACGTCCCGGTGCTCGCCGACGCCGACGCGCTCACCGAACTCGCCCGGCTCGGCCCCGGCCTGCTCGCCGACCGGTCCGCCCCCACCTTGCTCACCCCGCACGCCGGCGAGGCCGCCCGGCTGCTGGCCGGCGTCGGCGAGCACGCCGACGCCGACACGGTCGCCGCCCGCCGACTGGTGGTTGCCCGTTCGCTCGCCGCCCGCTACGGCGCGACGGTGCTGCTCAAGGGCTCCACCACCGTCGTCGCCGACCCCGACGGCACCGCCCGGGTGAACACCACCGGCACCGGCTGGCTCGGCACCGCCGGCAGCGGCGACGTCCTGTCCGGCCTGGCCGGTTCCCTGCTCGCCACCGGCCTGACCCCGCTCGACGCCGCCTCCGCCGCCGCGTACCTGCACGGCCTGGCCGGGCGGCGCGCCGCGGGAACAGGCGCCCCGATCACGGCGCTCGACCTCGCCGAGGCGCTGCACCCCGTCTGGCAGTCGCTGACCGGCTGACGCCCTGTCCGGGGCCGGGAGGCGTACCGCCGCCGTCCCGGCCCCGGCCCGGTCGACGACCGGTTGACACCCCGTTCGGAACCGGAACCCGCTCCACCGCGTGGAGACACCGGAAGGGAAAGGGCGTACAGGTGGACGGGCGACTGCACCCCGGTCGGCCGCGCCCCTGATGGGGGGACCGGCGGGGGTCTGGGAGACTGATACGCGATGACGACTGCGAACACCACCGGGACACCCGCACTGACCGAGGGGGTCCGTGCCGAGGCGACCATCGACCTGGCCGCCCTGCGCGACAACCTGGCCGCCCTGCGCGCCCGCACCAACGGCCCCGAGCTGATGGCCGTGGTCAAGGCCGACGCCTACGGCCACGGAGCGCTTCAGTGCGCCCGCGAGGCGATCGCCGCCGGCGCCGGCTGGCTCGGCACCGCCACCCCGCAGGAGGCGCTCGCACTGCGCGCCGCCGGGATCCGCCCCGAGCAGGCCCGCATCCTGTGCTGGCTGTGGACGCCCGGCGGCCCCTGGGAGCAGGCGCTGCGCGAGTCCGTCGACATCTCGATCAGCGGCCAGTGGGCGCTGGACGAACTCCTCGCCGCCGTTCGAGCCACCGGCATCCCGGCCCGGATCCACCTCAAGGCCGACACCGGCCTCGGCCGCAACGGCTGCCAGCCGCACGACTGGGCCGACCTGGTCGACAACGCCGCCAAGGCACAGGCCGACGGCCTGCTGCGGGTGGTCGGCGTGTGGTCGCACTTCGCCGCCGCCGACGAGCCCGGCCACCCCTCCATCCAGGCCCAGCTGGACTCCTTCGCACAGGCGCTGTCGTCCGCCGAGCGGGCCGGCCTCGACCCCGAGGTGCGGCACCTGGCGAACTCCCCGGCCACCCTGCTGCTCCCGCAGTCGCACTACGACCTGGTCCGGCCCGGCCTCGCCATGTACGGCCTGTCGCCGGTGCCCGAGGTCGGCACGCCCGCCGATTACGGCCTGCGGCCCGTCATGTCGCTGACGGCCCGGCTCGCGCTGGTCAAGCGCGTCCCCGGCGGCCACGGCGTCTCCTACGGCCACCACTACGTCACGCCCGGGGCCACCAACCTCGGCCTGATCCCGCTCGGCTACGCGGACGGCATCCCCCGGCACGCGAGCAACACCGGGCCGGTGCAGATCGGCTCCGGCCGCTACCGGGTGGCCGGCCGGGTCGCGATGGACCAGTTCGTGGTGGACCTCGGTGGGGACACGCCCGAGGTCGGCGAAGAAGCCCTGCTGTTCGGCGCCGGCGACCGGGGCGAGCCCACGGCCGAGGACTGGGCGAAGGCTTGCGGGACGATCGCGTACGAGATCATCACCCGGATCGGGGGGCGGGTGCCCCGGCGGTACGTGGGTGGGGTGCGGTAGTGGCTGTCTTCGGTAGGGCGCGCTCACGTGCAACTGGCTGTCAGTGGCGCGATCTTTCCCACGTTCGCCTTCCGCTTCGCGCAGTTCCACGCGCCCCCGTTTTCGCACCCCTCCGCGCCCGTGAGTTCACCAAGAATGGCTGAGCCGTCGGGGGTCTCCAGGGCCGGGCTGATCGGGATATCGCTCGGGGTGCTCGCCGCCGGGGCCGCTGCCGGGGTGGCGGTGGAGCGGATGACGGTGGGGCGGGCGATGCGTCGGCGGGCCCGGGAGGAGCTGGATGCGGCGGCCCCGTTCGGGTCGTTGCGGGGTGCGCCGCGGCGGGTGCGGGCCGATGACGGCACCGAGTTGTACGTGGAGGTGGACGCCGCCGACGGCCCCGGGCCGACCGTGGTGTTCTGCCACGGGTACTGCCTGAACCAGGACAGCTGGCACTTCCAGCGGGCCGCGCTGCGCGGTGCGCTGCGGGCGGTGTTCTGGGACCAGCGCAGCCACGGCCGTTCCGAGCGGTCCCGCTCGTACCTGAACGGTGAGCCCGCGTCGATCGATCAGCTCGGCGGCGACCTGCGGGCGGTGCTGGACGCGGTGGTGCCGGACGGGCCGATCGTGCTGGTCGGGCATTCGATGGGCGGCATGACGGTGATGGCGCTGGCCGCCCAGCACCCGGAGCTGTTCGGGCCGGACGGCCGGGTGGTCGGGGTGGCGCTGATCGGGACGCTGGCGGGTGGCTGGGACTCGGTGACGCTGGGCCTGCCCGCCGCCGGGGCGAGCCTGGTCAAGCGGGTCGCGCCCGGTGTGGTGCGGATGCTGGGCCGGCAGGTCGAGCTGGTGGAGGCGACCCGGCGCTGGGGTTCGGACCTGACGGCGGTGTTCTACCGGCGGTTCTCGTTCGGCGGCAAGGACGTCGACCCGGCGGTGGTGCGGTTCGCCGAGCAGCTGCTGGACGCCACTCCGATCGACGTGGTCGCGGAGTTCTACCCGGCGTTCTCGGCGCACGACAAGCTGGCCGCGCTGGCCGGGCTGGACGGCGTCCCCACGCTGGTGATGGCCGGCGCGAAGGACCTGATCACCCCGCCCGAGTACTCCGAGGCGATCG
Source organism: Kitasatospora sp. NPDC048407 (assembly GCF_043200475.1). NCBI lineage: Bacteria > Bacillati > Actinomycetota > Actinomycetes > Kitasatosporales > Streptomycetaceae > Kitasatospora > Kitasatospora sp. NPDC048407. The sequence goes on along the minus strand of NZ_JBICXW010000027.1, from coordinate 70,334 downwards.
CCGCCGCGCTGCCCGGTGCCCGGCTGGTGCTGGTGGAGGACGCCGGCCACCTGGTGATGCTGGAACGCCCCGAGCTGGTGGACGGGGAACTGGTCGCTCTGCTGGAGCGGGCCGCCGACCGGGCCGGCACCGGCCCGCTGCCCGCCGCGCTGCGCGAGCCCGAGGGTGACCGGCCGGAGGGCTGAACGGGCGTCCGGGTGTGGCACCGTAGGGGTGGCCGCAACGATCGAAGAAGGACGCCATGGGTTCGCAGACCATTCTGACCGTCGCCACCGCGGAGCGGATGACCGGCATCGGCCGGCGGCTCGCCGCCCTGCTGCGCCCCGGCGACCTGGTGCTGCTGTCGGGGGAGCTGGGCGCGGGCAAGACCACGCTGACCCGCGGCCTGGGGGAGGGCCTGGGGGTGCGCGGCGCCGTCACCTCGCCGACCTTCGTGATCGCCCGGGTGCACCCGTCGCTGACCGGTGGCCCCGCGCTGGTGCACGTGGACGCGTACCGGCTGGGCGGCGGCCTGGACGAGATGGAGGACCTCGACCTGGACGTCTCGCTGCCCGAGTCGGTGATCGTCGTCGAGTGGGGCGAGGGCAAGGTCGAGCAGCTCTCCGAGGACCGGCTGGAGGTCCGGATCGAGCGGACCCTGGGCGGTGCGGAGGCGGACGTCACCGAGGAAGCGGACGGGCGGCGGGTCACCGTGACGGGGCTGGGCGGTCGCTGGGTCGACGTGGACCTCACCGTATTGGGTGACAACTGAGCCGGTTTCCCGACAGCGTGTCGGTAAATTGTTGCGGCCCGGCCGGTGGGCGTGATGGGATGGCGGCAGCAGGTTAGGTGTACCTAACTAGGGAGGCGCCCCATGGCGAGCACCACCCCCCGGACCGACCGCCGTCCCGAACCGGCCGACGCGGCACGCGTCGAGGCTTCGCGCGCCAAGGCCTCGCGCACCGACGCGCCGCAGGAGCCCGTGCCGATGCGGGTGCTGCTGGCGTCCTGCCGGGCCGCCGAGGCGGTCTCCACCCCGCCGGAGCGCCACGCCGCGTAGCGTTCCGGGTCACCGTCAGGCGACCACGACCACCCGGGTGCCGTTCGGCGCGAAGTCCCACAGCGCCTGGCCGTCCGAGCGGGACGCCCGGATGCCGCCGGTCTTGGTCTTCGGGTCCACCGACGGCGCGGCGGCGTTCTCGTCCACCAGCGCGCTGAAACCGAACACCGTGCCCTGCTGCTGGGTGAACCGCACCACATGCTCGATCTGCCGGCCGTCCGTGCCGGTGCCCGCCGCCGTGCGGCTGTAGACCGTGTACGCGCCCGGGTTCGGCAGCGCGCTGCCCGGCGTCACCTTGAACGTGCCGACCACCTGCTCCGGCTTCTTCGGGTCGACCAGCCACACCTGGCGCTCCTTGAGCGAGAACACCACTCGCAGGCCCGCCCCGGAGTCCGCCGGCAGCGGGGGAGCGGTCGGCCGCTCGCTCGGCGAGCTCGCCGAGGGGGCCGCCGCCGGGGCGCTCGCCGAGGCCGGGGTGGCCGCCACCGCCCGGGACGCGGCGCCGTTCGCCTGGAACGCCAGCAGCCCGATCACCGCCATGGCGCCCAGGGTCAGCCCGCCGACCACCACACCAGGACCCAGCTTCGCCACGGTCTGCTCCTCAACGCTCCGTCTCACGTCCGAGGCCCATCGTGCCAGGTCCGCGACGCCGCTTCGGCCTCTTCCGATCGTGTGTTCCCGGCCGGTGCGGGCACCCTCGCCGGACCCTCTAACCTTGAACGCGTGCTCCTCCTCGCCTTCGACACCGCCACCCCCGCCGTCACGGCCGCCGTCCACGACGGCGAACGCGTGCTCGCCGAGTCCTACGAGGTCGACGCCCGCCGGCACGGCGAACTGCTGCTGCCCACCATCGGCGCCGTGCTGCGCACCGCCGGTGTGGACAAGCGGCAGCTCACCGACCTCGCGGTCGGCGTCGGCCCCGGCCCCTACACCGGCCTGCGGGTCGGCCTGGTGACCGCCGCCGCGCTCGGCGACGCGCTCGGCCTGCCGGTGCACGGCGTCTGCACCCTCGACGCGATCGCCCACCAGGCCCGCACCGAGGGCCTGGACGAGGCGTTCTCGGTGGCCACCGACGCACGCCGCAAGGAGGTCTACTGGGCCTCCTACGACGCGTCCGGCACCCGGATCTCCGGGCCCTCGGTGGACCGTCCGGCGGAGATCGAGCCCGGCGGGCGGACGGTCGGCGCGGGCGCGCTGCTGTACGGCCTGCCGGCGGCGAGCGGCCCCGAGCACGTGTCGGCCGGCGCGCTCGCCGACTTCGCGGTCCGCGAGCTGGCGGCCGGCCGCGAGCTGCTACCGAACGCCCCGCTGTACCTGCGGCGCCCGGACGCGCAGGTGCCGGCCGGCTACAAGGCGGTGCTTCCGGCGTGACGCGCACGGGACTCTCCGGCCGTGGCTAGGTTCTCGCTGCGTCCCATGCGCTGGTGGGACATCGAGCCCGTCATGGCGCTGGAGCACCTGCTGTTCCCCGACGACGCCTGGTCGCGCGGGATGTACTGGTCCGAGCTGGCCGAGGCGCACCCGGGCGGCAGCCGGCACTACGTGGTGGCGGTCGGCGAGGACGACACGCTGGTCGGCTACGCCGGGCTGATGGTGGTCGGGGCGGACGGCGACGTGCAGACCATCGCGGTGGAGGCCGGGCACCAGGGGGCGGGCCTCGGGGCGATGCTGCTGACCGAGCTGATCGAGGAGTCGGTCCGGCGCGGCTGCGCCGAGCTGCTGCTGGAGGTGCGGGTGGACAACCTGCGCGCGCAGCAGCTGTACGAGCGGTTCGGGTTCGAGCCGGTCGGCATCCGGCGGGGCTACTACCAGCCCGCCAACGTGGACGCACTGGTGATGCGTCTGGACCACCTGGCAAGCGATGCAAGCGATCTGAAGGATCATCACAATGGCTGACGAACCGCTCGTCCTCGGAATCGAGACCTCCTGCGACGAGACCGGCGTCGGCATCGTCCGCGGCACCACGCTGCTCGCCGACGCGGTCGCGTCCTCGGTGAACGACCACGCCCGGTTCGGCGGCGTCGTCCCGGAGATCGCGAGCCGGGCGCACCTGGAGGCGATGGTCCCCACCATCCAGCGCGCGCTGGACACCGCCGGCATCAAGGCGAGCGACCTGGACGGCATCGCCGTCACCGCCGGCCCCGGCCTGGCCGGTGCGCTGCTGGTCGGCGTCAGCGCCGCCAAGGCGTACGCGTGGGCGCTGGACAAGCCGCTGTACGGCGTCAACCACCTGGCCTCGCACATCTGCGTCGACCAGCTGGAGCACGGCCGGCTGCCCGAGCCGACCATGGCGCTGCTGGTCTCCGGCGGGCACTCCTCACTGCTGCTCAGCAGTGACATCACCTCCGACGTGCGGCCGCTCGGCGCGACCATCGACGACGCGGCCGGCGAGGCGTTCGACAAGGTCGCGCGCGTTCTCGGCCTGGGCTTCCCCGGCGGGCCGGTGGTGGACCGGATGGCCCGCGAGGGCGACGGCAAGGCGATCGCCTTCCCGCGCGGCCTGAGCAGCGCGAGCGACCCGGCGTACGACTTCTCGTTCTCCGGCCTGAAGACTGCCGTGGCGCGCTGGGTCGAGGCCAAGCGGCGGGCCGGCGAGCCGGTGCCGGTGGCGGACGTCGCCGCGTCCTTCCAGGAGGCCGTCACCGACGTGCTCACCCGCAAGGCCGTGCGGGCGTGCAAGGACAACGGCGTCGACCACCTGATGATCGGCGGCGGCGTCGCCGCGAACTCCCGGCTGCGCGAGATGGCGCAGCAGCGCTGCGACAAGGCGGGCATCGTGCTGCGGGTGCCGCGGCCGGGCCTGTGCACCGACAACGGCGCGATGGTGGCCGCGCTCGGCGCCGAGATGGTCTGGCGCGACCGCACCCCGTCGGCGTTCGACCTGTCGGCGGACTCCTCGCTGCCGGTCACCGAGACGCACGTGCCGCACACGGACTTCCACGCGCACGCCGCCGAGGCGCTGAAGTGACCCTGGCGGCCATGTGGGAGGCCCGCGCGGCCGACGGGCGGGGGAGCGAACTGCACGCCTGGGCGCGGGAGTTCGCGCTCCCCGCGGTGCGTGGGGCGGCCGGCCTGGAGCGGGTCGAACTGTTCACCGCACCCGGTGACCGGGTGCTGATGATCGCGCTGTGGACGGGCGAGCCGCAGCCCGTCCCGGCGCCCCCGGCGGGGCTGCTGTCCCGGCCGGTGCACCACTGGACCTTCACCCGGACGGACGTCGGGTAGGCAACCGCGGGGCAGGTAGCGTTCGTCCTGAACATCGACACGCCTGTAGAGCTGAGAGCGGGGGACACCGGTGAAGAAGAGGGCCCGGATCGGGTACGGGTTGGGCGCGCTCGCCGTGCTGCTGGCGGCCAGCGGGTGCGGCAGCTCCGCGCCCGCCACGAAGTCCGCAGCCCCCGCGCAGCCCTCCGCCGCGTCCTCGGGCGGCTCGTCCGCCCCCGCGTCGGCGCCCGCGCAGGACACCGCCGGGGACGCCGCATGGGCGAAGTGGGGCCTCAAGCCGATGGCCAAGGCGCCCGCGGCGCCCGCCGACAAGCCGATCAAGCTGACCAAGACCGGCACCGTGCCGGTGTTCAGCGAAATCCCCACCCAGGACAAGGTCGTCTTCATCACCATCGACGACGGGGCCGAGAAGGACCCCAAGTTCGTCCAGATGCTGACCGACCTGAAGGTGCCGATCACGATGTTCCTGACCAAGGACATCGTCAAGAACGACTACGCCTACTTCAAGCCGCTGCAGGCGCTCGGCAACACCATTCAGAACCACACCGTCGACCACCCGGTGATGAGCAAGATCCCGGCCGCCAAGCAGAAGTCCGAGATCTGCGACGACCAGGCCGCCCTCACCGAGCAGTACGGCACCGCCCCGTACCTGTTCCGCCCGCCGTTCGGCGACGGCGCCAACACCCCCACCCTGAACACCTCGGTGCAGGAGTGCGGCCCGCGCGCCATCGTGCTGTGGCGCGAGTCCATGCAGATCCACGACATGCAGTACCAGTCCGCCGACAAGAAGCTGAAGAACGGCGACATCATCCTCGCCCACTTCCGCGGCCCGTCCGAGCTCAAGGGCGAGAGCATGACCTCGATGTTCGGCGAGATGCTCGCCCGCATCCAGGAACAGGGCTTCGCGGTCGCCCGCCTCGACGACTACATCGCCAAGCCCGTCGGCTGACCCAGCATCATCACCGGGCCGGCCTCGGTACGGGCGACGATCACCGTCACCGAGTTCGGCCCGGACGGCTTCAGCTGCCGTCGCAGCTCCTCCGGCACCACCGACGCCCCGCGCTTCTTGATTACCACGGTGCCGATCCGGCGCTCCTTCACCAGCGCCTTCAACTTCTTGACGTTGTACGGCAGTACGTCGGACAGTTCGTAGGCGTGCGCGTACGGCGTCGGGTGCAGCTCGTCCGAGGTGACGTACGCGATCATCGGGTCGAGCAGCCGGCCGTTCGTCAGCCGCACCACCTCGGCGACCATCCGGCCCCGGATCACCGCGCCGTTCGGCTCGTACAGGTACCGGCCCACCGCGCCCACCGGCGGATCCGGCAGCGCGCCGCCCGTCAGCGAGTGCGGGCCCGGCAGCACCGTCGCCCGGTACGGCTCGGCGGCCCCGGTGCCGAACCACAGCACCGCCTCCTTCACCTCGCCCCGGTCCGACACCCACTCCGCCTCGGCACCCTCCGGCACCAGCTCGTGCGGGATCCCCGGCGCCACCTTCAACGCGCCGAACGGGGTGCGCCGGGCCGCCTCCACCGCCCAGGACAGCGGCGGCGAATACGCCTCCGGATCGAACACCCGCCCGCGCGAGGTGCGCCGCGCCGGGTCGGTGAACACCGCGTCGAAGCCGTCCGTGTCGATGTCCGCGACGTCCGCGCAGCGCACCTCCACCAGCTCCGCCACGCCCAGCGCCGCCGCGTTCGCCCGCGCCACCTCGCAGGTCAGCTCGTCCCGGTCCACCGCCAGCACCGCGATCCCGGCCCGGGCCAGCGCGATCGCGTCCCCGCCGATCCCGCAGCACAGGTCCGCCAACCGCTTCACCCCGAGCGCCGCGAACCGACCCGCCCGCCACTCGGCGACACTGCGCCGGGTCGCCTGCTCCACCCCGTTCTGGGTGAAGTACATCGACCGGGCGTCCGCCCCGAACTTCGCCTCCGCCCGTTGCCGCAACCGCGCCTGCTCGAACGCGGCCCGCACCAGCTCCGCCGGGTAATCCCGCCGCAGCCGGGTCGCCAGCGCCAGCTCCTGGTCCGCCGTGAACTCCCGCAACTCCGCCAGCAGCGCCTGCCCCTGCTCGGTCAGCAGCGCCCGGAACGACTCGATCTCCACACCACCATTGTCCCCGCCCCGCTCGCCCCGTGATCAACCCGGAAGGATCAGAGGCGCAGCACCGAGTGCGCCGCCACCGCCAGCAGCGGCCCCACCGTCAGCAGCGCCAGCGGTGCGATCCGCAGTCCCCGCCGGGCCGGCAGCACCAGGCCGGTCGCCAGCACCATCAGCGCGAGCAGCAGTCCCGACGCGGCCAGCATCAGCGAGAACGCCCCGAGCACCTGCCCCGGCGGGCCGAAGACCGAAGGGTCGGCGACCCACACGTAGCTGAACTTCGCCCAGGTCAGCATGCCCGGCAGCATGGCCAGCAGCGGCACTTCCGCGGCCACCATCCACACCGCGTGGAACACGTCCTGCCCTGCGGGGCGTCGAGTCTTCGTCATGCGCCGATCCTGGCGCCCGGGCCGGCGCCGCCGCCTGAGTACCGGCACTCAATCGGGGGGTGTGGTGCCGACATCCGACACGGCGTCATTGGCACTCTGGTTGACTGAGTGCTAACGGCGACCTAAGGTCGTTCCTGGCACTCCCCCCAGGGGGAGTGCTAACGCGAAGATGCGTGCCTGACCCCCGCGACGGCAGCTGCGCACCCTCGCCCACCTACCTGATAGACAACCCCGTAATCTCCGAAGGGGAGCTCGGACGTGACCACCAGCAGCAAGGTTGCCATCAAGCCGCTCGAGGACCGCATTGTGGTCCAGCCGCTCGACGCCGAGACCACCACCGCCTCCGGCCTGGTGATCCCGGACACTGCCAAGGAGAAGCCCCAGGAGGGTGTCGTCCTGGCTGTCGGCCCGGGCCGCTTCGAGGACGGCCAGCGTCTGCCGCTCGACGTCGCCGTCGGTGACATCGTCCTGTACTCGAAGTACGGCGGCACCGAGGTGAAGTACCAGGGCGAGGAGTACCTCGTCCTCTCGGCTCGCGACGTTCTCGCCATCATCGAGAAGTAAGACGTCCCCAGCCCGCCCCGGATCCGTGTCAGCACTGACAGGGGCCCGGGGCGCGGTTGTTGCTCCACGTACGCAGACCACACCCTGAGGAAACGGGACCATGGCGAAGACCCTGCAGTTCAACGAGGATGCCCGCCGCTCGCTGGAGCGCGGCGTCAACAAGCTGGCCGACACCGTCAAGGTGACCATCGGCCCCAAGGGCCGCAACGTCGTCATCGACAAGAAGTTCGGCGCCCCCACCATCACCAACGACGGTGTGACCATCGCCCGCGAGGTCGAGCTCGACGACCCGTACGAGAACCTCGGCGCGCAGCTGGTCAAGGAGGTCGCCACCAAGACCAACGACGTCGCGGGTGACGGCACCACCACCGCCACCGTGCTGGCCCAGGCCCTGGTCAACGAGGGTCTGCGCAACGTCGCCGCCGGCGCCGGCCCGGCCGCCCTGAAGAAGGGCATCGACAAGGCTGTCGCCGCCGTCTCCGAGCACCTGCTGTCGGTCGCCCGCGAGATCGAGGGCAAGGACGACATCGCCGCCGTCGCCTCCCTCTCCGCGCAGGACACCCAGGTCGGCGAGCTGATCGCCGAGGCGATCGACAAGGTCGGCAAGGACGGTGTCATCACCGTCGAGGAGTCGAACACCTTCGGCGTCGAGCTCGAGTTCACCGAGGGCATGCAGTTCGACAAGGGCTACCTGTCGCCGTACTTCGTCACCGACGCGGAGCGCCAGGAAGCCGTCCTGGAGGACCCGTACATCCTGATCAACCAGGGCAAGATCTCCTCGATCCAGGAGCTCCTGCCGCTGCTGGAGAAGGTCCTGCAGGCCGGCGGCTCCCGCCCGCTGCTGATCATCGCCGAGGACGTCGACGGCGAGGCGCTGTCCACCCTGGTGGTCAACAAGATCCGCGGCACCTTCAACGCGGTCGCGGTCAAGGCCCCCGGCTTCGGTGACCGCCGCAAGGCCATCCTCGGCGACATCGCCACCCTGACCGGTGGCCAGGTCATCTCCGAGGAGGTCGGCCTCAAGCTCGACCAGGTCGGCCTGGACGTGCTGGGCTCCGCCCGCCGCATCACCGTCACCAAGGACGAGACCATCGTCGTCGACGGCGCCGGTGACTCCTCCGAGGTCGCCGGCCGCGTGGCCCAGATCAAGGCCGAGATCGCCAACACCGACTCCGACTGGGACCGCGAGAAGCTGCAGGAGCGCCTGGCCAAGCTGGCCGGTGGCGTCTGCGTGATCAAGGTCGGCGCGGCCACCGAGGTCGAGCTCAAGGAGCGCAAGCACCGCCTGGAGGACGCCATCTCCGCGACCCGCGCCGCGGTCGAGGAGGGCATCGTCGCCGGTGGTGGCGCCTCGCTGGTGCACGCCGCGAAGGTCCTGGAGGACGGCCTCGGCCTGTCCGGCGACGAGGCCACCGGTGTCGCCGTGGTCCGCCGCGCCCTGGTCGAGCCGCTGCGCTGGATCGCCCAGAACGCCGGCCTCGAGGGCTACGTCATCACCTCCAAGGTCTCCGAGCTCGAGCCGGGCCAGGGTTACAACGCCGCCACCGGCGAGTACGGCGACCTGGTCAAGGCCGGCGTCATCGACCCGGTCAAGGTCACCCGCTCCGCCCTGGAGAACGCCGCCTCCATCGCCTCCCTCCTCCTCACCACCGAGACCCTCGTGGTCGAGAAGAAGGAAGAGGAAGAGGGCGCGGGCCACGGCCACTCGCACGGTGGGCACGGCCACAGCCACTGAGCGTCTGCTGACAGCTAGGCGTTAGGGGCAGCAGCCCCAGGGGCGCGAGGAACTGCGCGACCGGCCATGCACTCTCGTAGTGCGAGGCTGGGACCGCCGGTTCCTCGCGCCCCTTTCGCGTGGGCGGAGGCGGGTGGGGCTGGACGATGGTGGTCGAGTGCGGACGGTGCACGGCTGGTCGCGCAGCTCTCCCCCAGCCCTTGGGGGCTGGGAGGTACCCCCACGCGCCCCTGATTGCGCACCCTCCCGCTCCCCTGGATTCGCACCCTCACTCTCCCTCTAAGGTTGATGGCGTGATCGAAGCCCGCCACCTCCGTGTTCTGCATGCCGTCGCCCGGACCGGGTCCTTTTCTGCTGCGGCGCGGGAGCTGGGGTGCACTCAGCCTGCGGTGAGTCAGCAGATGAAGGCGCTGGAGAAGGCGGTGGACACCCCGCTGGTGGTGCGGTCGGGGCGGGAGATGCAGCTGAGCGAGGCCGGGCGGGTGCTGTTGAAGCATGCGAACGGGATCCTCGCGGGGCTGTCGGCCGCGGAGGAGGAGGTCGCGGCGATCGCGGGGCTGCGGGCGGGCCGGGTGCGGCTGGTCTCGTTCCCGACGGCGAGTTCGACGCTGGTGCCGCGGTCGGTGGCGCAGGTGCGGGCGGCGCACCCGGGGGTGCGGGTCTCGCTGGTGGAGGCGGAGCCCCCGCAGGCGTTGGCGATGCTGCGCGGCGGGGAGTGCGAGGTGGCGCTGGCGTTCCGGTACCCGGATTCGCAGGGCGGTCTGAGCCTGCCGTCCCCGCATGCGACGCTGCGCGAGGCGCGCGCGGAGGCGACGTTGGAGGCGGCGGCGACGGCCGCGGCGAACGACTGGTCGGAGCTGGTGGTGCGGCCGCTGCTGGACGATCCGCTGGTGGGTCTGGTGCCGGCCGGGCATCCGCTGGCGGGCCGGGGCGAGGGCGAGCCGGTGGATCTCGCGGAGTTGGCGCAGGAGCAGTGGATCGCGGGCTGTCCGCAGTGCCGGGGGCACCTGGTGGAGCTGTGCACGGACGCGGGCTTCGCTCCGTCGATCGAGTTCGCCACCGACGACTACCCGGCGGTGGTGGGCCTGGTGGGCGCGGGTCTGGGGGTGGCGGTGCTGCCGGGGCTGGCGCTGGAGTCGGTGCGGCATCCGGGAGTGGTGGCGGTGCCGGTCCGGGTGGCGTCGGGTGAGCCCGCGCGGCGCGAGGTGGTGGCGTTGACCCTGCCGGACCTGGCGGGGGTTCCGGCGGTGGAGCTGATGTTGGACCAGCTCGCGGCGGCGGCTGCGGCCCGCTGAGGCGTTCGCGGAAGGGTCCGGGAACGGACGCGGCGCCGGCCTGGGGCGGGGCGCCGCAGCGTATACGAAGAAACGTTTTTTCAGTTACTCGAAGAGTCGGTGCGGCGGCAGGGAGTACGCGCGGCCGCTCACCGGGTGCTCAGTGGCGGACGGTCTGCGGCATCGCCAGCGGGACCTGGACCAGCCGGTTGCGGGAGCGGCCGAGCAGCTCCTCGCGCTCGTCCTCCGTCATGCCGCCCCACACCCCGTAGGGCTCGCGGACGGCCAGGGCGTGGGCCGCGCACTGGGCGCGTACCGGGCAGCGCATGCAGACCTCCTTGGCGCTCGCCTCGCGGGAGGTCCGGGCCGCGCCGCGTTCGCCCTCGGGGTGGAAGAACAGCGAGCTGTCGACGCCGCGGCAGGCGGCGGAGAGCTGCCAGTCCCAGAGGTCTGCGTTGGGGCCTGGGAGGCGGGAGAAATCTGCCATGGCTCATTCCCTTCGAGGGCGCGGGACCTGGCGGCTCGGCCGTGGTTGTCCGGCGAGGCTGCGCGGGACCGATACGGACACCTGGAAATATGACTTACACCCAACTACACGGACAAGTCACCCACAGACCGACACAACAGTCAATGACCTAACGGAAGCTATAAAAACGGACAAACGGTGCAATAGGTTTTAAGTCGCACCCTTCCCCGATCGGATGTCCGAAGGGGCGCGGGTCCCGGCCGGAAGGCGTGCGTGGCGCGGGCACCGCGCGCGAGCTGCACAAAAGTGCGGCGTGTGCACCGCGAGGTGGCTCTTGTGTGATGGGTTGGCCACGTACAGTGGTGGAGATGGACCTGAAGCCGTAACTCATTCGAGTGACGGTCGTTGGATGTACGGAGGCGGTCAGCAGGCGCGGGACATCGGGATCGGTCGCGGAGCGAGGCGATCGGAACGGAGTCCGTCCAAGGCGGCCGTGTCGGAGAGGTTCGTACCAGCCAGGAGGCTCAACGTGACGCGGATCAGCTGCGGAGGACGGTCATGACATCCGTACTCGTCTGCGACGATTCCCCGCTCGCCCGGGAGGCGCTGCGCCGTGCGGTGGCGACCGTACCCGGCGTGGACCGGGTGACCACTGCGACGAACGGTGAGGAGGTCCTCCGCCGCTGGGTGGCCGACCGTTCCGATCTCGTTCTGATGGACGTTCGGATGCCCGGACTGGGCGGAGTGGAGACGGTCCGCCGACTGCTCTCGGCCGACCCGGGCGCCCGGATCATCATGCTCACCGTGGCCGAGGACCTGGACGGTGTGGCCCTCGCGGTCGCCGCCGGGGCCCGCGGCTACCTGCACAAGGACGCCTCGCGCGCCGAGCTGCGGGCCACCGTCACCCAGGCGCTGGCCGACCCGACCTGGCGCCTGGCGCCGCGCCGGCTGCGCAGCCCGGACATGGGCGCCGCACCGACCTTGACGGCCCGTGAGATCCAGGTGCTGGAGGGGATGAGCCACGGCCGCAGCAACGCGGAGATCGGCCGCGAGCTGTTCCTGTCCGAGGACACCGTGAAGACGCACGCCAGGCGGCTGTTCAAGAAGCTCGGCGCCTCGGACCGCGCGCACGCGGTGGCGCTCGGCTTCCGTTGGGGCCTGGTCCGCTGAGCGGGTGCGGCGACAACTGCGCTCGCTCGGACGTGTGACGTTGTGGTCCCGAGGCTGCACCATGGAGTAGTGGAGCACCTCGGGGACCAGCGGACAGGCAGGGGAGGCGGCACGGTGCACCCGGCGACGCATAACGTTCCGATGCACAAGTCCGGACGCGGTGCCGCGTTTTCCGGTCCGACCAGGCACCATGGACCGATGCATGACGACGAGGAGGCCGCCGGGACCGATCCGGCACAGCCCGCCCCCGAGGGTGCGGCTGCCGGTCCGTCGTCGGCATCGGAGGGCCGGTCGGCGGGATCCGACGGTGCGTCGGGTGCGGGTGGCCGTCCGCAGAACGCGGGTGTGACGTCGCCCGAGGAGGCCGCGCTGGTCGCGGCCGCGGTGCGTGGGGACGGTCCGGCGATCGAGGCGCTGCTCGGCTACGTGCTGCCGCTGGCACTGCGCTACTGCCGGGGCCGGCTCCTGCGGCTGCCCGGCGGGGCCCGGCACCATGTGGACGACGTGGCGCAGGAGGTGTGCGTCGCGGTGCTGTGCGCGCTGCCCCGCTACCGGGACACCGGCCGCCCGTTCGAGGCCTTCGTGTACGGGATCGCCGCGCACAAGATCGCCGACCTGCAGCGGGCCGCGATGCGCGGGCCCGGTTCGACGGTGATCCCGCCGGACGACCTGCCGGAGACGCCGGACGACTCGCTCGGCCCGGAGGAGCGGGCGCTGCTGTCCAGCGACGCCGCGTGGATCAAGGAACTGCTGTCCAACCTGCCGGCCCGGCAGCGCGAGCTGGTGCTGCTGCGGGTGGCGGACGGGCTGTCGGCGGAGGAGACCGGCGAGGTGCTCGGCATGTCGCCGGGCGCGGTGCGGGTGGCCCAGCACCGGGCGCTGTCGCGGCTGCGGGCGCTGGCCGAGGAGTCCGGCTAGCCGGTTCGCGCGGGGGGAAGAAGCGCGGGGGCGCGCGCGTTGTCAAGAGGGCGCGACGACGCACCCCGCGGCACCAGTACCATGGGGTATCGGCGCCTGGTCGGGTCGCCAAAGTTTCTCCGGTGTGCGCGGTCCTCGGTTGGAGGATCGACCGAACGCCGGGCTTGGCGGCCGAGAGAGCCCTGGCGCCCGTGCGCAGAACGACGGCCCGCCACGGAAGGTTCCCCATGTCTTACAACGCCGCCGGCGTACCCGAGAAGTTCGCGATGCTCGGACTCACGTACGACGACGTCCTGCTGCTGCCCGGGGCCTCCGAGGTGCTGCCCAACCAGGTCGACACCTCCTCGCGGATCTCCCGGAACGTGCGGGTCAACATCCCGCTGCTGTCGGCGGCGATGGACAAGGTCACCGAGTCCCGGATGGCGATCGCGATGGCCCGGCAGGGCGGCGTCGGCGTCCTGCACCGCAACCTGTCGATCGAGGACCAGGTCAACCAGGTCGACCTGGTGAAGCGCTCCGAGTCCGGCATGGTGACCGACCCGATCACGGTCGGCCCGGAGGCCACGCTGGCCGAGGCCGACGCGCTGTGCGCCCGGTTCCGGATCTCCGGCGTGCCGGTCGCGGGCCCGGACGGCAAGCTGCTGGGCATCGTCACCAACCGTGACATGGCCTTCGAGACCGACCGCAGCCGCAAGGTCGCCGAGATCATGACGCCGATGCCGCTGATCACCGGCAAGGTCGGCATCTCCGGCGAGGACGCGATCGCGCTGCTGCGCCGCCACAAGATCGAGAAGCTGCCGCTGGTCGACGACGAGGGCCGGATCAAGGGCCTGATCACCGTCAAGGACTTCGTCAAGGCGGAGAAGTACCCGAACGCCGCGAAGGACGCCGAGGGCCGGCTGCTGGTCGGTGCCGCGGTCGGTGCGTCCGCCGAGGCGTTCGACCGCGCCCAGGCGCTGGTCGGCGCGGGCGTGGACTTCCTGGTGGTGGACACCTCGCACGGTCACTCGCACAACGCGCTGTCCTGGATCTCGAAGATCAAGTCCGCCGTGTCGGTCGACGTGGTCGGCGGCAACGTCGCCACCCGGGACGGCGCGCAGGCGCTGATCGACGCGGGCGTGGACGGCGTGAAGGTCGGCGTGGGCCCCGGCTCGATCTGCACCACCCGCGTGGTGGCCGGCGTCGGCGTGCCGCAGGTGACGGCGATCTGGGAGGCCGCGCAGGCCTGCCAGGACGCGGGCGTCCCGATCATCGGCGACGGCGGCCTGCAGTACTCCGGTGACATCGGCAAGGCGCTGTGCGCCGGCGCCGACACCGTGATGCTGGGCTCGCTGCTGGCCGGCTGCGAGGAGTCGCCGGGCGAGCTGCTGTTCATCAACGGCAAGCAGTTCAAGTCCTACCGCGGCATGGGCTCGCTGGGCGCGATGCAGACCCGCGGCCAGGCCAAGTCCTTCTCCAAGGACCGCTACTTCCAGGCCGAGGTCTCCTCGGACGAGAAGCTGATCGCCGAGGGCATCGAGGGCCAGGTGCCCTACCGCGGCCCGCTGTCCGCGGTGCTGTTCCAGCTGGTCGGCGGCCTGCGCCAGACCATGGGCTACGTCGGTGCCGGGTCGGTCGAGGAGATGCAGACCAAGGGCCGGTTCGTCCGGATCACCTCGGCGGGCCTCAAGGAGAGCCACCCGCACGACATCCAGATGACGGTCGAGGCGCCGAACTACAACGCGCGCTGACCCGAGTCCCACCGGAGCCGCCCGGCCCGCAGTTCACCCTGCGGGCCGGGCGGCTCCGGTGTTCGGTGCGCCCCTGTCGGGGGGCAAAGGGGTCGTACGGGATACTTGGGGGGCGACCGGGGTGACCCGGTCGGGAGATGGAAAGCAGCAGAAGGGCTCGAAGTGACTGAGATCGAGATCGGGCGAGGCAAGCGCGGCCGCCGGGCGTACTCCTTCGACGACATCGCCGTCGTCCCCAGCCGCCGTACGCGTGACCCGAAGGAGGTCTCGATCGCTTGGCAGATCGACGCCTACCGGTTCGAACTGCCGTTCCTGGCGGCGCCGATGGACAGCGTGGTGTCGCCCCAGCAGGCGATCGCGATCGGGCAGCTGGGCGGCCTGGGCGTGCTGAACCTGGAAGGCCTGTGGACGCGGTACGAGGACCCGCAGCCGCTGCTGGAGGAGATCGCGTCGATCGCCGACGAGGCGGACGCGACCCGGCGCCTGCAGGAGGTGTACTCCGCGCCGATCAAGGCCGAGCTGATCAAGCAGCGGATCAAGGAGGTCCGTGACTCGGGTGTGGTCACCGCCGCGGCGCTCTCGCCGCAGCGCACCGCCGAGTTCTCCAAGGCCGTGGTCGACGCCGGCGTCGACGTCTTCGTGATCCGCGGCACCACGGTCTCCGCCGAGCACGTGTCGGGTGCGGCCGAGCCGCTGAACCTGAAGCAGTTCATCTACGAGCTGGACGTCCCGGTGATCGTCGGCGGCTGCGCCACCTACACCGCCGCGCTGCACCTGATGCGCACCGGCGCGGCCGGCGTGCTGGTCGGCTTCGGCGGCGGCGCCGCGCACACCACCCGCAACGTGCTGGGCATCCAGGTGCCGATGGCGACCGCCGTGGCGGACGTCGCGGCGGCCCGTCGCGACTACATGGACGAGTCCGGCGGCCGCTACGTGCACGTGATCGCGGACGGCGGCGTCGGCTACAGCGGCGACATCCCGAAGGCCGTCGCATGCGGCGCGGACGCGGTGATGATCGGTGCCGCGCTGGCCCGCGCCACCGACGCGCCCGGCCAGGGCTACCACTGGGGCATGGAGGCCGTCCACGAGGAGCTGCCGCGCGGCAAGCGGGTCCACCTGGGCACCGTCGGCTCCACCGAGCAGATCCTGGCCGGCCCGTCGCACACCCCCGACGGCACCATGAACCTGTTCGGCGCGCTGCGCCGGGCGATGGCCACCACCGGCTACACCGAGCTCAAGGAGTTCCAGCGGGTCGAGGTCACGGTCAACTCCGGCCACTGATCGCTCCGCTGACTCCGCTGATACGGAAAAGGGCCCCCGCCATACGGCGGGGGCCATTTTTCGATGTGGCGTCAGGACTTGCCGGACTTCACGGTCATGCTGACGCCCAGGAACGCGCCGAGCACGATGAACAGCACCGAGAAGAGGTCGAAGGCTTCCTTCCAGACGTCGACCAGCAGGGAGAAGTGGTCGAAGAGCAGGGTCGTCACCGACATGCTGGTGTGCTCGTGGGCGATCAGGGCGATGCCGAAGATCTCGCCGAAGAACAGGCCGACCACGGTGAGCAGCCCACCGAGCGGCGGCAGCAGCGGGTGCTTGCCGCCGACCTTGCCGAGGGTGGTGCCGATGGCGGCGGCCATGCCGAGCACCAGCCAGACGAACTCGCGGTCGGTGGCCTTGGCGATGAAGCCGTACAGCAGGCCGCAGGCCAGCGTGACGCCGACGCCGGCCAGCAGCGCGAGCGGCACGTTCTTCGGGCCGGCGTTGGCGCCGGCCACCGGGACGCCCGCGCCCCAGGGCTGGCCCTCGGCCGGGGCGGACTGGTCGGCCTGGCCGGGCTGGCCGTATGGGGCCTGGCCGTACGGGGCCGGGGGCTGGCCGGGCTGGCCGTACGGGGCCTGCGGCGGGGCGGCCTGGGCGTAGGGGGCCTGCGGGGGCTGGCCGTACGGAGTCTGGGGTGCGCCGAACTGGCCGGGCGGGGCCTGCGGCGGCTGGCCGTACGGGGCCGGGGGCGGGGTGGCCTGGCCGTAGGGGGCCTGCGGCGGCTGGGCGTAGGGGTTGGTCGGATCGGGCGTGGTCATTTCGGATCCCCCCGTTGTGATGGCATGAAGAGCGCGCAGAGGTTAGCAGGCGCACGGAGCGCTTGGACAGGGGTGCGGCAGGCTTCGGACGATCACCGGTGACGGACCGGTCGGGACCGGTCGTTTTCGGTCGCCGGAGTGGTGCGGAAGAGACACAGGGGGCGCACGGGGCGCGACGCGGGTGGGGGTGGGTGGTCGGGCGGGGCGGCGACAGGGGATGATGGTGCCCCGGCGTGCGACCGCCGCCCGCAGTGGTCCGACAAGCCGTCAGGTCCCGGCCGGGCGACCGGCGAGGGCCGCAACACCATGGGGAGAGCGCACCGATGACGCAGCCGCAGGAACCGACCGGCCGCCTGCTGGCGGACCGTTACCGGCTCGGCGAGGTGCTCGGCCGTGGCGGTATGGGCACCGTGTGGCGGGCCGAGGACGAGATGCTCGGCCGGGTCGTCGCGGTGAAGGAGCTCCGGATGACCGGGGCCGTCGACGAGGCCGAGAAGCGCCGGCTGATCGTCCGCACCCTGCGCGAGGCCAAGGCCACCGCCCGGATCCGGCACACCGCCGCCGTCACCGTCTTCGACGTGGTCGAGGAGGACGGGCGGCCGTGGATCGTGATGGAACTCGTCGACGGCCGCTCGCTGGCCGACGTGGTCCGCGAGGACGGCGCGCTGACGCCGGAGCGGGCCGCCGCGATCGGGCTCGACCTGCTCGGGGTGCTCGGCGCCGCGCACAGCCAGGGCGTGCTGCACCGTGACGTGAAGCCGTCCAACGTGCTGATCGGTGAGGACGGGCGGACCGTGCTCACCGACTTCGGCATCGCCAGCGTCGAGGGCGACACCTCGATCACCTCCACCGGCATGCTGGTCGGCGCGCCCTCCTACATCGCGCCCGAGCGGGCCCGCGGGCAGCGGCCCGGCCCGCCGTCCGACCTGTGGTCGCTCGGCGGCACGCTGTACGCGATGGTCGAGGGCGTCCCGCCGTACGACCGGGGCTCCGCGCTGGCCACGCTGACCGCCGTGATGACCGAGGAACTGCCGCCGCCCCCGCACGCCGGGCCGCTGCTGCCGGTCATCGAGGGGCTGCTGGAGAAGGACCCCGCGAAGCGGATGGACGCGGACACCGCCCGCGAGATGCTGCAGCGGATCGTCGCCGGGGAGGCGCTGCCCGAGCCGAAGCGCGCCGCCGCCGCGAAGCCGGCCGAGCCCGTCGCCGCCGAGACCGCGACCCGGGCGCTGCCCGCCGACCCCGCCGCCGGCGCGGAGACCGCGGTGGTGGCGCGCGGCGGGGATTCCCGCCGGCGCACGCTGCTGGCCGTCGCCGCGGTGGCCGCGGTGCTGGCGCTGGTCGCCGCGCTGGTGGTGCTGTGGCCCGCCGAGAAGGGCGGCGGGGCGAGCGCCCAGGACAGCGGCGGGAACACCGTCGCACCCGTGCAGCCCTCCGAGACCGCGAGCAGCTCGCCGTCCGCGAGCCCGAGTGCCAGTGCGTCGGCGGAGCCGAGCGAGTCGCCCGGGCCGACGCTGAGCCCGGGTCAGGTCCCGGACGGGTACCGGGTCTACAAGGACCCGTCCGGTTTCAGCATCACGCTGCCGGAATGGATGGCCGACAAGGGCGCGGACTACCGCTCCACCAGCCGGCAGTTCGAGGGCAACGGGCTGCGGCTGGTGGTCGACTGGCAGTCGCCCGCCGGGGACAGCGCGCTCAAGGACTGGCAGGCGTCCGACAAGTCCGCGACCATGAAGGACTACCGCCGGATCCGGGTCGAATCGGTGGCCTACCGGGGCTGGAGCAACGCCGCCGACTGGGAGTGGACCTACACCGGCAAGAGCGGCACCCTGCTGCACTCGCTGAACCGCGGCTTCGTCACCGGCAACGGCAAGTACGGCTACGCGATCTACTGGACCATGCCGGAATCCGTGTGGTCCGCGCCGGACGGCTCGCTGGCCCGGCGGATCTCCTTCGAGAGTTTCCAGCCGGCGCCGTGAACCGGACGGAGCGTCTCCGGCGGGTGGACGCAAGGGAGTTGAAAGACCGCACCGGGAGGTGGCGGGTGCGGCCCGGGGCCGTAGGCTGGCGGGACTACGGCGTGAGGAACAGGCATGCGAACGGCCCCGGGGCAGGTGGTGGCCGGGCGGTACCGGGTGACGGACCGTCCGGACGATGAGGTCGGCGTGCCCGCGGTGGACGGGCCCAGCGGCGCCCGGGTGCGGCTGTTCGCCCTGGAACTGCCCGAGTCGCGGGTGCTCGGCGGGACGGCGCCCGCCTACGGGCCGCAGCTGACCGCCCGGGTCGCGCAGGTCGCGGCCGCCGCACCCACCCACCCGCGGCTGCTGCGCGGACTCGCCGCCGGACCCGAGAGTGAACTGCTGTGGGTCGCCGAGGAATCGGTGGCCGGAGCGCCGCTGGAGCGGCTGATGGGCGACGGGCCGCTGTCGCCGTACCGGGTCGCGGAGATCGGCGCCGACCTGGCCGGGGCGCTGCGGGCCGTGCACGGCACCGGACTCACCCACGGCAACGTCACCGCCCGCACCGTGCTGATCTGCGAGGACGGCGCGGCGATGCTCGGCGGCCTGCTGCTCGGCGCCGCCGAAGAAGAACTGTGCGCGGCGCTCGGCGGCGAAGTGCCGCGCCGGGTGTACGAGACGCGCGCGCTCATGCTCGGACCGCTCGCCGAGCGCTGGGCGATCGACGCGGGCGCACCCGCCGACACCTGGGCCCTCGGCGTGCTGCTCTACCGCCTGCTCACCGGCCACGGCCCGTACCCCGAGCACGACCTGCCGACCCTGCTGGCCGCCGTCCGCGACGGCCGCCACCACCCCGCCGACGGGTGCGGCCCGCTGCGGTCGCTGGTCGAGCGGCTGCTGCGCCCGGACGCCGCCGCGCGGCCCGACGCGTTCGCCGTCCAGCAGGAGCTGCGCGAGCTGCTGGTGTTCGCACCCGAGCCGTACCCGGACGGCCCGCCCGCTCCGCCGGTGCCCGCGCCCCGCACCAAGAGCGCTCCGCCGGCGGCCCGGCGGCCGCGCGGCGCCCGCCCGAAGAAGCGGCCGCCGACGGCCAGTCAAGGTGCCGCGCCCGCCGGGCGTCCGCCGCGGATACCCGCGCGACTGCTCGGGCCGCTGGTGGTGGTGGCGGTGCTGGTGCTGATGGTCGCGGCACTCGCCGGGATCGTTCTGGTCGCAGGCTGAAAGCGGTCGGTCACCGTGCGATTCGCAAGCCGGGGTGTGATTCCCGCGCGGCGCCGCGCAGCCTAGGCTTGCCTTCGAACCGTCGGTGCGAGCAGGCACACGAGGTGCCACGACCTCGTCCGACCGACGGTGGGGGGTCATCGAAGGGGGGACGGTCATGGGCGCACAGGACCAGTCGACCGACCGTCTGCTGGCCGGGCGGTACGCGCTCGGCGAGCGCCTGGGACGCGGCGGGATGGGGACCGTCTGGCGGGCCAGGGACGAAATGCTGGACCGGGAGGTCGCCGTCAAGGAATTGACGGTCAGTCACCTCTCGGAAGAGGACCTGGAAATGCTTCAGTCCCGGATGAAGCGTGAGGCCCGGGCCGCCGCCCGGATCAAGCACCCGGGCGTCATCACCATCCACGACGTGCTCGAACAGGACGGCCGGCCGTGGATCGTGATGGAACTCGTCGACGGCCGTGCGCTGTCCGAAGTGATCAGCCAGGACGGCACCCTGAGCCCGCGTGAGGCCGCCGAGGTCGGCCTCCAGCTGGTCGCCGCACTGCACCGCGGCCACCAGCTCGGGGTGCTGCACCGGGACGTCAAGCCCGCCAACGTGCTGATCGAACACGGCACCGGACGCGTCGTGCTGCTCGACTTCGGCATCGCCAAGTTCGAGGGCGCGATGGAGATCACCCGCCCCGGCGACCTGGTCGGCTCACCCGACTACCTGGCCCCCGAACGGGCCCAGGGCCAGCGGCCCGGACCGGCCTCCGACCTGTGGGCGCTCGGCGCGACGCTGTTCCACGCCGTCGAGGGCCAGTCGCCGTTCCGCCGCGACAGCCCGCTCGGCACCCTCACCGCCGTCGTCGACGAGCCGCTCCCCGAATCCCGGCGGGCCGCCGCACTCGGGCCGGTGCTGGCCGCGCTGATGGCCAAGGACCCGGCGGAACGGCCCGGCGCCGACGAAGCCACCAAGATGCTCCGCGAGGTCGCCGCCGGACAGACCGTCAGCATCCGCGTGCCGGCCCAGGCCGGCGAGGAACGGCAGCCCACGCAGGCGGTGCCGCTGGGCGACCGGGTCGAACCTGCCGGGGCGGCTGCCGGGGCGGCCGCCGGGGCCGAGACGGTGACGCCGGGGCGGGTGCCGGTGCAGGGCGGGGCGACGGAGACGGTGGCGCCGGCTGCGGCTGCGGCGCCGGCGCCGGCTCCGGCGGTTCGGGGCGGTCGGAAGCGGCGGATGCTGATGGTGCTGGCCGCCGTGCTGGCGCTGGCCGTCGTGGGTGGAGGCGGGTTCTACTACCTGGACCACCGGCACGAGGGCCGGGGCGGAGAGGTTTCGCCCGGCGTCGTCGACCCCGCGCTGTCGCCTCCTCCCACCGGCTACACCTGGCAGGAGGACCCGGCCGGATTCCGCTTCCCGCTGCCCAGCGACGGCAAGTGGGTGCGCAGCGAGGAGGGCACCCAGATCTACTACTCGCCCGACGGCCGCGACCACTACCTGCAGTTCGCGGTGACGGTCGGTCAGCCGCTCTCGCCGCAGGAGCACCTGCTGCAGCTGGAGGCCTCGCTCAGCAAGAGCCAGCGGGATTTCCAGACCAGCAGCCTGGCCGCCGCGAAGATCAACGACCAGGAAGGCGCGGTGTGGGAGTTCAGCTTCACCACGCCGAGCGGCGTCCGCCGGCACGCGAAGGAGGCGGAGTTCCGGCGCAGTGACGGGACGTCGTACTCGGTGTACGTGTCGGGGCCGGAGAAGGACTGGACGCAGAGCCTGCGGCGCTTCACGACGGTGCTCAACAAGTTCACGCCGACGAAGTGAGACGGCGGCGGGCCGCGACCTGACAGCGGGGGTCGCGGCCACGTGCAGGTCAGTGGCCGTGGCGCGATCTCGCCGACGGGAGTCTTCCGCTTCGCGCCGTTCTCTCCCAGCCCCTGGGGGCTGGGGGAGGTGCCCCGACGTGCCCCTGGCTCGAATGAGTGTTACCGGCGGGTACACAAGCGGGCGTCGAGCGCCTAGGCTGCCCGCATGACGGAGAGCACGAGCCAGGTTCGGCGCAATCCTGTGGCCACGGGTGCGGCGCGTACGGTTGCTTCGGCGGTGCCGGCGGCGGTGGTGGCGCGGTTGGTGAAGGGTGTGACGGCGTCCGGGGAGGGCGTCGCGGAGACCCTGGCGCCGTTGACCGGGGAGGTGCTGGCGGCGCTGCCGGTGTCGGGGACGGCGGATGTGGACCGGGCGTTCACGGAGGCCCGGCGGGCGCAGCCCGCGTGGGCGGCGCTGTCGGTGCGGCACCGGGCGGGGGTGCTGCTGCGGTTCCACGATCTGTTGCTGCGGCGGCAGGACGAGGTGCTGGACCTCATTCAGGCGGAGACCGGGAAGGCCCGGCTGCACGCCTTCGAGGAGGTCATGGCGGTCGCGTCGGCGGCCCGGCACTACGGGCGGACGGCGTCCTCGTACCTGAAGGACCGCCGTCGTGGCGGTGCGGTGCCGGGGCTGACGAGTGCGGTGGAGGCGCGGCGGCCCAAGGGTGTGGTCGGGCAGATCTCGCCGTGGAACTACCCGTTGGAGCTGTCCGTCGGTGACGCGCTGCCGGCGCTGGTCGCGGGCAACGCGGTGGTGAACAAGCCGGACACCCAGACGGCGCTGACCGCGTTGTGGGCGCGGGAGTTGTTCGTCGAGGCGGGGCTGCCGCCGCAGGTGTGGCAGATCGTGCTGGGTGACGGCCCGGTGGTGGGGCCGGAGGTGGTGGAGCGCGCGGACTACGTGGCGTTCACCGGTTCGACCCGTACCGGCCGGGACGTGGCCCGGCGGGCTGCCGAGCGGCTGGTCGGGGCCTCGCTGGAGCTGGGCGGCAAGAACGCCATGCTGGTGCTCTCCGACGCCGACCTGGACAAGGCCGCGGCGGGTGCGGTGCGGGCGTGCTTCTCCTCCGCCGGGCAGCTGTGCATCTCGATCGAGCGGCTGTACGTGCACCGGTCGGTGGCGGACGCGTTCCTGGCGAAGTTCGCGGAGCGGACGTCCGCGCTGCGCCTGGGCGGCGGTCTGGCGTACGGCGCGGACATGGGCTCGCTGGTGTCGGGCCGTCAGCTGGAGACCGTGACCAGGCACGTCGAGGAGGCGGTGAAGGCCGGGGCGACGGTGGTGGCCGGCGGGCAGGCCCGGCCGGACCTCGGGCCGCTGTTCTTCGAGCCGACCATCCTGGACGGCGTCACCCCCGAGATGGCGGTGTGCGCGGAGGAGACCTTCGGCCCGGTGGTGTCGATCTACCGGTTCGACACCGAGGACGAGGCGGTCGCCGCCGCCAACGCCACCCCGTACGGCCTGAACTCCAGCGTGTGGACCAGGGACACCGGCCGGGGCCGCAAGGTCGCGGCCCGGCTGCGCACCGGCACCGTCAACGTGAACGAGGCGTACGCCGCCGCGTACGGGTCGGTGGCGTCGCCGATGGGTGGCATGGGCGACTCGGGGCTCGGCCGGCGGCACGGTGCGGAAGGCATTCTGCGGTACACCGAGGCGCAGACCATCGCCGTGCAGCGGCTGCTGCCGATCGGCCCGTCGATGGGTATGGACGACCAGAAGTTCGCCGAGTTCTTCACCACCGGCCTGAAGGTCATGAAGGCGTTCCGCCTGAAGTAGCAGGGCAGTTGCCGTCGCTTGCCGAGGAGGGGCAGTGTCGTTCGACTACGACGTCGTGGTGGTCGGTTCGGGCTTCGGTGGTTCGGTCGCCGCGCTGCGGCTGACCGAGAAGGGGTACCGGGTCGCCGTCCTGGAGGCCGGGCGCAGGTTCGGCCGCGACGAGCTGCCCGCCACGTCCTGGGACACCCGCGACTACCTGTGGGCGCCCGCCGTCGGCCTGTACGGCATCCAGCGCATCCACCTGCTGCGCAATGTGCTCATTCTGGCCGGGGCGGGCGTCGGCGGCGGTTCGCTGAACTACGCCAACACGCTGTACGTGCCGCCGAAGCCGTTCTTCGAGGACCGGCAGTGGCGGCACATCACCGACTGGCAGGCCGAACTCGCCCCGTTCTACGACCAGGCGCAGCGGATGCTCGGTGTTCGGCTCAACCCGACGATGACGCCCTCGGACGTGCACCTGAAGGCCGCCGCCGAGGCGATGGGCTGCGGCGACACCTTCCACCTGGCCCCCGTCGGGGTGTTCTTCGGCGACGGGCAGGACGGCACCGGCGAGGCCAAGGCCGCGCCCGGCAGCGAGGTCGACGACCCGTACTTCGGCGGGGCCGGCCCGAAGCGCAAGGCGTGCACCGAGTGTGGGGAGTGCATGACGGGCTGCCGGCACGGCGCGAAGAACATGCTCACCGAGAACTACCTGTACCTGGCGGAGCGGGCCGGCGCCGAGATCCTGCCGCTGACCACCGTGAAGCGGCTGCGCCCGCACGGCGACGGCTACGCGGTGGACGTGCTGCCCACCGACGCCCGCACCCGGCGGGCGAAGAAGGCCGGCGCCCGCACCATCACCGCCGAGCGGGTGGTGGTCGCGGCCGGTACGTACGGCACCCAGACGCTGCTGCACCGGATGCGCGAGCGCGGGCTGCTGCCCCGGATCTCCGCCAAGCTGGGCCACCTCACCCGCACCAACTCCGAGGCGCTGGTGGGCGCGCAGACCTCCGACCGGCGTTACGGGGAGCGGCCCGACTTCACCCGCGGCGTGGCCATCACCTCGTCCGTGCACCCCGACGAGAACACCCACATCGAGCCGGTTCGCTACGGCCGCGGTTCGAACGCGATGGGCGCGCTGTCCATCCAGCAGGTCAGCGGGACGGGGCGCGGGCCGCGCTGGCTGCGCTACCTCGGGTCGGTCGGCCGGCATCCGTGGATCTTCGCGCAGTCGATGAACCAGCACCGCTGGTCGGAGAAGACCATCATCGGCCTGGTGATGCAGTCGCTGGACAACTCGCTGACGGTGTCCCTGAAGAACGGCAAGCTGACCTCCCGCCAGGGTCACGGCGCGCCCAACCCGAACTACATCCCGGCGGCGGAGGAGGGGGCGCGGGCGCTGGCCGCGTCGATCAACGGTTTCCCCGGCTCCACCGTCGGCGAGATCTTCGACATCCCGCTGACCGCGCACTTCCTCGGCGGCTGCCCGATCGGCGACAGCGCCGAGACCGGTGTGGTCGACCCGTACCACCGGCTGTACGGCTACCCGGGGATCAGCGTGGTCGACGGCTCCGCGGTCTCCGCCAACCTCGGCGTCAACCCGTCGCTGACGATCACCGCGCAGGCCGAGCGCGCCATGTCGATGTGGCCCAACCGCGGCGAGGCCGACCCGCGCCCCGAACAGGGCGCCGACTACCGGCCCGTCCGGGCGGTGACCCCGGCTCAGCCCGCCGTGCCCGAAGGGGCGTTCGGGGCGTTGCGGCTGCCGCTGCTGGCCGTGCCGAAGGTGCCGCGCAGGGCAACTGACGCCGATTGACATCGCCGGACGGCCGATGGGATAAACGGGCACCCGATCGAACCACCCCCGGGGGGACCGTCATGCCCATCTGCCCGTCCTGCGGAGCGGCTGTCGCCGGTGCCGTGGCGACCTGCGCGAACTGCGGACACCCCACCGGGCCCGCCGTCGTGCCGCCGCCCGCGATCGGGGAAGTGGTGGTGGACGAGACCGCCGCGCCCGGTCCCTCCCCGTGGGGCTCCGGC
Organism: Kitasatospora sp. NPDC048407; assembly: GCF_043200475.1. Lineage (NCBI taxonomy): Bacteria > Bacillati > Actinomycetota > Actinomycetes > Kitasatosporales > Streptomycetaceae > Kitasatospora > Kitasatospora sp. NPDC048407. The sequence goes on along the minus strand of NZ_JBICXW010000027.1, from coordinate 44,832 downwards.
CGGATACACCAGGACCGGCAGTGGCCGACACCGTCCCGGGGCTGGCTGACCGCCGGCCGGGTGCTGCTCGCCCCGACCGCGCTGCTGGTGGTGCTGGCCACGCTCGGCAGCACCATCGCGGGCCGCGGCGGCAGCGGCGTGGACGACGACCCGGCGGTGCGCTGGACCGTCCACACCTTCCAGATGTGGCTGCAGCTGACGCTGACCGCGTTCGGCACGCCCTGGCGGAACAGCAACTCCAGCAGCTTCGGCTCCTCCACCTCCGGCATCCACGTGCTGCCGTACGCGGTGGCGTTCGGCTGGCTGGCGCTGCTCTGGCTCGGCCAGCGGCTGACCGCCCGGGCCCGCGCCGCGGCCGGCGCCGCCGAGCCGACCGGGCCGGCGGCCGGCGCGCAGGCGCTGCGCACCGGCGCGCTGTCGGCGGTCGCGGTGCTGCTGCTGGGCTGGCTCTCCACCGGCAGTTCGCACGTCGACGAGGATTCGCTCTCGCTGAGCATGCAGGTCACCACCGGTCCGGCGATGCTGCCGCTCGGGCTGTCCGGGTTCCTGGCCGCGGCCGCGGTGGTGCTGGCCGTGGACGGGCAGGGCGCGCTGCGTGCCGAGGCCGCGCGGCGCCGGTGGCTGGGCGGCTGGCTGCTGGCGTGGCAGCACGCGGCGCGGGTGGTCGGGGCGCTGCTGGTGCTGCTCACCCTGGTGTCGGTGGTGATGCAGGTGCTGGTCGACCAGCCGTTCCCGCAGTCCACGTTCCGGGCGCTGACCGTCAACGGCGGCGTGTACCTGTTCGGTGTCGGCAGCGGCGCCCGGGCCGGGGTGGGCGGCCTGCGCGGCGGGCACGAGGGCACCTTCGCGCTGTACGACCTGGGCGCGCACGGCGGGCAGTGGTGGCTGACGGTGGTTCCGGTGCTGCTGGCGGCGCTGGCGCTCGGCTGGTCCGCGCACCGGGGGCGGCTGACCCAGCTGGACCGGGCCCGGCTGGCCGTGCTGTACGCGGTGCTGACGGCGGCGCTGGTGCTCGGCACCTCGATCTGGCTGAGCGAGAGCAGCACCATCAAGGGACAGGTCCACGAGGCCCGGATCGAACTGCTCGGCTGGTCGGTGACCTCGGTGGTGGTCGCGGCCGCGGCCTGGGCGGTGTTCGGCGCGCTGGTGGTGCCGGCCGCGCTCGACGCGGTGCGGCGCACGCCGGTGCCGGTGAGCGTGCCGCTGCCCGCGCAGGCGGCGGACGAGCCGGACGGCATCGTCGGGACGGTCGAACTGGTCGCCGAGGAGCGGCCGCTGGTCGGACAGGTCGACGTACTGGACTCGCACGCTGCCTACCGGCGGCCCGACGCGAGCTGAGCCCGGACCGGGCAGGACGCCGGGCGAGCCCGGACAGGGCAAAGGGCCCCGCGGGGGAACGGGGCCCTTTGTCGGTCAGCACTCGGCGTCAGGGCCGCGCCGGGTGCTGGGTGACGGCGCCGGGGGAGGAGCGCCGTCGGGGAAATGGTTCTGAGCGCGCCCGAGGCCGATGGGCCTCACGGAGCGTGAGAGTCGGGCCGTTCGCGCCAACGGTCCGAGAGTGCGGCGGGGTGTGTGGTGGCCCCCGTCCTGCAGTCATCGTCCTGGACGAGGGCCGTGCCGTGCAACCGATTCGACGCAAATTCGGCCGAGTCCGGTACCGGACACGGCGCCGGGGGACGCCGAAACCGACCGGCCGGGGTGGTAACTGTCCGTGATAGTGGCTTGCGGGGCGCACCGGGGCGTACGCCGGAGCGGTTGGTTGACCCGTGTGCGGCGGCCGGCACCGGTACCGGCCGCCACACCCCGGGTCCGCCCGGTCGCGGACGGGTTCGCTGTCCCCTGCTGACCCGACCGCGGCACCGGGGCGCGGTCCCACGGCGGGCCCGTGCCCGCCACGCGCACCGGTGGACCGGAGAAGAAGATCCACGCGTGGTCCGCCGTACGTGCCGCCCGCACCTGGAGGGTGCCGGCGTCCCGCACGGTCTCCCGGTGCAACGATTCGCCACCCTGCGCGGTCACGGGCGGCTCGGCTGGCAGTCGGGTGAAACGCTCCCGGTAGACTCGGTGGCGACACCCCTTTTGTACCGCCGCCGGAAGGCCGTCCGTGTCCTCTGTACACCCCCAGTCCCCGCCCGAGAACGACACCGTCCTGGTCGTCGACTTCGGCGCCCAGTACGCCCAGCTCATCGCCCGTCGGGTGCGTGAGGCGCGGGTTTACAGCGAGATCGTGCCGAGCTCCATGCCGGTCGCCGAGATGCTCGCCAAGAACCCGAAGGCGATCATCCTCTCCGGCGGTCCGTCGTCGGTGTACGAGGAGGGCGCTCCGCAGCTCGACCGTGCGATCTTCGAGGCCGGTGTTCCGGTGTTCGGCATGTGCTACGGCTTCCAGCTGATGGCCACCGTCCTCGGTGGCACCGTCGACAACAGCGGCGCCCGCGAGTACGGCCGCACCCCGCTGACCGTCACCCGCTCGGGCTCGACGCTGTTCGAGGGCACCCCGGACAAGCACTCGGTGTGGATGTCGCACGGCGACGCCTGCTCGGCCGCGCCGGAGGGCTTCACCGTCACCGCGTCGACCGACGTGGTGCCGGTCGCCGCGTTCGAGAATGACGAGCGCAAGCTGTACGGCGTGCAGTACCACCCCGAGGTGATGCACTCCGAGCACGGCCAGCAGGTGCTGGAGCACTTCCTGTACCGCGGCGCCGGCATCGCCCCGAACTGGACCACCACCAACGTGGTCGAGGAGCAGGTCGCGCTGATCCGTGAGCAGGTCGGCGACAAGCGCGCCATCTGCGGCCTGTCCGGTGGCGTGGACTCCGCCGTCGCCGCCGCCCTGGTGCAGCGCGCCATCGGCGACCGCCTGACCTGCGTCTACGTCGACCACGGCCTGATGCGCAAGGGCGAGACCGAGCAGGTCGAGAAGGACTTCGTCGCGGCCACCGGCGTCAAGCTGATCGTGGTCGACGCCGAGGAGCGCTTCCTGACCGCGCTGAAGGGCGTCTCCGACCCCGAGACCAAGCGCAAGATCATCGGCCGCGAGTTCATCCGGGTCTTCGAGCAGGCCCAGGCCGACATCATCGCCGACGAGGGCCCCGCCGTGGAGTTCCTGGTCCAGGGCACCCTGTACCCGGACGTGGTGGAGTCCGGCGGCGGCACCGGCACCGCCAACATCAAGTCCCACCACAACGTCGGCGGCCTCCCCGAGGACCTCGAGTTCCAGCTCGTCGAGCCGCTGCGCAAGCTGTTCAAGGACGAGGTCCGGATGGTCGGCCAGGAGCTCGGCCTGCCCGCCGAGATCGTCCAGCGCCAGCCGTTCCCCGGCCCCGGCCTCGGCATCCGCATCGTCGGCGAGGTCACCAAGGAACGCCTGGACCTGCTCCGCGACGCCGACGCCATCGCCCGCGAGGAACTGACCCTCGCCGGTCTCGACTCCGAGATCTGGCAGTGCCCCGTCGTGCTGCTCGCCGACGTCCGCTCGGTCGGCGTCCAGGGCGACGGCCGCACCTACGGCCACCCGATCGTGCTGCGCCCGGTCTCCTCCGAGGACGCCATGACCGCCGACTGGTCGCGCCTGCCCTACGAGGTGCTGGCGAAGATCTCCACCCGGATCACCAACGAGGTCAAGGACGTCAACCGCGTCGTCCTGGACGTCACCTCCAAGCCGCCGGGCACCATCGAGTGGGAGTGATCCCACCCCCGGCAACCGTGTGACCGCGCCGCCGCTCCCCGACCGAGGGAGTGGCGGCGCCGTCATGTCCGGGCGGCACCCGGCACAATCGGACCCGGTCCTGTCGGCGGTCGGCGGGCGGCGCGAGGAGAGGGCAACAGCGATGGCGACGGGCACGGGCACAGGCCTGCACGAAGGCCGGAGCACGGAGACACAGACCTGGCAGTGGAAGGCGACGGCCTCCCGCCTCGCCCTGCTGCCGCTGCGGCTGTTCCTGGGGGCGACCTTCGTCTACGCCGCCTTCGACAAGCTCTCCGACGCGCACTACCTGGCCGGCCCCGGCGACGCCGCCTCCTTCTACGCGCAGACGCAGGCCGCCAAGGCCGGCAGCCCGCTCGGCTGGGCGCTCGCCCCCGCCCTGGACTCGCCCACCTTCTTCGGCCTGCTGATCGCCTTCGGCGAGCTCGCGGTGGGCCTGGGCACCCTGTTCGGCCTGTGGGGACGGGTCGCCGCCCTCGGAGGCGCGCTGCTCAGCGCCACCCTCTGGCTGACCGTCAGCTTCCACACCACCCCGTACTACCTGGGCAACGACCTCGCCTACCTGATGGCCTGGACACCGCTGCTGCTGGCCGGCACCCCCTACCTGTCGGTGGACGGCTACCTCGCCGCCCGGGCCGCCCGGGACCGCGCCCGCGGCCTCGCCGAGGACGCGGTGCGCCGCCGCGCCCTGCTGGACGGCGGCATCGCGGCCGTCGCGCTCGGCGGCGCAGGCCTGCTGTCCGGCTCGCTCACCGCCGCCTTCGGCCGCGACGGGATCGCGCCCGCCGCCGCCCCCGGCACCACCGGCGCGGCCCCGCAGTCCGCGGCGCCGGCGGTGGGCGTCCCCGCCGCGCAGGTCCCGGTCGGCGGCTCCGCCACCGTCAAGGACCCCACCAGCGGCGACGCCGTGTACATCGTCCAGCCGTCCGCCGGGAAGTACGCCGGCCTGTCCTCGGTGTGCACCCACTCCGGCTGCGCCGTCAACCCACCCAAGGACGGCCAGCTGTACTGCCCCTGCCACGGCTCCAAGTTCGACGCCGCCACCGGCGCGGTGATCAACGGGCCGGCCACCAAGCCGCTGCCCACCTACGCCGTCACCAAGAACGGCGAGCAGCTCGAACTCGGGCCGCAGCAGGGCGCCTAGGGTCTGTCCTAGTCCAGCGTGTGATTGTCGTCGCGGGCCCCGCCCCGGCCGCGCCTGGAGACCGCCACCAGCGCGCCGCCGAGGCCGCCCGCGCCGAGCACGATCAGCGCCAGCGGCAGCACGAACCGGCTGTTCACCTCCTGGTCGTTCACCGACGCCACCAGGTACAGCACCGCCAGCGCCGTGAACAGTCCGCCCGCGACCAGCGCGTACAGATCGAACTGATGCTTCCTCATCACCGCTCCACCCTGATGTCACCGATGCCCATGGTCACCGTCAGCTCCAGCGCCCCCTTGGACGGCTGCCCCTCCGGGACCTCGATCACCACGTTCTCGTTGGTCGCCGGGCCGCTGTACTCCTGACCGTCCGGCAGGCTCACCGAGCCCACCCCGTCGCGCAGCTTCAGCCGCAGCTCCACACCGTCCGGCACCCGCACCACCGCGTTGCCCATGCCGACCCGCAGCTGGGTGTCGAGGACGCCGCCCTTCGGGTCCAGCGCCGACAGGTCGAGCCGGACGTCGCCGACGCCCGCCGTGTACCGCGAGTGCAGGTTGTCCGCGCTCGCCGTCCACTGACGGTCGCCGACGGTGTCCGCGACCGTCACCGAGGTACCGCCCGCGACCACCAGGCCCGCCGTCAGCAGCAGCGACAGGAAGGTCAGCCCGCGGGTGCGCCCCCAGCGGGCGCTGAGCACCATCGCCAGGCCCAGCGGCAGCAGCGCCACCGCCAGCACCGACGACCAGCGGTGGCTGCCGTGGTCGCTCACCGCCACCGCCCAGGCCGCGCCCAGCGACAGCAGCACCGCCGATGCCCCCAGGCCCGACCGCCCGCGCTCCGCGCGCCGCTTGGCCTTCCACTCGCGGTGGCGCGCCATGTTCTCCCGGTGCCGCTCCATCGCCTCCCGCTGCGCCAGGTGGCGCTGCTCGGCACGCTCCCGGTACTGCGCCATGCTCTGTTCCATGCGCTCCTGGTAGCCCGACGGCGCGGCGGGCTCCTTGCGCAGCGGGTCGCCCTCCGGCAGGTCGGTGCGCTGCCACCAGGGCCGGGCGGGCGCGCCGGGCGGCGGCGTCGCGCCGTACGGGTTGCGCTCCGGGTGCCGCGGGTCCCACAGGTAACCGGACGGGCCGGCCGGGGGCGTGTCCCCGGGGACGGCGCCCGCCGCGTGCTCCTCGTTCCGGGTGGCGATCCGTTCGTGGAGGTCGGCGGTGCGGGCCTGCCACTCGCCGCGCAGGTCGCGGCTCATCGCCTCGCCCCAGGTCTTCCAGTCCGCGAAGGTGCCGGACGGGTCCAGCCGGTCGTACGGGCCGCCGGCCGGCTTGGGGCCCGCGGTCTCGTCGCCGCTGAACCGGCGGCGGCGCTCCGGGTCGTGGCGCAGCGCCAGGAACACCAGCGCGGCCAGCATCAGCACCGGGAACAGCTGGTCGCCGTCGTTCATCGAGGAGAAGAACACCCCGGTGCCGATCACCGTCAGCAGCACCGCGCCGATCGACTGGCCGTCCACCCGGCCGGTCAGCACGCGCTGGAGTTCGGTGCGGCCGCCCTCGCCGTCGGTGGCCTCGCGCGGCACCACCAGCCAGGCCAGGCCGTACAGGAACAACCCGAGCCCGCCGGTCAGGCCGAGCACCGCGATCACCACCCGGAACACCACCGGGTCGATGTCCAGGTAGCGGCCGAGCCCGCCGCACACGCCCGCCACCACCCGGTGCCGGGAGGAGCGGGTCAGCGCCGGGCGCGGTTCGGTGGGGGCGCCCGGTGCGTCTCCCGGGATCTGGTCGTCCGTCATACCCCCCATCCTTCCGGGCCGCCGGGCCCCGCCCAACCGTCCGGAGCCCCGGAGCGACCCTGAACTGTCCCTGAGGCGGGCTCCGGGCCGAACCCTGATGCGCCGCCGACCGGGCACCTGCGACCATCGGTGCCGTGGCAGCACCCGACACCAGAACCACCGAGACCGCCCCGACCGACACGCCGGCCGGTGCGCCGCCCTACCGGCGGCTCTACCGCAGCCCGCACGGCCGGATCCTCGGCGGCGTCTGCCAGGGACTGTCGGTGCACCTCGGGGTGCCCGTCACCTGGGTGCGGGTGGCGTTCATCGTGCTGTTCTTCTCCCAGGGCATCGGCACGCTGCTGTACGCCGCGTTCTGGGTGGTGGTGCCGCTCGGCATCGGCGAGGCCGCCCCCGGCGCCCCCACCCGCACCGGGCCGCCCGCCGCCGGCGCCGGCCGCGTCGGGCGGCTGCGCGGCCTGCTGGAGCGCACCTTCCACGGCGAGGACGGCGCCCCCGGCACCTTCCCCGCCGACCTGCAGGCCGGCCCCGCCTCCGCCCCGGCCACCCCGGCGGCCGCCGGGCAGCGCGGCGGCAGCCTCGGCCAGCTGTTCGCGCTGATCGGCCTGGTCATCGGCGTGATGGCGCTGCTGTCCGCGCTCGGCATCCAGACCGCCAAGCCGTACGTGTGGCCGCTGCTCGCGGTCGGCGTCGGTGTCGCCCTGGTGTGGCGGCAGGCCGACGACTCGCGCTGGCAGAACTGGTTCGGCCTGGAGCCCGGCAGCCGCAAGGGCGCCTATCTGCGGGTCGCCGCCGGTGTGCTGCTGGTGGTGGCCGGCATCATCGGCTACTTCGTGACGCAGGGCGTCGACTCGCCGATCGCCCTGGTGATCGAGTCCTCGCTGGCCGTGGTGGCGGGCGTGCTGGTGCTGGCCGGCCCGTCGATGCTGCGGATGTGGCAGGACCTCGGAGCCGAGCGCACCGCCCGCATCCGCGCCCAGGAGCGCGCCGAGATCGCCGCCCACATCCACGACTCGGTGCTGCACACGCTGACGCTGATCCAGCGCCGGGCCGAGGACCCCAAGGAGGTGCTGCGGCTGGCCCGCGCCCAGGAACGCGAACTGCGCCTGTGGCTGTACCGCCCCGAGGCCGCCGCCGAGGCCGCGCCCGATACCCTCGCCGAACACCTGCGGGCGATCGTCGCCGAGGTCGAGGACCGGCACGGCGTCCACATCGAGCTGGTCTGCGTCGGCGACTGCCCGATGGACGAGAAGATCGCCTCGCAGATGCAGGCAGCCAGGGAAGCCATGGTGAACGCCGCCAAGTACGGTGGCGGGGGACCGGTCCAGGTCTACGCGGAGGTGGAGGGGAGGACGGTGTCGGTGTTCGTTCGCGACCACGGCCCCGGCTTCGACCCCGACGACCTGCCCGAGGACCGGATGGGCGTACGCGAATCGATCATCGGCCGGATGCGGCGCAACGGCGGCACCGCACGGGTGCGGCCCGCGCCGGACGGCGGGACCGAGGTCGAGCTGGAGATGGAGAGGGCGGCAGATGACTGAGATAGCGGCACCCGAGAGGCGTGCCCGGGTGGTCCTGGTGGACGACCACCGGATGTTCCGTACCGGTGTGCGCGCCGAGATCGGGCGCACCGAGGAGACCGGCATCGACGTGGTCGGCGAGGCCGACGACGTGGAGTCGGCGGTCCGGGTGGTCGCCGAGACCCGGCCCGACGTGGTGCTGCTCGACGTCCACCTGCCCGGCGGCGGCGGTGTCGAGGTGCTGCGCCGCTCGGCGGGTGTGGAGGGGGTGCGCTTCCTCGCGCTGTCGGTCTCCGACGCCGCCGAGGACGTCATCGGCGTGATCCGCGGTGGCGCCCGCGGCTACGTCACCAAGACCATCACCGGTACCGACCTGGTCAAGGCGATCTTCCGGATCTCCGACGGCGACGCGGTGTTCTCGCCGCGGCTGGCCGGCTTCGTGCTCGACGCCTTCGCCGCCACCGACACCCCGCCGGTCGACGAGGACCTCGACCGCCTCACCCAGCGCGAGCGCGAGGTGCTGCGGCTGATCGCCCGCGGCTACGCGTACAAGGAGATCGCCAAGCAGCTGTTCATCTCGGTGAAGACGGTGGAGAGCCACGTCTCCGCGGTGCTGCGCAAGCTGCAGCTGTCGAACCGGCACGAACTGACCCGCTGGGCCACGGCCCGCCGGCTGATCTGAGTCGCCCGGGCCACGGGCCGGTCCGGGCCCGTGCCCGCCCTGTGGTGGGCGTCTCAGGCCCTCGATATTCGTGTGATATTTGTACGGATGCGTTCGAGCCGAGCGTGGCGATCGTCCGAACAAGGGGACCAGGGTGGGAATCAAGAAGGCGTCCGCGTCGGACATCGGTCCGTGGCTGCGGACGAGGGCGCCGATACCGGTCCTCGTGGCCGCCGTGCTCATGTACTTCTTCACCGTCTACAACGCGCGCCACAGCGGGATAAACATGATGGACAACACGTTCATCGTGAAGGCCGCGCAGACCTTCGTGGACGGGGGCTCGCCGTACGAGGACAAGCGGTTCCTGTACTTCCCCAGCGCCGTCCTGGTCGCCGCCCCGATGACCTTCGTCCCCCCGTACTGGCTGGGCTGGCTGGTGCCGGCGCTGACCACGGGCATGGTGATGCTCGGCTGGTTCTTCGCGGTGCGGATCTTCCGGGTGTCGGTGTTCAGCCGGCTGTCGGTGTTCGGCGTGCTGTTCCTCTGCTTCTTCGGCCCGTTCCGGAACCTGGCGCAGCTGGGCAACTGGACGGCCTACTCGGCGCTGGCGCTGCCGGCGGCCCTGCTGCTGGCCAGCCGGGCGCGCTGGGTGTGGGCGGGCGTGGTGGTCGGCCTGGCGATAGCGACCAAGCCGATGCTGGTGCCGTTCGCGCTGATCTTCCTGATCGCCCGCCGGCCCAAGGCGTTCGCGGTGGCCGCCGCCGTCCCGCTGGCCCTCTGCGGCGTGGCCGCGGCGATAATGCCGCAGCCCGGCCTGTTCTTCACGAAGACACTGCCGTTCCTGCTGCACGGGCAGGACGAGTTCGCCAGGCCGTACGACGCCTCGCTGGGCACCCTGCTGGCGCGGGTGCACTTCCCGAGCGTGGTGGCGTCGGGCGTGGCGGCGCTGCTGGCGCTGGCGCTGCTGGTCGGCGCGTGGCGGCGCTGGAACCGGGGCGACGCGGAGGACATCCGGCTGGTCGAGACCGGCGTCATGCTGATGGTGGCGGCCAACATCGTCCTCAAGCCGGCCTTCGACCACTACCTGCTGGTGACGCTCCCGGTGCTGCTCGCCTCGGTGATCCGGTCCGGCTCGGTGGCCCGTTCGTCGTGGCTGTGGGTCGCGCTGATCCCCCGGATGGCCGGGTTCACCCTGCCCTGGTTCGACGTGGTCGAGCACTGGGCGTACTCGGTGGCCGCGGTGAACGTGACCGTCGCGCTGCTCCTGCTCGACCGGGCGTTCCGGCCGGCCGCGGTGAAGAGCGCCGAGGTGCCGGACGGGCCGGCCGCGATGGACCCCGCCGTCCCTTCCCTCGGCGAGGAGATGCTTTCCGCCACGGCACAGCCGGTGCGTTGAGCACGGTGTGACCGTGATGTATCCGGTATGGAGGGATGCCGATCTTTGCCCGCCTGTGGGTGTTTTTGGGGTGACAGGAGCGCGTAAGGTCTGCTGAGGTCGGCCGGTCCGCAGTGCGGGTCGGCCTTGGCCCTTTCGCATTCCCTCGCGTCGAGAGTCCGTCATGCCTGCTGTGCCCATGCCGTCCCTCCCGGCTATAGCCGAGCCCGCTCCGATCGAGACCCCCGCGGTCAGACCGCGCCTGTACGTCCTGGACGGGCTGCGGCTGATCGCCTCGCTCGGAGTGGTCGCCTTCCACTGGACGGGTGTCGACATCCACCCGAACGTCTGGGCGGGAACCCCGCGCGCGCTGATGCCGACCATCCACTCGATCGGCTCCTACGGGTGGCTGGGTGTCCAGCTGTTCTTCCTGATCAGCGGCTTCGTCATCTGCATGTCCTGCTGGGGCAAGTCGCCGCGGGCGTACTTCAGCTCCCGGGTGGTGCGACTCTTCCCGGCGTACTGGATCGGCGTCCTGCTGACCACCGCCGTGGTCAACTACTGGCCGACCGCGCGCACGGACCGCAAGCCGATGAGCGTCAGCGACGTGCTGACCAACCTCACCATGCTGGAGCGCCCGCTCGGCGTCACCGAGGCGGACGGCGTCTACTGGACGCTCTGGATCGAGCTGCGGTTCTACATCGTGTTCGCGATCATGGTCGTGCTGGGTCTGACGTACCGCCGCCTGGTGGCGTTCTGCATGATCTGGACCACACTCGTGGTGATCTCCGCGAACGTCGACAGCCCGCTGTTCGGCTACCTGGTCCAGCCCCAGGACGCCCCTTACTTCATCGCCGGCATCGTGCTGTACCTGATCTACCGGTTCGGGGCGAACCCGCTGCTGCTCGGCATGGTGGTGTTCGAGTGGCTGATAGCCCAGAACCGGCTCCACATCACCCAGGGCGGCTACGAGTACGAGGTGCACCACGCGCTCTCCTGGCCCGTCATGGCCACCCTGTCCGGCGCCGCGTTCCTGGTGATGCTCGGGGTGGCGATGGGCGCCTTCAACTCGATCCGCTGGAAGTGGCTGACCGTGGCCGGCGCCCTGACCTACCCGGTCTACCTGCTGCACCAGGAGATCGGCTGGGCGATGATCCGGCTGGCCCGTCACCAGGGCATCGGCCACAAGACGACACTGCTGCTCTGCCTGATCTTCATCCTGGCCCTGTCCTGGGTGGTGCACCGCTACGGAGAGCGGCCGCTGTCCAAGCTCCTCAAACGGCTGATGGACGCGAAGACGCTCTCCCTCCCGAAGGCGGACCCGCCCGTCAAGCGGCGCGAACAGGCCCCCGAAGCGGCCGCGGACGACCAGGTGCTGGCCTCGCATTCATAAGCGGAGCCCGATGGCAACTAGGGTGTGGCGGGTATCGACCGCCGCCCGAAAGCCAGAGGAAGTACGTATGGGTAGTAGCACGGTGACACATGGCGCCACGGAGGCGCCGGGGGAAGTGCACCGCAGCCCGCTCCGGCAGCGCGGGGACGCCGGGGCAGCCCTGCTCCGGCGCACCTTCTGGCTCTGGCCGGCCCTGCTCACCCTCGGGCTGGGCGTCCACGGCAGCTGGCGGCCGGAACTGTGGCGTGACGAGCTGGCGACCTGGAGCGCCGCCACCCGCAGCACCGGCGAGCTGTTCGCCCTGCTGGGCAACGTGGACGCGGTGTCGGGGCTGTACTACCTGCTGATGCACTTCTGGGTGTCGGCGTTCGGCGACTCGGCCACGGTGCTCCGGCTGCCCTCCGCGCTGGCCATGTCCGGCGCCGCGGTGTTCGTCGCGCTGACCGGCCGCAAGCAGTTCGACACCAGGACCGGCCTGGTCGCCGGCCTGCTGTTCGCCGTCCTCCCCAGCGTGTCGCGGTACTCCCAGGAGGCCCGCTCCTACGCCTTCGCGGTGCTCGCGGTCGCCGCCGCGACCTGGTTGCTGCTGCGCGCCCTGGAACTCCCGACCTGGCGGCGCTGGCTGCCGTACTCGGTGGCCGTCGCCCTCGCCGGACTGTTCCACATGATCGCGCTGTGCGTGCTCGCCCCGCACGCCGTCGTGGTGCTGCTGCGCTGGTGGCGGGAGCGCGGCCGGGCGCTGCTGATCGGGTTCCCGGTGGCGGTGCTGGTCGCGCTGCTGCCGGTGGTACCGCTGGTGCTGCTCGGCCGCCGCCAGGTGGGCAGGCAGATCTCCTGGCTGCACGCGCCCACGCTGCAGGACTTCACCAACATGTGGCACGGCCTGTTCCAGTCGCCGCTGGTCAGCGGCTGCGTGCTGGCACTGGCCGTGCTGCCCGCGGCCTGGCCGAAGGGCCGCCGTCGGGCGTTCGAGATCGGCCTGATCGCGGCACTGCCGATCGTGGTGATCTGGTTCGTCTCGCAGGGGCAGACCGCCTACTTCCTCGACCGCTACCTGCTGTTCACCGTCCCCGCCTGGGTGGTGCTGGCCGCCGCCGGCCTGACCGCCCTGCGCCCTCGGGTACTGATCGCGATCGGCCTGATCGGCACGGCGCTGCTCGGCGTCCAGGACCAGCGGAACACCCGGATGCGGACCGCGCACGAGTGGGCCGACGAGCAGGGCGCCGCGAAGATCATCGCCGCGGGCTACCGGCCCGGCGACGGTGTCGCCCCGGTGCGCGGCAGCGACGCGTTCATGATGCTCGACTTCGCCCTCGACTACTACCTGCCCGAACGGGTGAAGCCGAAGGACGTGTTCATCACCGAGAGCCCGGTGCAGCACAAGGACCTGTACTCGGTCGCCTGCAAGGACCCGGCGGCCTGCGCCGCGGGCGTCGACCGCATCTGGGTGGTCACCTACGGCTCCCCCGAGGACCCGTACAAGAACATGTCCGAGGGCGAGGTCAAGGTGCTCTCCGGCGAGTACAAAACGATCCAGACCAAGCAGGTGAAGGGGATCACCGTAACCCTGGTCGAGCGCAGCAAAGCCGTGCAGTGAACGGTTTCTGACGGATCGTCCGCTGCATTTGTCAGTTCGTCGCGAACCGAGGAGGATCGGCGCAGCCGCGGGCAACGGCCCGCCTGCGACCGGTCTCGGAGGACTCTTCGGTGAGCACTGACCTCTCCCGTGCCGACGGCCGGACGGCGGATTCCGGCAGGGGCGCGCCGCGGCGATCCGCGCTGCGGGGGCGGGTCGGGCTGAGGGCCGCCGCCCCCGCGCTGCTGGGGTACATCGCGGTGCGGGCGGTCGGCGTGCTGGTGCTGGTCGCGTGGGGAGCGCGCCGGAACGTGGGTGCGTTAACCCGACTGAGTGAACTCTGGGACGCGCTGTTCTACCAGCAGATCGCCGAGCACTGGTACGCCGGGGTGGCCCCGGTGCCCGGACCGTACGGCCCGTACGAGGCGTACGCGTTCTTCCCCGGCTACCCCGCGGCGATCCGCGCCGTCGCCTGGGCGACCCCGCTGTCCTACAGCCAGGCGGCGCTGGCGGTGGCCTGGCTGTCCTCGGTGGTCGCCGCCTGGGGGATCTTCGCGGTGGGCACGCGGATCTACAACCGCAAGGTCGGCGTGCTGGCGGCCGTGCTGTGGGGCGTGCTGCCGGTCGCGGTGGTCGAGAGCATGGCCTACTCGGAGCTGATGTTCACCGCCTTCGCCGTCTGGGCGGTGTACGCGGCGATGACCCGCAGCTGGATCGTCGCGGGAACGCTGTCGCTGCTGGCCGGCCTGTGCCGCCCGACCGGGATCGCGGTGGCGGCGGCGATCGGCTGCGCGGCCCTGTGGGAACTGGTCACCCGCCGGGGCCCGGACGCGCCCGCCTGGTGGCGGCCGGTGCTCGGCGGGCTGATCGCCCCGCTGGGGTTCGTCGGCCACGTCGCCTGGGTCGGCTGGGTCAAGGGCAGCTGGGACGGCTACTTCAAGGTCCAGGAGGCCTGGCAGTCGAAGTTCGACTTCGGCCGCAGCACCGCGCACTCCTTCATCAGGCTGCTCGGCCGGGTCGAGACCGTGTGGTTGCCGCAGGTCGTGGTGGCGGTGGTGCTGGGCGTGGCCGTGCTGCTGTTCGGGATCTCGGTGATCCAGCGGCAGCCGCTCGTCGTGGTGCTGCTGAGTGCGTTCACCCTGCTGCTGGCGCTCGGGGACGCCGCGTACTTCACCTCCCGGGCCCGGTTCCTGCTGCCCGCCATCGGCCTGCTGCTGCCGCTCGCCACGGCGCTGTCCCGGGTCCGGACCAGGGCGACCCTGCTGCTGCTGCTCGCCGGCGCCGCACTCGGCTCGGCCGCGTACGGCGGGTTCCTGGTGTTCATCTACCCGGACGCCCCGTAGCGGGCCGGTCCGCCGGGTCGGTTTCTCGCGACCGGCCGGGGATGTCGGCGGGTAGCCATAGACTCGAAGGGCCATGACTAGCCTCTTCGATGACCTCCCGCTCCCCGGCTTCGAGCGTCCTGCCGTCGGGTCGAGCCGCCGCCCCGAAGCGGCGCAGCAGCCGCCCCTGACGCTGTGGTCGGACGAGGAGGCGCCGCCCGCGGACGAGCCGTACGACGAGCCGTACGAGCCGCCGTACGACCCCGGGTACGGCGCGGAGGAGAGCATCCCCGACGGGCTGTTCGAAACCGACCACGCCGCCGAGAGCGCGCGCGACGCCTGGCACCGCAACGGCGCGGAGCGCACCGTGGTCGACCCGGCGCAGCTGCTGGAAGGCATGAACGACCCGCAGCGCGAGGCGGTGCTGCACCACGGCTCGCCGCTGCTGATCGTGGCCGGCGCCGGCTCCGGCAAGACCCGGGTGCTGACCCACCGGATCGCCCACCTGCTGGCCGCCCGCGGCGTCCAGCCCGGCGAGATCCTGGCGATCACCTTCACCAACAAGGCCGCCGGCGAGATGCGCGAGCGGGTCGAGGCACTGGTCGGCCCGCGCGCCAAGGCGATGTGGGTGTCGACGTTCCACAGCGCGTGCGTCCGCATCCTGCGCCGCGAGGCGAAGCTGCTGAACATGAGCTCCAGCTTCTCGATCTACGACTCGGCGGACTCGCAGCGCCTGATGTCGCTGGTCTGCCGTGACCTGGACCTCGACCCGAAGCAGTTCCCGCCGAAGTCGTTCACCGCGAAGGTGAGCAACCTCAAGAACGAGCTGATCGACGAGGAGACGTACGCCGACCAGGCGGCGAACCCGATGGAGAAGAAGCTCGCCGAGGCGTACTTCCTCTACCAGCGGCGTCTGCGCGAGGCCAACGCGCTGGACTTCGACGACATCATCATGACCACCGTCAACCTGCTGCAGGCGTTCCCGGACGTCTCCGAGCACTACCGGCGCAGGTTCAGGCACATCCTGGTCGACGAGTACCAGGACACCAACCACGCCCAGTACACGCTGGTGCGGGAGTTGTCCGGCGGCTCGGCCGCGCACGCCCCGCGGATGACCGCGGACGGCGACTTCGTCGACCCGGCGGAGGCCCGGCTGGCGCAGATCGCGCCCGCCGAGCTGTGCGTGGTCGGTGACGCCGACCAGTCGATCTACGCCTTCCGCGGCGCCACGATCCGCAACATCCTGGCGTTCGAGGAGGACTACCCGAACGCGACGACGATCCTGCTGGAGCAGAACTACCGCTCCACGCAGACCATCCTGACCGCCGCCAACTCGGTGATCGAACGCAACACCAACCGCCGCAAGAAGAACCTGTGGACGGCCGGCGACCAGGGCGAGCAGGTGGTCGGCTACGTCGCCGACGACGAGCACGGCGAGGCCCAGTTCATCGCCGACGAGATCGACCGGCTCACCGACGCCGGCCACGCCCGCCCCGGTGACGTGGCGATCTTCTACCGCACCAACGCACAGTCCCGGGTGTTCGAGGAGGTGTTCATCCGGGTCGGCCTGCCGTACAAGGTGGTCGGCGGGGTGCGCTTCTACGAGCGCAAGGAGGTCAAGGACGTCCTCGCGTACCTGCGGGTGCTGTCCAACCCGGAGGACACCGTGCCGCTGCGCCGGATCCTCAACGTGCCCAAGCGCGGCATCGGCGAACGCGCCGAGGCGATGATCGACGCGCTCGCCGCCCGCGAACGGATCTCCTTCGCTCAGGCGCTGGGGCGGGTCGACGAGGCGTACGGAATAGCGGCACGCTCCGCCAACGCGGTGAAGAAGTTCAACGACCTGCTGGCCGGGCTGCGCCAGGTCGTCGAGTCCGGGGCCGGGCCGGCCGCGGTGCTGGAGGCCGTCCTGGAGGAGACCGGGTACCTGGCCGAACTCCAGGCGTCCACCGACCCGCAGGACGAGACCCGGGTGGAGAACCTCCAGGAACTCGCCTCCGTGGCCCTCGAGTACGAGAAGGACCCGGGGGAGCGGCCCGAGGGCGACGAGGGCCCGCCGGTCGGCTCGCTCGCCGACTTCCTGGAGCGGGTGGCGCTGGTCGCCGACTCCGACCAGATCCCCGACGACGAGGACGGTGCCGGGGTGATCACGATGATGACCCTGCACACCGCCAAGGGCCTGGAGTTCCCGGTGGTGTTCCTCACCGGCATGGAGGACGGGATCTTCCCGCACATGCGGGCGCTGAACCAGGTCAAGGAACTGGAGGAGGAGCGGCGGCTCGCGTACGTCGGCCTCACCCGGGCCCGGCAGCGGCTCTACCTGACCAGGTCGGTGCTGCGCAGCGCCTGGGGGCAGCCGTCGTACAACCCGGCGTCCCGGTTCCTGGAGGAGATCCCGGAGAACCTGATCCAGTGGAAGCGCACCGGCGCGGCGGCCGTGCCCGCCTCCCGCTTCTCCTCGTCCAGCTCGTCCAGCTCTTCCGGTTCTTCCGGCGGACGTAGCAGCAGCTTCTCGGCGAGTGCCTCGCCGAAGGCCGGCTGGGGCAAGTCGGCGCGCACCATGGTGGACCGGGAGGTGGTGGCGCTCACCGTCGGCGACCGGGTCAGCCACGACAGCTTCGGTCTGGGCACCGTGGTCGCCACCCAGGGCGTCGGCGACAAGGCCCGAGCCACCGTCGACTTCGGCACCGCCGGGCGCAAGGAACTGCTGCTGCGCTACGCCCCGGTCGAGAAGCTCTGACGGGAAGCGCTGAAAGGCGGTCAGCGCGGGTCGAGCCCGTGGGCGAGCAGCCACGGCACCGGGTCGACGGGGACGTCGCCGTCGGGCCGCACCTCGAAGTGCAGGTGCGGCCCGGTGCTGTTGCCGGTGTTGCCCGACCAGCCGATCACGTCACCGGCCCGGACCGGGCCGTGCAGGATCCGGTAGGAGCGCAGGTGCCCGTACACGGTGCGGGTGCCGTCGGGGGCGGTGACCGTCGCCATCCGGCCGTACGCCGGGTGCCAGCGGGTGCTGACGGTGCCGTCGGTGACCGCCAGCACCGGGGTGCCGGACGGGACGGGGAAGTCGATGCCGGTGTGCCGCGCCGCCCAGTGCGCGCCGGGCTGGCCGAACACCGCGCTCAGGCCGCGCAGCGCCACCGGCAGCGAGAAACGCCGCTCCTCCGCCTGACGTGACGCCAACCCGGCGACCTCGTTCGAGGGCTGGCGTTCCGCGCGGTCGGCGCGGTCGGTGTGCTCCGGCCCGGGACGCGGGGCGCCCTGCCTGGTCGGATCGCCGGGCCGCGGGACGGCGCCCGCCAGGCGCTGCTGCGGCGGGTGCGCCGAGACGACGGCGGCCGCGAACACACCCAGCGCCGCCACCGAGGGCAGCGCCACCGCCAGCACCGCCGTCCTGGTGGCGCTGCGGGCCCGCGCCCGGCGGTGGGCACGGGCGGCGGCACGGCTGCTGGGGACCACGGCTGTCACACCTCGCGGTGGCTCGGGGACGTACGGCAAGAACCGGTCGAGACTGTAGCGGTGCGGCGACAGAGCGGACAAAGCGTGCATTTCAGCGGGCGTGGCGCATCGGCGGCCGGGGCTCGCAGAGCGTGTGGGCTGTGATTTTCCCCTCCTCTGGAGGGGCGGGAAAGGACGGCAGCCCCGCCGGGCCGCTACCCTCCCCTCAGATCTGTTAAAAGTGGTTAACACGCCCCCGCGACGAGGTCGGCCGGGTGGTGGACGACGTGGTCCAGGAGGCAGTGATGGTTGTGTCAGGGCCGATCCGAGTGGTGGTCGCCAAGCCCGGTCTCGACGGGCACGACCGGGGCGCCAAGGTGATCGCGCGGGCGCTGCGCGACGCCGGCATGGAGGTCATCTACACCGGCCTCCACCAGACCCCCGAGCAGATCGTCGACACGGCGATCCAGGAGGACGCGGACGGCATCGGCCTGTCCATCCTGTCCGGCGCGCACATGACGCTCTGCGCCAAGGTGATAGAGCTGCTGAAGGAGCGCGACGCGGCCGACATCAAGGTGTTCTGCGGCGGGATCATCCCGGACGCCGACATCGCCGAGCTGAAGACCCTCGGCGTCGCCGACATCTTCACCCCCGGCACCCCCACCCAGGACGTGGTGAGCTGGGTCGAGGCGAACCTGCGCACCGCCAGCTGAACCCGCCGCAGCGGCCCCGGGCGACAACTCGCCCGGGGCCGCTGTGTTCTACCGGGTCAGTCGGTCAGCTCGGCGAGCATCGCCTGGCGGAAGCGCAGGGTGCCGGCGAGCCGGGTGAAGGTGTCGGACCAGGCGGTGTCGGGCGAGGTGTCGGCGGCCAGCGCCTCGACCGCCGGGGCGGTCTCCGGGGCGAGCGCACGCTCGGTCATGCCGAGGACGCCGCTGTGGCTCCACGGGTACGAGCCGAGTTCCGCGGCCCGCTTGAGGGCGGCGACCACGGCGGTGGACAGCGGCGGCGTCCACGGGGTGGCGCAGGCACCGAGCAGCTGGAAGGCGTCGCCGAGGCCGTGGGTCTGCACGAACGCGGCCGTCCAGGAGGCGCGTTCGGCGGGCGACAGGACGGCCAGCAGCTTCGCGGGCGCGCCCGGGGTGCGGCCCTCGCGGCCGGGGCGGGGCGGGGCGCCGAGCAGCGCCCGGGCCCAGCCGGCGTCCTGCTGGCGGACGGCGGCGCGGGCCCAGGCCTCGCGCAGGTCCTCCGCCCACTCGGCGCCGCCATCGCTGTCCGTGTCCCGGGTGGGTACGGCGAGCAGCTGTTCGGGGGTCAGGCCGGTGTCGGCGGTCCACAGCGCGAGCGGGGCGGCGGCCGCGACCTCGCCGAACCACCAGGCCCGTTCGCCGCGCCCGGTGGGCGACTTGACGGGTATGCCGTCGCGCTGCATGGCCGGGTCGCAGGCGGCGGGCGGCGTGATGTACAGCCACCCGTCCTCGTACCGGACGGCCTCCCGGGCGCGGGCGGCCATCCGGGCGGCGAGCGCCGAACCGGGCAGCGTGGAGAGCAGCTCGGCGGCGGTGGCGCGGACGTTCTTGGAGCGGTCGCCGAGCGCGGCCTCCAGGAACTCCTCGTCGGAGGCGGACAGCCCGTCCTGCAGCGCGTCGAGGAACAGCACCCGGTCCTCGGCCCGCTCGGTGGACCAGGTGGAGACGAGCAGGGCCAGGCCGGCCGCCGGGTCGGTCCGGCGCAGCCGGGTCAGGTGGGTGACGCGTTCGGCGAACAGGCCCTCCTGCCAGAGGCGTTCGCCGGGCTCTCCGGTGGTGTCGTGGTCGGCGGCGGTGCGGGTGACGTACCGCCAGTCGGGGTTCTGCGGGGCCAGCCAGCGGCCGAGCGGGCCGGCCAGCGTGACGGCGTCGGCACGCAGTTCGGAGCGGGCCCGGGCGGAGTCCAGCAGCGCCGGGACGAGCGCGGGCGGCAGTCGGTAGCCGTGCGCGCGGGCCGCGGCGAGCCACTGCGGGAGCAGCTCGGCCAGGTTGGCGGTGGAGCCGTGGCCGCCGCGGGTGCCGAGCAGCACGGCGAGCCGGCGGGCGGCGGGTTCGGGCAGCGCCGGGCGGGTGTCCTCCGGGGCGGGCGCGGGGGTGTCGACGGCGGGCCCGGGCAGCGCGCCGGCCCGGCGGCGGACCGCCGCGAGGGCGGCCAGGTCGAGCAGCGCGGTGGCCGGCTCGGCGCGGTCCACGGACCCGGCGAGCGGCGTGCCGGGCTCGGGCAGCGGGCGGCGGTCGGTGCCGAGCAGGGCCGCGCCCTGTAGCTCGGCCCACTGGTCGGCGGCGACGGCGGGGGCGGTCATGCGCGGCCTCCGGCCGGACGGGCGGTGGTGCGGTGACGGCGGCCCCAGCCGCTGGCGGTGGCGGCGCGGCGGGCGGCGTGGTGCAGGCAGATGCGTCGGACGGCGGCGCGCTGGCGGGTGCGGGTGCAGGACATGTGGTTCCTCCGGTTGACGGGCCGTCGGGAACGCCGGGGAGCGCCGATGGGCCGGTCGGTCGGGTGTGGTGGCTTTGCGTTCGGCCGGCATCGGGGCGCGGCCGGGCACGCCGAAGCCGTGACGTGGCGTCAGGGTGGTTCGGCGGCGGTGATGGGAGTGTCAGCCGAGGCCGACGGGGCGGCGCTCGGCGTCCCAGGCGGTGACCGGTGTGAAGCCGGCGTGACCGCACTCGCCGAACAGGGTGACGGGGTGGCCGGCGGAGACCGCGGCGAGGCGCCACAGCGCGGCGTCGGCGAGCGCGCCGCGGCGCACCGGCAGGGTGTGCCGGCCGTCGGTGAGCTGCCAGCCTTCCGCGGTGAGGACGGGCACGACGTCGGTGAGGACGGCGGGCCAGCTGTCCAGCCACGGATCCTCGGCGACGGCGGTGCCGTACGCGGCCAGCGCCTCCGCCGGGGACAGCCCGGCGGGCACGGCGGCCGGGGCCGGCTCGGGGCTGCCGTAGCGGGTGCCGAGGACGGCACGCAGCGGGCGGGCGCCCGGGTGGAAGGCCAGGTCGGCCTCCAGCAGGCGGCCGGTGGGCAGTGCCAGGTCCGGCGCCTGGCCGGGGCGGCCGAAGGCCAGCAGCAGGGCGTCGCGGCCGGTCTTCGCGCCGCGCAGCCACACCCGGCGGGTGGTGAGCCGCTCGTCGGCGGTGTCGCGGCTGCCCAGCACCTGCCAGCGGTCGCGGACGGTCGGCCCGGCGAGCAGTTCGGCGGTGTCGGTGGTGAAGCCGATTCGGGTGCGGACGGTGGCGGCGAGCGCCTCCGGCAGGGTGTCGATCCGGCCGTACGCGCCGGCCAGCAGGTGCAGCATCGCGTACTCCTCCAGCAGGGCGTCCTGCGGGGTGTCGGCCAGCGCCCGGACCCGGCCGGCCAGGCCCGGGGCCTGCGCGTCGACCATCCGGGCGGCGACCTCGTCCCACGCGCCGGCCGGCGGCGGGTCGGCGAGGCCCCGGCGGACCCCGTCGGCCAGCCGCAGCCGCAGGTCGAGCGCGCCCGCGGCGACCCGCGCGGAGCGCTTGGCGGCCCGCTTGCGGGCGGCCTCCGGGTCGGCGTCGGCGGCCTTCGCCTGCTGCTTGGCCGCCTTCTCGGCGGCGGCCTCGCTGCGGCCGTTCAGCCACTCCGACACCCAGTCCGGCGGCTCGGCGGCCGCCGTGACGGCCTCCGGCCCGGCCGCCCACAGCAGCAGCAGGCCCAGGGCGTGCTTGCACGGGAACTTCCGGCTCGGACAGCTGCACTTGTAGGCGGGGGTGCCGAGCTCCACCGCCGTCCGGTACGGCGTGCTGCCGCTGCCCTTGCACAGGCCCCACAGCGCGCCCTGCCCGGTGCCGGTACCGCTCCACGGGGCGGGCCCGGAGAGCTTGCCCGCGGCTTTCAGGGACGCCGGGTCGGGGGCCAGGGAAAGGACGTGTTCGGTGCTCCAGCGTTCCTCCATGCCCACGACGCTAGGCGGTGCCACTGACAGTTGAGGGTCGGTCAGGGCGCGCCCGGCGGTCCGACCTTCTCCGGACGGGGACTCGTCAGGCCGGCGCCAGCGGGCAGCCCGAGTCGACGCGTTCGACCAGGTCGGCGCGGAGCGCGGCGAGTTCGGCGGTGCGGGCGTCGATCAGTGCGATCTTCTGCCGCAGCAGCTCGGAGAGCCGCTCGGCGGCGTCCGGCGCGCCGTCCAGCTCGGCGCCGGTGCGGGCGATCTCGGCGAGCGTGAAGCCGAGCGCCTGCGCGGTGCGGACGTACCGCAGCCAGGGCACCGCCTCCGGCGGGAAGTCGCGGTAGCCGTTCGGCAGCCGGCGGGCCGTCAGCAGGCCCGTGCGCTCGTAGAAGCGCACCGCGTCCCGGCTCAGCCCGGCCTGCTCGGCGAGTTCCCCGATCCTCATGTCCCTGCCCCCGTCGGCGACTTGACCTTGGACAGTACTCCAGGGTCGAGCCTGGGGCGGTCCGCGCCGAAGAAGGAGACCGCCCGATGACGCCCCTCCGTACGGTCCGTGCCAGCGCCTGGTACGACCTGCTGGTCACCGCCCCGTTCGCCACCCCCTGGACCTTCGCCCTCGCGCACCGGGCGCTGTCCACCGCCGGGCGGGCCCTCGGGCTCGGCGAACTGCCGCCGCCGGAGCCCGTACTGACGCTGTTCGCCAACCTGATGGGCTCGCTGGTGGTGGTGTGGGCGCTGCTGCGGCTGCTGCGCCCGCTGCCGGTGCACGGGCTGTACGACGGTGCGGCCAGGGTGCTGTTCGCCTGCTGGCAGGCCTGGGCGCTGGCGCACGGCGCGACCGGACTGCTCTGGGGCTTCCTCGCCGTCGAGGTGGCGTTCGGCGCGGCCCAGCTCTGGCCGTTCGTCGCCAACCGTGCTGCCGCAGTGCGGAGTTGAGTCAGGCGGTGGCGCGGCCCGCGGCTTGCAGCAGCCGCCACCAGTCGTCCCATTCGAGGTCGTCCACGGCGGCCTCGACCAGCTCGGGGAAGCGGGGCCCGGCCGCCCACTCGGACACGAACACCTCGAGGCTGTCGGCGATCCGTTCCAGGCGGCACCCCTGGTACCAGAGGCCGCCGTCGTCGCGGACCGCCCAGACGCCGCCGTCCGCCGTGTCGAGCAGCAGCGGGGCCTCGTTGACGAAGCCGATGTTCAGGTAGTGCCCGGCGTCCGGGATCCCGGCGGCCAGAGCCAGCACCTCCAGGCCCTGGAAGAACCCGATCCGCCCGGCGGAGTGCAGGGACGCCCGCACGCCGAAGCAGGGCCCGTCGCTCAGTGCCAGCAGCCGGCGCAGGTCCGCCGGCAGTTCGTCGGACAGCTCCTCGGCAGGAGCGCCCGCGGGGAGGCCGACCGCCGCGAGGTCGAAGTTCTCCCGCCGGGCCCGCGTCAGTGTCGCGAAGAGCTGTTCCATGGTCCGGTCCCTCGCGTCGTGCGGCATTCGCGGATTCTTCCACGGCGTGGCCGACGTGCCGTCAGGAGCCGGTCCGGTTGTCAGTGGCAGACGGCAAAGTAGTGGTTGCACGGGGCGAACGGGAGTTCGTTCTCCCAGGTCAGCGCCGTGCCATTCCTTCTTCGCGCCCTTTCTGCGCAGTGTTCTGACGTCCCGTGAGATCGGAGCAGTCGATGACCACCGAGACGACCAGCGAGGTCCTGCGGCAGCACGCCGAGGACGCGTTCGCCGAGGAGCTGGCCGCCCTCGCCCGGCACGACGACCGGGCCCGGCCGGAGCGCTGGCGGCTGTCGCCGTGGGCGGTCGCCACCTATCTGCTGGGCGGCGAGCTCGCCGACGGCACCGTGATCACGCCCAAGTACATCGGCCCGCGCCGGGTGATCGAGGTCGCCGTCACCACGCTGGCCACCGACCGGGCGCTGCTGCTGCTCGGCGTGCCCGGCACCGCCAAGACCTGGGTGTCCGAGCACCTGGCCGCCGCGATCTCCGGCGACTCCACGCTGCTCGTCCAGGGCACCGCCGGCACCCCCGAGGAGGCCGTCCGCTACGGCTGGAACTACGCGCAGCTGCTCGCCCACGGGCCCAGCGAGGACGCCCTGGTGCCGTCCCCGCTGATGCGCGCCATGCGGGACGGGCAGATCGCCCGGGTCGAGGAGCTCACCCGCATCCCCGCCGACGTGCAGGACAGTCTGATCACCATCCTGTCCGAGAAGACCCTGCCGGTGCCCGAACTCGGCACCGAGGTCCAGGCGGTGCGCGGCTTCAACGTGATCGCCACCGCCAACGACCGCGACCGCGGCGTCAACGAGCTCTCCTCCGCGCTGCGCCGCCGCTTCAACACCGTGGTGCTGCCGCTGCCCGCCACCCTCGAGGAGGAGGTGGAGATCGTCACCCGCCGGGTCGGCCAGCTCGGCCGCTCCCTCGACCTGCCCGAACTGCCGGGCGGCGCCGAGGAGATCCGCCGGGTGGTCACCGTCTTCCGCGAGCTGCGGGCCGGCCTGACCGCCGACGGCCGCACCAAGGTGAAGACCCCCAGCGGCACGCTGTCCACCGCCGAGGCGATCTCGGTGGTCACCAACGGGCTCGCGCTGGCCACCCACTTCGGCGACGGCGTGCTGCGGGCCGGCGACGTCACGGACGGCATCGTCGGCGCCGTGGTCCGCGACCCGGTCGCCGACCGCCAGGTGTGGCGCGAGTACGTGGAAGGCGTGGTCCGCGACCGCGACGGCTGGAAGGACTTCTACCGGGCCGCTCGGGAGGTCTCCGCGTGAGTGCCCAGGTGACGCTGCTCGGGGTGCGCCACCACGGCCCCGGCTCGGCCCGCGCGGTCGCCGCCGCGCTGGCCGCCCTGCAGCCCGACGCGGTGCTGATCGAGGGCCCGCCGGAGGCCGACGAACTGACCGGGCTGGCCGCCGAGAAGGACATGGTGCCGCCGGTCGCCCTGCTCGCCCACGTCAGCGACGACCCGGCGCGGGCCGCGTTCTGGCCGGTCGCCGAGTTCTCCCCCGAATGGGTGGCGCTGCGGTACGCCGCGGACGCCGGGGTGCCGGTCCGCTTCATCGACCTGCCCGCCGGGCAGAGCCTCGCGCTCGGCCCGCGCGGATCGAACCCGGATGCGACAAACGAGGCCGACGGCGCGTCAGAAGGAGTGGAGGAGGGGTCGGGAGTGCCGGGGGGCACTTCCGGGCCCGCCCCCGCCGCTGTCCCCGTCGACCCGATCGCCGAACTCGCCGCCGCCGCCGGGCACCCCGACCCGGAGGCCTGGTGGGAGGACGTGATCGAGCACCGCACCCCGGGCGACAATGCGCTCGAACCGTTCGCGGCCGTCGCCGAGGCGATGACCGCGCTGCGTGAGCACCACCCCGTCGAGCGGCGCGACGAGATCCGCGAGGCCGCCATGCGGCAGCAGATCCGGGCCGCCCGCCGGGCCGGGCACCGCACCATCGCGGTGGTCTGCGGCGCCTGGCACGTCCCCGCGCTGGCCGTCATGCCGACCGTCGCGCACGACCGGGCGCTGCTCGCCGAACTCCCCAAGAAGCTGAAGACCGAAGTCACCTGGGTGCCGTGGACCCACCGCCGGCTGTCCCAGCACACCGGCTACGGCGCCGGCATCGACTCGCCCGGCTGGTACCAGCACCTGTACACCACGCCCGAACAGCCGCTCGCCCGCTGGATGACCAAGGTCGCCGAACTGCTGCGCGCCGAGGACCACCCGGTCTCCTCCGCGCACGTCATCGAGGCGATCCGGCTCGCCGACACCCTCGCCGCGATGCGCGGCCGCCCGCTGCCCGGCCTCACCGAGACCCTGGACGCGGTGCGCGCCGTCATGTGCGACGGCTCCGACCTCGCCCTCGCGCTGGTCCACGACAAGCTGGTGGTCGGCGACGCACTCGGCGAAGTCCCCGACGGCGCGCCCGCGGTGCCACTGCAGCGCGACCTGACCCGCCTTCAGCGCACCCTGCGGCTCAAGCCCGAAGCGACGACCCGCGAACTCGTCCTCGACCTGCGCAAGGACCTCGACGCCGAACGCTCCCGACTGCTGCACCGGCTGCGACTGCTCGGCCTGCACTGGGGCCGGCCGGTCCGCGACAGCGTGCAGTCCACCGGCACCTTCCGGGAGACCTGGCAGCTCGCCTGGGAACCCGAGTTCTCCGTCCGCCTGGTCGAAGCCGGCCAGTGGGGCACCACCGTGCAGGGCGCCGCCACCGGCAAGGCCGTCGCCGAGGCCGCCACCGCCGAACTCACCGCGCTCACCGAACTCGCCGAACACTGCCTGCTCGCCGCGCTGCCCGACGCACTGCCCGAGGTGATGCGACGGCTCGCCGACCGTGCCGCGCTCGACACCGACGCCGGACACCTCGCCACCGCGCTGCCCGCCCTGGTCCGCACCCTGCGCTACGGCGACGTCCGGGCCACCGACACCAGCGCCCTCACCGCCGTCGCCCTCGGCCTCGCCGAGCGCCTCTGCGTCGCCCTGCCCGCCGCCTGCACCGGACTCGACGCCGACGGCGCGAGTGCTCGTCGCACCGAACTCGACGCCGTCCACCAGGCGATCGCGCTGCTCTCCTCCACCGAGGTCGGCGAACAGTGGGCCGGCACCCTCACCGCGATCGCCGCCCGCGAACCGCACGGCGGCCCCGCCACCGGCGTCCCCGGCCTGCTCCGAGGCCGCGCCGTCCGACTCCTGCTGGACGACGGCCGGATCGACACCGAGGAAGCCGGCCGACGCCTCGGCCTGGTCCTCTCCGTCGCCTCCGGCCCACTGGACGCCGCCGGCTGGGTCGAAGGCCTGGTCTCCGGCGGCGGCGCGCTGCTCCTCCACGACCCGGCGCTGCTCGGCCTGCTCGACACCTGGCTGTGCGGCGTCCCCGCCGACACCTTCACCGACCTGCTGCCGGTACTGCGCCGCACCTTCTCCTCCCTGGAGACGGGCGTCCGCCACACCATCGGCTCCCGGGTCGCCGCCGGACCACTGAACACTTCCGTGGTGGACAGCGGCCCGGACGTCGAACTGGACGCGGAGCGGGCGGACGCGACGACGTCCGTGCTGGCGCTGCTCCTCGGCGTGCAGCAGCCGGTCATCCCGCGCCAGGCGGACCGCCGCGCCGGCTGACATGTCGTAGGCGGGCGGCAGGATCGGTGTTGTTCCCACCGCGTGGGCGGCCCGCAGGGCGCAACTCGCTGCGCTGCCCCGAGTTGTTCCGGTGTCTCGCGCAGCTCCCCGCCGGCCGGGGCGGCCCGCAGGGCGTACTTGCGGGGCTGTCCCGATCTTCCCCTTGTTTCCTTCCGCTTCGCGCAGTTCCCCGCGCCCCTGACGGGGCGCGGGGTCGGGCGGGGCGTCCATCAGCCGAGCTGAGGAGCGATTCAGATGACTGTCCGTCAGGACGATGAGCGGATGCGTCGGTGGCGGCTCGTGCTGGGGGCCGACGGGGACGGGACCGGGGTGCGGCTTTCGCGGCGGGACGCGGCGATGGATGGGGCGCTGGGGGCGCTGTACCGGGAGGACGGGAAGCGGTCGGCGGGGCTCGGGGGGTCCGCGCCGCAGGTGGCGCGGTGGCTGGGGGACATCCGGGAGTACTTCCCGACCAGCGTGGTGCAGCTGATGCAGCAGGACGCGATCTCCCGGCTGGGGCTGGACCGGCTGCTGCTGGAGCCGGAGATGCTGGCCGCGGTGGAGCCGGACGTGCACCTGGTGGGGACGCTGCTGTCGCTGAAGCACGCGCTGCCGGAGACCACCCGGGAGACCGCGCGGATGGTGGTCGGGAAGGTGGTCGCGGAGCTGGAGCGCAGGCTGGCCGACAAGACCCGTTCCACGCTGGGCGGGGCGCTGGACCGCAGCGCGAAGGTGAACCGTCCCAAGCACCGGGACATCGACTGGGACCGGACCATCCGGGCGAATCTGTCGAAGTACCTGCCGGAGTACCGCACGGTGGTGCCGGAGCGGCTGGTCGGTTACGCGCGGGCGCAGCGGGCGGTGAAGAAGGACGTGATCCTGTGCATCGACCAGTCCGGGTCGATGGCGCCGTCGGTGGTGCACTCGGCGGTGTTCGGCGCGGTGCTGGCGTCGATGCACAGCCTGGACACCCGGCTGGTGGTGTTCGACACCTCGGTGGTGGACCTGACGGAGCAGCTGAGCGACCCGGTGGACGTGCTGTTCGCGACGCAGTTGGGCGGCGGCACCGACATCAACCGGGCGCTGGCGTACTGCCAGTCGAAGATCACCCGCCCGTCCGAGACCATCGTGGTGCTGATCAGCGACCTGTACGAGGGCGGCATCCGGGACGAGATGCTGAAGCGGGTGGCGTCGATGAAGGCGTCGGGGGTGCAGTTCATCGCGCTGCTGGCGCTGTCCGACGAGGGGGCGCCGGCCTACGACCACGCGCACGCGCAGGCGCTGGCGGCGCTGGGGGCCCCGGCGTTCGCCTGCACTCCGGACGCGTTTCCGGACATCATGGCGGCCGCGATCGAGAAGCGTCCGCTGCCGGTGCCGGACCGGCAGTAGCGGCCGACGCCACCCGTGCGGGTGATCCTGTGGTGCGGCAGACCGTCGTGCGCGGGTGGCCCGGGACACGCCGGGCCGGGCCGGCTGTGACGGTTCTCACGAAGGTCGAGCAGGTCCCGGGCGAAACATGCCCGCCGTCCGGGGATAACCTGCCATGCGGACGTGACGCGCGTGTAGATCCACGATGCGCCCGGCAACTGGGTGGGCCGCAAGGCCGTACATCTGCGTACCCGCTCAGCGCCGACGACCCGCAGCGAAGATCCTGCCGTGGCACGCTCGTAGAGACACATTCCGCGACCACGAACAAGGACAAACACGTGGACCTGTTCGAGTACCAGGCGAGGGACCTCTTCGCCAAGCACGGCGTACCCGTGCTTGACGGCGATGTCATCGAGACCGCCGCAGACGCTGCCGCCATCGCGGAGCGCTTCGGCGGCCGAGCCGTCGTCAAGGCTCAGGTGAAGGTGGGTGGCCGAGGCAAGGCCGGTGGCGTGAAGCTCGCGTCCGACCCGCAGGACGCCGTGGCCAAGGCCGAGGCGATCCTCGGTATGGACATCAAGGGCCACACCGTCCACAAGGTGATGCTGGCGCAGACCGCGGACATCAAGGAGGAGTACTACGTCTCCTTCCTGCTCGACCGCACCAACCGCACCTTCCTGGCCATGGCCAGCGTCGAGGGCGGCGTGGAGATCGAGGTCGTCGCCGAGGAGAACCCCGACGCGCTCGCCAAGATCCCGGTGGACGCCAACGAGGGCGTGACCGCGGAGAAGGCCGCCGAGATCGTCGCTGCCGCGAAGTTCCCGGCCGAGATCGCCGACCAGGTCGCCGACGTCCTGCAGAAGCTCTGGGTCGTCTTCGTCAAGGAGGACGCCCTCCTGGTCGAGGTCAACCCGCTGATCAAGTCCGGCGACGGCAAGATCATCGCCCTGGACGGCAAGGTCTCCCTCGACGAGAACGCCGAGTTCCGCCAGCCGGAGCACGAGGCACTCGAGGACAAGGCCGCCGCGAACCCGCTGGAGGCAGCGGCCAAGGCGAAGGGCCTGAACTACGTCAAGCTCGACGGCCAGGTCGGCATCATCGGCAACGGCGCGGGCCTCGTCATGAGCACCCTGGACGTCGTCGCGTACGCCGGTGAGAACCACGGCGGCGTGAAGCCGGCCAACTTCCTCGACATCGGCGGCGGCGCGTCCGCCGAGGTGATGGCGAACGGCCTGGAGATCATCCTGGGCGACACCGACGTCAAGTCGGTCTTCGTCAACGTCTTCGGTGGCATCACCGCGTGCGACGCGGTCGCCAACGGCATCGTGCAGGCCCTCGCGCTCCTCGAGAGCAAGGGCGAGGCCGTCACCAAGCCGCTGGTCGTCCGCCTGGACGGCAACAACGCGGAGCTGGGTCGTCAGATCCTGACCGACGCCAACCACCCGCTGGTGCAGCAGGTGGACACCATGGACGGCGCCGCTGACCGCGCCGCCGAGCTGGCCAACAAGTAAGGAAGGGGACTTAACACCATGGCTATCTTCCTTACCAAGGACAGCAAGGTCATCGTCCAGGGCATGACCGGCTCCGAGGGCATGAAGCACACCCGCCGCATGCTCGCCTCCGGCACCCAGATCGTCGGCGGCGTGAACCCGCGCAAGGCCGGCACCACCGTTGACGTGGACGGCACCGAGGTCCCGGTGTTCGGCACCGTGGTCGAGGCGATGGAGAAGACCGGTGCCGACGTCACCGTCATCTTCGTCCCGCCGGCGTTCACCAAGTCCGCCGTCGTCGAGGCGATCGACGCCGAGATCGGCCTGGCCGTGGTCATCACCGAGGGCGTGCCGGTGCACGACACCGCCGCGTTCTGGGCCCACGCCGGTGCCAAGGGCAACAAGACCCGCATCATCGGCCCGAACTGCCCCGGTCTGATCAGCCCCGGACAGTCCAACGCGGGCATCATCCCGGCCAACATCACCGGCGCCGGCAAGATCGGTCTGGTGTCGAAGTCCGGCACCCTGACCTACCAGCTCATGTACGAGCTGCGCGACCTCGGCTTCTCCTCCGCCGTGGGCATCGGCGGTGACCCGGTCATCGGCACCACCCACATCGACGCCCTCAAGGCGTTCCAGGAGGACCCGGAGACCGAGCTGATCGTCATGATCGGCGAGATCGGCGGCGACGCCGAGGAGCGTGCCGCGGCCTACATCGCCGAGCACGTCACCAAGCCGGTCGTCGGCTACGTCGCGGGCTTCACCGCGCCCGAGGGCAAGACCATGGGCCACGCCGGCGCCATCGTCTCCGGCTCCTCCGGCACCGCCCAGGCGAAGAAGGAGGCCCTCGAGGCCGCCGGCGTCAAGGTCGGCAAGACGCCGTCCGAGACCGCCCGCCTGGCCCGCGAGCTGATCGCCGCCGCCAAGTAAGGCAACGCCGCTTCGGCACGAAGGCGCCGTCCACCCCCGGGGTGGGCGGCGCCTTCGGCGTCCGGGCGCTGTCGTGGGTGGTGGGCCCGGTCAGGACCCGTGCGGCCGGCAGTGCGCCAACGGCACGCACTTGCCGGCCAGCGGCGGCGGCAGCCGGTGGTGCGCCGGCGGCGGGAGCAGCGGGCGGCGGGGCGCCCGGAACGGACCCGGCGGCAGCGCGTCGATGCTGCTCGTACCGTCGTCCTCGTCGTCGCCGTCGGACGGCTCCACCGACGGCAGCTCCCGGGCCGGCGGGCCGACCAACCGGGCCGGCACCCCCGGCGTCGGACCGCACCACGGCGTCCGCAGGCCCGGCGCGCCGGCCCCCGCCGCCGGACCCGCACTGCCCGAACCCGCCGCCGTGCAGGCCGTCGCCGCCGGCTGGCCCGGGCGCAGCAGATCGGCCGGGCCGACCCCCAGCAGGGTGGCC
The DNA here is from genome assembly GCF_043200475.1 of Kitasatospora sp. NPDC048407. NCBI lineage: Bacteria > Bacillati > Actinomycetota > Actinomycetes > Kitasatosporales > Streptomycetaceae > Kitasatospora > Kitasatospora sp. NPDC048407. Next base: position 13,627 of record NZ_JBICXW010000027.1, on the reverse strand, counting down.
GCCACGGCCGCGCCCACCGCCACCGTCAGGGTGGCGGCCGCGCCCGTCAGCAGGCCGGTGTGCAGGCGGCTGTCGGCCACCAGCAGGGCCGGTGGCGGCAGCCAGGGGCCCGGGCAGCCGTGCACCGCCGCCAGGTGCAGCAGCTCGCCCAGCCGCTCCACGAACTCCGGGTCGGCCGGGTCGCCGACCAGCGCCGGGACGTCCCGGGCCAGCGACGCGCGCGCCGAACGCACCCGGGCCTCGGCCGCCGCCGTACTCGACTCCGCCTCCACCGCCAGCTGCTCCACCGACAGCCCCAGCGTGTCGTGCAGCACCAGTGCCCGGCGGCGCGGCCGGGACAGCCGCTGCAACGCCTTCAGCAGCGCCCGGTCCCGGGGCGTCAGCCGGGTCGGCGGCTCCGGAACGACCGGCTCGGCGACCTTGATCCGGCGCCGCGCCGCCCGCCGCAGCACCCTGGCCCGGCGCGGGCCGCCACGGTGCCACGGCGACAGCGCCAGGTCGAACGCCGCCGACCGCACCCACCCCTCCGGGTCCGCCGCCGACGACACCTCCGCCCAGCGCCGCCCGGCCGCCCCCAGCGCGAGGTGCACGCAGTGCACGGCGCGGTGCCGGTGGCCGGTCAGCAGGAAGGTCTGCTGCACCAGGCGGGTGTGCACCAGGGCGGCGAAGTCGGCGAACCCGGAGGGGGCCTCGGGCTCGGCGGACGGGGCGTGGTGGGCGTGGGGGGCTTCGGGGCTGGTGGGCTCGTGCTTCGGCGGGCGGACGGGGGCGGGTGCCGGTGCGGGTGCCGGTGCGGGGGAGTCAGGGGTCGGGTCGGTGCCCGGTGTTGCCGCCCGGGGGGCCTTGGCGGGCTTGCGCTTCGGGCGGCGGACGCGGCCTGACGTCGGTGAGGCCGGTGAGGCCGGGGCGGACGGGGCGGACGGGGCGGACGGGGCGGACGGGGCGGACGGGGCGGGCGTGGTCGGTTCGGGAGCCGGGGTAGCAGGGGTTCCTTCCGCTGCGTTCGCCGTTGCTGCCGGGGCGGCACTCTCGTATCCCGACGGGGCCGGGGCGGTGGCGAGGGCGGCGGCTTCCTCGGGAGTGCGGGCGCCGAGTTTGCGGGTGGCGCGGTTGAGGTGGGCGCGGGCGGTGGCGGGGGCGATACCGAGGTTGCGGGCCATGGTGCGCAGGTCGTCGCCGGCGGCGAATCGGGTCAGCGCCTGGGCCTCCCGCGGGGAGAGGCTGCGCAGCAGGTCGCGGGTGCGGGGGGAGCCTCCGGTGGTGCGCCCGGGCCCGGCGGTCGAAGGTGAAGTCACCGCAATCCTCCGCTGCGAATCCGTCCCGGCGATAGGCACATGTACTGATAATCCGGGACACGGCGAAGGTTTGCGCGTTGACACCCCGTAACGCGCGACCTTGGCAGCATGTGGCCCATGACGCAGCTGATGGGCCGTCCGATTCTCGGCCTGCCGAGCGAACTCGACAGTCGTTCCTCCCTCGCCGATCTGCTCGCCGGAGTACGTACCGCGCTGCTCACCCTGTCGGTGGTCGCGTTACCGGTGTTCGGCCTGTGGGTGCTGGCCCCGTACGGCGACGACACGGCGCAGGGCGCGGCCAGGACGGCGTTCGGGCTCTGGCTGCTCGGCCACGGCGCGCCGCTCGCCCGGGGGCCGGAGGCCGCGCCGGTGACGGTCACCCCGCTGCTGCTCACGGCGGTCATCACCGTGCTGGTGGTGCGGGCCGGACGCCGGGTGGCCCGGCGCTCCCGGGGGCGCGGGTTCGTCCGCTGGCGCTCCCCGTTGGCGATGTACGCCGGGTACCAGCTGGTCGCGGCCGGCGCCGTCGCGCAGTGCGCCGACCCGGAGGCCGCACTGTGCTCCCGGGGAATGCTGGACCTGCTGGCGGTCGCGGGGCTGACGGCCGGTGCGCTCGGCTACGGGCTGTGGACCGGACTCGGCCGGCCCGGGCAACTGCGGCGGCTGCCGCTGCCCGCCGCGCTGTGGCCGCCGGACGGAGCCGAGCCGGCGGCCCTGCGGGCGCTGGGCGGGTGGGCGGGCGCGCTGCTGGCCGGCGGCGGGGCGGTGTTCGGGGCGGCGCTGCTGCTCGGCTCGGCCGGACAGAGCGCGCAGCGGCTCGGCGGCGGCGCCGCCGGATGGCTCGGCATGCTGCTGGCCTGCGTGGCACTGGTGCCCAACGCGCTGCTCTGGGCAGCGGGTTACGCGCTCGGCCCGGGCTTCGCGGTCGGCGCGGGAAGCCACGCCGGGCCGCTGGGCACCCGGCTCGGCGCCGTCCCCGACTTCCCGCTGCTCGCCGTGCTGCCCGACCGGCGCGGCCCCGACTGGCACCTGCTGGCCTGCGCGGCACCCACCGCCGCCGCGGTCGTCGCCGCGCTGCTGCTGGGTCGCGCCGCCACTCGTTGGAGTGCACTGCAGACCGCCACTGTCGCCGCCGCCACCGCGCTGGCCGCAGCCCCGCTCGGCGTGCTGGCCGGCTGGTCCTGCGGAGGCGCGCTCGGCACCCGGCGGATGGCCGAACTCGGACCGGTGCCCTGGCAGTTCGGCCTGGCGCAGAGCGCCTGGCTGCTGGCCCTGGCGGTGCCGGGCGCGCTGCTCGCCCGCTGGTGGCACACCCGCGACGGGGCGGGCCCGACGGTGCGCGTGCGGGTCGGCGTGTACCGGCTGGTCTGCCGCCTTGCCGCGTAGCGCGGTGGCGCCTGCCCGCCCACCCGCCCGCCCGTGACCCCGCCGCCGAAGTGGACCCGGGGCATTCCGCTGCGCGGGGCTGGGGTGGGAGATGGGCGAGTGGACTCGGGGCGGTTCGCTGTGCGGGGCTCGGCGGTGCGCGTGCGGGTAGGCGTGTACGGGCTGGTGTGCCGCCTTGCCGCGTAGCGCGGCGACGCCCGCCCGCCCGTGGCCCCGCCGCCGGAGTGGACCTGGGGCATTCCGCTGCGCGGGGCTGGGGTGGGAGATGGGCGAGTGGATTCGGGGCGGTTCGTTGCGGGGGGCTCGGCGGTGCGCGTGCGGGTAGGTGTGTACGGGCTGGTGTGCCGCCTTGCCGCGTAGCGCGGCGACGCCTGCCCCCCGCCCGCCCGCCCGTGACCCCGCCGCCGAAGTGCACGCACGCCAACCCGCTGCGCGGGCCTTCACGCGAGCCCCGCGCAGCGGGTGTCGGCCGGGTTTCGGCCCCGGCCCCGTGCAGCGGCCGGGCTTCCGTCTCAGCCTCGCGCAGCGGGTGTCGGCCGGGTTTCGGCCCCGGCCCCGTGCAGCGGCCGGGCTTCCGTCTCAGCCGCGCGCAGCGGGTGTCGGCCGGGTTTCGGCCCCGGCCCCGTGCAGCGGCCGGGCTTCCGTCTCAGCCGCGCGCAGCGGGTTTCGGCCGGGCTTCTGCCCCAGCCCCGCGCAGCGGACCGCTCGGGGCTCACCTTGGCGGCGGGGTCACGGGTGGGTGGGTGGGCAGGCAGGCAGGGTCGCGGTCACGCGTCGCGGCGGCGGAGCGTGCGCAGGCCCGCCGCCGTGGCGGCGGCCGTCCATGCGGCCATCAGCAGCAGGCCGACGCCGTGGTTGTAGTGGATGTCCGGCGCGTCCTGCAGGCGCATGGCGTACAGGCCGGCCCGGTCGGGGAGGAACTGGGCGGCGTCGCGGATCCCGGGGACGGCGGACAGTGCGGTGGTGCCGAGGAACACCAGGGGGGAGAGCAGGCCGAGTGCGGCGGTCTGGTTGCGCAGCACGGTGGTCAGTGACAGGCACAGCACCAGCAGCAGCGGGTGGTAGAGCACCCCGGCCGCGAGTGCCCGCCAGCTGCCGGGGGCGGACAGGTCGAGGCCCACCGAGGCGGCGGTGACGGCGAGTTGGCCCGCGACGGTGAGCAGGCCGACGGCCAGGCCCAGGCCCGCGCCGAGCAGCAGTTTGCCGCGGTAGAAGCGCACCCGGTCGGGGACGGCGGCCAGTGAGGTGGTCAGGGTGCCGGAGGCGTACTCCTGGCCGACCAGCAGGATGCCCAGGCAGACCACGGCGACCTGGCCGAAGTTGAGCCCGTAGAACAGGCCCTCCATCGGGTCCTCGGTGAGCGAGGTGTCGGTGCGGCCGTAGGCGAACTGGACGGCGGCGGTGATGCCGGCGCTCAGTGCGACCGCCAGCAGCGGCGTCGTCCACAGTGAGCGCAGGGTGGTGAACTTGGCCCATTCGGCGCGCAGCGGGTAGGTGCTCATGCCGCCACCGCCCGGTACTCGACGGCGTCCGCGGTCATCCGCATGAAGGCCTCCTCCAGGGAGTCGTGGGTGACGGACAGTTCGATCAGCACCACCCGGTGGGACGCGGCCAGCGCGCCCAGTTCGCCCGGGTCGGCGTCCGGTACGTCGTAGGCGCCGTCGCCGAGCGGCACCGCCGCGGGGTGGGCGTCGGCGAGCAGGGCGGCCAGGGCGGCGGGGTCGACGGCCCGGACCCGGACCCGGCGGTGGCCGTGTTCGGCGAGGAACGCGCTGGTGGAGGTGTCGGCCAGCAGCCGGCCCCGGCCGATCACCACCAGGTGGTCGGCGGTCTGCGCCATCTCCGCCATCAGGTGCGAGGAGACCAGTACCGCGCGGCCCTCGTCGGCGAGCCGGCGCAGCAGTGTCCGGATCCACCGGATGCCTTCCGCGTCCAGGCCGTTGACCGGTTCGTCCAGCAGCAGCGCGGCGGGGTCGCCGAGCAGGGCGGCCGCGATGCCCAGGCGCTGGCGCATGCCGAGCGAGAAGGTGCGGATCCGGCGTCCGGCGGCGTCGGTGAGGCCGACCAGGGCGAGTACTTCGTCGATCCGGCGGGTGGGCAGGGCGTGCGTGGCGGCGATCCAGCGCAGGTGGCCGGTGGCGGTGCGGCCGCCGTGCACGGCCTGGGCGTCCAGCAGGGCGCCGACCCGGCGCAGCGGTTCGGCGAGGCGCTCGTAGGGGCGGCCGTCGACCAGGGCCGTGCCGGAGGTCGGCCGGTCCAGGCCGAGCACCGTTCGCAGGGTGGTGGACTTGCCCGCGCCGTTCGGCCCGAGGAAGCCGGTGACCCGGCCCGCCTCCACCCGGAAGCTGAGGCCGTCCACGGCCCGGCGCTCCCCGTACGTCTTGGTCAGGTCGCGAATCTCGATCACGGCTGTGCTCCTCCCGCTCGGTATGACCTTCAGTCAATCGGCAGGCGGGAGGCGGCAGATCCCGCCCGGGAGTGGTTCGTCTCCCTCTCGGGAGGGAGGATGGCGTGATGCCCGCTCTGTTCGCCCCGCTGCTGCTGCCCGCGACCTGGGCCCGCTGGCTGCACCTGCTGGTCGGTACGGTGTTCGCCGGGATGGTGCTGCTGGTCTACCCGGGGACGGAGGGCGTCTCGACCGGGCGGGCGCTGCTGCTGAGCGGCGCGGTCGACGTGCCGCTGCTGTGCCTGGTCGCGCTGGTGCCGGCGGTGCGGCGCGCGGAGGGCGTGCAGGCGCGGCTGCTGCTGGTGCCGGCCCGCGAGGAGTCGATCGGCGTCGCCCCGTCGGCGAGTTGGGCGGACCGCGGGCGGACGGCGCTCTGGCTGGTCGCCCGGGTGGCGCTCGGCATGGCGGCGGGCGCCGTGTCGGCCGCGGCGTTCGAAGCGGCCGCGCGGTGGCCGGTGCTCGCGGTGCCGCTGCTGTGCGCGCTGCTGTGGCTGGTGGTGCTCGCCGGACGGCTCCAACTCGCCTTGGCCGTACGGCTGTTGGGTCCGTCGGCGGCGGAGCGGCTGGCCGCGGCGGAGCTGCGCGCGGAGCGGCTGCTGGAGCGTAACCGGCTGGCCCGCGAGCTGCACGACTCGATCGGGCACGCGCTGACAGTGACGGTCCTCCAAGCGGGCGCGGCCCGGGAGGTCGCCGATCCGGCGTTCCGGGAGCGGGCGCTGGAGGCGATCGAGACCACCGGCCGCCGCGCGCTGGACGACCTGGAGCGGATGCTGGTGCTGCTGCGCGAGGCCCCCGAGGCGGCCGCCACCGAACAGCCCGGCCTGGACCGGGCCGAGGAGCTGTTCGCCGCCGCCCGCGCCGCCGGCAGCCCCGTCGACGCCGACCTGGACGTCCGCGCCGACGGGTTGCCGGGCGTGCTGTCCCGCGAGGCCTACCGGATCGTCCAGGAGGGCATCACCAACGCGCTGCGGCACGCGCCGGGCGCACCGGTCCGGATCAGGGCGCTGACCGCGGCCGGCGCGCTGGAACTGTCCTGCCGCAACGCCCTGACCGGCAAGGGCAGTGGGCGCCGGGGCGGCGGCAAGGGCCTGCGCGGCGTGTGCGAACGCGCGGTGCTGCTCGGTGGCGACTGCGAGGCCGGCCCGGACGGAACGGACTGGGTGCTGCGGGTGCGGCTGCCGCTACGGTTGGGCCGGTGACGGTGATCGAGGTGCTGCTGGTCGACGACGAGGAGCTGATCCGGGCCGGCCTGCGCGCCGTCCTGGACGCCCAGGACGGCATCTCCGTCGTCGGTGAGGCCGAGGACGGCGCCCAGGCCCTCGGCCTGGTCCGCTCGCTGCGCCCCGACGTGGTGCTGATGGACGTCCGGATGCCCGGCCTGGACGGGCTGGCCGCGACCCGGGCGATCCTGCGCGCCGCCGACCGGCCGCCGAAGATCCTGGTGGTCACCACCTTCGAGGCCGACGACTACGTGTACGAGGCGCTGCGGGCCGGCGCGGACGGCTTCCTGCTCAAGCGCTCCCGCCCGGCGGAGATCGTCCAGGCGGTGCGGCTGGTCGCGGCCGGCGAGTCGCTGCTGTTCCCGGCGTCAATCCGCCGCCTCGCCGCGGCCCGGGCCGAGCGGGCGGCGGACGGCGGGGCGGTGGCCCGGGCCGGCCTGACCGAGCGGGAGGGGCAGGTGCTGCGGCTGATGGCGCGCGGCCTGTCCAACGCGGAGATCGGTGAGCGGCTGCACCTGGGCGTGCAGACCGTCAAGACGCACGTCAGCAGCCTGCTCGGCAAGCTCGGCGCGCGCGACCGCACCCAGGCGGTGATCGCCGCCTACGAGTCGGGCTTCGTCTCCCCGGCCGCCGACTCCTGTCCGGCCGTCGACGAGGCCTGAGGGCAGGTCACTCCGCCGGGCCTTCGTAGATCGTGGTCACCCAGGTGGGGACGTCGTTGCCGCAGCTGTGCACGCCCTCCTTGGTGATCGCGGAGTTCACGCAGTCCAGGTAGTCGTGGTACGCGAACTGCATGGTGAACGTCGCCAGCGACATCACCAGCGCCAGACCGCCGGTGAGCAGCGCGCTGAGCGCCGCCGGGACCTGCGGGCGGACCGGGCGCGGCGCGAACGGGTCGGTGACCGGCTCGGCGGGCACACGCAGCACGGTGACGGCGTACCAGACGGCGAGCAGGGAGAGCGGGAAGCCGATCCAGTACTGGCCGAACAGCACCGACAGCAGCGCGGCGAAGCCGGACAGCAGGGCGTTGCGGGCGGCGCGGTGTGCCGGGTCGGACAGGTCGAGGCGGGGCCCCTGCGGGCCGGGTTCGGGGCGCGGGCCCCACTGCGGCGGCTGTGGGCGCTCGCCGTCCGGCTGTCCGTCCGTCCGGTCGCCGGACTCGGGCCGTTGCGGGACGCGGGGACGCCAGGGCTGGTCCGGGGCGCCGGGCGGAGGGGGCGCGAAGGGGTTGCGCTCGCCGCTGTCCTCGCCGCTGCTCATGGTGTCGGCCGTTTCTGCTCGTCGGTTTGTCCGCCCGGCGGTGGGGGAGTGGGCGGTCCGTCAATGATCCCCCAACCGGTCGGCGGCTGTACGGCACCCCGCCAGACCGCTGCCGGGCGGCCGGGAGATCCCCGTCTCAACTACGCGCGTAGCGTTGCGGGGTGGTTACGAGTGGCCTCCCACCAGCCGTTATCGTGGTGACGGTCGGCAGCTCCCGACGGTTCCCCGGGCCCCGCAGCGCCGCGGCCGCCCGCGCCCGTCGACGGCTCCCGACCTGCCGCCGCCCGTAGTGGCCCCACCGACGGTGGACGTACCAGCGGGCGACACCGACCTTCGGAGACTCGCGCCGTGGCTGCCGCTGACGCCCAAGTGTTCCCGCCCCGCACCCCCGGACCGGCCCGGCTGGTGGTCCTGGTCTCCGGCTCCGGCACCAACCTCCAGGCGCTGATCGACGCCGCAGCCGACCCCGCGTACGGGGCGGAGATCGTCGCCGTGGGCGCCGACCGCGACGGCATCGCCGGGATCGAGCGTGCGGAGAAGGCCGGTATCCCGGTGTTCGTCGAGCGGGTCAAGGACCACGCCGACCGGGCCGGCTGGGACGCCGCGCTGGCCGCCGCCGTCGCGTCGTACGAACCCGACCTGGTGATCAGCGCCGGGTTCATGAAGATCGTCGGCCCCGCGTTCCTCGCCGCCTTCGCCGGACGCACCGTCAACACCCACCCCGCGCTGCTGCCCGCCTTCCCCGGCGCCCACGGCGTTCGCGACGCACTGGCGTACGGCGTGAAGGTCACCGGCTGCACCGTGCACCTGGTGGACGCCGGCGTGGACACCGGGCCGATCCTCGCCCAGGGCGCGGTGGAGGTCGAGGACACCGACCACGCCGACGGCGGCGAGGCGCTGCACGAGCGCATCAAGACTGTCGAGCGCAAGCTGCTCGTCGAGGTCGTGGGCCGGCTGGCCCGCGAAGGACACCGCATCGAGGACCGAAAGGTATGGATCCCGGCATGAGCGCCGCTCCCTCCGCCAACGCCCCCGTCTCCGAGAACGTACGCCCGATCCGCCGCGCGCTGATCAGCGTGTACGACAAGACCGGTCTGGAGGAGCTCGCCCAGGGCCTGCACGCCGCCGGTGTCGCCATCGTCTCCACCGGGTCCACCGCCGGGCGGATCGCCGCCGCGGGCGTCCCGGTCACCGAGGTCTCCGAGCTGACCGGCTTCCCCGAGTGCCTGGACGGCCGGGTCAAGACCCTGCACCCGCGGGTGCACGCCGGCGTCCTCGCCGACCTGCGCCTGGAGTCGCACCGCGCGCAGCTCGCCGAGCTCGGCGTCGAGCCGTTCGACCTGGTCGTGGTGAACCTGTACCCGTTCACCGCCACCGTCGCCTCGGGCGCCACCCCCGACGAGTGCGTCGAGCAGATCGACATCGGCGGCCCGTCGATGGTCCGCGCCGCCGCCAAGAACCACCCCTCGGTGGCCGTCGTGGTCGACCCGGCCCGCTACGCGGACGTGCTGACGGCCGTCCAGGGCGGCGGCTTCGACCTGCTGACCCGCAAGCGCCTGGCCGGTGCCGCGTTCGCGCACACCGCCGCGTACGACGTCGCCGTGGCGAGCTGGTTCGAGGAGTCGGGCTACACCGAGTCCGAGGCCGCGTTCCCGGCCTTCCTCGGTGACACCTGGGAGCTCGGCAACGTCCTGCGCTACGGCGAGAACCCGCACCAGCAGGCCGCGCTCTACACCGACGGCACCGGCGGCCTGGCGGGCGCCGAGCAGCTGCAGGGCAAGGAGATGTCCTACAACAACTACGTGGACACCGACGCCGCCCGCCGCGCCGCCTACGACCACGCGGGCCCGGCCGTCGCGATCATCAAGCACGCCAACCCGTGCGGCATCGGCACCGGCGCGGACGTCGCCGAGGCGCACCGCAAGGCGCACGCCTGCGACCCGGTCTCCGCGTACGGCGGCGTGATCGCCGTCAACCGCCCGGTCACCGTCGAGCTGGCCGAGCAGATCGCCCCGATCTTCACCGAGGTCGTCGTCGCCCCCGGCTACGAGGACGGCGCCCTCGAGGTGCTGGCCAAGAAGAAGAACCTCCGGGTGCTGCGCGCCCCCGAGGCCCCCGCCGACGCGCTGGAGTCGCGCCGCATCTCCGGCGGCCTGCTGCTCCAGCAGGTCGACCGCGTCGACGCCGAGGGCGACGACCCGTCGACCTGGACGCTCGCCACCGGTGAGGCGCTGTCCGCCGACGAGCTGGCCGAACTCGCCTTCGCGTGGCGGGCCTGCCGGGCCGTCAAGTCCAACGCGATCCTGCTCGCCAAGGACGGCGCCTCGGTCGGCGTCGGCATGGGCCAGGTCAACCGGGTCGACTCCTGCAAGCTGGCCGTCACCCGGGCCGGCGAGCGGTCGGTCGGCTCCTACGCCGCCTCCGACGCGTTCTTCCCGTTCGCCGACGGCCTGGAGATCCTGCTGGCCGCGGGCGTCAAGGCCGTGGTCCAGCCCGGCGGTTCGATCCGCGACGAAGAGGTCATCGCCGCCGCCGAGAAGGCCGGCGTGACCATGTACTTCTCCGGGACCCGGCACTTCTTCCACTGACCGGCCGGTCCCGAACACCGAGGGCCCCGCACTCCGTCTCCGGAGTGCGGGGCCCTCGGGCGTTGCCGGTGAGCGTTACTTCTTGATCACCACGGTGCCGGCGGCACGGTCGTGCCAGCCCTGCAGCTTGCCGGAGTTGTCGAAGAACGGCGACAGGAAGACCAGCACCTGGCCGATGCCGCACAGGAAGGCGCCGACCTGCGGGATGACGAAGCGGACGAAACCGCCGCCCACGCCCGGGTTCTGGCCGGTGTTCTCCTTGACCACGCGCAGACCCAGGGCCATCTTGCCCAGGGTGGCGCCCATCAGACCGACCATCAGCCACTCGTAGAGCAGGTTGAAGACGGCGACCACGGCCATGAAGGAGAAGATCGCGGCGAGGAAGCCGGCGGACGCCTGGGCCTGCTCGTTCACGCAGCTCTGGTACGACGCGGTGCCGTAGGTGTAACCCGAGCAGTCCTTGACCTTGTCCGCCATACCGATCGCACCGGCCAGGCCCAGGGCCATCGCGATACCGAGGACCACCGAGGTGATCAGGCCGTCCAGCAGGCGGGCCGCGAAACGCTGGCCCATGGTGGCGACGCGCACCATGCCGATGTTGGCGATGTTGATGTAGCCGTTGTTGGCCTGGATCGTGCCGGGCGCCTGCGGGTAGCCGTAGCCGTAGGCCTGCTGCGGCGGGACCTGGCCCTGCGGGTAGCCGTAGCCGGGCTGCTGCGGCGGCTGCTGCGGGTAGCCGTAGCCGGGCTGCTGCTGCTGGCCGTAGGGGTTGTTGGGGTCGGGCGGGTAGCTCATCGATGCCTCCGGGCAGGAAGGAGCGTGGACGGAACGAAAAAATCCTGGGGACGGGTGGGCAGGGGACACGCCGACCGCGTCGGAGAGTAGCGGACGAGTCCGACGGAGAGGGGATCAACAGTCAACCTCGGACCCTCCGTTCAGAGCGCGAGAAAGCCGAAGCGGGCCAACTCCCAGGCCCAGGCGGCCATCGCGGCCGCGCCGAGCAGCAGGTTCCGGCGGCCGTACGACAGCCGGCGCCACCAGCGGCCCGGGCCCAGCGGCGCGAACAGCAGCGCCGCCACCGCCACCACCGTCACCGGGTTCGCCGCCAGCGCGGCCCCCCAGTGCGCGTGGCCGGCCTCGATGAACACCGTGGTGCTGCCGCAGAACGGGCACGGCACGCCGGTCGTCGCCCGCAACGGGCAGAGCACGCCCGGGTCGTGGGCGTCGTGCACCGCCGCCACCGCGAGCGCCGCCCCGGCCGCAGCGGCCAGCCGCACCAGTACCCGCAGCACCACGCCCGGCACCGTCCCGGCCGACCGCCGCCAACGGGCCGTCAGCACGCCGCCGGACAGCGCCGACGGACGGGACGTCACCGGCACGGCCGGCCCGGGAGTCGCGGGTTTCATGACCTGGACTGGAGGACGATGAACCCGATCGTGAGCAGCACGGACAGCGCGCCCAGCACGATGCCGCCGATCGCGGCGGTCCGGCCCGTACCGCCCAGCTGCGCCGACTGGTTCAGCCCCGAGACGCCGAGGCCCACGCCGACCAGGCCCACCACGCCGCCGTAGACGCAGGACAGCAGGATCGCGATGAAACCGAGCACCACCGAAGTCGTGGCGTGGTTGTTGCTCACCGCCATCGGAACGTTCGGCGGGTACGGGTGCGAGGGATGCGGCTGCTGCGGGTAGCCGTAACCGGGTTGCTGCGGCGGCTGCGGTGCCTGGGGATAGCCGTACGGCTGCTGCGGCGGCGGGCCCGGCGGTCCGCCAGCCTGGCCGTAACCGCCGTACGGATCCGGCTGGTACGGATTGCTCACTTGTCGATTCCCCCGACTGTGTTCGTCCCCCGCTGCCGGACGGTCCGTCACCAGGACCTGGGCGGCGGTACTTGCCTTGTCATCGTGAGCCTTGGCGCCGCACGCTGTCCAGCCACATGCAGGCCACCGCCACGAACGTGGCACAACCGCAACCCCCCGGCACGCTCCGTGTCCGCCAGGGACGCTCCGTGCACGCCCGCCCGGCGGCGCGGCGCGGACTCCCGATCCGGAAGAATGGAGACATGACTGCCCAGATTCTCGATGGCAAGGCCACCGCGGCCGCGATCAAGTCCGAACTCGCCGTCCGCGTGGCGGCCCTCAAGGAACGGGGCATCGTCCCCGGCCTCGGCACCGTCCTGGTCGGCGACGACCCGGGCAGCCGGTGGTACGTCAACGGCAAGCACAAGGACTGCGCGGAGATCGGCATCGCCTCCATCCAGCGCGAACTCCCCGCCACCGCCAGCCAGGAGGACGTCGAGAACGTCGTCCGCGAGCTCAACGCCGACCCGGCCTGCACCGGCTACATCGTCCAGCTGCCGCTCCCCAAGGGCCTGGACCAGAACCGCGTCCTCGAACTCATGGACCCCGACAAGGACGCCGACGGCCTGCACCCGACCTCGCTCGGCCGCCTCGTCCTCGGCATCGACGGCCCGCTGCCCTGCACCCCGCTCGGCATCGTCGAACTGCTGCGCCGCCACGACGTCGCCATCGACGGCGCCGAGGTCGTGGTCGTCGGCCGCGGCATCACCGTCGGCCGCTCCATCGGCCTGCTGCTCACCCGCCGCAGCGAGAACGCCACCGTGACGCTGTGCCACACCGGCACCCGCGACCTCGCCTCCCACCTGCGCAAGGCCGACATCGTCGTCGCCGCCGCGGGCGTCCCGCACCTGGTCAAGCCCGAGGACGTCAAGCCCGGCGCGGCCGTGCTGGACGTCGGCGTCTCCCGCAGCGAGGGCAAGATCGTCGGCGACGTGCACCCCGGCGTGGCCGAGGTCGCCGCCTGGATCTCCCCCAACCCCGGCGGAGTCGGCCCGATGACCCGCGCGATGCTCCTCAACAACATCGTCGAGGCGGCCGAGCGCCGCGCCGGCGTCTGACACCGGTGCCCGGCGTCATGAAGCGCGCCCGCCGCCGACCCGTCACCACCGAGGGCACCCTGCCCCCGGAAGGCTCGGCGGCGGCCCTCGGCCGCGGCCACACCCTCCCGATGCGACAGTGGCCGATCACCCTGGTGCTCGCCGTCGCCGCTCTCGGCCTGCTGGTCACCTGGGCCGGAAACTTCCGGCTCGGCCTGCTCGCCGTCGGCGTCGCACCCCTGCTCGGCGCCCTGCTGCGACTCGGTCTGCCGGACGTCGGCATGCTCGCCGTCCGCAGCCGGTTCACCGACATCACCCTGATGTTCATCCTGGGCGGGGTGATCGTGCTGCTCACCCTGGTGGCGCAGCCCAACCCGTGGCTGAACGTCCCGATACTCGACAACATCGGACGGCTCATCGGGCACCCGGTGCACTAGCGCCACCAGGGGGGGGGGGGGGGGGGGGGGGGGGGGGGGGGGGGGGGGGGGGGGGGGGGGGGGGGGGGGGGGGGGGGGGGGGGGGGGGGGGGGGGGGGGG
>NZ_JBICXW010000026.1:0-87862 GCF_043200475.1 Kitasatospora sp. NPDC048407 | reverse complement strand
CGCTCCCGGACACCCTGACCGCCGTGTTGGGGTGGGTCTTCTTTTTCTCCCGGGGCCACAACAAAAACCATTACGGTTTCGGGACCGAGCACGCCGGGGGGGGGGCCGGCCCCCCCCGGGGGGGCGCCCCCGGCCCGTCGGCGTTGGGGCGCCCTTCCTGAAATTCCCCCGCGCGGGTTACCCGGAGTGCCGCCGGGGTGACGCCTTCCTACGCTTCGAGGCAGGTTCCAACCTGGGAGGTTCCGTTGAAGGGCTCTCGGATAGTCAGTACCCGGACCACGCTGGTCGCCCTGCTGATGATCACACCGGCCGCGGCCTGTTCCACCAGCGGCTCGTCCGCGAAGCACTCGCCCCACCAGATCGACGTGGCACCGCTGATCCACACGTCGGCCGCCGGGGAGAAGGCCGACCCTGCGAAGGCGTTCAGCATCACCACGGAGGGCGCCGCCAAGCTCGGCGAGATCACCGTCACCGGCCCCGACGGAAAGCCCGTCGCCGGACAGCTCTCCGCCGACCAGCAGCACTGGGAGACCACCGATCCGCTCCGGGCCGGCGCCGGATACACCGTCAAGGTGACCGCCGAGGACGGCAAGGGTGGCCACGGCGAGGCGGACTCCACCTTCACCACCACGCCCGCGGAGCACGTCGTCAGCGCCGAACTCGGCCCCGACAGCTCCGGCAGCGGCGTCTACGGCGTCGGCCAGCCGCTCACCGTGACGCTGTCCGAGAAGGTCACCGACCCGGCGGCCCGGCAGCAGATAGAACGCGGTCTGACCGTCACCTCGCAGCCCGCCGTGACCGGCGCCTGGTACTGGGTAGACGACCAGAACCTGCACTTCCGCCCGGAGGACTACTGGCCGTCCAACACCACCGTCAAGCTCGCCTACGACCTGCCCGGCATCCGGATAGCCGACGGCATCTACGGCGGCGAGGAGAAGAGTCTGGCGCTGCGGACCGGCGACCGGATCGAGGCGGTCATCGACGCGGGCAGCGACGAGCTGACGTACAAGCGCAACGGCGAGGTGGTCAGGACCATCCCGGTCACCACCGGCAAGCCGGGCTTCGACACCCGCAACGGCGTCAAGGTCGTGCTCGGACAGGAGGCCGACGTCCGGATGAGCGGCGAGACCATAGGCATACCGAACGGCAGCAGCGAGTCCTACGACCTGGACGTGAAGTGGGCGACCCGGGTCACCTGGAGCGGTGAGTACGTCCACGCGGCGCCCTGGTCGACCTGGGCGCAGGGCCGGGAGAACGTCAGCCACGGTTGCACCGGCATGAGCACCGACGACGCGAAGTGGTTCTTCGACAACACCCGGGTCGGCGACCTCGTACAGGTGGTCAACAGCATGGGCCACGAGATGGAGCCGTTCGGCAACGGCTTCGGCGACTGGAACGTGGACTGGGACGAGTACGTCAAGCACAGCGCCCTCGGCAAGCCGGTGAACACGGCGGAGCCGGCGGGCGGGACGAACACCGCACCCGTCCCCGACCTCAGCGCCCCGGCCGCGGGGCGGTAGCGGCACCGCGGCGAGGGCCGCCCGGCAGGAGCACAGGCTCCTGCCGGGCGGCCCTCGTTGTGCCCGTCAGCGGTGGACGGCGTCCAGCGCGGTCAGGACGGCGGCCAGCGCCTCGTCGCGGGTGAGGCCGAGGCGGGCGGTGCGGGCGGCGTACTCGGCGGCGGCGTCGGCCGCCAGGCGGTGCGAGGTGTCGCCGGTGGGGGCGATGGTGGTGCCGGCCCGGCCGCGGGTCTCGACCACGCCGTCCGCCTCGAGTTCGCGGTAGGCGCGGGCCACCGTGTTGGCGGCCAGGCCGAGTTGCTCGGCCAGCGCGCGGACGGTGGGGAGCTTCAGACCGGTCGGGAGCTCACCCGTACGGGCCTGGGCCGCGATCTGCGAGCGCACCTGCTCGTAGGGCGGCGTGGAGGAGAGGGGGTCGATCGCCACGTGCACCCGGTCAACATAACAGGGCGCCGGGCCGGTGCCGGAGAAATATGCCAGAACCCCCACCGGCCGAAGCCGATGGGGGTTCTGACGTGGCGTGACAGCTAGGGATCAGTGGTGGCCGTGGCCGCTGGTGATCTCCAGGTACTCCTCGGAGGTGGGCTTGGCGATCTGGTTGCCCTCGCCGTAGTAGCCCTCGGAGAGCTTCGTCCGGGTCTTGGCGACCAGGCCGGCCTTGCGGGCCACACCGTTCTCGTCGACCTCGGCGGGCAGCTCCAGCGGCTGGGGCTGCTCGTGCGAGGTGAGGGTGTGCAGGTCCTTCTGCGACAGCGGCGTGTGGACCTCGACGAACTCACCGTGCGGCAGGCGCTTGATGATGCCCGACTCGCGGCCGTGCAGCACCTTCTCCTTGTCGCGGCGCTGCAGGCCGAGGCACCAGCGCTTGGTGACGAAGAAGGTGATGACCGGCACCACGAAGAAGCCGACCCGGACCATGTAGGTGATCGTGTTGATCGACATGTGCAGGTGCGTGGCGAACAGGTCGTTGCCACCGCCGACCAGCAGGACCAGGTACAGCGAGATCCAGGCCGCGCCGAGCGCGGTACGGACCGGAGCGTTGCGCGGGCGGTCCAGGATGTGGTGCTCGCGCTTGTCGCCGGTGATCCAGGACTCGATGAACGGGTAGACCGCGATCGCGACCAGGACCAGCGGGAAGATCATCAGCGGGATGAACACACCCAGGTTCAGGGTGTGGCCGCCCCAGACGGAGATCTCCCAGCCCGGCATGAAGCGGATCAGGCCTTCGGCGAAGCCCATGTACCAGTCGGGCTGGGCGTCGGTCGACACCTGGTCCGGACGGTACGGGCCGTACGCCCACACCGGGTTGATGGTGGCGACCGCCGACATCACCGCGATGATGCCGAACACCAGGAAGAAGAAGCCACCGGCCTTGGCCATGTAGACCGGCATCAGCGGCATGCCGACGACGTTCTTCTCGGTCTTGCCCGGGCCCGCCCACTGGGTGTGCTTGTGGTAGAAGACCAGGATCAGGTGCGCGACCAGCAGGCCCAGCATGATGCCCGGGATGAGCAGCACGTGGATGGTGAAGAAGCGCGGGATGATGTCGGTGCCCGGGAACTCGCCGCCGAACAGGAACATCTGGATGTAGGTGCCGACGATCGGCACCGCCAGGATCGCGCCTTCCATGAAGCGGATACCGGTACCCGACAGCAGGTCGTCCGGCAGCGAGTAGCCGAAGAAGCCGTCGAAGAAGCCCAGGCACAGCAGCAGGAAGCCGAACAGCCAGTTGATCTCACGGGGCTTGCGGAACGCGCCGGTGAAGAAGACGCGCATCATGTGCACGAACATCGCGGCGACGAAGACCAGCGCGGCCCAGTGGTGGATCTGGCGGATCAGCAGACCGCCGCGGATCTCGAAGCTGATGTCGACCGTGGAGGCGTAGGCCTCCGACATCCGGATGCCGTTCAGCGGCAGGTAGGAACCGTGGTAGACGGTCTCCGCCATGCTCGGCTTGAAGAACAGCGTCAGGTACACACCCGTGAGGATGATGATGATGAAGCTGTAGAGGCAGATCTCACCGAGCATGAAGGACCAGTGGTCCGGGAAGATCTTGCGCAGGTTGGCCTTGGCCAGGGAGTAGATCCCCAGCCGGCCGTCGACCCAGTCCGCAGTCGCCTCGGCCTTGTTGGCGGGCTTGGCGCGCGTGCTGGCCGGCTTGGAGGCACCAGTGGTGGTGCCGCTCGCGGTGCTCATCGCTTGCGCTCCCAGTAACTCGGGCCGACGGGCTCGTCGAAGTCGCCGGTGGCGATCAGGAAGCCCTGCTCATCGGTGGTGATCTTCAGCTGGGGCAGCGGGTGGCCGGCCGGGCCGAAGATGACGCGAGCGCCGTCCGCCAGGTCGAAGGTCGACTGGTGGCAGGGGCAGAGCGCGTGGTGGGTCTGCTGCTCGTACAGCGAGATCGGGCAGCCGACGTGGGTGCAGATCTTCGAGTAGGCGAGGATGCCCTCGAAGCCCAGGCCGGCGGACTTGGCGTCCTTGATGTCCTCCGGAGCGATCCGGACGAGCATCAGGGCGTCCTTGGCGATCTGCTGCTGGAAGGCCTCGTCCGACTCCTCCAGGCCGTGCGGCTTGGCGAAGGTCAGCGAGCCCTGAATGATGTCCTCGGGCTTCATCGGCTGGTCGGTGTTCATGTTGACCAGGCGGATCGGCTTGGCCGGGGTCGCCTCGACCCAGCCGGTGTTGAGGAGCTTCTTCTCCGGCAGCGGGCCGAGGTCGCGCAGCAGCACCACACCGGACAGCGGCACCAGGGCCATCGAACCGATCAGGGTGTTGCGGATCATCTTGCGACGGCCGAAGCCGGACTCCGCGGCACCGGTCTTGAACTGCTCGATGACGTCGTTGCGGACCTCGTCGGAGGCCTCGATCGGGTGACGCTCGGCCGGCAGCTCGTGGTCCGACATCAGGGTGCGGGCCCAGTGGACCGCGCCCGCGCCGATGCAGAACAGCGCCACGCCGAGGGTCATGCCCAGGGCGAAGTTGAGGGCGCTGACGTGACCCAGCGGGAAGATGTAGACGAGCTTGTCGGCGTCGATCGCGGCGTAGGACGCGATGAAGCCGACGGTCGCCAGCATCGACACCACGAACATCAGCGACACCTGGCGCTCGGCCCGCTTGGCGGCCCGCTCGTCGATGTCGGTCCGACGCGGCTCGTGGGCCGGCAGGCCCGGGTCGGCGAACGGGTCGTCGTGGGAGACGACCTCAGCGCCGTGGGAGGCGTCGTGCGCCTCCGGCAGGTTCTCTGACATGTCGTGGCTCATGACTTCTTGGCCTTGGTGGTGTGGGCGGCGACCCAGATCGCGATCGCGATCAGCACGCCGATACCGAAGATCCAGGCGAACAGGCCCTCGGTGAAGGGGCCGAGGCTACCCAGGGCCAGACCACCGGGGTTCGGCGCGTTGTTGGTGTTCTGGACGTACGCGATGATCTCGCGCTTCTGCTCCTCCGGCATGGTGGTGTCGGGGAACGAAGGCATGTTCTGCGGGCCGGTCTGCATGGCCTCGTAGATGTGCTTGGAGTCCACGCCCTCAAGGGACGGGGCGTACTTGCCGTCGGTCAGCGCGCCGCCCTTGCCGGCGAAGTTGTGGCACTGGGCGCAGTTGGTGCGGAACAGCTCGCCACCCTTGGCGACCTGCTCGGCGTTGGTGACCTTGTCCTCGGACGGCTGGTACTGCTCCGTGGTCGGAGTGACCGGGCCCGGGCCCAGCGACGCCACGTAGGCGGCCAGCTGGTCGATCTCGGACTGGGCGTAGACGGTCTTCTTGCGCGGGACCTGCGCGCCCGGCTGCTGGGCCGGCATGCGGCCGGTGCCGACCTGGAAGTCGACAGCAGCAGAGCCGACGCCGACCAGCGACGGACCGTCAGAAGTGCCCTGGCCGTTCAGGCCGTGGCAGGAGGAGCAGCCGACGGCGAAGAGCTTCTTGCCCTCGTCGATGGCGAGCGACTGCGAGGAGCTGTCGGCCTGCGCCTTCTCGGCGGGCGCGAAAGCGGCGTACAGCCCCCCGGTGGCCGCCAGGGCGAGAAGTAGAACGACGACCGCCGCCAGTGGGTGGCGCCGTCGTGCGGAGAGCTTTTTCACGGAATAACCCCGGTGTCAGGATCTGGTCGGCAGCAGCCTGCCCCCGACTCCCATGCGTCGGAACGACGCCGGGTCAGGGGCGGGGCGGCTGTTACTTGATCAGGTAGATGGTCGCGAACAGGCCGATCCACACAACGTCGACGAAGTGCCAGTAGTACGACACCACGATCGCCGCAGTGGCCTGCTCGTGGGTGAAGCGCCGCGCCGCGTAGGTCCGGCCGAGGACCAGCAGGAAGGCGATCAGACCACCCGTCACGTGGAGTCCGTGGAAGCCGGTGGTCAGGTAGAACACCGTGCCGTACGGGTCGGAGGACAGCGAAAGGCCGTCCTTCTTGACCAGGTCGGTGTACTCGAAGATCTGGCCGCCGATGAAGATGGCGCCCATCACGAAGGTGACCACGAACCAGGAACGCAGCTTCTTCACGTCACCGCGCTCGGCGGCGAACACGCCGAGCTGGCAGGTGAGCGAGGAGAGCACCAGGATCGTGGTGTTGACCGAGGAGAAGGGCACGTTGAGGGCATGGGCCTTCTCGTGCCAGAACTCGGCGCCCTTGACCGAGCGGAGGGTGAAGTACATCGCGAACAGGGCCGCGAAGAACATCAGCTCCGAGCTCAGCCAGACAATGGTTCCCACGCTGACCAGGTTCGGCCTGTTGACCGCTCCGTGCGCGTGTCCGGTTTCTGTTGCTGTTGCTGTCGCCACGACGGACATTATGTCGGTCCCTTATTCCGTCTTCACGCCGGGGGGTCTCCCTCGGAGTGTCCGGTGCGTGCGGTATGCCCGCCTCGACCCCGGTCCGTTTTCTGACGGTTGTTCGGACCGGGTGGGCGAACTGGGCTGCCGGGGTGAGCCGGTGGCGCGGCGGCTTGAGCGAGATCGCGTCGGGGTCTCTTCAGGACGGGCCCGCCGGAGTAGCATCCGTCCCAGGACGTGGTCCGGGTCACACTGGGCCGTTCGGCCGGGGGCCGCGCGCAGTCGCGGTCCGCGCGAACACAGTGGACACATATAAGAGGACGAGCACCAGGAAGCAGGGGACATGGCGCAGCACTCCGACGAGACGCTCACCGTTCTCGTCTACAGCGACGACCGCAACACCCGTGAGCAGGTGACCCTCGCTCTCGGCCCCCGCCCCGCCGGGGACGTCCCCGCCCTGGAGTACTTGGAGTGCGCCACCGCCCCCGCGGTGCTCCGGGCCCTGGAGAAGGGCGGCGTCGACCTGTGCGTGCTGGACGGCGAGGCGGTGCCCGCGGGCGGACTCGGCCTCACCCGGCAGCTGAAGGACGAGATCTACGGCTGCCCGCCGGTGCTGGTGCTGATCGGCCGCCCGCAGGACTCCTGGCTGGCCGCCTGGAGCCGGGCCGACGCGGCGATCTCGCACCCCGTCGACCCGGTGGCGCTGGCCGACGCCGCGACCACGCTGCTGCGGGCCCGGGTGGCCCGGCGGGCACCGGCCGCGCGCTGACGCTTTCCGGCAGGTGTCTCAGCCGGCGTCTCAACTGGAGAGAAGGGGACGGCAAGTAAGGGCGGCCGTCCCCGCGCGCTCGATAGGCTGACTCCATTCCTCTGCGACAAGACGAGAGCTGGAGACGGCCATGGTGAACGTGCACTCTGCGAACGGCGGTAGCGACCCCGCGCAGGTGGTTCGCTCCTGGCCCGACCTCCTGATGGCCCTGATGCGCGGCGAGGACCTCGCCCAGGCCGACACCGCCTGGGCGATGGACCGGATCATGAGCGGCGAGGCCAGCCCCGTGCAGGTGGCCGGCTTCCTGATCGCGCTGCGCGGCAAGGGCGAGACGGTCGAGGAGATCTCCGGCCTGGTCGAGGCGATGTACGCGCACGCCGTGCCGCTGGACATTCCCGGGCCGGCCGTCGACATCGTCGGCACCGGCGGCGACCGCGCCAAGACCGTCAACATCTCCACCATGTCGGCGGTGGTCGCCGCGGCGGCCGGCGCGAAGGTGGTCAAGCACGGCAACCGGGCCTCCTCCTCGGCGTCCGGCTCCTCGGACGTGCTCGGGCGGCTCGGCATCAACCTGGACCTGTCGGCCCCGCGGGTCGCGGCAGTGGCCGAGGAGGTCGGGCTGACCTTCTGCTTCGCCGCCAAGTTCCACCCCTCGATGCGGCACACCGCGCAGGCCCGCGCCGAACTCGCCGTCCCCACGGTGTTCAACATCCTCGGCCCGCTCACCAACCCCGCCAAGGTCGGCGCCCACGCGGTCGGCTGCTTCGACACCCGGCTGGCCGGACTGATCGCCGGCGTGCTGGCCCGGCGCGGCGGGCAGGGACTGGTGTTCCGGGGTGACGACGGGCTCGACGAGCTGACGATCACCACCACGTCGCACGTCTGGGTGATCCGGGACGGGCAGGTGACCGAGACCCAGTTCGACCCGCGCGAGGTCGGGATCGAGCTGGTCGGGATCGAGGCGCTGCGAGGCGCGGACGCGGAGTTCAACGCGGCGGTCGCGCGGCGGGTGCTGAACGGGGAGCGCGGGCCGGTGCGGGACGCGGTGCTGCTCAACAGCGCGGCCGCGCTGGTGGCGCTGGAGCTGACGGACGCGCCGCTGGGTGAGCAGCTCGCGGCGGGGATGGTGCGGACGGCTGCGGCGATTGACTCCGGGGCGGCGGGGGAGTTGCTGAAGCGGTGGGCGGAGGCTACGCAGTAGCGGGGCCTTGAACCAACGGTCCGTCCGGGGAGGGGAGTTGCTCCTGCCCGGGCGGATCTTTCCGCTTGTGTGTGGGGGGCTGGTCGCGCAGTTCCCCGCGCCCCTGATGGGGCCAATGTGACCGAGTGTCAGGGGTGGGGCGTCCACGTTCTGGACGGGGGTTGAGGTCGTGGGCTGCTCGTGTATGGTCTTGCGCAGGTCATGAGTGGCAGCGCCAAGCCCCAGCTTGCTGTCCGGCAACCCTCCGTCCGTGGCGGGGTGCCCTGGGTGAGGACCGGGCTGCGTGGCGATCCGTCTGCGCGGCAAGCGCGGACTTCCGGTTGATGCACCCCGGGGTCCTTACCCTGTGGAGGAGTGCATCCATGTCTGTGACCGCCGAGATCTGTGAGCCGTTGGCCGTGCTGGGCCAGGACGTCGAGGTGCCGTTGGCGTCGGGCGAGAAGGTCGGGTACGCGGCGCTGGACTACGCGGCGAGCGCGCCGGCGCTGGCCCGGGTGTGGGAGGACGTGGCGGCGTACGCGCCGTACTACGGGTCGGTGCACCGGGGGGCCGGATACCTGTCGCAGCTGTCGACGGACCTGTTCGAGCAGAGCCGCCGGACCGTCGAGGAGTTCCTGGACCTGCGGGACGGCGACCAGGTGGTGTTCACCCGGGCGACCACCGACTCGTTGAACCTGCTGGCCGGTGCGGTGCCCGTCGGGACCGAGGTGTTCGCGTTCGAGACCGAGCACCACGCTTCGCTGCTGCCGTGGCGGCGTGAGGGATTGACGGTGCGCTACTTGCGGGCGCCGCGTTCGCACGGCGAGGCGGTGGCCGCGCTGGAGGAGGCGCTGCTGGGGGCGGCCGGGGGGCCGAAGCTGTTCTGCGTGACCGGGGCGTCGAACGTCACCGGCGAGCTGTGGCCGGTCAGGGAGCTGACCGAGGTCGCGCACCGGTACGGCGCCCGGGTGGTGCTGGACGCGGCCCAGCTGGCGCCGCACCACCGGGTCTCGGTGCGGGAGTTGGACGTCGACTGGATCGCGTTCTCCGGCCACAAGCTGTACGCGCCGTTCGGTGCCGGCGTGCTGGCCGGGCGGTCGGACTGGCTGGACGCGGCGGAGCCGTACCTGGCCGGTGGCGGGGCGAGCCGGACGGTGGCCCGGGAGCTGGACGGCTCGGTGGCGGTGGAGTGGCACACCGGCCCGGCCCGGCACGAGGCCGGTTCGCCGAACGTGATCGGCGCGTACGCGATCGCCTCGGCCTGCCGGGCGCTCACCGAGGCGGGCTTCGAGGAGCTGGAGGCCCGGGAGCGGGCGCTGGTGGCGAAGCTGACCGAGGGCCTGGCGGCGATCCCCGAGGTGCGGGTGCTCAGCCTGTTCGGTGAGGGCTCCGACCGGGTCGGCGTGGTGTCCTTCGTGGTGCGCGGCTGGAACAGCTCGCACTTCTCGGCCGCGCTGTCCGCCGAGTACGGCATCGGCGTGCGGGACGGGCTGTTCTGCGCGCACCCGCTGGTGCGGACGCTGCTGGGCGGGGAGGACGCCGCGCCCAGCCAGTGCGGGGCGCCCGAGCCGTCGCTGCCAGGGGAGCGCAGCCTGAACGCGATCCGGGTCAGCTTCGGCGCCGGCACCCCCGTCGAGCACCTGGACCGGTTCCTGACGGCCGTTCGGGACCTGGTGACCGACGGCGCGCGGTGGAGCTACCGCAACGAGGGCGGGCGCTGCGTCGCGGACACGCGGCAGCGCTGAGCGGCTACTCGCCCAGGCCGAGCGAGAACGCGGCCTCCAGGTCGTGCTGCGAGTAGGTGCGGAAGGCGATGTGGGTCTCGGTGTTGGAGACGCCCGGGACCTTGTTGAGGCGGCCGGGGATCACGTCGGCCAGATCCTCGTGGCCCCGGACCCGCACCATCGCGACCAGGTCGTAGGTGCCGGTGACGGAGTAGACCTCGCTGACGCCCTCGATGGCCGCGATCGCCTCGGCGATCTCGGGGATCCGGTCGACGCTGGTGTTGATGAGGACGATCGCGGTGATCACTGAGCAACTCCTGTTCGAGAAGGTGCGCCAAGGGTATCGCCCGCCGGACGGGCGGCCCAGGCGAACAGCCAGCCCGTCACGAAGCCGATCACATGCACCAGATAGGCCACCCCGCTGCCGCCCGAACTGACGGACCAGCCCTGCAGCGCGAACCACAGGCCGAGCACCAGCCAGGCCGGGAAACGCAGTGGCAGGAACAGCAGAACCGGCACCAGCACCGTCACGCGGGCTCTCGGCCACAGCCGCAGGTACGCGCCCAGCACCCCCGCGATCGCGCCGGACGCGCCGACCAGGGCGCGCATCCCGTCCGCGGTGTGCGCCTCGGCCACCGCGTAGCCGTAGGTGGCCAGGTAGCCGATCGCCAGGTAGCCGACCAGGAAGCGCACCCGGCCCAGCCGGGCCTCCACGGCCGGGCCGAAGACGAACAGGAACAGCAGGTTGCCCAGCAGGTGCAGCCACCCCGCGTGGACGAACAGTGAAGTGAGGACGGAGAGTTCGGGGATCTTGGAGGGGGTCGGCGGCAGCGCGCAGCCCGGGGTCGCCGGGGCCAGCGAGGACAGCTGGGAGGCCGTCAGGGGGTGGCCGCTCAGCAGCTCGGCGGGCACCGCGCCCCAGCGGTGCTCGTAGCGCTGCTCGGCGCAGATCCGGGCGTCGCCGCTGCCGTACACCGGGTTCAGACCGGCCGGGCCGGCCACCAGGACCAGCGCGGACAGCGCGATCAGCAGGTGGGCGACGACCGGGGTGCGGGCGGTCCCCCCGGCCGTCGGCGAACCGGCCCGGGCGGGGGCGGAGAGCACCATGCCGATGAGCATTCCTCGGGGGCGCACTCGCGACACCGGGCGCTGCTCCGGACGGGTGAGCGTCCGGGCTGTGGACCGGTGATCCGGCCGCCGCGGCACAGGCAATAGGGTGGAGGCCCGTAAACGGGGACCAGCCGAGAGGGACCACTGATGACCATTGCCGCGCCGACCGCCGAGACCCGCTGGCGCTGCACCCTGTGCGGCAACCTCACCCGCTTCGACGTCACCCGGTCCTCCCGCGTGATCGACTTCGTGCACTTCGACCTGTCCGGCGACTCCAAGGTGGAGGAGACCCAGGTGCTCTCCGAGACCATCGAGTCGGTGCGCTGCCGCTGGTGCAACGCCGTGGACCAGGTCGAGCTGGTCGCCCGCCCGGGCGCCGAGGAGCCCGAGGACGGCGGCCCCGCGCAGGGCTGACACGCTTCCACCGCCCCGCGTCCCCGTCCGCGCCCCGGACCGGGGCGCGGGGCGGACTCGTCGGCGGGGTGCTGTCGGTGCGGCACGGTAGACGGGACAATTGCAAGCAGCGGCGGACACCAACGCCCCCGGCACCCGCCGGGGCCCGCCCGGATCAGGATCGGAGCCGAGAACAGTGGCGGAGGCAGCGAACGCGCCCGCGGGCACGGACGGGACCGCGCACGCTCCGGTCCATGAGGAAATCGGCCCGGTCGAGGCCGGGTCGGTCACCGAGGCCGGGTCGGTCACCGAGGCCGGCGGCGACATGGCCGGCCGGGCGCTGCCCGAGGGAGTGCGCCGCCGGGTGGTGGGCATCGCCTCCGACGCGCTCGGCGGCATCGCCGCCGGCGAACTGCCCGCCGCGCTGCGCCCGTACGCCAAGTTCACCGCCGCCCGGCGGGCCAAGTACGCGGCCACCGCGCTGGCCGCCGCGCTGGAGTCCGACCCCGCGTTCCGGGTGCGGATAGCCGAGCGGCTGCGGCTCGGCCAGCCGGACCTGGTGCGTGCCCTGGAGGCGGGCACCGTGCCGGCCGCCGCCGACCCGATGGACGTGGCCGCCGCCGCCTACCTGGTGCGGCCCACCGGCTGGGCCCGGCTGGTCGAGGAGGCCGGGGAACAGGCCGAACGGGTCGACGCCGAGGGCGTCGCCGCCGAGGCCGCCCGGCTGGCCGAGAAGCTCCACGAGGAGCTGGCCGAGGCCCGCACCACCGCCCGCGCCGAACTCGAGCGCCACCGCGCCGAGTCCGAAGGGGTGCGCCGGGAGGCGGACTCGCTGCGCAAGAAGGTCCGCTCGCTGGAGGCCGACACCCGCCGCGCGCAGGCCGAGAGCCGCCGACTGGCCGCCGAACTGGAGGCCGCCCGGGCCGCCGCCGCCGCCGAGCGCGGCGCCGCCGAGATCGAGGCCCGCCGGCTGCGGCACCGGGTCGCCGAACTGGAGGCGGCCGTGGAGACCGGCCGGCGCACCGCCCGGGAGGGCCGCAGCGTCGAGGACATGCGGCTGCGGCTGCTGCTGGACACCGTGCTGCAGTCCGCGCAGGGCCTGCAGCGGGAGCTGGCGCTGCCGGTGACGGCGCTGCGCCCGGCCGACCTGGTGGAGGCGGTGGAGCCCGGTTCGGCCTCGCCGCACGACGTGGCCCGGCGCGGGCTGGCCGAGGACGACCCGGCGCTGCTGGACCAGCTGCTGGCCATCCCGCAGGTCCACCTGGTGGTGGACGGCTACAACGTGACCAAGACCGGCTACCCGCAACTGCCGCTGGAGCAGCAGCGGTTGAGGCTGCTGGGCGGTCTGGCGATGCTGGCCCAGCGGACCCAGGCCGAGGTGACCTGCGTGTTCGACGGCCAGGACCTGGACGTTCCGGTGATCATGGCCCCGCCGCGCGGCGTCCGGGTCCGGTTCAGCCGGACCGGGGAGACCGCGGACGAGCTGATCCGCCGCCTGGTGCGGGCCGAGCCGCAGGGCCGGCCGGTGGTGGTGGTGTCCGCCGACAAGGAGGTCGCGGACGGGGTGCGCAAGGCCGGCGCCCGCCCGGTGGCCTCGGTTCTGCTGCTGAACCGCCTGTCGCGCAGCTGACGGGCGCTCAGCGGTGTTGGGGCGTCCGGAGTGTGTCGGTGTGGTGAAGAGGGGCGGAGAAGTGAATCCGGGAGCCCCCCGGGAGTGGACGCGGAGGCAGGGACTTCACTAGGGTCTGGCGTCAAACCTATATTCCGGACTATCGCTCTAACGGGTGAGTCCAGAGGAAGAAGGAGCACCGCCTTGGCCTCCCACCGCCGTCCCAAGCAGCCGAGTCGCGCCCGGGTGACCGTGCTCACCGCTGCCGCCGCGACCGCGGTCGCCCTGTCGGCCCAGGTGAGTGCGCACGCCGCGCCGGCCCAGCCGAACAAGGACGAGATCAAGGCGCAGGTCGACAAGCTCATGGAGGAGCAGGAGCAGGCGGCCGAGAAGTACAACGGCGCCAAGGAGCAGGCCGACCAGCTCCGCAAGCAGGCCGACCAGCTGCAGGACCAGCTGGCCCGCAGCCAGGACCAGCTGAACGAGCTGTCCTCCGGGCTCGCGGCGGTGGCCGGCGACCAGTACCGGCACGCGGGCGTCGACCCGTCGATGCAGCTGATGCTCTCCGCCGACCCGGACAAGTACCTGGACAAGGCGTCCTCCTTCGACCAGGCGGCCAGCACCCAGGCCGAGACCCTGAAGTCGCTGCAGGACCAGCAGCGCCGGCTGAACCAGCAGAAGCAGGAAGCGGCGGACGTCCTGAAGGAGCTGGACAACTCCACCCAGGCGCTCAACGACGCCAAGAACGAGGTCAGGACCAAGCTGGAGCAGGCGCAGAACCTGCTCAACCAGCTCTCCGCCTCCGACCGGCGGGCGATCACGCAAGGCGACGGCGCCGCCTCGCGCAGTGCCGACCGGGTCGACCCGGCCACCCTGCCGAAGGCCGCCGGCTACGCCGGGGTCGCGGTGCAGCGGGCGCTCGACAAGCGCGGTGCGCCGTACGTGTGGGGTGCGACCGGCCCGAGCACCTTCGACTGCTCCGGCCTGATGGTGTGGGCGTACGCGCAGGCCGGCGTGTCGCTGCCGCGCACCTCGCAGGCGCAGGGCAGCTACGGCGCCAGCGTCGGCACCGACTGGCACAACGCCCAGCCCGGTGACCTGGTGGTCTACTACGGCGACCGGCACCACGTCGGCATGTACATCGGCAACGGCATGGTGGTGCACGCGCCGCACACCGGTGACGTGGTGAAGACCATGAAGGTCGACGCGATGCCGATCTCGACCATCCGTCGGGTCTGACGGTCCGACAAACCGGACATAGGCCCCTCGGGGCGACAATTGACACGCCGTGACACGCCCGGGCGGGTCGAGATCCTGCTGTGATCTCGAACACGTCCGGGCGTCGCGTTTCCCTGGTGAACGGCGGGAAATGCTACGCACTGCGCAACGGATCCCTTACGTTCGGTCAGTTTCGTAATCGAAATTGACTCAGATTCAGATTTTTTTCCGACAAGGATTTGAACGGATCACGGATCGGTTACTAGGGTCATAGTTCGACCACCGCAGAGTCGATCGCCCAAGGGGGGCGACGGCGGAGGTCGCCGCCGAGTCCGTGACGCAGCGGGTGGATCGCCAGAACGAGATCCGCCGACGGGGATACCCCTGAGGGGGTTGCTGTCGAACGGAGCCGGGGAACCACGTTCCCCCGGGGTGAATCGGCGCCAGGTCGGCCGCGAGAGCGGCCGGTGAGGCGCTGTAGGGCGTCTCTTCCGGCCCGAACCCGTCAGCTCACCCGGTAGGCGGTGTGAGGAAGAAGGAGTCCGCCTTCGTGGCGTCCCATCGCCGTCCCAAGCCCGTCGGCCGTGCCCGGGTCTCGATTCTCACTGCCGCTGCCGCCACCGCCGTCGCGCTGTCCGCCCAGACCGGCGCGCACGCCGACCCGGCGCCCACCAAGGACCAGGTCAAGGCGCAGGTCGACCAGCTCAACGAGCAGGCCGAGGTGAAGACCGAGGCGCTCAACGCCTCCGTCGAGAAGCAGCAGAACCTGCAGAAGCAGGTCACCCAACTGCAGGACCAGCTGGCCCGCCAGCAGGAGCAGGTGGCCACCGTCCAGGACAGCCTGGCGACGATCGCCGCCGAGCAGTACCGCAACGGCGGCATGCCGCAGACCATGCAGCTGATGCTCTCCAGCAACCCGGACAGCTTCCTCGGGCAGGCCGGCACGCTGAACACGGTCGGCGCCACCCAGGCCGACCTGCTCAAGAGCTTCAAGGCCGAGCAGGCCAAGCTCGACGGGCAGCGCGAGGAGGCCGCGCAGAAGCTCGCCGAACTGGACACCACCACGAAGGCCCTCAAGGCCGACAAGGAAGACGTCCAGTCCAAGCTGGCCAAGGCGCAGGAGCTGCTCAACACGCTCACCCAGAAGGAGCGCGACGATCTCGCGGCGGCCGAGGCCAAGGCCGCGAACGACTCCCGCACCCAGGCCGAGCGCGCCTCCCGCGACAACACCCGCACCGACCTCGGCGCCCCGCCGGCGCAGGCGCCGGCCGGCTACGCGGGTGCCGCGATGAACGCCGCGCTGTCCAAGCTGGGCAGCTGGTACTCCTACGGCGCGGCCGGCCCGAGCACCTTCGACTGCTCCGGTCTGATGCAGTGGGCGTACGCCCAGGCGGGTGTCTCCATCCCGCGCACCTCGCAGGCCCAGGCGGGTGCCGGCACCAGCCTCGGCACCAACATCGCCAACGCCCGTCCGGGTGACCTGATCATCTACTACGGCGACCAGCACCACGTCGGCATGTACGTCGGAAACGGGCAGATCGTGCACGCCCCGCACACCGGCGCGCAGGTCCGCTACGAGTCGGCGACCGTCATGCCGATCACCAAGATCGTCCGGATCTGACGGCCGCTCGGAGCCTTCGGCCCGGCACCCCGCACAGGGGGTGCCGGGCCGCCCTCGTTCCGGTGTCCGATTCGCGGTCGAATATTCGAAGTTGTCAGGGTTTGGACTGGATCCGTCCGACTCGCTAACCTCTGCCCCGGCCCCCCGTGCGGACGGCCGTCCGATCCGCGGGCGGCGGCGGAGGCCGGAGCTCAGGAACGGAGTCGTCGCACGTGCCAGTGCACCGTCGCCCCCCACTGCCCGGTGTCCAACGCCTCGCCCGAGCCCTGGCGCTCACCGCCGCCGCGACGGGCGTGATCCATCTCGGCGTCGCCCCGGCCGCCGCCACTCCGGCCGACCCGCCGGACCGCGCCGACGTCAAGGCGCAGGTCGACCAGCTGTACGACGAGGCCGAGCAGGCCTCCGAGAAGTACAACGCCGCCCAGGAACAGCAGAAACGGCTGCAGCGCGAGGCCGGCATCCTGCTGACCCAGGTCGCCGCCGGGCAGGACGACCTCAACCGGCTGCGCGCCGACCTCGGGGCGGTGGTCGCCGCCCAGTACCGCGCCCAGGGCCTCGATCCCACGCTGCGGCTGATGCTCGACAACGACCCGGCGTCCTACCTGGCCGGCGCCCGCTCGCTCGGCCAGGCCACCGCCCGGCAGAACGAGACCCTGCGCGACCTGCGCGAACGACAACGCCGGCTGGACCAGCGCCGTCAGGAGACCGCGGCCAAACTCGACGAACTGGAACAGGTCCGGCACCGCCTGGCCGCCGCCAAGGACGAAGTCCGCACCCGCCTCGCCCGGGCCCGGCAGCTGCTCGGCGACCTCACCGCCGCCGAGCGCGACCGGCTCGCCTACGACGACGACGCCCGGGCCGCCCGCGGCGCCGACCGCTTCGACCTCGGCAACGAGCCCCCCGCGTCCGACCGCGCCGCCGCCGCGCTGAACGCGGCCGTCTCGAAGATCGGCTCCTCGTACGTGTACGGATCCACCGGGCCCAGCACGTTCGACTGCTCCGGTCTGATGTACTGGGCGTGGCGGCAGGCCGGAGTGACCCTGCCGCGGACCTCGCAGGGGCAGGCCTCGGCCGGCCGGCGGGTGAGCCTCGCCGAAGCCCGGCCCGGAGACCTGGTGATCTTCTTCAAGGACAGGCACCACGTCGGCATGTACGCCGGCGGCGGTGTCGTCGTGCACGCGCCGCACCCCGGCGCCCGGGTCCGCTACGAGAGCGTCAGCGCGATGCCGGTCAACTCGGTGGTGCGGGTCTGAGCCAGCACGAGCCCCTGGTCACCGACCTGCCGCAGGCGCCGGCGCCGCGGCAGGCCGGTGCTTCGCCGTCCCGGCGGGCCGCGCTGCTGGTCGCCGCCGGGTGCGCGGCCCAGCTCTCGCTGCCCCGGGTGCTCCCCGCCGGGCCCGCCGGACCGGCCGCCGCCCCGCCCGGGCCGGGCGCGCCGTCCGGGGCCCGGGACGCCGTCGCGCAGGTGCTGTCGCGGCGGGCGGGCGCGATCCTGCGGCGCGACCCCGCCGGGCTGCCGACGGCGGCGGGCGCCGAGGAGGCCGACCGGGACCTGCTCACCCGTACCGCCGCGATCCGGTTCACCGAGTACACGCTGCGGCTGACCACCTTCACCGAACCCGCGCCCGGCGCCGAACGGCTGACCGTCGGCGCCGAACTCGGCTACCGGATCTCCGGCGTGGACGACTACCCGGCGCTGCTGGAACGGCAGATCGACCTGCAGCGCGAGCCGGCCGGCTGGCGGGTGCTCCGGGAGGTGCCCACCGGCGCGGTGGCGCCCTGGGACCTGGGCACCGTCCGGACCGCGACCGGGCGGCACAGCCTGGCGCTGGGCCTCGGCGAGGACGGCGAACTCGCCGACCTGGCCGCCCTCGCCGACCGTGCGGTGCCCACCGTCGAAGGCGTCTGGGGTCCCTGGAAGCCCGGCCGACTGCTGCTCGAACTGCCGCTCACCGTCCAGCAGTTCGCCCGCCGGATGGACGTATCCGCAGACGCGTACCAGGGGATAGCCGCAGTCACCCTGGCGGTCGGCGGCGCGCCGACGCACACCCCCGCGGATCGGATCGTGGTCAACCCCGACGCGTACCGGCAGCTCAGCGAGCTCGGCCGCCGGGTGGTGGTGACCCACGAGGCCACTCACGTCGCCACCCGGGCCGACACCAAGGCGTGCACCCCGTTGTGGCTGTCCGAGGGCGTCGCCGACTACACCGGCTACCAGGGCACCGGGCGGACCACCCGGCAGATCGTCCCCGAACTCGCCAAGGACGTCCGGGCCGGGCGGATGCCCACCGGGCTGCCCACCGACGACGCGTTCACCGCCGGCTCGGCCGGCATCTCGCAGGCCTACGAACTGTCCTGGCTGGCCTGCGACTTGATCGCCCACCGGTACGGGCCGGACCGGCTGGTGGCGCTCTACCGGGCCGTCGGGCAGAACGGCGCCGGCGGCCTGGAACGCGCATTCCGGGCCGAACTCGGCCTCGGCGTCGCCGAGTTCACCAAGGACTGGACGGCCGCGGTGGCCACCCTGCGGGACTGACCTCAGCCGGCCAGTGCCCGCTCCAGGCCCGCCGCGTCCAGGAACGCGGTGTGGGTGCCCGCCGTGGTGCAGGCGAACGCGCCGGCCGCCGCACCGGCCCGCATGCACTCCTCGACCGGGCGGCCCGCCAGCCGCCGCTGCAGGAAACCGGAGACGAACGCGTCGCCCGCGCCGTTGCTGTCCACGATCGGCGCGCCCGGGTCCACCGCCGGGAAGTGCCGGGGCGCCTCGTCCTCGCGGGTGAGCAGGAACGCGCCGTGCGCGCCCGCGGTGGCCACCACCAGCTCGGCCCGGCCTTGCGCCAGGATCGAACGCATCGCCGCTTCCGGGCGGTTGCCGAGGCCGGCCGCGGACAGGAACACCACGTCCGAGCGGAGTGCGTAGAACCGGTGGTGCTCGTTCTCGCCGTCCCAGGCGTGCAGGTCGGTGGAGCTGGGGCGGCCCAGCCGTTCGACGTCCGGGTACATGTCGCGGTTGACGCCCGTGATCGACAGGTGGACGTGCTGCGAGCGCTCCAGCAGCGGCAGCCAGAACTCGCGCGGCAGCCGGGCGTCCGCCGGGTGGCGGCCGTCGTAGAAGGAGAACCGCAGGCCGTCCGCGTCCACCAGGTTGACGCTGCGCGGGGTGCCGGCGGGGGCGGGCAGGTGGCTGAAGTCCAGGCCGCGGCGGGCGTATTCGGCCAGCACCAGGGCGCCCTGCGGGTCCTCGCCGAGGAAGTCGGCGAGCTTGGTGCGCAGGCCCAGCGCGTGGCAGGCCAGCGCGACGCCGTTCCCGGTGTGCGCCGGGTAGTCGCGCACCGGGGGGACGTGCACCGAGTCGACGCCGGGCGGGATCTCCAGGCGGTCCACCCGGACGATGGTGTCCACGCCGACGCCGCCGACGATCAGGATGTCGTAGTCGATCATTCGGCGATGGTGGCAGCGAAAAGCCTTGCCCTGCAAGCGCTTTCAGAAACTTGCAGGGCGGGGCGGGGTGTCAGGCGCGGTCCGCCGGAGTGAGGTCGTCCAGCAGATCCTGCTCGTAGGCGATACCCGGCCGCACCGGGTACTGCGGGCCCAGCTGACCGGCCGGCAGCACCAGCGTGGTCAGCACCTCGCGCCGCCGGGTGGAGCGCCAGAGCCGGTACGCCGACAGCACGGTGGCCGCCAGCAGCACCAGGTTGCGGGCCGTCAGCACCAGGACGCCGGACAGCTCGCTGCGGTTCACGGTGCCGAACATCACCGGGAACTCGATCGTGGTCAGCACCGTGGCCACCAGCACCACCACCGCCACCGGACGCTGGCTGCTGCCCCGCACCGTCAGGCACACCGCCGCCAGGCCGACCACCCAGATCATGTACTGCGGGCTGATCACCCGACTGGTCGCGGTGAAGATCAGCAGCGCGCACAGCGCCGCGTCGAAGGTGGTCGCCGAAGTCCAACGGGTCGCCCGCAGACGCCAGATGAGCAGCCAGCCGAAACCGGCCACCGTCATGCCCACCATCACCTTGGAGATCACCGGCACCCACGGGCCGAGGAACTCCACCGAGCCGTAGTTCATCGTCACGGTGCCGTGCCACGACCCCGCCAGCTTCGCGAAGTGCAGCGGCAGCGCACCCAGCGACTCGATCTCGATGCCCCGCTCCGACTGGAACTTCAGGAACTCGAACGCCCCGTTCATGCCCGCCGTCAGCAGGAAACCCAGCGCCCCCGCGAACGTCGCCGCCGAGGTCCAGGCCCGCCGGGTGCGCCGGCCGCGCGGCGTGCCGATCAGCGCCAGCAGCGGCCAGATCTTCAACAGCCCGCCCAGCCCCAGCAGCACCCCGCCCAGCGCCGGGCGGCGCAGCACCACCAGCAGACCCGCCACCGCCAGCGCCGTCACGATGATGTCGTACCGGCAGTACACCGTCGGCCCGAGCAGCGGAACGCCCACCACCCAGTACCAGGCACCCAGATAGCTGCGGCCCTTGCGGACACCCGCGCGCATCAGCAGCGCCATCGCCGCCGCGTCCACCACGACGCAGATCACGAAGAACGACACCAGGTACGACCACGGCAACAGGCCCGGCAGCAGGATCACCAGCGCCGCGCCCGGCGGGTACTGCCAGGTCACGTCGTCCAGCGGGAAGGTGCCGGTGCGCAGCACCTCGTACCAGCTGTGGTAGATCACCGAGACGTCCGCTGTCACGTCCGTGTTGGCGATCCGCAGCACCCCCGCGACCACCAGGACCAGCAGGGTCCGGGAGACCGTCCAGCCGGCCGCCAGGGCCCACAGCGGACGACGACTCGGTGCGGAACCGGACGGGGCAGGCAGCGCCGGGGCCTCCGAGCTGCCGGGCCGTTCGGCCTGGGCTGACTCCACTACGCTCCTTCGGGTCGTCGCGTACGCACCGGAACCGGGCTTGCGCGCCGGGGTACCGGTAAGGACCACCAGCACACAGCATCAGTTGCGGCGGTGTCCTCCAACTTCTCCGAACCGTGTCCGAACCGTCCGGGCCCGCGCGCACCGCCACCACGGGCGGCACGGGCCGCGTTCCCGGCGGACTGGTGCGGTGACCTATCGTACGGACCACTCACGGGTACTCCGAGCACCCCCTGACCGAGCGAGCCGCGGCACATGAACAGAACCCTCATCGTCACCAACGACCTTCCGCCCAGGCCAGGCGGCATCCAGGCGTTCGTCCACAACATGGCGGTGCGCCAGCCGGCCGGGTCGATCGTCGTGTACGCCTCCACCTGGCGGGACGGCCGGGAAGTCGCCAAGTTCGACGTGGAACAGCCCTTTCCGGTGATCCGCGACCGCACCAAAATGATGATCCCCACCACCCGGGTCACCCGGCGGGCCGCGGAGATCATGCGCGCCGAGAGTTGCACCTCCGTCTGGTTCGGTGCCGCCGCGCCGCTCGGCCTGATGGCCCCGCACCTGCGCCGGGCCGGCGCCGAGCGGATGATCGGCATGACCCACGGCCACGAGGCCGCGTGGGCCCAGCTGCCCGGCTCCGCGCAGCTGCTGCGCCGGATCGGCGGCAACACCGATGTGCTGACGTACCTCGGCGAGTACACGCGTTCGCGGATCGCCCGTGCCGTCGGGCCTCGGGTCGCCTCGCGGATGGTCCAACTGCCGCCCGGCGTCGACGAGTCCACCTTCCGGCCGGACTCCGGCGGCGACGCGGTCCGGGCGCGGCTCGGGCTCACCGAACGGCCGGTCGTGGTGTGCGTGTCGCGGCTGGTGCCGCGGAAGGGGCAGGACACGCTGATCCGCTCCTTCCCGCGGGTCCTCGCCGCGCATCCTGATGCCGTGCTGCTGATCGTCGGGGGCGGGCCGTACCGGGCGGACCTGGAGAAGCTCGTGGACCAGGTCGGGGTGCGCTCGTCGGTGGTGTTCACCGGCGCCGTGCCGTGGGAGGAACTCCCCGCCCACTACGGGGCCGGGGACGTCTTCGCGATGCCGTGCCGGACGCGGCGCGGGGGGCTGGACGTGGAGGGGCTCGGGATCGTCTACCTGGAGGCTTCGGCGACCGGGCTGCCCGTCGTCGCCGGGGACTCCGGGGGTGCGCCGGACGCGGTCCGCGAGGGGGAGACCGGGTTCGTGGTGCCCGGGAAGAACGGGGAATCGGTGCTCGCGGAGCGGCTGGTGCGACTCCTTGGGGACGCGGAGCTGCGACGCGAGATGGGTGAGGCCGGCCGCAAGTGGGTCTACGACGCCTGGCGTTGGGACATGCTGGCGGAGCGGCTCACCGGGTTGCTCGAGGCCCGCTGAGCGGGCGCGAAGCCCGGGAGGGCGCGAAACCGGGGGCGCGGGGACCTGCGCGACAAGCGCAGTTCCCCGCGCCCCTGATTTCCCTTAGCGGGCGTACAGCGCCTCGATGTCGGCGGCGAAGTCCTTCAGGACGACGTTGCGCTTGAGCTTGAGGGACGGGGTGAGGTGGCCGCTGGCCTCGGTGAAGGTGGTGGTGAGGAGGCGGAACTTCTTGACGGCCTCGGCGTGGGAGACGGCCAGGTTGCCGTCGTCGACGGCGGCCTGGATCGCGGCGAGGAGGTCGGGGTCCTCGCGGAGGTCGGAGACCGTCGCGTCGGCGGGCTTGTTGTTGAGGGCCTTCCAGCGGGGGAAGAACTCGTCGTCGACCGTGACGAGGCAGGCGATGAAGGGCTTGCGGTCGCCGACGACCATGACCTCGCCGACGATCGCGTGGGCGCGGATGCGGTCCTCGATCACGGCGGGGGCGACGTTCTTGCCGCCGGCGGTGACGATGATTTCCTTCTTGCGGCCGGTGATGGTGAGGTAGCCGTCGTCGTCGAGGGTGCCGATGTCGCCGGTGGCGAACCAGCCGTCCCGGAGGGCCTCGGCGGTGGCGGTGGGGTTGTTCCAGTAGCCGGTGAAGATGTTCGGGCCCTTGAGCAGGACCTCGCCGTCCTCGGCGATGCGGGTCGCGGAGCCGGGGAGCGGCTGGCCGACGGTGCCGATCTTGGCCCGGTCGTTGGGGTTGAAGGTGGTGGCGGCGCAGGACTCGGTGAGGCCGTAGCCCTCCAGGACGGAGAAGCCGATGCCGCGGTAGAAGTGGCCGAGCCGTTCGCCGAGCGGGGCGCCGCCGGAGATGGCGGTCTTGCAGCGGCCGCCGAGCGCGTTGCGGAGCTTGACGTAGACCAGCTTGTCGAAGATCGCGTGCTTGATCCGCAGCATCAGCGAGGGGCCGCCGGCGTCCAGGGCACGGCTGTAGGCGATGGCGGTGTCGGCGGCGCGGTCGAAGATCTTGCCCTTGCCGTCGGCCTGGGCCTTGGCGCGGGCGGTGTTGTAGACCTTCTCGAAGACCCGGGGGACGCCGAGGATCAGCGTCGGCTGGAAGGAGCCGAGTTCCTCGGTGACGTTCCGGATGTCGGAGACGTGGCCGAGCTTGACCGGGACGATGGCGGCGGCGATCTCGGCGATCCGGCCGAGCACGTGGGCCAGCGGCAGGAACAGCAGGACCGAGGACTCGCCGGTGACGAACAGCTCGGGCATCCGGGCGGTGACGTTGCCCAGTTCGGCGAGGAAGTTGCCGTGGGTGAGCTGACAGCCCTTGGGGCGGCCGGTGGTGCCCGAGGTGTAGACGATGGTGGAGATCGAGTCGGGGTTCGCGATGACGCGGCGTTCGGCGATCACCTGGTCGGCGACGTCCTGGCCGGCGCGGGTCAGTTCGGCGATGCCGTCGCGTTCGATCTGCCAGGTGTGCGTGAGCCCGGGCAGGGCCTCGCGGACCTCGGTGATCACGGCGGCGTGCTTGTCGGTCTCGGTGATCACGACGAGTGCGCCGGAGTCGCCGAGGATCCACTGCACCTGCTCGGCGGAGGAGGTCTCGTAGACGGGGACGGTGATCGCGCCGGCGGTCCAGATCGCGAAGTCCAGCAGCGTCCACTCGTAGCGGGTGCGGGACATCACGGCGACCCGGTCGC
This sequence comes from Kitasatospora sp. NPDC048407, assembly GCF_043200475.1. Classification (NCBI taxonomy): domain Bacteria; kingdom Bacillati; phylum Actinomycetota; class Actinomycetes; order Kitasatosporales; family Streptomycetaceae; genus Kitasatospora; species Kitasatospora sp. NPDC048407. Next base: position 64,002 of record NZ_JBICXW010000026.1, on the reverse strand, counting down.
CCGGGCCGACGCCGGACGCGATCAGGCCCTTGGCTACGGCGTGCACCTCGGCGAGGAACTGGACGGCAGTGAGGTCCTGCCAGTGCCCGTCCACCTTGCGGCTGAGCACAGCGACGCCCGGGTGCCGCTCCGCGTTCTGGTGGACCAGGTCGGCGAGGTTGCCATCGCTCGGTACCTGGTAGCGGGCCGGAAGGCTGAACTCCTCGAGCAAGACTGCTCCTCGTCTGCGACGCTGCGGGACGACTGGACGTTACTGCTGGGTAGGTGAGTTCGACCAGAGGGGTCGGCCTCGGTGTTCCGATCGTCACATCGCAGGTCGGACGTGGGATGGATCGATGCGAACCCTACGGCAGACGCAATGTGACCCGCCGGTAAGGTGCCCGGGCGGAAAGTAGCCGGGCCCGCCCGCGATAGCCTCTGGTGGGCGCACAGCAGCACAGGGAGATCGCGGAGGCCGCAATGGCGGAGCACACCAGGTCGAGCATTGTCATCGACGCCACCCCGGCCGAGGTCATGGCGGTGATCGCCGATTTCGCCGCCTACCCGGAGTGGACCGACGAACTGAAGGAGATCGAGGTCCTGCAGACCGGGCCGGACGGCCGCGCCGCCGAGGTGCGGCTGCTGCTGGACGCCGGCGCGATCCGCGACGAGCACTCCCTCGCCTACACCTGGGACGGCGACCGCGAGGTCAGCTGGACCCTGGTCCGGAGCCAGATGCTGCGCTCCCTGGACGGCTCCTACCGGCTCACCCCCGCCGGCCAGGGCCGCACCGAGGTCACCTACCAGCTGGCCGTGGACGTCAAGATCCCGATGCTCGGCATGATCAAGCGCAAGGCCGAGAAGGTCATCATCGACCGGGCGCTGGCCGGCCTGAAGAAGCGCGTCGAGGGCTGACCGGGTCCGTGGCCACCCGCACCGTACTCGTCAGCGGCCCCGAATCCGCCAGGATCGCCGCCGCCACCGCCCTGCACCACGCCCGGCAGGGCAGCGAAACCCTGCTGCTGGCAGCCGACGACCCGCACCGGGCCGTCGACGACCTGCTCGGCGTCCGGCTCGGGCCCGAAGCCGTCGAGCTGGAGCGCTTCCTGAGCGCCGCCAGGGTCGACGAACAGGCCGCGTTCCGCTCCGCCCTGGACGGCTACCGCGAGCGGCTCGCCCCCGCGCTCGACCTGATCGGCGCCCAGCCGCTCGACCCCGACGAGCTCGCCCCGCTGCCCGGCACCCGCGCCCTCGCCCTGCTGCGCGCGCTGCCCCGGGCCAAGGCCGAGGTACTGGTGGTCGCCGCCCCGCCGCCCGCCGAACTGATCGCCACCCTCGCGCTGCCCGACCAGCTGGAGCGCTACCTGACCCGGCTGCTCCCCGAACAGCGCCAGGCCGCCCGCGCGCTGCGCCCGCTGCTGGCCGGGCTGGCGGGCGTCCCGATGCCCACCGACAAGCTGTTCGAGGCCCGGGCCGCCGCGTCCGCCGCGCTCGCCGAGGCCGCCGCCGTGATCACCGCGCCCGGCACCACCGTCCGCCTGGTGCTGGACGCCGCCCGCCCCGCGCCGCGCGCCCTCGCCCGGATCCGGGCCGGACTCGCCCTGCACGGCCTGCCGCTGGACGCGGTGGTCGCGCACGGCGCGCACCCCGCCGAAGCCGTCGACTCCCCGGACCCGTGGCTGGCCCGCACCGCCGCCCGGCAGCGCGAACAACTCGGCACGCTGGCAGAGGCGTTGGACGTCCCACTGCTGACCGCCCGGCAGCCGGACAGCACCCTGGAAGCGCTCGCCGAGCAGCTGTACCGGGCCGGCGCCCCGCGCATCCCCGCGCCCGCCGAGCCCTGGACCGAGGACCGGCTGGCCGCCGAGAACCTGCTGATCTGGCACCTGCCGCTGCCCGGCGCGGACCGCGAGGACCTCGAACTGCTGCGCCGCGGCGACGAATTGGTCCTCGGCGCCGGAACCTACCGGCGGGTCGTGGCACTCCCGTCCGCGCTGCGCCGTTGCACCGTCAGCGGGGCCGGCCTGGTCGACGGGACGCTGTCGGTGCGGTTCACCCCCGATCCCGCACTGTGGCCGCGCGGGTAGCGGAATCCGACGGACGGGAGCGTGTGATGAGTACGGAACAGCCGGGCGGGACGGGCGAGTTCGCGCCGCTGGTGGAAGAGGTGCGGAAGTTCGCGACCGCGCTCGGCGGCAAGGCCGTGGAGATCGGCGGCAAGCTGCGTGAGTCCAACCCCGAGGTGTACGGCCACCTGGCCGCCGCCGGCGGCGAGTTGCTGGCCGCGTACCGCGCCGCCGTGGCCGGTCACGAGCGGCGCTGGTCGGCGCCCCAACACGCCGAGACCGAGCGGGTGGACCTGGACGGGCCCCAAGAGGCCTCCGACAAGTAGTTAAGCCGGAAGTTCGTCAGCGTCACTTTGCGGTTCCGAGTCATCACCGAACGGGACAGTCGATATGACTCCTGAAGGCAGTTTGCCCGATGGGTCGAGGATTGCCTTCGGATAATGTAGGCCGAACTGTGTACGTGGGCACCCCTCAGCCGGTACCGTTCCGCCTGAGCGGGAACGAGTGAATAGCTGAGGGACACATGGCTCTGACCATCGGCGTGGACGTCGGCGGTACCAAGATCGCAGCAGGTGTGGTCGACGAGTCCGGCGAGATTCTGGCCAAGACCCGGGTGCCCACCCCGGCCGACCCCCAGTGGGCGGTCGACGCCATCGCCCAGGGCGTACGGGAGTTGAAGGAGCAGTACCCCGGCGTCGCCGCCGTCGGCGTCGGCGCGCCCGGCTTCGTCAGCCGGGACCGCTCCACCGTCCTGATGGCGCCCAACATCGCCTGGGAGAACGAGCCCCTCAAGCAGCGCGTCGAGGAACTCACCGGCCTGCCCACCGTGATCGAGAACGACGCCAACTGCGCCGCCTGGGCCGAGTTCCGGTTCGGCGCCGCGGCCGATTACGAGGACATGCTGCTGATCACCGTCGGCACCGGCATCGGCGGCGGCATCGTCCTCGACGGCCGCCTGCACCGCGGACGGTTCGGCGTCGCCGGCGAGATCGGCCACCTCAACATGGTCCCCGACGGCCTGCCCTGCGGCTGCGGCGGCCACGGCTGCTGGGAACAGTACGGCTCCGGGCGCGCGCTGCGACGCTACGGCCGCGAGAAGGCCGCCGCCGACCCGATCGCCGGCAAGCGGATGCTCGAACTCAACGAGGGCCTCGCCGAGACCATTCGCGGCATCCACATCACCCAGGCCGCGGAGGAGGGCGACCCGCTGGCCCTCGCCTGCTACGCGGAGGTCGCCGACTGGCTCGGCCGCGGCATGGCCGACCTCGCCGCGCTCTTCGACCCGGCCGTCTTCGTCCTCGGCGGCGGCGTCTCGGACTCCGGCCGTCTGCTGCTCGACCCTGTCTCGGTCGCCTTCGAGAAGTACCTGACGGGCGGGCCGGCCCGGCCGCGCGCGAACGTCGTGCTGGCGTCGATGGGGTCGGCGGCGGGGATCGCCGGGGCGGCGGACCTGGCGCGCAGCTGAGAGAGCTGGCGGGCGCGGGGAGACTGGCGCGAGCTGGCGGGTGACCGAATCAGGGGCGCCGGAAGTTTCGCACCCACTCGCGCCCCCGGCTGTGCTCTCCCTGTTACTGTCGGTCAGGTGACGGACACTGATGTTGCGTTGGCGTCCTCCGGGGTGGAGCCGGACGGGGCGCGGCGGGTGCGGGTGATGAGTTACAACGTGCGGTCGTTGCGTGATGACCGGGCGGCGGTGGCTCGGGTGATCCGGGCGTGCGATCCGGACGTGGTGTGTGTGCAGGAGTCGCCGCGGTACTGGAAGAGCGAGAAGGCCGCGGCGTGGCTGGCGCACCGGACCGGCATGGTGATTCTGGCCGGCGGCGGCCGCGTTGCGGCGGGGCCGTTGTTGCTCGGCAGGTTGCGGGTGGACGTGCTGGAGCTGCGGGACACGCTGTTGCCGAAGGCGCGGGGGTTGCATGCGCGGGGGTTCGCGAGTGCGCTGCTGCGGATCGGCGGGTCGCGTCCGTTCTCCGTGACGAGTTGCCATCTGAGTCTTCAACCGGAGGAGCGGCTGCGGCAGTTCGAGCTGTTGCGGCGTCAACTGCGGCCGGGGGAGCCGGGCGTGGTGGCCGGGGATTTCAACGAGCCGCCGGAGGGCCCGGGTTGGCGGGCGTTCGCGGAGGAGTTGACGGACGCTCACGCGAAGGCGCCGTGGGGCGGGACGTTCACTTCGGTGCCGGCGCAGCCGTACCAGCGGATCGACGGGGTGTTCGCGACGCCGGACATCGACGTGCTGGGCTGCGGGGTGCCGTACCCGCTGCCAGGTGTCTCGGCGGAGGACCTGCGGGCGGCGACGGATCATCTGCCGGTGCTGGCGGCGTTGCGGGTGCCCGCTCCGTGACGGAACGGTCGCGCCGGGGCTGAGCGGTCTTCGGCCCCGGCGCGGGCGGCGTCAGACGACGGCGCCGCCGTTCGGGTCGTCGGGCTCGTCGTCGTTGCGGTCCTTCATGCGGGCCACCAGGGTGGCGAAGCCGCCGAGGAAGGCGATGCCGCCGACCCAGGCGGGCCAGCCGGAGACCTCGCGCCACACCAGGGCGTCGAACATGATCAGTGCCGGTCCGCCGAGGACGGCCAGCCAGGCGAACTTGGCGGTGGTTTCGGCCGGGGGCAGCGGCGGGGGCTCCGGCGGGACGAAGTGGCCCTCGTCCTCGTCCTCGGCGACGGTGTAGTCGCGGGGGCCGCCCTCGGCGGGGCGGGGGACCGGGCGGGGGGCGAAGTCGCCGAGGCCGGTGGGGCCGGTGGGCGCGCTGGGCCGCCGGGGGCGCTCGGTGACGTTCTCCGCGTCGGGCCAGGCGTGCTCGGTGGCGTCCACGGGTTCGTCGAACCGGCCGACCAGCTCGGCGAAGATCGCGTCCTGTTCGGCCTGGCTGCCGGCGGCGGGGCGCCGCGGGGCGGGCTCGGGCGCGGCTTCTTCGGCGGGTTCGGCCGCCTTCGGGTCGTCGCGGGGCAGGTCGTCGTCGTTCGCTTTGCTGGTCTCGTTCACTATCGGCCTTTCAGCCCGAGTGGTTCCCGGCATCGACCGCCGCTGCCGGGGCCAGCCGCCGGACGAAGTCGAGGCTCGCCCCGAAGATCAGACCGGCGTCGTGGTCCAGCGTGGCCACGTGGAAGCTGCGGTCGAGCAGCAGCTCCGTCACATCGGTCGAGGATATCCGGGCGAGCACCATCGCCGAGTTGTGCGGCGAGACCACGTGGTCCTGCGGACTGTGCAACAGCAGAACGGGCTGGGTCACCCTCGGCATTCCCGCCTGGACGCTCTTCCACAGCCGGGCCAGTGACCAGGCGGCGTGCAGCGGCAACCGGTCGTAGCCGACCTCGGTCGTGCCGGGCTTCGCGATGTCCGAGGCGATGCCGGGCAGCGACGGCAGCAGGTGGCGCAGGACCGGAAGAAGCACCGTCGCGGGGTTGTCGGAGCGCACCGACGGGTTGACGAGCACCAGTCCGGAGATCCGGTCGCCGTGCTTCTCGGCGAGCTTGAGGGCGAGTGCCCCGCCCATCGACAGCGCGCAGACGAAGACCTGCTCGCACCGGTCGGCGAGCTCGAGGAGGGCGGTCTCCGAGGTGGTGTACCAGTCCTCCCAGCGGGTCGGCTGGAGGTCCTGCCAGCGGGTGCCATGGCCGGGCAGCAGCGGGACGCTGACGGTGAGTCCGGCGTCGGCCAGATGTTCGGCCCACGGCCGCATGGACTGCGGGGAACCGGTGAAACCGTGGACGAGCAGCACGCCGACCTGCCCGCCGTCGTGGCGGTACGGCTCGGCTCCCGGCATCAGCGGCATCGGTGGAACTCCTGGAGGTGTGGGGGTTTTCCCCGATCGTCCCACGGGCGGGTTGCCCCGTACAGAGGTGCGCGGCGGTGCTGGAACGGGTCGCCGGTGCACGGGCGGGCAAGCACAAGCATTAGGATCGTCCGGTCCGCACAACAGGAGGCCCCGGTTGTTCTACCGACTGATGAAGATGATCGTCGCGCCGCTGCTGCGGATCTTCTTCCGGCCGTGGATGGAGGGCGAGGAGAACATTCCGGACGAAGGCCCGGCCATCCTCGCCAGCAACCACCTGTCCTTCTCGGACTCGTTCTTCCTACCCGCGCTGCTCAAGCGGCGGGTGACGTTCATCGCGAAGGCCGAGTACTTCACCACGCCCGGCATCAAGGGCCGGCTGACCGCGGCGTTCTTCAAGGGCGTCGGCCAGCTCCCGGTGGACCGCTCGGGCGCCCGCGGCGCCGGCGAGGCGGCGATCCGCAGCGGCATCGCGGTGATCGAGCGCGGCGAGGTGTTCGGCGTCTACCCGGAGGGCACCCGCTCGCCCGACGGCAAGCTGTACCGCGGCAAGGTCGGCGGACTGGCCCGCGTCGCGCTGGCCACCGGTGCGCCGGTGATCCCGGTCGCGATGATCGACACCGAGAAGGTGCAGCCGCCCGGCCAGGTGATCCCCAACTTCGGCGTCCGCCCCGGCATCCGGATCGGCCGTCCGCTGGACTTCTCCCGCTACCAGGGCATGGAGAACGACCGGTTCATCCTGCGCTCGGTCACCGACGAGGTGATGTACGAGATCATGCGGCTGTCCGGCCAGGAGTACGTGGACATCTACGCGACCGCCGCCAAGCGGCAGCTCGCCGAGGAGAAGAAGGCCGCCGACGCGGACCGCAAGGCGCAGCAGAAGGCCGAGAAGGCCGCCGCCGCCGAGCAGGCCGAGCAGGAGAAGGCCGAGCAGGAAAAGGCCGCGGGTCGGGAAAAGGCAGAGCAGGAGAAGGACGCCGGGGCCTGACCGGCCGTCAGGGGGGCTTGCCGTGGGGGAGCACAGACCCGCCGTGCCGCAGCCGGGGCCGTCAGGTCCGGCCGCGGCCGTGGTGGCCGGCGGGATGTCGGTGGAACTGCCGCTGTGGCGTGCCATGGGGTACTTCCGGGTGCTGGCACTCGCGTACGCCGTGCTGCGGTTCTTCACCGCGTACCGGGAGTTCCTGCACCCGGTGTCCGGCTGGATCTACCTGGGCGCGCTGACCCTGTGGACGCTGGCCAGCACCCGGGCGTTCGCCGGGCCGAAGCGGTGCACCTGGGCGGTGCTCGGCACCGACCTGCTGTTCGCGGTGTTCGGCATCGTGCAGAGCGGCTTCATCGACACCCCCGCCCGGATCCACGCCGGCGCGCCGACGCTGCCCACCATCTGGGCGGCCGGCACCGTGCTCGGCTTCGCCGGCAAGGGCGGCTGGCGGCCCGCCGCGTTCGCCGGAGCGGTGATCGGCGCCGCCAACATCCTCGGCCACGGCGGGGTCAGCCCCGACAACCTGCACAACATCGTGCTGCTGCTGGTCGCGGGCTGCGCGATCGGCTACGTCATCGAACTCGCCCGGGCCAGCGAGGCCGTGCTCACCCGGGCACTCCAGGTGGAGGCCGCCACCCGGGAACGCGAACGGCTGTCCCGGGACATCCACGACGGGGTGCTCCAGGTGCTCGCCCTGGTGCACCGTCAGCAGGGCGACGCCGCCGAGCTGGGACGACTGGCGGGGGAGCAGGAACGTGCGCTGCGGGCCCTGATGACAGGCGCCCAGCAGCCGGAACTCGAGGACGGCGAGGCGGACCTGCGCCCGCTGGTCTCCCGGCACGCGGACGAGCGGATCACCGTCGCCGCGCCCGCCACCCCGGTGCTGATGCCCGCGCCGGTGGCCGCCGAACTGGCCGCCGCGGTCGCGGCCGCGCTGGACAACGTACGGACGCACGCGGGTGAGGGCGCCCGCGCCTGGATCCTGCTGGAGGACGAGCCGCAGGCCGTCACGGTCTCGGTCCGCGACGACGGCCCCGGCTTCCCGGCCGGGCGGCTGGCCCAGGCGCAGCGCGACGGCCGGCTGGGCGTGTCGCAGTCGATCCGCGGCCGGATGCTGGACCTCGGCGGCAGCGCCGAGCTGTACTCGGTGCCCGGCGAGGGCGTCGAGGTGGAACTGCGGTGGCCGAGGAGGGGTGGCGATGTCTGATCAGCCGGTGCGGGTGATGGTGGTGGACGACCACCCGATGTGGCGCGACGGGGTGGCCCGGGACCTGGCGGAGGCCGGGTTCGCGGTGGTCGCCACCGCCGGGGACGGCGAGGAGGCGGTGCGCCGGGCCAGGGCCAGCGCCCCGCAGGTGGTGGTACTCGACCTCAACCTGCCCGCGCTGCCCGGCGTCGAGGTGTGCCGCCAGGTGGTGGCCGCCGACCCGGCGGTGCGGGTGCTGGTGCTGTCCGCGAGCGGCGAGCACGCCGACGTGCTGGAGGCGGTGAAGTCCGGAGCGACCGGCTACCTGGTGAAGTCGGCCGGCCGCGAGGAACTGATCGACGCGGTGAGCCGCACCGCCGTCGGCGACCCGGTCTTCACCCCCGGCCTGGCCGGGCTGGTGCTCGGCGAGTTCCGCCGCCTGGCCACCGAGCCCGGCACCCCCGCCCAGCCGGCCGTGCCGCAGCTGACCCCCCGGGAGACGGAGGTGCTGCGGCTGGTCGCCAAGGGCCTGTCGTACCGCCAGATCGCCGACCGGCTGGTGCTCTCGCACCGCACCGTGCAGAACCACGTGCAGAACACCCTCGGCAAGCTGCAACTGCACAACCGGGTCGAGCTGGTGCGGTACGCGATCGAGCAGGGGCTGGACGAGGAGCTGGGCTAGGCCGAGCAGTCCTCGCCGACGGCGTTGGTGACGGGCTGGAAGGTGTCGCGGATCTCCTCGTTGGTGAAGTCGTCGAGCCCGAGGTCCTGCTTCAGGGTGGTCGTCCAGTCGGTGTCCTGGAGGTACTCGGCGATCGCCTTGCGGAGCAGTTCGCAGGCCTTCTGGTGGCCCTTGGGCAGCATCATCATCAGGTACTGCGGCCTGCCGATCCGGGCGTTCCGGGCGACCCGGTAGGTGTGCTCGGTGCCGGAGCCGGAGTTGATCGCGATGCCCTGCAGGACCACGTAGTCGGCGAGCACGGCCTCGGCGGTGCCGTCGTTGAGCCGGTCGATGCACGCGTTGAGGTCGGGGGCGCTGACGGGGGGCCGACCGCCGTTCTGCTCCAGGGTGCTGTAGGCGGTGGTCTTCTCCTGCGCGCAGACGGCGAGCGGCCGGAGGTCCTCGGCTTTGTTGATCTCCCGGGTGTCCGAGGCCTTCAGCAGGACGCCGAGCGGGGTCTGCAGGTAGGGGCCGGCCATGTCGAAGTCGTGCTTCAGATCGTCCCGTTCGGAGATGTCGGCTATCACCAGGTCGACCTTGTTGTGGTTGGTCTTTCCGTCGAGGAGGGCTTCCTTCCAGTTGGCCGTGGTCACCGGCAGCGAGGTGAAGTCGCGGTGCAGCAGACCTTGCACCACCTTCTGCGCCACGTGCGGCTCGAATCCGTCGTAGTTGCCCTTGCCGGTGAGGTCGGACATGCCGGGGCGGCCGCTCTTGAAGCCGATCTTGATCGGATCGCTGTCGAACGGATTCGGCTTGCTGTCGTCGGAGCAGCCGACTGCGGCGGCGGCCAGCAGGAGCAGACAGGCCGCCAGACGGACGGTGCGTGGTGCGTGCACGGGAACCTCCTATCGCTCGAACTCGACGCGCTGGGTCTCTATGTGCCGGTCGCATCCGGTGGGGCCTTCCAGGTACAGGTAGATGGTCAGATCGGTCTGGCCGGACGGCACGGCGACGGACAGTGGGACGCCCGGGTTCTGCCAGCCGGTGGCTCCCGCCGGATCGGTGGAGAGCGCGACGTGCATGTCCGGGCAGGCACCGAGGCCAGGGTTCAGGTCCTTCAACCGGATATTCGCCACCAGGCGGTGGGCCCCCGCAGGGACGGTCACCTTCGCGGCGGACGCGCTACCCGGTTTCACGGACTCCGGCTGCCAGGTCACCGCCTGGTCGGGCAGCGGCGCCGGCCCCTTGTCGAGCACCAGGGCCGCCAGCCCGCCCGCCAGGGCCAGCAGCGCGACGGCGACCGCCACCACCCGCCAGAACCGGGGCGGCGGGGGCGGCACGCGCTGGACGTAGCTGCGCGAGCGGTCCACCGCGACTCGGGCCTGCTGGGCCAACTGCTCCTCGACGCGGTCGATTTCGAGCAGCAGCAGGGCGGGGCTGCCGCCGGCCAGGGACCGTTCGGCCAGGCCGAGCAGCTCCAGGCCGGAGGCGCGCTCCGGCAGCGGCGCCGGGAAGCACAGCACCTGGGCGATCACCACGAAGTCGGCCCGCTGGTCCATCGTCAGCCCCCGGGCGTCCTGCACCCGGCCGAGGAACCCGACCCAGTCGCCGCGCAGTTGGGAACCGAAGGCGTCGGTCAGCCAGTCGTACAGGTGGCTGATCGCGGCGGCGGGCTGGGGGTGGTCCTCGGCCAGGTACTTGGCGATCCGCTGGGCGGCCTGCGGGAGGCCGGCGAAGTTCACCTGGACGACGTAGTCGGTCTGTTCGGCGAGGTGCTGCTCCAACTGGGGCAGCGGTACGGCCAGTTCGAACCAGCCCGACAGGATGCGCTGCAGCATGTGCCGGGTCTCCCTGGTGCAGCGGTCCATCCCTTAGTCCTCCGGGTCGATGTGCAGCAGTCTTCCGAGTCTTTCGAGCGCCTGGTCCGGTCCGGACAAGGCGATGGCGCAGTCCAGCAGGGCATGCAGGGCGCTGGTCGGGTCGCGGTGGTTGAGGCAGGCGGCGGCGATGCCGCTCAGGTGCAGGAATGCATGCCCGTGGTAGGGCACCTTGATCCCCGCGCCCGGGCCGAGTTGCTCGTTCATGAACTGGATCAGCAGCAGTCGCGCCGGTGGGTCCTGCAGCAGCGCGACCTCGGCCAGCAGCCGGGCGCACGCCTGGGCGGTGACCTTTCGTTCCGGCGCGGGCGGGCGTTCGCCGAGCAGCGGCAGCAGGTCGGACAGCGGGGTGATCCAGCCGCCCAGCGTGCCGACGCTGTCCGCGGTGGCCTTCAGCATGCCGATCACCCGGCCGTCGCCGTCGATCGCCATGCTGCCGCTCAATCCGAACGGGATCGCACCCAGTTGCACCCGCAGGCCGAGCCCGGAGGGGCCCGCCACGGTCAACCGGGCGGATTCCGGGCCGACTTCGCGGGTCAGCTTGTTCTCCGCGAAGCCGTGCACCAGCACGGCGGCGCCGTTGGCGACGTCCCGCCCGGCGAGCGGCACCGCGGGTGCGCCCGCCAGGCCCGGAACGTCCAGCACCGCCAGGTCCGGCGGCGGGTGCACGGCCGCGCCCGGCGGGCGTTCGGGCGGGGCCAGCAGCACCACCCGGGCCGGATGCGCGGTGCCGGAGTGGTGGGCCGTGACCGACGGGTGCCCGGCCACCACGTGGGCGCAGCTGACCACCCGGCCCGCTCCCAGGTGGAAGCCGCTGCCGAGGAACTCCCCGTCGGGTCCGGCCAGCCAGAGCGCGGCGGCCAGCGCGCCGTGCGGCGTCACTCGGCGTCGGCGGGGCGGTCGTCGTCGGGTCGGCCGTCGTCGGGTCGGCCGTCGGGGCGCGACCAGCCCAGCCGTACCACCAGGCTCGCCTCGCCGGACGCCTCCGCCAGCACGCTGATCAACTGGCCTGATTTCACACCCAGGTTGAGGCCGAACTCCACCTCGAAGGAGTCCGGGTCGCCGGCCTCCCGCGCGGTGTCCCGGGCCCAGCGGCCCACCGCGCGGACCGTCCGCCGCACCTCGCCCAGGCTGTGCGTCACCGCCCTGGAGACCGCCCCCGCGTCCCCGGCCGTCGGTTCCGAGCCCGCGCGGACGGCCGCGTGCAGGACGGTGCCGTCGTCCAGGACGATCTCCACCGTGTCGTGTTCCGTTGAATGCGCCATGTCCCCCTCCATTCCCGCTCGCGAAGCAGGATATGAATATCAGTCAACTCCACTCCGTACTACGCGTTTTAAGGGTTCGTGGCGGGTGTGGCGGGTGGGTCAGCCGCGTACTGCCGGGACGGCGTTCAACAGTTCGGCGACGATCTCCACGCCGTCCCTGGTGAGCACCGACTCGGGGTGGAACTGGAGGCCCGCGAAGCCCGGTCCGCGCAGCGCGTGCACGTCCCCGCTGCGCGGGTCGCGGGCCACCTCGATGCCGTCGGCGGCCAGGCGCCGAGCCGCGTCGTCGTCGCAGCGGGCGGTGAAGGTGTTGTAGAAGCCCACGGTGCGGCGGACGCCGAACAGGTCGACGCTCTCCTGCGCGCCCTGGTACGGCACGGCCTTGCGGGCCAGCGGCAGGCCGAGCTGCGCGGACAGCAGCTGGTGGCTGAGGCAGACCGCCAGCAGCGGGGCGGTCCGGGAGCCGTCCCGGGCGGCAGCCAGGGCGTCGGCGACGACCGGGCGCAGCAGCGCCATCTTCGGGTCGTCCGGGTCGGCGGGGTCGCCGGGGCCGGGGCCGAGCACCAGCGGGCCGGGGTGGGCGGCGGCCCGCTCGCGCAGCGACGGGGCGTCGTAGCGCAGCACGGTGACGGTGTGGCCGAGCGAGCGCAGCAGGTGGGCGAGCATCGCGGTGAAGGTGTCCTCGCCGTCGACCACCAGCGCGTGGGCGCCCGGGCGGGGCTCGGCGGGCTGCTGCATCCGCAGCCAGAACGGGGCGAGGCCGGCCCGCCGGGAGCCCAGCGCGGACTGCACCCGGTGGTCCTCGGCGAGCCGGGGCCGGGCGGCGGCGGCCTTCGCCGACCGGGCCGGGCGGGCGCCGATCGCGGAGAGCACGCCGGCGGCCTTGGCATGCGTCTCGGCGACCTCCGAGTACGGGTCGGAGTGCCGGACCAGGGTGGCGCCGACCCGGACCACCAGCGAGCCGTCGGCGGGGTCGATGTCGGCGGCCCGGATGCAGATCGGCGAGTCCAGCTGCTGGCCGCCGCCGGCGGAGCGCCCGATCAGCGCCAGCGCGCCCGAGTAGTAGCCGCGCCCGCCGCGTTCGTACCGGTCGATGACCCGGGTGGCGTTCTGCACGGGGCTGCCGGTGACGGTGGCGGCGAACATGGTCTCCCGCAGCACCTCCCGTACGTCCAGCGAGGTGCGGCCGCGCAGCTCGTACTCGGTGTGCGCGAGGTGCGACATCTCCTTCAGCCGCGGCCCGAGCACCTGCCCGCCGAGGTCGCCGACCGCGCACATCATCTTCAGTTCCTCGTCGACCACCATGGTGAGCTCCTCCAACTCCTTCGGGTCGCGCAGGAATTCGAGGAGGGATTCGGCGGTGGGCCCGGTCGACGGATAGCGGTAGGTGCCGGAGATCGGGTTCATCACCACGGTGCCGCCGGACTGCCGGACGTGGACCTCGGGGGACGCGCCGACCAGCACCCGGTCGCCGGTGTGCACCAGGAACGTCCAGTAGGCGCCGCGCTCGTGCTCCAGCAGCCGCCGGAACAGGGTCAGCGCGGTGGCGGTGGAGAAGCCCGCCAGCTCGGCCCGGAAATCGCGCCGGATGACGAAGTTGGCGCCCTCGCCGCGCCCGATCTCGTCCTCGATCACCCGCCGGACGATCCCGGCGTACTCCTCGTCCGCGATGTCGAACTCCCCGCCGCGCAGCTCTACCGGCGCGTCCGGCAGCGCCGCCAGCAGCTCGACCAGCGGCAGCGCGTGCTGCTCCTCGACGGCCAGAGCGCGCAGCGGGGTGCCGTCCTGGCGGGCGGCGAAGCCGCGTTCGCGCAGCTGGGCGTAGGGGATGAGGGCGAGCAGGTCGTGCCGGGGCCCGTCGGCGGGCACGCCGTGCCGAACCGGCAGTTCGGCCAGCGTGTCGTGCTCGGAGACGGTGCCGAGCAGCAGCTCGACGGTGTCGGGGGCGAGCCGGGGCGCGCGGCGGTGCAGCAGGGCGAAGGCGGGGGCGCCGGGCGCGGTGAGCCGGGCGAGCAGGTCGGCTGCGGTGGTGGTCACGACTGCGGTGTTCCCTTCCGGGGGTTGGCTGCGGGCTTCTGCCGCCGCCTCCGGGGAGGGCCGTGACGCTGGACACAGACGCCGACGGCCGCCCCGAAGGGCGGCCGTCGTTCGTCTCTAGGGACGCGCGATCCGTGGGCCGCCCAACGGGCAGGCCCACCACCAGGAGAAGGTGTGCGTCGCGGTCATGGAGCAGACCATAGCCCACCGGCAGGACGCCCGGGGCGATGTCCACGAGCTGTCTCACCCACCGGGCGGCGTCCCCAAGCTGCCGGGGCGAACCCGTAGCCTTGCTTCTGTGACCGTGACTAACCACTCCTGGCAGTCCCTGCCCGCGGCGCAGCAGCCTGAATGGCCGGACCAAGAGGCTCTGCGCAAGACCCTTGCGGAGCTCGCCTCCTATCCGCCGCTCGTCTTCGCCGGCGAGTGCGACCAGCTGCGCGCCCGGCTCGGCGCCGTCGCGCGTGGTGAGGCGTTCCTGCTGCAGGGCGGTGACTGCGCCGAGGCGTTCGACGCCGTGTCGGCCGACCAGATCCGCAACAAGCTGAAGACCCTGCTCCAGATGGCGGCGGTGCTCACCTACGCCGCCTCCGTCCCGGTGGTGAAGGTCGGCCGGATCGCCGGCCAGTACTCCAAGCCGCGTTCGAAGAACACCGAGACCCGTGACGGCGTGACGCTGCCGGTGTACCGCGGTGACTCGGTGAACGGCTTCGAGTTCACCCCCGAGTCCCGGATCCCGGACCCGGAGCGCCTGAAGCGGATGTACAACGCCTCCGCGTCGACGCTGAACCTGGTGCGCGCCTTCACCACCGGTGGTTACGCCGACCTGCGCCAGGTGCACGCCTGGAACCAGGACTTCGTGCGCAACTCCCCGGCCGGTCAGCGCTACGAGCAGCTGGCCCGGGAGATCGATCAGGCGCTGGCCTTCATGAACGCCTGTGGGGTGGCCCCCGAGGAGTTCAAGACGGTCGAGTTCTTCTCCTCGCACGAGGCGCTGATCCTGGACTACGAGACGGCGCTGACCCGCACCGACTCGCGCACCGGCGACCTGTACGACGTCTCCGGCCACATGGTGTGGATCGGTGAGCGCACCCGCCAGCTGGACCACGCGCACATCGAGTTCGCCTCGAAGATCCGCAACCCGATCGGCGTGAAGCTCGGCCCGACCACCACGGTCGACGAGGCGCTCACCCTGATCGACCGGCTGGACCCGGACCGCGAGCCCGGCCGACTTACCTTCATCACCCGGATGGGCGCGGGCAAGATCCGCGACCACCTGCCCACCCTGGTGGAGAAGGTCACCGCGTCCGGCGCCCAGGTCGTGTGGATCAGCGACCCGATGCACGGCAACACCTTCGAGGCGTCCAGCGGCCACAAGACCCGCAACTTCGACGACGTGCTCGACGAGGTCAAGGGCTTCTTCGAGGTGCACCGCGCGCTCGGCACCCACCCGGGCGGCATCCACATGGAGCTGACCGGCGACGACGTCACCGAGTGCGTCGGCGGCGGCGACGAGGTGCTGGTCGACGACCTGCACCAGCGCTACGAGACGGCCTGCGACCCGCGGCTCAACCGCAGCCAGTCGCTGGACCTGGCGTTCCTGGTCGCGGAGATGTACCGCAACCAGTAGCCCCGGCCAGGTGTGACGAAGGCCCCTCCGTTTTCGGGTGATCCGAGGCGGAGGGGCCTTCTTCGTGTCCGAAGCATCAAGTAAGGTAAGGCTCAGTAAACAACGCCGAGCACGGAAGGGGCCGCACATGTACGTGTGCATGTGCCACGCGGTCACCGAGGCCCGGGTCAAGCAGGAGATCGACGAGGGTGCCACCACCCCGCGTCAGATAGCCCGGGGCTGCAAGGCCGGCACCGACTGCGGTTCCTGCGTGCGGCGCATCCAGGCGCTGCTCGGCGAGCACGGCGCCCGCCCGTGTCCGACGGCCCGGTTGGCCGAGCGCCTGGGCCTGGCCGGGCCGGCCGCCCCGCAGGCCGCCTGACCGGCGCCGCGGCTCAGGTCTCCGGCTGTTCGATCAGCTGCGCCAGGTAGAGCGCCTCGCCGAGCTTGTCCAGCAGTTCCAGCTGGGTGTCCAGGTAGTCGATGTGGTGTTCCTCGTCGGCCAGGATGTCCTCGAAGATGTTCGCCGAGGTGACGTCGTTCTTGGCGCGCATCACCACGATCCCGCGCTTGAGGCGGTCGATCGCCTCCACCTCGACCTGTCGGTCGGCCTCGAACATCTCCTTGACGGTCTGCCCGATCCGGACGTGGAACAGCCGCTGGTAGTTCGGCAGGCCCTCCAGGAACAGGATCCGGTCGGTGAGTGTCTCGGCGTGCTTCATCTCGTCGAAGGACTCGTGCCGGGTGTACTTGGCGAGCTTGGTCCAGCCGTTGTTCTCCTGCATCTTGGAGTGCAGGAAGTACTGGTTGATCGCGGTGAGTTCGGCGGTCAGCTGCTCGTTGAGGAACTCGACGACCTCGGGATCTCCCTGCATGGCCTGCCTTCCTGACGTGGTCAATTCCGGCCGGTGCCGGTTTGCCCGCATCGTGGCAGCCGGTCGGGTTCACTTCCAGTAAGTTCACGCTTACCGGGCGGCCGGGAATCGGCGTTTCTGCCGGTGCGGAAATTCGCTGACCTGCGCGAACGTCGCACGGATTGGGCCGTACGGAGGTATCTGGCCCGAACGCCTGAACGGAGGTCCGGGCGGATTTGCCTCATGTTGCCCCCCTCCGTCGGAATGCGTTCCTGAAGGGGCGCGCGGCGGGGGCGCGCACGGTTCGCCGGGCGCCGTCTGTCACCATGGAGCCATGGGCCAGCACCAATCGGAACAGCCGCCGCCGTCTGACCCGAGGCTTCCGCCCGGCCAGCGCCGGCAGCGCGGCTGGCCCGTTCTGCACTACGGTCCGGTGCCCAGATTCAAACCGGACAGCTGGGACTTCCAGGTGTTCGGGGCGACCGCCGACGCGGAGAAGGCCAGGTGGGACTTCGCCGCCTTCCACGCGCTGCCCAAGGTGACCGTCCGCGGCGACTTCCACTGCGTCACCAAGTTCTCCATGCTCGACAACGAGTGGTGCGGCGTCGCCGCCCGGACAGTGCTCGACCTGGTCCCGCCCGACCCGGGCGTCACCCACGTCATGGTGTGGGCCGAGTTCGGCTACAGCGCCAACCTGCGGCTCGCCGACTTCGCGGATCCGGCGACGGTCTTCGCCACCCACCACGACGGGCAGCCGCTCACCCTCGAACACGGCTTCCCGGTCCGCCTGGTGGTGCCGCACCTGTACGCCTGGAAGGGCCCCAAGTGGGTGCGCGCCGTCGAGTACATGCGCGCCGACCGCCGCGGCTTCTGGGAGGAACGCGGCTACCACAACCGGGCCGACCCCTGGCAGGAGCAGCGCTACTCCTACCAGGAGCAGGACGGCGACGGCCCGCTGCGCTGAACCCCGGCGGGGCGAGGTTCAGAAGAGGCTGATGGTGATGGTCACCGTCGACCCCTGCGGGCGCGGCGTCCCCGCCGCGGGGGACTGCTCCGTCACCTTGCCGAACGGCAGCAGACCGGAGACCTGAGCGGTGAAGCCCGCGTCCTGCAGGGCCTTCGCCGCGTCGTCCTTGCTCATCCCGGAGACGTCCGGCACCAGGTGCATGCCCTTGGAGACCGTCAGCGCCACCGGCGAGTTCGGGGACAGCGCCGTTCCGGGCGCCGGGTCGGTGGAGATCACCGCGCCCTTCGGCACCGAGTCGCTGAACTGCTCGGTGGTGGTGCCCGCCGTCAGCCTGGCGCCGGACAGCGCCTTGGACGCCTCGGCCAGCGGACGGTTCGCCACCTCCGGCACCGGCACTCGCTCCGGGCCGCGCGAGACGACCACCTTCACCGCGTCGCTCTTGCGGACCTTGGCGCCCACCCCCGGGTCGGTGGAGATCACCTGGCCGGCCTGCACCGACTCGCTGAACTGCTCGCTGAACGTGCCGTGCAGGCCCTGCTTGTCCAGCACCGTGACGGCCTGCTGCCGGCTCTGCCCCAGCACGCTCGGCACCGTCGCGTACACCGCGCCGGACAGCGTGTACGTCACGCCGCCGACCAGCAGCACCACCACGAGCACCACCGCCGACCAGATCAGCGGGGTGCGGCTGCGCCGGGGCGCGCTGCGGCGGCGGCGCGGCGGCGGGTCCTCGTTCACCGGGCGGATCGGCGGCAGCAGGTCCGGCGGGACGTCCAGCACGCTGGTGCGCTCCAGGCCGGGCGGGGCGCTGATCACCGCGGTCGCCTCGCCCGGGCCGAACTGCGGGGTGGGCCGGTGCGAGGCCGGCGGCTCCGCGTCCAACTGCCCGTCCGGCAGCGCCCGGCGCACCCGTTGCACGGCCGCCAGCAGCTCCACCGCGTCCCACGGCCGGGCCTGCGGGTCGCGGGCGGTGGCGGCGGCGACCAGCGCGTCCAGCTCCGGGCCCACGGCGGGGGCGGTGCGGGACGGCGCCGGGACGTCCTCGTGCAGGTGGCGGTACATCACCTGGGCGGCGTTCTCGCCGGTGTGCGGCTTGGTGCCGGTCAGCATCTCGTACAGCAGGATGCCCGCCGCGTAGACGTCCACCCGCTGGTCGGTGGCCGCGTCCTGGCGGATCTGCTCCGGGGCCAGGTACGAGACGGTGCCGAGCAGTTGGCCCGCCTCGGTGGCGGCGGTGGTGTTCGAGTCGGCGGCGCCCATGATCCGGACCAGGCCGAAGTCCGCGACCTTCACCATGCCGTTGTCGGTGATCAGCACGTTCTCCGGCTTCACGTCCCGGTGCACCAGGCCCGCCCGGTGCGCCGCGCCGAGCGCCGCCAGCACCGGCTCCAGGACGTCCAGCGCGGCCCGCACCGAGAGCGCGCCGCGATCGCGCAGCAGGTCGCGCAGGGTATGGCCGGGGACGTACTCCATCGCCATGAACACCGCGCGCGGATCCGCGCCCTGGTCCAGCACGTTGACCACATTGGGGTGCGCGAGCCGCGCCACCGCCTTCGCCTCACGGATGAACCGCGCCGTGAAGTCGGCGTCGCCCGCCAGCGAAGGATGCATCACCTTCAGCGCGACGGCCCGGTCGAGCCGGGTGTCGGTGCCGCGGTAGACGGTCGACATGCCGCCGACGGCGATCCGCTGCTCGACCCGGTAGCGCCCGTCGAGCAGCACGCCGAGCAGAGGGTCACCTATGGTCATGTCCACCCGAGGAGTCTAGGGGCCGAAGCACGTGCGGTCCGGCAGGGGCCCGGTGTCGAGCCCGTCACCAGGGGATGCGCGGCGGGAAGAGCATCAGCAACGTGATCAGCAGCGCCAGTTGCAGCGCGTGCCCGATCAGTGCCCCCACGCCCGCCCGCAGCCAGCGCCGCGCCGTCGTCGGGTGCCGACGTGCGGTGGCCGCGCCGATCGCGGCGCCGAGCAGCATCGGGCCCAGCAGCAGCACGGTGCCCAGCAGCGACAGACGCGTGCCCCAGATCCTGGTCAACAGGAAACCGTCGATCAGCACGATCGGCGCCCAGGCCATCGCCGCGCCGAGCAGGTCGGTGGCGCGGTCGCCCGAGCGTTCCACAGAATCCCCCTTCCGCATGGAGGTGCCATGGTGGCAGCTGGCCCGGGTGCGGGAGCGGTCGTGGGGCGGACCGTTCCCGAACCGGGACACAGCGGGGAACCCGCCGTCAGAACGCGGGGCGCTCCCGGGTGTCGGCCAGGCCGGTGGTGGGGGAGGAGGCCTCGGCGTAGTAGCGGCGCGGGATCCGGCCGGCCCGGTGGGCGAGGCGGCCGGCCTCGACGGCGCGGCGCATCGCGTCGGCCATCAGGACGGGCTCCTGGGCGCGGGTCACGGCGGAGGCCAGCATGACGGCGGAGCAGCCGAGTTCCATCGCCAGGGCGACGTCGCTGGCGGTGCCGGCGCCCGCGTCGAGGACCACCGGGACGTTCGCGGACTCCACGATCAGCTGGAAGTTGTGCGGGTTGCGGATGCCCAGGCCGGAGCCGATCGGCGAGCCCAGCGGCATGATCGCCGCGCAGCCGACGTCCTCCAGCTTGCGGGCCAGCACCGGGTCGTCGTTGGTGTACGGCAGCACGGTGAAGCCGTCGTCGACCAAGGTCTCGGCGGCGTCCAGGAGTTCGATCGGGTCGGGCAGCAGGGTGCGCTCGTCGGCGATCACCTCGAGCTTCACCCAGTCGGTGCCGAGCGCCTCGCGGGCCAGGCGGGCGGTGAGCACGGCCTCGCCCGCGGTGTAGCAGCCGGCCGTGTTCGGGAGGATCCGGATGCCGTTGCGGGCCAGCACCTCCAGCACCGAGCCCTGGGTGGCGGTGTTGACCCGGCGCATCGCCACCGTGGTCAGTTCGGTGCCGGAGACCCGCAGCGCCTGCTCCAGCACATCCAGGCTGGGGGCGCCGCCGGTGCCCATGATCAGGCGGGAGGTGAAGGTGGTGTCGCCGATGGTCAGCAGGTCGTCGGCCATCTCAGCCTCCCTGCACGGCGGTGAGGATCTCCACCCGGTCGCCGTCGCCGAGCGCCGTGGCGGGCCACGAACTGCGCGGCACCACGGCCTCGTTGACGGCGGCGGCGACGCCGGTGTTGGCGGCGGACACCTCGGCGACCAGCACGTCCAGCGTGGTGGCGGCGGGCAGCGTGCGGGGTTCGCCGTTGACGGTCAGGGCGACGGTGTTCATGCGGGCACCTCGGTGCGGAAGCGGTCGGGGGTGAAGTCCGCGGCCAGCGGGTGGAGTTCGCCGGTGGCCAGGTAGTCGGCGAGCAGGTCGGCGGTGACGGGGGTGAGCAGCACGCCGTTGCGGTAGTGCCCGGTGGCGGCGGCCAGGCCGGGCAGCGCGGTCGGGCCGAGCAGCGGCGCGTTGTCGGGGGAGCCGGGCCGCAGCCCCGCGCCCGTCTCCACCAGCGGCAACTCGGTGATGCCGGGGACGAGTTCGTGCGCATCCCGGAGCAGCTCGTACACGCCGCCCGCGGTGACGGTGGTGTCGTGGCCCATCTCCTCGGTGGTCGCGCCGATCACCAACTCGCCGTCGGCGCGCGGCACCAGGTACAGGTGCTGCCCGCGCACCACGGCGCGCACATTGCGGGACAGGAACGGCGCGTACAGCTTCGGGACGCGCAGCCGCAGCACCTGCCCCTTGACCGGGCGGATGGCCGGCAGCACCCCGTCCGGCAGGCCCGGCAGCAGGTGGCTGCGCGAGCCGGCCGCCAGCACCGTCCGGCCGGCCGTCAGCTGCTCGCCGCTCAACAGGCGGACGCCGAGCGCCCGTTCGCCGTCCGTCACCAGTTCGGCGGCCTGGGTGCGGTGGAAGGCGACGCCGAGCAGCTTGCAGGCCGCGACCAGCGCGGCGGCGAGGCGGCGGCCGTCCACCTGGTGGTCCTCGGCGACGTGCAGGCCGCCGCGTATGCCCGGCGCCAGCATCGGCTCCAGCCGGCGGCACTCCCGGCCGGTCAGCCACGTGGACTCCAGGCCCAGCCGGCCGTGGAAAGCGTGCAGTTCGCGCAGTTCCTCGCGGTCGTCGGAGTCCAGCGCGACGGCCAGCGTGCCGGTGCGGCGGTAGCCGGTGTCCAGGCCGGTCAGCTCGGTCAGCTCGGCGGCGAACGCCCCGTAGCGCTCGTTGGACGCCATGCCCAGGCGCAGCAACGGCTCCTCGCCGTACTGGAGTTCGGTGACCGGCGCGAGCATGCCCGCGGCGACCTGGGCCGCGCCGCCGCCCGGCGACGGGTCCACCACCGCGACGCTCAGCCCGCGCTGCGCGGTACGCCAGGCGACGCCGAGGCCGATGATGCCCCCGCCGATCACCAGCACGTCGAAATGTGCCACAGCGCTTCTTCTCCCTTCGCCGGCATGACCCGGATCAGGTTCGGACGGTCGCGGGCCGCCACAGCCCGCCTCTCAGCCCGGTGCGCCGGGCTCCCGTGATAGTTCAGTCCCTCCACTTTAACGCCGGTGCCCCTGCCGACATCAGGCCGGTTAGGGTGGACGCCGTGGCTGAACTGAGGGCAACGGACCGGGTCGTCGTGGTCGGGGCGGGCATGGCGGGCGCACAGGCCGCCCTGAACCTGCGACAGGGTGGCTGGCAGGGCGCGATCACCCTGGTCGGCGAGGAACTCCACCTCCCGTACGACCGG
Source organism: Kitasatospora sp. NPDC048407 (assembly GCF_043200475.1). Classification (NCBI taxonomy): domain Bacteria; kingdom Bacillati; phylum Actinomycetota; class Actinomycetes; order Kitasatosporales; family Streptomycetaceae; genus Kitasatospora; species Kitasatospora sp. NPDC048407. The sequence goes on along the minus strand of NZ_JBICXW010000026.1, from coordinate 42,071 downwards.
CCGCCGCTGTCCAAGGACGTGCTGCTCGGCAAGACCGACGCCACCGCCTTCGAGATCGACTGGACCGACCTCGGCGTCGAACTGCGCACCGGCCACCGCGCCACCGGCCTGAACGCCGGCGTGCTGCACACCGACCGCGGCGAACTCCCGTACGGCGCCCTGGTGATCGCCACCGGCGCCGACCCGCGCACGCTGCCCGGTCTGCCCGACGCGCGCACCTTGCGCACCGTCGACGACGCGCACGCGCTGCGCGCCGCGCTCACCCCCGACAAGCGGATCGTGCTGGTCGGCGCGGGCTGGATCGGCGCCGAGACCGCCACCGTCGCCCGCGCCCTGGGCTGCCACGTCACCGTCGTCGAGGCCGCCGCCACCCCGCTGGCCGGGGCGCTGCCCGCCGAACTCGGCACCCTGATGACCGACTGGTACGCCGCAGCCGGCGTCGAACTGCGCTGCGGCGTCGGCGTCGCCGGGGCCGCCGACGGCGGGGTGCTGCTCGCCGACGGCACCCACCTGCCCGCCGACGAGGTGGTGGTCGGCATCGGCGCCCGCCCCGCCACCGGCTGGCTCGCCGACAGCCCGCTCGCCCTCGACCCCGACGGCACCGTCCCGGTGGACGACCGGCTGCGCACCGCGCTGCCCGGCGTCTGGGCGGTCGGCGACTGCGTCTCCTACCCGTCCGCCCGGTTCGGCACCCGGCTCGCCGTCCAGCACTGGGACCACGCCCTGCACTCCGGTGGCGCCGTCGCCGCCTCGGTGCTCGGCACCCTGGACACGCCCTACGACCCCGTCCCGTACTTCTGGTCCGAGCAGTTCGACCGCATGGTGCAGTACGCGGGCCGGCACGCCGGCGCCGACCACCTGCTGTGGCGCGGCTCCCCCTCCGAGCGCGACTGGACGGTGCTCTGGCTGCGCGACGGCAAGCTGGTCGCGCTGCTCGCCGTGGACCGGCCGCGCGACCTCGCGCAGGGCCGCCGCCTGATCGAACGCGGCACGGTGCTCGATCCGGCGCTCGCCGCCGACCCGGCCGTCCAGCTGAAGGCCGCCGCCGGGTAGCGGGTGGGTAGGCTGGGTGCCGTGAGCAAGATTGATCCCAAGATTGACGCCCTGGTCCCCGCGTGGCTGTACCTGCCCGACATCTCGGAGCGGTGGGGCGTGGTGATCACCGAGGTCCGCGACATGGTGAAGAACCGCACCCTGCTGGCCGTCCGCCGCGGCGCGAACAACTCCCTCCAGGTGCCTGCCGACTTCATCGAGGACGACGGCCCGGTCAAGCACCTGGTCGGCACCCTCACGGTGCTCCGCGACTGCGGCTTCTCCGACGAGGAGATCCTCGAGTGGATGTTCACCGAGGACCCGTCCCTCCCCGGCAGCCCGATCCAGGCCCTGCGCGAGAACCGCGGCACCGAGGTCAAGCGCCGCGCCCAGGCCATGGCACTGTGACGCCCCGGCAGCAGCTCGCCGACGCCAGGCTCTACCTCTGCACCGACGCCCGGCGCGAGCAGGGCGACCTGGCCGACTTCCTGGACGCCGTGCTGGCCGGCGGCGTCGACATCGTCCAGCTCCGGGACAAGAACCTGGAGGCCCGCCAGGAACTCGAGTACCTCGAGGTCTTCGCGGACGCGGCCAAGCGCCACGGCAAACTGCTGGCCGTCAACGACCGTGCCGACGTCGCCTTCGACGCCCGCCCCGACGTGCTGCACCTCGGGCAGGACGACCTGCCGGTGGCCGTGGCCCGCGCCATCCTCGGCGAGGACGTGCTGATCGGGCGCTCCTGCCACTCCGAGGCCGAGGTGGACGCGGCGATCACCGAGCCCGGCGTCGACTACTTCTGCACCGGCCCGGTCTGGCCCACCCCCACCAAGCCCGGCCGCCACGCCCCCGGCCTCGACCTGGTCCGCCACGCGGCTGCCGCGAGGCCTGTCCGGCCGTGGTTCGCGATCGGCGGTATCGACCAGGACAACCTCGACCAGGTCCTGGCCGCCGGCGCCACCCGCATCGTGGTCGTCCGCGCCCTCACCGCCGCGGAGGACCCGGGCGCGGCGGCGGCACAACTGGCTGCCAGGCTGCGGTAGGTGGGCAGGGAGGGGGGCGCGAAACCGGGGGCGCGGGGAACTGCGCGACAAGCGCAAGGCCTGTCCGCAAGGTCGCGATCAAGTGCAGGTCATTGCCCTGCGTCGCGATCTTGCGGTTGGGTGCCTTCCGCTTCGCGCAGTTCTCCCCCAGCCCTAGCGGGCCGGGAGGTACCCCCACGCGCCCCCGGTTGTGCTCTCCCTGGTTTCGCACCCGTTCGCGCCTCCCTGGAACCGCGGCACGGCTCGGCGGCCTCCGTGCAGTCGTGAATCCCATATCCCCGGCCCGCCGGGCCGTGCTGCTCGCCCCGGTCGCCGTTCTCGCCACGGCAGTGGCTTTCGTTGCGCAGCGGCCGTTGCATCACCGTGCCGGGTGGCAGCCGTGGCTCGGGACGGTCAATGCGGCGGTGTTCTGGTCGTTGGCCGCGTTGCCGCTGTCGGCTGTGCTGGTGCGGGTGCTCTCCCGGCGCCGAGCCGCCTTCGCCGAGGTCGCCATGGTGCACGGGACAGTGCCGTGGGTCTGGATGATCCTGCTGCCGGGCCCGGGGGCGGGTGTCGCGCCCCGGCGGGTCAGCCTGGTGCCGTTTCGGGACCTGTACGAGGTCCTCACCCAGGGCACGCCGGTGACCGCGACGGTGCAGATCGGCGGCAACCTGCTGGTGTTCGCGGCGCTCGGCTTCTTCGCGCCGATCCGGTTCCGATCGCTCACGGTGCCGCGGGTGCTGGCGCTGGGTGCGGCCTGCTCGGTGCTGGTGGAGACGGCCCAGTACGTGCTGTGGCTGGACCGGGTCTCCTCGGTGGACGACGTCCTGCTGAACGCCGCCGGCGCCGGGCTGGCCGCGCTCGCCTCCCGGCGGTGGCGGGACCGCTGATCAGTACTTGCGCACCGTCGCCGCGTCCGCCAGGGCCTGGAGCACCTCGCGGGTCGGGCCGTCGGCGATCGGCGCGTTGTGCAGGGCGGTCAGTGCCTCGGTGAGCAGCTGGTCGATGCGGGCCTCGACGATCGCCGGGGCGCCGCTGGCGGAGATCAGTTCGCGCAGCTCGGCCACCTCGTCCGGGGTGAGGTCGGGCGCGCCGAGCCGGGTGTCCAGGGTCTTGGCGTCGAGCTCCGAGAGTCCGCGCATCGCGTGCGCGACGAGCAGGGTGCGCTTGCCCTCGCGCAGGTCGTCGCCGGCCGGCTTGCCGGTGACCGCCGGGTCGCCGAACACGCCGAGCAGGTCGTCGCGCAGCTGGAAGGCCTCGCCGAGCGGCAGGCCGAAGTTGCCGAGCGCCTCGACCAGGTCGGGGCCGGCGCCGGCCAGCAGTGCGCCGACCTGCAGCGGGCGCTCGATGGTGTACTTCGCGGACTTGTAGTGCAGTACCGTCCGCGCCCGGTCCAGTGCGTCGGCGTCGGTGGAGTCGCCGGCCACCGGCTCCAGCACGTCCAGGTACTGGCCGAGCATGACCTCGGTGCGCATCAGGTCGAACACGGGCTTGGCGGCGGACACCGCAGGGGCGGGCAGGCCCGAGCGCTGGAACAGCTCGTCGCACCAGATCAGCAGCAGGTCGCCGAGCAGCACCGCAGCGGACGCGCCGTACTGTTCGCGGTCGCCGCGCCAGCCGTTGGCCCGGTGCATGCCCTCGAAGCGGCGGTGCACGGACGGCAGGCCGCGGCGGGTGTCGCTGCGGTCCATCAGGTCGTCGTGCACCAGGGCGCTGGCCTGGAGCAGCTCCAGGGCGGCCGCGGCGCGTTCGATGCCGGGTTCCTCGGCGCAGCCGCCGGCCGCGCGCCAGCCCCAGTAGCAGAACGCCGGGCGCAGCCGCTTGCCGCCGTCGAGCAGGAACTCGCGCAGCGCGCCGGCGACCGGACCGAGCTGGTCGGAGATGCCGGAGAGCAGGGCGGTCCGTTCGGCCATGAACGCGCTGAGCACGGCGTTGACGCGGTCGCGCACGTCCTCCGCATCGACGGGGTTGCGGGGAAGACGGATGGAGGAGGGCACCTGGAACTCCGGATAGATTGGTCTGACAGTCAGACTAACGCCCCCGCCTGGGTGCACTCGTCCGCCGACGCCCGGGCCGGACCGCCGGGACGCGCCCGGGGGAATCTCGATTACTGTCTCAACCCCTGGACTCGGTTTGTCCGGGCCGCGCCGCCGAACGCTAACCTGCCTGCATGGCACTCGGGATTCCCTCCACCAGAAGCGACCGCGCCCAGACCGTGCGCGACCTGCTGGCGGCAGGCGACCGCTCCTTCTCCTTCGAGTTCATGCCGCCCCGCAACGAAGAGGGCGAGCGCAAACTCTGGGACGCGATCCGCCGCGTCGAGGCGCTCGACCCGAACTTCGTCTGCATGACCTACGGCGCCGGCGGATCCTCCCGAGGCCGCACCGTCAACCTGGTCGGCCGGATCGCCACCGAAACCACCCTGACCCCCGTCGCGCACCTCACCGCCGTCGACCATTCGGTGGCCGAACTGCGCAACATCATCGGCCAGTACGCCGACGAGGGCGTGCGCAACGTGCTCGCCGTCCGGGGCGACCCGCCCGGCGACCCGATGGGCGAGTGGGTCCGTCACCCCGACGGCGTCAGCTACGCCTACGAACTGGTCGAACTCATCAAGGGCATCGGCGACTTCTGCGTCGGCGTGGCCGCGTTCCCGCAGATGCACCCGCGCTCCAGCGAGTGGGACGAGGACATCAAGCACTTCGTCGCCAAGTGCCGGGCCGGCGCGGACTACGCGATCACCCAGATGTTCTTCGAGGTCGAGGACTACCTGCGGCTGCGCGACCGGGTCGCCGCGGCCGGCTGCGAGACGCCGATCATCCCGGAGATCATGCCGGTCACCAACATCCGCCAGCTGGTCCGCTTCCCCCAGCTGTCCGGCTCCGACTTCCCGCCCGACTTCCGCCGCCGCCTTGAGGCCGCCGCCGACAACCCGGCCGAAGTCCGCGCCGTCGGCCTCGAACACGCCACCGTCATGGCCGAGAGGCTCCTCGCGGAGGGCGCCCCCGGCCTGCACTTCATCACCCTCAACCACAGCACCTCGACGCTGGAGATCTACCAGAACCTGGGCCTCCACAAGCACTGACCGCCGTCCGGGTGGACGGGATGCTGTGGTGTTTGCCCGGAGGCGGTACAGTCGCCCGCAATCGCGCGGTGATGGTGGCGTCTGGAGGTTGCGGGATGGGCATCGGAAACCTGTTCCTCTATGGCGCGTTGGCGCTGGTCGCGGTCTGGCTGACGGCCGAACTGCTGCTGCAGAACCGGGCCGCGCTGCACTGGCGGGCGCTGGCCCTGGCGGGCTTCCTCGGGGTGGTCGCGGGGATGACGCAGTCCTCCGTTCCGGTGATAGTCGCGGGCGCCGCGGCCTTCGCGGCCGGGCAGGCGATGGTCACCCTCTCGGTCAAGCGCGGCCGCCCGGTGGGCTGGTCGCTGCGCCGCGCGGACGGCACCCTCCCCGGCCCGCTGGCCAAGGTCCCGCTGCTGGCCGCGGCCACCGGCGGGGCGACCGCCGCGGTGGCGGTGGCCGCGGCGGCCCCGAAGGTCGGCGAGGTCGGCCCGGTCGAGGACGAGCCGGTGGACGAACAGCCGTACGCGTACGAGGAGTTCCAGGAGATCGACGCGGGCATCTACACCGACGAACCGGTCGCCTACCAGCAGCAGCCCGACCAGCAGCAGTACTACTACCAGCAGCCGGAGCCGCAGTTCGGCCACCAGCAGCAGGCCTACCAGGACCCGTACGCCCAGCAGCCGCAGCTGATCGGCTACGACGAGTACGGCCAGCCGGTCTACCAGTACCCGCAACAGCAGCAGTACCAGCCGGAGCAGTACCAGCAGCAGCCGTACATCCCGCAGCAGCCGTACATCCCGCAGCAGCCGGGCGAGCAGCAGCACAACTGGGGCTACCAGCAGCAGTACTGAGCGCCCGTCAGGCCGGGCCGATCAACCCGGCCGTGATCGAGGCGGACATCCCGACCCGGGCCAGCCCGCCGCCGGGATGGGCGTACGCGCCGATCAGGTACAGGCCGGGCTCGCCCGCCTCGTTGGCCTGGCCGAGCCGCCCGCCGGCCAGCGCGGGCGCCGGGACGGAGGCGGTCAGCCGGGTCTCCCGCCAGCGCAGCCGCGCACGCAGGTCGACGCCCGCGGCGGCCAGCCGGGCCAGCAACTCGTCGGCGTAGGCGTCCTGCTGAGCATCGGTCAACTCCAGCCCGGCCGGGACGGTGACGGTCAGTACGGCCGCCTCGGAGTCGGGCCCGGGCACCAGCAACGGGTCGTCCGGGCGCAGCAGTTGGACGGTGGGACGCTCGGGCAGGGTGCGGTCGGCGAAGACCGCGCGGGCCTCGGCGGCGACGTCCGCGCCGTGCAGCACGGTGCGGTGCGCGGTGCCGGCCGGGCGGGCACCGTTCAGCGCGAGCAGCACCGTGAAACGGCCGGGTGCGGGCTCGGCGGGCGCGGCGACACCCAGCCCGGGAACGGCCGACAGCACCAGGTCGGCGGCCAGCGTCCCGTCGTCGGTGCGGACACCGGTGACCCGGCCGCCCGAACGCTCCAACTCCCGTACGGGCGTGCCGAAACGGAACTCGACCCCGCGCTTCTCGCAGCGCTCGAACACCGCGTCGGCGAGCGCCCGCAGACCGCCGTCCACGTACCAGACGCCGAACGACTGCTCCATGTACGGCAGGACGGTCGCCGAGGCGGGCGCGGAAAGCGGGTTCAGGCCGTACCGCAACGCGTACTCGGCGAGCAGCGCCGACGGGCCGGGCGCACCCGCCAACTCCTGGGCGGCGACATCGGCCAGCGTGTGGCGCCCGCGCGGCAGCAGCCGGGACAGCCCGCGGCGCGGCGGCACCGGGTACGGATCGGCCGGGTCGACCGCCGGACGGGGCTCCTCCAGCAGCGGACGGCGGGTGGCCTCCCACACCGTCCGGCCCCGGTTGACCATGTCGTTCCACCGCGCACCCGCGCCCGCGCCGAAAGCCCCGTCCAGGGCCTCGCCGACCCCGCCGCGGGACGCGTTCGGCAGCACCAGCTCGGTGCCGTCCGCGAACAGGTGCCGGCTCTCCGGATCCACCGGCCGCAACCCGACCAGCTGCTCCAGCGGCTCCCGGCCGGTCTTCAGCGCGAGGTCCCGGTACACCGCGGGCAGCGCGAGCAGACCCGGCCCGGTGTCGAACCCGAACCCCTCCCGCCGGTACGCCCCCACCTGCCCGCCGTACGTCCCGGCCGCCTCCAGCACCGTCACCCGGTGCCCGAGAGTGGCCAGCCTGGACGCGGCGGCCAGACCGCCCATACCTGCGCCGACGACGAGAATGCGAGCCATGGCAGGAGATCTTATGCGGCCTTCACGTGGCGCTGCCGGGGAGTGCCCGCCTGCGAGGGCGCGTCCACGTTCAGGTCACTGTGCGGGGTCGCGATCTTGCTGCCGGGTGCCTTCCGCCTCGCGCAGTTCCCCGCGCCCCTCGTTGCGCTCTCCCTGGTTTCGCACCCTTGCCTTCGCCTGCCGGCGCTCCTTGCGGCGCAGCCAGAAGCGTCGGATCCGGGACACCGCGAACCACACCAGCAGCACGCCGAGCAGCAGCAGGACCGCCGCCGCCGAGGCGGCGAGCCAGGGGTGGAAGACCGCGAGGGTCACCAGGCCCGCCACGGAGAGGTCTTCGGCGAGGCTGACCAGGATGTTGGTGGCGGGTTCCGGGGAGGTGTTCACGGCCATTCGCAGGCCCGCCTTGACGCCGTGGCTGAGCAGGGCCGTCGTTCCGCCGATCGCGCCGGCGGCGACTTCGCCGAGGGAGCCGGGGTCGTGGGCCGCCATCAGGGCGCCGACGGTGGCGCCGGCGATGGGGCGGACGAAGGTGTGCAGGACGTCCCAGACGCTGTCGACGTAGGGGATCTTGTCCAGCACGGCCTCGCAGAGGAAGAGCGCCGCGGCGGCGATCAGCACGTCGGTGCGTTCCAGCACCGGCGGTACCGTCTCGGCGCCGCCGAAGCGGCCGAACAGGCCCAGCAGCAGCACCACGGCGTAGGCGTTGATCCCGCTCGCCCAGCCACTGGTGAAGATCAGCGGAACGGCTCCCACCACGGCCCCCCTTCGCCCGCCCGGCTCTCGGGCGGAAATCCGGCCCACCGTACCCGCCCCCGCCGACCGCCGGGGGTGTCTGAGTACGCGTACTCAGATCACCGGTTGAGTACTCGGGCGGGTTCCCGCTGTGACGCCGCGACGGCACAGTAGTGGGCAACGGGAAGGCCGCCGCCGGGTGAGCCGCCCGAAGCGCCCGGGGCAGGCCACCGTCAACGGGGGACAGCTGGCCCGCACCACAGGCCCTGGGCGCGACCAAACGGCCGCCCGACGGGGCCGGGCACCGCCGACACGGGGCGGCGGAGCCCGGCTTCGACCGGGGGAGCGGCCGTGGGGACGACCGGCCGGGCACGAACGGTCCGGAGTTGTCAGACCCCCCGTTCACGATGGATGCATGACCGGGCCGACCGGCCCGGGCAAGGTCCGGAGTGAACGGGGGAGACCCATGACCATCAGCCGTCCTGAGCCTGTCGCCCGCCCTGCCGTCGATCAACCCACCGTCGACCAGCCCACCCTGCCCGCCGCGCGCGGAGCCGACGTCCACCCGGTGCTGCGGCGGGTTCCCGCCTCGTCGGCCGCGCTCGAACTGCTCCGGCACGCGCACCGCACCCTGGTGCACGCCCGCGGCCGGCAGGATCCGCTGGAGCGCTACGCCACCGCCCATCTCGCCGCGCTGCGCGCCACCGCCGCCGTGCTCGCGGTCCGCGGCCGTCCGGAGCGCAGCCCGCGCCGCCGGCACGCGATCCGTCCGGCCTGGGAGCTGCTGTCCGAGGTCGCTCCCGAACTCACCGAGTGGGCCGCCTACTTCGCCGCCGGCGCCCGCCGCCGCGCCGCCGCCGAGGCCGGCATCGCCGGTGCCGCCGGGGAGCGCGACGCGGACGACCTGATCCGCAACACCGCCCTCTACCTGCGCATCGTGGAGCGGATCCTGGCCGTGCACCCCTGAGCCCGGCACCGGCGCCGTACCGGAGGCGCCCTGTCCGGCCGGATAGGGTGAGGGCGTTCCCGCCGTGGAAGTCCTGCCTATGAGGGGTGCCGCCTTGTATCCGACTCGTCCCCGCAGTGCGCTGCGTACCGCCGTGGTGTGGGAGGTGCTGCGGTCGGCGCTGGAGCGGCGCTCCGCCGAGCTCGGACGGCCGGTCCTGGAGGTCGTGGACACCGGCGGCGGCACCGGCAACTTCGCCGTGCCGGTGGCCCGGCTGGGCCACCGGGTCACCGTGGTCGACCCCAGCCCCGACGCGCTGTTCGCCCTGGAACGGCGGGCCGCCGAGGCCGGGGTCACCGACCTGGTGCGCGCCGTCCAGGGAGACACCCAGACGCTGCCCGAGCTGGTTCCGGCCGGCTCGGTCGACGCGGTGCTCTGCCACGGCGTGCTGGAGGTCGTCGACGACCCGGCCGAGGCGCTCGGCAACCTGGTCGGCACGCTCGGCAAGGGCGGTCTGGTCAGCCTGCTCGCCGCCAACCGCAACGGTGCCGTGCTGGCCCGCGCGGTGGCCGGCCAGTTCGCCGACGCCCGCGCCGTGCTGGACGCCCCCGACGGCCGCTGGGGTGCCGGAGACCCGATGCCCCGCCGCTTCACCGGCGACCAGCTCGGCACCCTCGCCACCGACGCCGGCCTGAAGGTCACCTCGGTGCACGGTGTCCGGGTCTTCGCCGACCTGGTCCCCGGCGTCCTGGTCGACACCGAGCCCGGCGCGTTCGACGCCCTGCTCAAGCTGGAGTTGGCCGCCGCCGAGCAGCCCGCCTTCCACGCTGTCGCCACTCAGCTCCACCTTCTCGCCGAAGCGGTCTGACCGCCCGGAGACGCGTACCGGGGCACCAAGTTGCGGGTCCGCTCGTTGCAGAGGTGCGGGCCCTGCGTCGCAGTGGCCCGAGCCACGCCTGATTGACCACGCCGAACAGGGCCGGTGGACCGTATGATCTGGGTAAAGCCGGTAAGCATGACGGCCAGACCGGTGGGGCATATGGACCACACAGGCCCGAGCCAGGGGTGGCGGACCGGTCGCCCCGCGACCGACGAGTAGGAGGACTCCGTGCCGCTCTCGGAGCACGAGCAGCGACTGCTCGAGCAGATGGAGCGAGCGCTGTACGCCGAAGATCCCAAGTTCGCGTCAGCGCTTGAGGGAACCGGCCTGCGCACCTACACCCGTCGGCGGGTCTACCTGGCCGCGGCGGGGTTCGTGGCGGGCATCGCGCTGCTCATGGGCGGCCTGGTCGCGCAGGTCATCTGGGTCAGCGTGGTCGGGTTCCTGGTAATGCTGGGCTGTGCGGTCCTCGCGGTCACCGCGTGGCGTCGAGGCCCGGCCGGACACGGTCCACGGCAGGCGGCAGCGCCTCGCCGGAAGACCGGTGTCGTGGACCGAATGGAACAGCGCTGGCAGCGGCGCCGCGATGAGCAGAGCGGGCTGTAGCGCAACCGGAACCAATACAGAGATCCGCCCGAGGAGGGAGTTTCCCTCCTCGGGCGGATCTCTTTTCGCACTGCCGGGGCGGTCAGTCCTTCGGCGCCCGCCGGAACGGCCGGGGCAGCCGGTCGCTGACCGCTGCGCGGACCCTGGCCGTGCGTTCGGCGGTGCGTTCGCGGAGGGCGGCCACGCGGTCCTGGGTGCGCCACCAGAAGCGGACGGTGGAGGCGGGCAGCAGCAGGGCGCGCAGCCGCCGGCGGCGGGTGGCCTGGGTGAGCAGGCCCGTACGGACGGTGTGGACGTCGCTGCCGAGTTGCGGGGACGGGTCGGACTCGCGGGCGTACATGACGCGTTCGGTGGCGAGCGCGACCCGGCCGGCGGCCTCGGCGGCGGCGGGGGCGAGGTGGGCGTCCTCGGCGAGCCGGCGGGCGGCGTTCCGGGGAGTGCGTGCCTCGTCCGGGGGCAGGCCCAGGTCCCAGGCGGAGTCGACGAGTTCGGCCCAGGCGGCGAGCACCTGCTCGTCGCTGAGCCGGGGCCCGTCGGCGCCGGGCGCGTGCCGTCCGACGCCGAGGCGGCGCTTGCGGAGCCGTCGCCGCAGCATCATGGGCGTGGCCGCCAGGACGAGCAGCAGGAGCAGGCCGGCCGCGGCGAGCAGGGCGGGCCAGGTCTGCCACCACGGGGTGCTGGTGGTCCGGTGCTCGGCGAGCACGGCCTCGTCGGCGCAGTCGCCGATCCGGTGCTGCTGCTGCGTGCCGCAGGAGCTGGACGCGGACGGCCCGGCGGAGGGCTGGTCGGCGGACGCGGAGGCGCTGGGCTGGGTGCTGGGCTGGGCCGAGTTGGAGGTCTTCGGGAGCGAGTACAACGGGACGGTGCCCCGGCCGGGGGTGGGCTCGAAGCGCATCCAGCCGAGGCCGGAGAAGTACAGCTCGGGCCACGCGTGGTAGTTGGAGCTGCGCACGATCCGGTTGGAGGCGTCGCCGGTGCCGGGGGTGAAGCCGATGGCGACCCGGGAGGGGATGCCGAGCTCGCGGGACATCGCGGCCATGGTGGCGGCGAAGTGCACGCAGAAGCCCTCCTTGTCCTGGAGGAACTTGGCGATGGCGTCCGGCCCGGTACGCGGTTCGATCTTGGTGTTGTAGGTGAAGTCGCCCTTGGTGAAGTACTGCTGGAGGGCGACGGCCTTGTCGTACGGGTTGTCGGCGCCCTGGGTGATCTTCTTGGCGGTCTCGCCGACCACGGAGGGCAGGTTGTTCGGCAGCCCCAGGTAGCGCCGGGTGATGTCCTCGGGCGGCGGGGCGGCCGCGCGCAGTTGGGTGGCGTCGGCGGCGACGCTGTACGAGCCGACCTTGTACGACAGACCGTTGGTCTTCTGGCCGTTGACGGCGGCCACGGTGCGGGAGGTCTTGTCGAAGCGCCAGTTGCTGGTGGACGGCAGTTCCATCCAGGACACCGGGTACGGCATCGGCAGCCAGGTGGTGCCGAGCCGGTCGGAGATCTTGATGTTGGTGTTGACCGTGGTGTTGGAGATGCCGGGGCCCTGGCCCTCGGGCTGGGGCAGCGTGGTCGGCAGCGGCTCGGCGGACTGCTCGCCGGCCTTCCACTCCGCGCCGTCGAACTCGCTGAGCGCGGCGACCCGCAGGTAGAGCTGGTCGGCGTCGGTGGCGTTGGTGGAGAAGCGCAGCAGTTCGGTGTCGTCGTTGGCGCGCAGGTTGGCGGTGAGGGCGACCACCAGGTTGAGCGAGCGTTCGTCGCCCGCCCCGGTGCCGTTCCCGTTGCCGTTGCCCTGGCCGCCGAAGCCGCTGAACAGTCCGGCGCCGGTCGCGGGCGCGAGGGCCGGCAGCAGGACGGCGGCGGCCAGCGCGATCAGACCGACCCGGCGGCCGCCGTTGGACATCGCCACGGCGGAGCGGCCGGTGCCGTGGAAGACCCGGCCCCAGCGGGTGAGCCGGTCCTGACCCTCGGTGTACAGCAGGACCAGGTAGCCGGCCGCGGCGAACAGGAACCACAGCCACATGCCGCCGGGCGAGTCGGCCAGGCCGCAGCCCACCGAGTACAGGGCCAGCAGCGGCAGGCCCGCGGCGGCGGCCCGGCGGTAGGTGACGGCCAGGGCGTCGACCAGGACGGCGACCAGGGTGACCGAGCCGACCACGACCAGCCGCAGGCCGTCGGTGGTCGGGGCGGGGATCGCGTACTCCTGGATGTCGCTTCCGCCGGAGGCCAGCAGCGTGGAGACGGCGTCCAGCGCGCCCGGGCCGGGCAGCACGCCGAAGCTCATCGCGGACTGCACGGTGGACAGCATCAGCACGTACAGCACCGCGAGCAGCTGGAGCGGCAGCACCAGGGCCCGGGGCAGCGGCAGGGCGCGCAGGCCGGAGCCGACGGCGGCCGCGGCAACGATCATCAGCAGGCCGTGCGGGGCCAGTGCGAAGGAGTCCTTGAACAGCGGGGACAGGGACAGCGCCGCCAGGGCGGTCGCCAAGGCAGCGCAGAGCGTCAACTTGGCCCGGGTGGTCACGCGCCGACCTCGTCTCGGTAGGGAACGGAGTTCTGGGCGCGGTCGGCGGCCCGCCACAGCGCGGGCAGCGAGTCGCCGGCCCGCACCGGGAGGACGGTCCAGCCGGCCGCGCGCAGCCGGCCGACCGCCGAGTCGGTCTGCTCGTCGGACGCGTCCGGGAAGAGGTGCCGCAGGCCCGCCCAGGTGCCGGTGTCCAGCAGCAGGGCGACCGCGCCGCCCACACGGCGGCGCAGCCGGGACAGGCGCTCGATCTGCTCGTCGTCGAGGTCGCCGACGATCGCCACCAGCAGGCCCTCGCCGCCCAGCCGCAGCACCTCCTCGGCGCGGGCCAGGCCGGTGCCGTCGGAGTGCTCGACCACGGCGAGGGCGTCCAGCAGCACGCCGACGCTCTCGGCGGCGGTGGTGGCGGAGGCGCCGTGCTGCGGGTGGGCCCGGCCGGTGTCGGTGAGCAGCCGGGTCTGGTAGCCGCGCTGCACCAGGTCGACGGTGACCGAGGCCGCGCAGGACACCGCCCACTCGAACGAGGAGGCCGGGCCGGAGCCGCGGTGCGCGATCTCCCGGGTGTCCAGCAGCACGGTGGCGCGGGCCCTGAGCGGCTGCTCCTCCCGGCGGACCATCAGCTCGCCGTAGCGGGCGGTGGACTTCCAGTGCACCCGGCGCAGGTCGTCGCCGTGCCGGTACTCGCGCGGGATCACGTCGTCGTCGCCGGCCAGCGCCAGCGTGTGCGTGTTGGACTCGCCCTGCCCGGCGGACTCACCGGGCAGCCGCACCGGCGGCAGGTCCTGGACCTGCGGGACCACGGTGAGCACATCGGCGGCGCTGAACGCGCGGGTCAGCTCGCACATCCCGAACGGGTCGGACAGCCGCAGCTGAAGCGGGCCGAGCGGGTAGCGGCCGCGCAGGTCGGAGCGGACCCGGTAGGACACCTCGCGGAAGCCGCGCGGCTCGACCCGGTCCAGCACGAAGCGCGGACGGGGCCCCAGCACGTACGGGACCTTGTCCTCCAGCAGCAGCAGGCCGGTGGGCACCCGGGAGATGTTGTCCAGCCGCAGGTGCACCCGGGCCTCCTGCCCGGCCGCCGCACGCTGCGGGCTGAGCCGGCGGCCGGAGGCGACCCGGTAACGGGTGCGCACCAGCAGCAGCGCGGAGGCCAGCGGCAGCATCGCGAGCAGCACGCCGACCTGGAACAGCGCGCTCTGCCCGAACAGGTACGCGCAGAGCGCGGCGGTCAGGCCCGCGGCCAGGAAGGAACGTCCGCGGGTGGTGAGCCCGCTCAGGGCGGCGCGCAACCCGGAGGGCCGGGTGGGGCCCGCCACCTCAGCGGCCCTGCGGACGCGGGAGCGGCAGTCGGGACACCAGGTCGAGCACCACGTTCTCCACGGTGCGGCGGCTCAGCTGGGTCTCCGAGGTGGGCAGCAGACGGTGCGCCAGCACCGGCACGGCCAGCGCCTGGATGTCGTCCGGCAGCACGTAGTCGCGGCCGTCCAGGGCGGCGTGCGCGCGGGCCGCGCGGACCAGGTGCAGGGTGGCCCGGGGGGAGGCGCCGAGCCGCAGCTCGGGGGTGTTGCGGGTGGCGGCGACCAGGTCGACGGCGTACCGGCGGACCGGGTCGGAGACGTACACGCCCTTGACCACGCTGATCAGCTTGAGCAGGTCGGAGGCGTGCGCGACCGGCTGCAGCTTGTCCAGCGGGTTGGCGGCCGAGTGCAGGTCGAGCATCGCGTACTCGGCCTCGGGGCTCGGGTAGCCGATCGAGATGCGGGCCATGAAGCGGTCGCGCTGGGCCTCCGGCAGGGCGTAGGTGCCCTCCATCTCGACCGGGTTCTGGGTGGCGATCACCATGAACGGCGAGGGCAGCTCGTAGGAGGTGCCGTCGATGGTGACCTGACGCTCCTCCATCGACTCCAGCAGCGCCGACTGGGTCTTCGGCGAGGCCCGGTTGATCTCGTCGCCGACCACGATCTGCGCGAAGATCGCGCCGGGCCGGAACTCGAAGTCCCGCTGGTGCTGGTCGAAGACGTTGGTGCCGGTGACGTCGGAGGGCAGCAGGTCCGGGGTGAACTGGATCCGGCGGACCGTGCAGTCCACCGAGCGGGCCAGCGCCTTGGCGAGCATGGTCTTGCCGACGCCGGGCACGTCCTCCAGCAGCAGGTGGCCCTCGGCGAGCAGCACGGTCAGCGCGATCCGGACCGCCTCGGGCTTGCCCTCGATCACGCTCTCGACGGACGCCCGGACCCGGTCGACCACCGCCGTCAACTCCGCCAGCCCGGCAGGCTCCCGGCGCTCGTGCCGGTCCGCCGTCGGCTGCTCCGAGCCCTGCCCGTTGATGGTCGTCACCCGTACGCTCCCATGTGCAGCAGTCACCGGGCGGCTGGTTCGACCTCCGCCCACCCCGAATACTTGGCGCATTCTTCCCTGTCCCCCGGCCAGAAGTCACCCGGCCGGGCGACTCGCGAAGGCTGTCCCGGTTTGGGACGAGGGTGCGGGCCGAGCGGTTTCAGCGGATTTCGCGGAGCAGCCCGGTGTGCACGTCGAAGACGAATCCGCGCACGTCGTCGCGGTGCGGCAGGAATGGCGAGGTCCGTACCCGCTGCATGGACTGGCGGACGTCGCCGTCCAGATCGCTGAAGGCCTCCACCGCCCACTGCGGGCGCTGGCCGACCTCGCGCTCGAGTTCGTGCCGGAAGTCCTCGGTCAGGCCGAGCAGTCCGCAGCCGGTGTGGTGGATCAGCACCACCGTGCGGGTGCCCAGGGCGCGCTGGCTGATGGTCAGGGAACGGATGGTGTCGTCGGTGACCACGCCACCCGCGTTGCGGATGATGTGGGCGTCACCGAGTTCCAGGCCGAGTGCGGCGAACAGGTCGAGCCGGGCGTCCATGCACGCCACCACGGCGACCTTGCGCACCGGACGGGCGTCCATGCCGCCGTCCCGGAAGGTCTCGGCGTAGGAGCGGTTGGCTGCCACGAAGCGGTCGGTCTCGGACGGCCGGTCGGTGCCGGGAGCAGGTGCCATGGCGACGACGGTAGTGGGGTCGCGCGGGCGGCGGGGCCCACCTGCGAAAGCCTTTACCAGCCCTCTTCGGACGGCTTCGACCCGGTTCGACCGGCGCACCCGGAGCGTTCCGCGCCCCGTCCGGTCGGGGGCCCTCAGTACTGGTCCGACCTGCGCAAACCGATACGGCCGGGCGGGTGGTGCGCCGTCGCGGAGCGTTGACTGGCGAGGCGTGGGCGATAGTCTGGCGGCGCAGTGGAGCACGGCGGAAGGCACCCGGCAACCGGGCGCCCGGCCGCTCTCCGCACCGGGCCCACCGGCCCGTACGCAGCCCGCGGCCTCCTCCCGCTCCGTGCCCACCTGGCGCACCTTCCCCGGCGCCGGGCGGTCGCTCCTTCCCCCGAGCGAGCGGGCGGGGACCACGGGTGGCGTGCGGAACCGGCGGGCCGGTAGGCGAGAATGGCGGGGCCACACCTGCACCTGAGGAAGGGCCCCGCCCCCGTATGAGTACCGACAGCCCCAACCCCCGGCACATTCCGGTGATGCTGGAGCGCTGCCTGGACGCGCTCGCCCCGGCGATCTCCGCGCCCGGCGCCGTGGTGGTGGACGCCACCCTGGGCCTGGGCGGCCACAGCGAGGCACTGCTGACCCGCTTCCCCGAGGTCCGGCTGGTCGCCGTGGACCGCGACCCGCAGGCACTGAAGCTGTCCGGCGAGCGGCTGGCCCGCTTCGGCGAGCGCGCCACCCTGGTGCACGCGGTCTACGACGAGATCCCGCAGGTGCTGGCCGACCTCGGCATCCCCGCTGTGCAGGGCGTGCTGTTCGACCTCGGCGTGTCCTCGATGCAGCTGGACGAGGCCGACCGCGGCTTCGCCTACGCCCAGGACGCGCCGCTGGACATGCGGATGGACCAGACCCGCGGCATCTCCGCCGCCGAGGTCCTCAACACCTACAGCCACGGCGACCTGGCCCGGATCCTGAAGGTGTACGGCGAGGAGCGGTTCGCCGGGAAGATCGCCTCCGCGGTGCTGCGGGAACGCGAGAAGGAACCGTTCACCACCAGCGCTCGTCTGGTGGAGTTGGTGCGGAATGCCATTCCGGCCGCCACCCGGCGGACCGGCGGCAACCCGGCCAAGCGGACCTTCCAGGCGCTGCGGATCGAGGTCAACGGCGAACTGGAGGTGCTGGACCGGGCCATTCCCGGCGCACTGGACGCCCTCGCGATGGGCGGTCGGATCGTCGTGATGTCCTACCAGTCCTTGGAGGACCGGCTGGTCAAGCAATACCTCCAGGCCGGGGCCACCTCGACCGCCCCGCCGGGCCTGCCGGTGATCCCCGAGGAGCTCCAGCCCTGGCTGAAGTTGCTCACCCGAGGAGCCGAACTGGCGACCGAGGAGGAGATCGAGGAGAACCGGCGCGCCGCACCCGTTCGGCTGCGCGTGGCGGAGAGGATCAGGGAGACCCGGAGGTAGCCAGCCGCCGGGAGCAGCGGAACGAAGGGGAGTGGAGCGGTGCCGGTGGCCGGCGAGCGGACCCGGGGGCGCGTCCCCGGGCAGGGGGGCAGGGCACGGATCACCGTCCGGCCCGGGGCGCGCTCGATGCGGGGGCGCGCCCCGTTCGCGGTGCTGGTGGTGACTCTGCTGTCGGCCGGGCTGCTCGGCCTGCTGATGCTCAACACCGCCCTCAACGAGGGCTCGTTCACGATGTCCCGGTTGAAGAAGCAGACCACCGAGGCCACCGACCAGCAGCAGTCCCTCCAGCAGGAGATCGCCGCCCAGTCCGCGCCCGACGCGCTGGAGCAGCGCGCCCGCGAGCTCGGCATGGTCCCCGGCGGCGCCCCGGTCTTCCTCGGCGCCGACGGCAGCGTCACCGGCAAGCCCAAGGCCGCCGAGGACAACCCGCCGGTGCCGCGCAGCAGTTCCGATCCCTGGCAGCGCCCCGGCGGCGCCTCCGGCTCGCCGTCGCCCTCGGCGGCGCCGAGCTCCGGCGACCCGGGCATCGAGCTGGCCCCCGCGCCGCCCGCCAGTGCCCCGGCCGGGGCCCAGCGGTGAGCCGCCCGCCAGGCGACGCCGACCGCCCGCGCCGCACCCCGCCGGCCGGCAGCCGCCCCGCCGCGCCCCGCCGCCGGGTCGGCGAGCCGCGCCGTTCCGCCGACGGCGCCCCGCCGCGCCCGGCCCGTCCGGCCCGCCCGCGGCCGTCCGACGGGGAGCGCCGGCCCGCCGCCCGGCCCCGGCCGCGCCCCGACGTCCGCCGCCCCGCCCCGGGCCGCCGCCCGGCGTCCGTCCCGCGGGCCATCAAGCTGGCCGATCCGAAGCGCCGGCTGCGGCTGGTGACGGTCAGTCTGGGCCTGGTGTTCGCGATCTTCGCGGGCCGGCTGGTACAGCTCCAGCTGCTGGACTCCGACGCGCTGGCGGCCGGCGCGGGCGCCAACAAGTACGTGCGGGTGAAGCTGCCCGCCGAGCGCGGCTCGATCACCGCCGCCGACGGCACCGTGCTGGCCACCACCGTGGACGCGTACGACATCACCGCCGACCCGACCATGTTCACCCCCGAGGCGACCCACCTGCCGGACGCCCCGGAGCAGGCCGCGGGGCTGCTCGCGCCGATCCTCGGCGTGTCGAAGGAGAAGCTGGCGGGCTCGCTGCACCCGAACGCGAAGAACCCGAAGAGCCAGTACGCCCTGCTGACCTCCCGTCAGACCCCGCAGGCCAAGGCGCAGATCGCCGACCTGAAGTCCTCGCTGGCCAGGCAGACCGACACGGCCAACTGCCGGGGCCAGCGCGAACTGCTCGGCAAGCCCGCCGAGAAGGGCGGCCGGCAGTTCCTCGACAACGCCTGCGTGAACCCGCTGGCCGGGGTGTTCTGGGAGCAGTCGACCAAGCGCAGCTACCCGGCGAACGGCCTGGCCGCCAACCTGGTCGGCTTCGTCAACGCCGAGGGCACCGGCACCGGCGGCCTGGAACTCCAGTACCAGCAGCAGCTGGCCGGCGAGGACGGCTACTCCACCTACGCCTCGGCCGGGGGCCGCCGGGTCGCCACCGCCGGCGGCAGCCGGCAGGACGCGGTGCCCGGCAACGACCTGCGGCTGACGGTGAACCCGGACATCCAGTGGGCGGCGCAGCGCGCCATCACCGACCAGGTGTCCAACTCCGGTGCGGAGAAGGGCTATGTGATAGTCCAGGACGTGAAGACCGGTCAGGTGCTGGCGATGGCGTCATCCCCGGGCTTCAACCCGAACGACCTGTCCTCGGCCCGCGCCGACCAGCTCGGCAACCCGGCCCTGCAGGACGCCTACGAGCCGGGCTCCACCGCGAAGCTGATGACCATGGCCGCGGTGCTGGACACCGGCTCGGCGAACTGGGACACCCACGTCACCGTGCCGAACACGCTGCAGCGCTCCGACCGGGTGTTCCACGACGACATCGACCACGAGACCTGGTACCTGACGCTGGCCGGCGTGCTCGCCAAGTCGTCCAACATCGGCACCATCGAGGCCGCCGAACACCTGGGCGCCACCCAGGCCGAGTCCAACAAGGTGCTCGCCGGGTACCTCGACAAGTTCGGCATCGGCAAGCCCACCGGGCTGGGATTCCCCGGGGAGACCCGCGGCATCCTGGCCAAGCCGGAGGACTGGAACGGCTCGCAGCAGTACACCATCCCGTTCGGCCAGGGCCTCTCGGTGAACGCCCTGCAGGCCACCTCGGTGTTCTCCACCATCGCCAACGGCGGCGTACGGGTCGCGCCCAGTCTGCTGGCCGGCACCACCGGCCCGGACGGGCGGTTCACGCCCGCGCCGGCCGGGGCGCAGAGCCGGGTGGTGACGGAAGCGACCGCGAAGACGCTGACCGAGATGCTGGAGTCCGTCGTCACCGACGAGCAGGGCACCGGCAACAAGGCGCAGATCCCGGGCTACCGGGTGGCCGGAAAGACCGGCACCGCCGACCGGGTGGACCCGAAGACCGGCAAGTACTCCGGGTACACCGCCTCCTTCATCGGCTTCGCGCCCGCCGACCAGCCCCGGGTGACGGTCTCCTGCGTCATCCAGCACCCGGTCAACGGGCACTTCGGCGGGCAGCTGTGCGGGCCCGTGTTCAAGCAGGTGATGGAGTTCACCCTCAAGACCCTCCAGGTTCCGCCGAGCGGCAGCGAGGCGCCGAACCTGCCCGTCGACTGGAAGCCCTGAGATGAGCGACACCCCCGACACTTCGCGGCGCGCCGAGCGCGATGTGAGCAGCGTCACGACCGGGGCCCGGTTTGGCCCAGGGGGGCATGGGGCCGATAGCCTTCCGGCCGTGCCGAAATCCGATCAAATCTCCGCGAGTCCCCCTCGTCCGAGCCGCGCCGCGGCGCTGCCCCTCGCCGAGGCGGCCCGGCTGCTCGGGCTGCCGCCCGTTGACGGGCCCGCCGTCACCGGCATCACCCACGACTCCCGGGCGGTGCGTCCGGGCGACGTGTACGTCGCCTTCCCCGGCGCCAACCACCACGGTGCGGCGTTCGCCGCCGGTGCGGTGGCGTCCGGCGCGGTCGCGGTGCTCACCGACGCCGCCGGCGCGGAGCTGGCCGCCGGCGCGGGCGTGCCGCTGCTGGTGGTGGACAGCCCGCGAGCGGTGATGGGCGAGCTCGCCGCGGCGGTCTACGGGGCCGCCGCCGAGCGGATGCTGATGATCGGCCTGACCGGCACCAACGGCAAGACCACCACCTCGTACCTGGTCGAGGGCGGCCTGCGCGGGGCCGGCCGGCTGCCCGGCGTGATCGGCACCGTCGAGATGCGGGTCGGCACCGAGCGGATCAAGTCCGAGCGCACCACCCCCGAGGCCACCGACCTGCACGCGGTGCTCGCCGTGATGAACGAGTCCGGCGCCGACTCGGTGGTCATGGAGGTCTCCAGCCACGCGCTGGTGTACGGCCGCACCGACGGCGTGGCCTACGACGTCGCGCTGTTCAACAACCTGACGCCGGAACACCTCGACTTCCACCCCGACATGGAGGACTACTACCGGGCCAAGGCCCGGCTGTTCGAGCCCGGCAAGGCCCGGCTCGGCGTCGCCAACCGCGACGACTCCTACGGCCGCCGGCTGGCCGGCGAGGCCCGGATCCCGATGGTGACGTTCTCCGCCGCGGGCGACCCGGCAGCCGACTGGCGCGCCGTCGACGTCCAGCTCGGCCCGGCCGGCTCCACCTTCACCGTGCTCGGCCCGGACGGCGCCCGCGCCGAGGCCTCGGTGCCGCTCCCCGGCCCGTTCAACGTCGCCAACGCGCTCGGCGCGATCACCGCGCTGGTCACCGCCGGCATCGAGCTGGACGCCGCGGTCGCCGGGGTGGCCCAGGTCCCGGGCGTGCCCGGCCGGCTGGAGAAGGTCGACGCCGGGCAGGCGTACGTCGCCGTGGTCGACTACGCGCACAAGCCGGACGCGCTCAGCGCCGTGCTCGCCTCGCTGCGCGAGGTCACCAAGGGCCGGCTGCACGTCGTCGTCGGCTGCGGCGGCGACCGCGACCCGTACAAGCGCGCCCCGATGGGGGCGATCGCCGCCCGGCTCGCCGACACCGCCGTCCTCACCAGCGACAACCCGCGTTCCGAGGACGCGCTGGCGATCCTCGCCACCATGCTGAGCGGCGCCGCCGAGGTGCCCGAGGACGAGCGCGCCGAGGTGCTCGCCGTCCCCGACCGCGCCGAGGCGATCGCGCTGGCCGTCGCCCGGGCGCACGCCGGGGACACCGTCCTCGTGGCGGGCAAGGGCCACGAGCTCGGGCAGTACGTGAAGGGCGAGGTCCGCCCGTTCGACGACCGCGAGGTACTGCGGGTCGCGATGGAGCAGTTGATGGAGGCAGACCGGTGATCGCACTTTCCCTGGCCGAGGCCGCGAAGGCGGTCGACGGCACCCTGGACGCGGCCGACCCGGACGCGCTGATCACCGGTGCGGTGGTCACCGACAACCGGAAGATCGAGCCCGGCGGCCTGTTCGTGTGCGTGCTCGGCGAACGCGTCGACGGCCACGACTTCGCCGCCAAGGCGGTCGCCGACGGCGCGGTCGCGGTGCTCGCGACCCGCCCGGTCGGCGTGCCCGCGATCCTGGTCGACGACGTGGTCGTCGCGCTCGGCCGGCTCGCCCGCGCCGTGGTCGCCCGCGCCACCGAGGTGCGGATCGTGGCGCTCACCGGCTCGGCCGGCAAGACCTCCACCAAGGACCTGATCGGTCAACTGCTGGCCAAGCACGGCGAGACGGTCTTCCCGGCGGGCTCGCACAACAACGAGATCGGCCACCCGCTGACCGCCCTCCAGGTCGCCCCGACCACCCGTCACCTGGTGATGGAGATGGGCGCCCGGCACAAGGGCGACATCGAGTACCTGACCGGCATCACCCCGCCCACCGTCGGCCTGGTGCTGAACATCGGCACCGCGCACGTCGGCGAGTTCGGCTCCAAGGAGGGCATCGCCGAGGCCAAGGGCGAGATGGTGGAGGCGCTGTCGGCCGACGGCGTCGCCGTGCTGAACGCCGACGACCCGCTGGTGCGTGCCATGAGCAGCCGCACCAAGGCCCGCGTCGTGCTGTTCGGCGAATCCTCGGACGCACACATCCGTGCCACCGATGTTCGCCTGGACGCCACCGGGCGGCCACAGTTCACGCTCAGCACCCCGGCCGGTTCCGCACCCGTGCAGCTGCGCCTGTACGGTGAGCACCACGTCTCGAACGCCCTCGCCGCCGCTGCGGTGGCGGTGGAGCTCGGGATGCCCGTCGACCGCGTCGCCGAGGCACTCGGCGAAGCCGGTGCGCTGTCCCGTTGGCGCATGGAGGTGGTCGACCGGGCCGATGGCCTGACCGTCGTCAACGACGCCTACAACGCGAACCCGGAGTCCATGCGGGCCGCGCTGCGGGCACTGGCGACGATGGCGGGCAAGGGCCCGGAGCGCCGCCGCACCTGGGCGGTGCTCGGTGAGATGCGGGAGCTCGGCGAGGACAGCTTCGACGAGCACGACGCCATCGGACGGCTCGCCGTCCGGCTCGACATCACCAAGCTGGTGGCGGTCGGCGGACGCGAGGCGGCCCGGATGGAACTGGGCGCGAGAAACGAAGGTTCGTGGGGTGAGGAGTCGGTGCTGGTGTCCGACGCGGACGCGGCGATCGAGCTGCTGCGCAGTCAGGTGCGGCCGGGGGACGTGGTCCTGGTGAAGGCATCCCGTTCGGTCGGCCTCGAGAAGGTCGCCGAGGCACTGCTCGCGGACGGTGCCGCGAAGTGAAGCAGATCCTCTTTTCCGGCCTGATCGGCCTGGTGCTGACGCTGCTCGGCACCCCCGCCCTGATCAAGCTGCTCGCCCGGCACGGGTACGGCCAGTACATCCGTGACGACGGCCCCAAGGCGCACCACAGCAAGAAGGGCACGCCCACCATGGGCGGCATCGCCTTCATCCTGGCCACCCTGATCGCCTACTTCGCGACCAAGGCGATAACGGGCGAGTCGCCCACTGCCTCCGGCCTGCTGGTGCTGTTCCTGACCACCGGCCTGGGCCTGGTCGGCTTCCTGGACGACTACATCAAGGTGGTCAAGCGCCGTTCGCTGGGCCTGCGGGCCAAGGCGAAGCTGCTCGGCCAGTCCTTCGTGGCGCTCGCCTTCGCCATCCTGGCGCTCCAGTTCAGCGACAGCCGCGGCCTGACCCCGGCGTCCACGCACCTGTCGTTCGCGCAGGACTTCAAGTGGGCCGTCGGCCCGGTGCTGTTCGTCCTCTTCGCCTACTTCATGATCGCCGCGATGTCGAACGGCGTGAACCTGACGGACGGTCTGGACGGCCTCGCCACCGGCGCCTCGGTGATGGTCTTCGGCGCCTACACCTTCATCGGCCTGTGGGAGCACACCCAGAACTGCGCCTACGCGATCAAGGCCACCGCGTCCTGCTTCGAGGTCCGCGACCCGCTGGACCTCGCCGTGGTCGCCGCCGCCCTGATGGGCTCCTGCTTCGGCTTCCTGTGGTGGAACACCTCGCCCGCGAAGATCTTCATGGGTGACACCGGCTCGCTCGCCCTCGGCGGCGCCCTGGCCGGTCTGGCCATCGTCTCCCGCACCGAGCTGCTGCTCGCCGTCCTCGGCGGCCTGTTCGTGATCATCACCCTTTCGGTGATCATCCAGGTCGGCTCGTTCCGGATGACCGGCAAGCGCGTTTTCAAGATGGCGCCACTCCAGCACCACTTCGAACTCAAGGGCTGGAGCGAAGTCCTGATCGTGGTCCGGTTCTGGATCATCCAGGGCCTGTGCGTCGCCGTCGGACTCGGACTCTTCTACGCGGGATGGGTGACCGGATGATCAACCCGGAGTGGGCCGGCCTGCCGGTCGTCGTCGCGGGACTCGGCCTCTCCGGGGTCAGCGCCGCCCGAGTCCTGCACGGGCTCGGCGCGCACGTCACCGTCGTGGACGGCGGCACCGGCCCCGCGCTGGACGCCAAGGCCGCCGCCCTCACCGAACAGGGCATCGCCGTCCGCCTCGGCGACGGCACCACCCTGCCCGAGGGCACCCGGCTGATCGTCACCTCGCCGGGCTGGGCCCCCGACAGCCCGCTGTTCGGCGCCGCCGAGCAGGCCGGCGTCCCGGTCTGGGGCGACGTCGAACTCGCGTGGCGGCTGCGCACCCCGCACCCCGCCACCGGCGAGCCGGCCCCCTGGCTGGCCGTCACCGGCACCAACGGCAAGACCACCACCGTCCAGATGCTGGCGTCCATCCTCACCGCCGCCGGCAAGCGCACCGCCGCCGTCGGCAACGTGGGTGTCTCGGTGCTGGACGCGGTCCTCGCCGAGGAGCCCTACGACGTCCTCGCCGTCGAACTCTCCAGCTACCAGCTGCACTGGGCGCCCTCGCTGCGCGTCCACTCCGGCGCGGTGCTCAACCTGGCCCCCGACCACCTCGACTGGCACGGCTCGATGGAGGCCTACGCCGCCGACAAGGGCCGGATCTACCAGGGCAACCAGGTCGCCTGCGTCTACAACCTCGCCGACCCCGCCACCGAGGCACTGGTCCGCGAGGCCGACGTCGAGGAGGGCTGCCGCGCGATCGGCTTCGGCCTCGACGCCCCCAGCATCTCCAACCTCGGCGTCGTGGACGGCCTGCTGGTCGACCGCGCCTTCGTCCCCGACCGGGACCGTGCCGCCGCGGAGATCGGCGCCGTCGCCGACATCCACCCGCCGGCGCCGCACAACATCGCCAACGCGCTCGCCGCCGCCGCGCTCGCCCGGGCGTACGGCGTGGACGCCAAGGCCGTCCGCGACGGGCTGCGCGCCTTCCGGCCCGACGCCCACCGCATCGCGCACGTCGCCGAGGTCGACGGCGTGACCTACGTGGACGACTCCAAGGCCACCAACACCCACGCGACGGCCGCCTCGCTGGCCGCCTACCGCCCCGTGGTGTGGATCGCCGGCGGCCTCGCCAAGGGCGCGACGTTCGACCAGCTGGTCGCCGACGCGGCCCCCCGGCTGCGGGCCGCCGTGCTGATCGGCCAGGACCGGCAGCTGATCCGCGAGGCGCTGGCGCGACACGCCCCGGAAGTCCCGGTGTTCGAACCCGCGCCCGGGAAGACTGGCGCCGAGGCGATGGCCGAGATCGTCCGCGTGGCGGCCGCCGCCGCGCAGAAGGGCGACACCGTCCTGCTCGCACCCGCCTGCGCGTCGATGGACATGTTCACCAACTACGGTGAGCGCGGGGACATGTTCGCGGCGGCCGTTCGAAGCATGTAGGCAGGCGAGCGCGAAAACAGGGGCGCGGGGAACTGCGCCGAGCGGAAGGCACCCGTCAGCAAGATCGCGATGCAGGACAATGGCTTGCACGTGATCGCGACCTGGCGGACGGGCTTCGCGCTTGTCGCGCAGTTCCCCGCGCCCCTGATTTCGCGCCCGCCCGCCAGCTCCACCCGCCCTGTAGGCGCCCCCGACGACGAGGAGACGGACGTGCCGCCCAGCGAGAAGCAGCCGCGTCTGCGACTGGTCTCGGCGACCACGACCACCTTCAAGTCGGCCGGTCCGGTGGCGCGGGTGCGCGCAGCGCGTGAGCGGTTCGGGTACTTGATGGCCCGTCCGTTGACGCCCTATTACCTGATCCTGGGTTCGGCGGCGCTGCTGGTGGTGCTCGGGCTGGTGATGGTGTTCTCCGCCTCGCAGAGCGTGGTGGTGGACTTCGGGCTGCCGATGACGTTCTTCTTCCGCAAGCAGCTGATCGCCCTGCTGCTGGGCGGGGCGATCGCCGTCGCGCTCACCCGGGCACCGGTGAAGGTGCTGCGCACCGCCGTGTACCCGCTGCTGTTCGGGGTGGTGGCCGCGCTGGTGCTGGTGGCGATCCCGGGCATCGGGGTGCGGATCAACGGCAACCGGAACTGGATCAGCCTGGGCTTCTTCCAGATCCAGCCGTCCGAGTTCGCCAAACTCGCGCTGCTGCTGTGGGCGGCCGACCTGCTGGCCCGCAAGCAGCGCACCCACATGCTCAACCAGTGGAAGCACCTGCTGATCCCGCTGGTGCCCGGCACCGTCGTGCTGATGATGCTGATCATGCTGGGCGGCGACATGGGCACCACGATGGTGCTGGTCGCGATGCTGTTCGGCCTGCTCTGGATGGTCGGCGCGCCGCTGCGGCTGTTCGCGGCCACCCTGGGCATCGCGGTGGTCGCGTGCACCGCGCTGATCATCACGGTGCCGCACCGCCTGGGCCGGCTGGCCTGCGTCGGCGTCACCAAGCCGGACCCCAACCTGGACTGCTTCCAGGCGCTGCACGGACTGTACGCGCTGGCCGCCGGCGGGCCGTTCGGATCCGGACTGGGTGCGGGCGTCGAGAAATGGGGGCAACTCCCGGAGGCGCACACCGACTTCATCTTCGCGGCGACCGGCGAGGAGCTCGGCCTGGTGGGGACGCTGTCCGTGCTCGCGCTCTTCGCGGCACTAGGCTACGCGGGTATCCGTGTGGCTCTCAGCACCACGGACCCGTTCGTCCGGTACGCGGCGGGCGCCGCCACCACGTGGATCATGGCTCAGGCCGTGGTCAACCTGGGGTCGGCGCTGGGACTCCTGCCCATCGCGGGCGTCCCGCTGCCGCTGTTCTCGTACGGTGGTTCCGCGATGCTGTCGGCCATGTGCGCCATCGGGCTGCTGCTGTGCTTCGCGCGCAGCACCCCGGCGGCGAAGGCAGCGCTGGCTGCCCGGCCCCGCCGATGGCGTAAAGGGGCCAACTCCCGGTTCGGGTCCGTCCTGGACCGGGTGGTGCCAGGTAGGAAAACCACAGCGCGGAAGGCCCCCGGGCCAACGCGCAGGGAGCGGTGAATTTCGGTGCATGTCGTACTCGCCGGCGGCGGGACCGCCGGCCACATCGAGCCGGCCATGGCGCTCGCGGACGCGCTGCGCAGGCACGACCCGTCCGTCGGAATCACCGCCCTCGGCACCGAGCGCGGCCTGGAGACCCGGCTGGTCCCGGAGCGCGGCTACGAGCTGGCGCTGATCCCGGCGGTGCCGCTGCCCCGTAAGCCCACCCCCGAGCTGATCACCGTCCCGGGCCGGCTGCGCGGCACCGTGCGGGCCGCCCAGGAGGTCATCGAGCGGGTCAACGCCGACGCGGTGGTCGGCTTCGGCGGCTACGTGGCGATGCCCGCCTACCTGGCCGCCAAGCGCGCCGGGGTGCCGATCGTGGTGCACGAGGCGAACGCCCGTCCGGGCCTGGCCAACAAGATCGGCGCCCGCTACAGCGACTTCGTGGCGGTCTCCACCCCGGACTCCAAGCTGCGCGACTCCCGCTACATCGGCATCCCGCTGCGCCGCACCATCGCCACCCTGGACCGCGGCACGGTGCGCGCGGAGGCCCGGCACTACTTCGGCCTGGACCAGCGACTGCCCACCCTGCTGGTGTCCGGCGGCTCGCAGGGTGCCCGCCGGCTGAACGAGACGGTGCAGGCGATCGCGCCCCGGCTCCAGCAGTACGGCGTGCAGATCCTGCACGCGGTCGGCCCGAAGAACGAGCTGCCGACCATCGACGACATCCCGGGCATGCCGCCGTACCGAGCGGTGCCGTACGTGGACCGGATGGACCTGGCGTACGCGGCGGCCGACATGATGCTCTGCCGGGCCGGCGCGATGACGGTGGCCGAGCTGGCCGCGGTCGGCCTGCCGGCCGCGTTCGTGCCGCTGCCGATCGGCAACGGCGAGCAGCGGCTGAACGCCCAGCCGATGGTGAAGGCCGGCGGCGGCCTGCTGGTGGACGACGCCGACCTGACCACGGACTGGGTCCTGAAGAACGTGCTGCCGGTGCTCACCGACCCGGCGAAGCTGTGGGAGATGTCTCGCTCCGCCGCCGAGTTCGGCCGCCGGGACGCCGACGACCTGCTGGTGCAGATGGTGTACGAGGCGATCGAGGCCGGCCGCGGCGGCCGCCGCCGTGGCTGACGAGGACTACGAGGAGGAGTTCGGGGAGGACGGCGACGAGGCCCGTCCGCCCCGGCTCCGACTGTCCCGCAGGGGCGTGCTGGTGCTGGCGGTGCTCGGCGCCCTGGTGCTCGGCGCGCTCGGCTGGACGGTGTTCTTCTCCTCCGCGCTGGAGGTCCGCCGGGTGGCCGTGCAGGGCCTGGACTCCGGTAAGTTGAGCCAGGACGAGGTGGAGCGGGCGCTCGGCTCCACCGCCCGCGGCCCGCTGGCCCGGGTGGACCTGGGCCGGGCCGAGCAACTGGTGGGCAAGGTGCCCCGGGTGGCCCGGGTCGAGGTGTGGCGCGGCTGGCCGCACACGCTGCGGGTGAAGGTGACGGAGCGTCAACCGGTGGCGGCGATCCGTGCCGAGGACGGCCGGTTCGTCCAGGTCGACGCGCTGGGTGTGGAATTCGCCACCGAGCCGCAGCCGCCGAGCGGCGTACCGCTGGTGGCGCTCGAACTCGGCCAGCCGGCCAACGACGCACTGGCCGTCATCGACCGCCCCACGCTGGTCCGTTCGGCGATCACGGTGGCCGCCGGCCTCCCGTCGGAGGTGGCGAAGCAGGCCGGTTCGCTCACGGTCTATTCGTACGACGACATCCGCCTCCAACTCGCCTCCGGCGCAACGGTTCGCTGGGGCAGCGCGGAGGACACCGCCCGCAAGGCACGGGTGTTGACGGCCCTGCTCGGCCGGAAGGCGTCGAATTACGACGTGAGTGCGCCGGATGCCCCGGCGGTGTCCGGCTGATCCGGTAAGTTCATTGCCCGGGGGAGGTATTGACGGAGCCGAGGCTCCGGTCCGACCCTTGGTGGTCACCCCGGTTTCACCGGGGGGTCGATGATCACATAGGCTCAAAAGAAAAAGGGAAGCTCGGCGTGTTCGTTGGAACACGCGTTGGTTGCGACCTACTGTCCTGTGTCAACGAGCTGTGCTTGACAACGAACTGACACCGGCACAGCGATAACCCTCAACCTCAAGTTTAGGGTTCGGGTTGGAACCACGTGCTTCCCACCCATCGACATCCGTCGGCCTTCGTATCCAGGGGAGCCGACCCGGAAATTCGAGGCGAGAGGCCCCGACGTGGCAGCACCCCAGAATTACCTCGCGGTCATCAAGGTCGTCGGCATCGGTGGCGGAGGCGTCAACGCCATCAACCGGATGATCGAGGTCGGGCTCAAGGGCGTCGAGTTCATCGCGATCAACACCGATGCGCAGGCCCTCCTGATGAGCGACGCCGACGTGAAGCTCGACGTCGGCCGTGAGCTCACCCGCGGCCTCGGCGCCGGCGCCAACCCGGAGGTCGGCCGGAAGGCCGCGGAGGACCACCGCGAGGAGATCGAGGAGGTCCTCAAGGGGGCCGACATGGTCTTCGTGACGGCCGGCGAGGGCGGCGGCACCGGCACCGGCGGCGCGCCCGTGGTGGCCAACATCGCCCGCTCGCTCGGCGCGCTGACCATCGGTGTGGTCACCCGCCCGTTCACCTTCGAGGGCCGCCGTCGCGCCAACCAGGCGGAGGACGGCATCGCCTCCCTGCGCGAGCAGGTCGACACCCTGATCGTGATCCCCAACGACCGGCTGCTGTCGATCTCCGACCGCCAGGTCTCGGTGCTGGACGCGTTCCGCTCCGCCGACCAGGTGCTGCTCTCCGGTGTCCAGGGCATCACCGACCTGATCACCACCCCCGGTCTGATCAACCTGGACTTCGCCGACGTCAAGTCGGTGATGTCGGACGCCGGTTCGGCGCTGATGGGGATCGGCTCGGCGCGCGGCGAGGACCGCGCCAAGGCCGCCGCCGTGATGGCGATCTCCTCGCCGCTGCTGGAGGCCTCGATCGACGGCGCCCGCGGTGTGCTGCTGTCCATCTCCGGCGGCTCCGACCTCGGCCTGTTCGAGATCAACGAGGCGGCCCAGCTGGTCAGCGAGGCCGCCCACCCCGAGGCGAACATCATCTTCGGTGCGGTCATCGACGACGCGCTCGGCGACGAGGTCCGGGTCACCGTGATCGCGGCCGGCTTCGACGGCGGGCAGCCGCCGGCCATCGTCCGCGAGCCGGTGGTCAAGTCGGCCTCCAGCTCGGCGTCGAGCAGCAGCTCCCCGGCCGCCCCGGAGCGTCCGGCCACCCGCCCGTCCTACGGTTCGATCGGTTCGGTCACCCGCTCCGACGAGCCGACCCGTCCGTCCGAGGCCCCGGTGCCGGTGACCACCGCCGCGCCGGTGCCGCCGCAGGTGCAGCCGGTGCGCCAGCCGTACGTCGAGAGCCCCGCCGAGGAGCTCGACGTGCCGGACTTCCTGAAGTGATCCAAACGGCCTTTCGCAACGGTGCTCACTTCGCCTCCACCACCCGGTGGGGCGGGGTGAGCACCGCGCCGTACGGGGAGCTCAACCTCGGCGGTGCGGTGGGCGACTCGCCCGAAGCCGTAGTGCAGAACCGTTTCTTCGCAGCCCGCGACCTGGGACTGGATCCGGCCGATGTGGTCTGGATGAACCAGGTGCACGGCGCCGACGTCGCGGTGGTGACGGACCGCCAGCCCGCCGGGTACGCCCCGACGGTGGACGCGGTGGTCACCGACCGTCCGCTGGCCCTCGCGGTGCTCACCGCCGACTGCGTGCCGGTGCTGCTGGCCGACCCCGAGGCCGGCGTGACCGGCGCGGCGCACGCGGGGCGACCGGGCCTGGCGGCCGGGGTCGTGCCCGCGGTGGTCGCCGCGATGCGTGAACTCGGGGCCCGCCCCGAGCGGATCCTCGCCGCCACCGGCCCCGCCGTGTGCGGCCGTTGCTACGAAGTGCCGGAGGCGATGCGCGCCGAGGTGGCCGCGCTCGTCCCGGCCGCCCGGTCGGAAACCTCCTGGGGCACTCCCGCCCTGGACGTGCCGGCCGGCGTCGCCGCCCAACTCGCCGAGGCGGGCGTGCGCGATGTGGTGCGATCTTCTGTCTGCACCATGGAATCCCCGGACCACTACTCCTACCGTCGGGAGCAGCGGACCGGCCGACTCGCAAGCTACGTCTGGCTGGGGCCTGCACTCTCATGACGAACGACATCTTCGGTCCGTTCCCCGGTGGCGCCGACTTCGCGGCCGCCCTGACGGACGCTCAGCGCGACCGCTTCGACCAACTCGGTGCCAACCTCGACGTGGTCGAGCGGCGGATCGCCGACGCCTGCGCCGCGGCCGGGCGCCCGCGCGAGGAGGTCACCCTGATCGTGGTGACCAAGACCTACCCCGCCGAGGACACCGCGCTGCTCGCCGGACTCGGCGTCACCGACGTTGCGGAGAACCGCGACCAGGACGCCGCCCCGAAGGCCGAACGCTGCGTCAACCTCCCGTTGACCTGGCACTTCGTCGGCCAGCTGCAGACCAACAAGGCCCGTTCGGTGGTCCGTTACGCCGATCTGGTGCATTCGGTGGACCGCGACCGTCTGGTCGACTCGCTCGCCGCGGCCGTCCGCAACGCCGAACGGCCGCCGCTGGGCTGCCTGGTGCAGGTCGCTCTTGACAAGGAGTCGGGCGAGGGCGAGCACCGTGCGGGCGTGGCGCCCGCCGACGTGCTCGCGCTGGCCGGGAAGATCGCCGACACGCCCGGGCTGCGAATGGACGGTGTGATGACGGTCGCACCGCTCGCGGGCCCCTTGGCGGGCGACCCCGCGCGCTCCTTCGCGCGCCTTGCGGAAATCGCAAGCGCCGTACGCGCCGAGCATCCGACTGCCACGATGGTTTCGGCAGGGATGAGCGGAGATTTGGAGCAGGCGATCGCCGCCGGAGCGACACATGTACGCGTCGGTACGGCGGTACTCGGAGTGCGGTCACCGCTCGGGTAACGTCACCGAGTAAGTAGATCAGACTGCAGGACAAAATAGGACAGAACCTAGCAGATGATCAGTCTGCTGGGCAACCGTGGATCGCATCCGAGCGCACACCTCCGCGGTCTGACGGACCGTCGGCCTGACCGGCCGTGACCATCACGGCGTCCGCAGGTGAACGGTGGGCGCATGAGCGGAGGAGACAGCAGCATGGCCGGCGCGATGCGCAAAATGGCGGTCTATCTCGGCCTGGTCGAGGACGAGACCTACGACAGCCAGGGGTACGACCCCGACGACGACTACGACACGGACCCGGAGCCGATCCGCACCGGTCGCACCGAGGACCTGCGGGCCGCGGCCCCCGCCGCGGCGGCCGCCGCGCAGCCGGCGCCCGTGGCCCAGATCGCGCCCCAGCCGGTGCCCGCCGCGGTGCCGATCCGTCAGGAGCAGCCGCGCATGGCTCCCGTGTCGTCCATCACATCCGAGCGCCACCGCAACCTGGAGAAGAGCACCCCGGTGATCATGCCCAAGGTCGTCAACGAACGAGAGCCCTACCGCATCACCACGCTGCACCCCCGGACCTACAACGAGGCCCGTACGATCGGGGAGCAGTTCCGTGGCGGCACGCCCGTGATCATGAATTTGACCGAGATGGACGACACGGATGCCAAGCGGCTCGTAGACTTCGCGGCTGGACTGGTCTTCGGTCTGCACGGCAGTATCGAGCGCGTGACACAGAAGGTGTTCCTCCTGTCGCCTGCTAACGTCGATGTCACGGCGGAGGACAAGGCTCGGATCGCCGAGGGTGGGTTCTTCAACCAGAGCTGACCCGGCCACGACTTTCTGTGTGGATCAGTTTGACAGTGCGTCACTGACGGACTGCCGGTCAGGGAGAGGGAGAAGTGATGGGAATCTTCGGTTCGGTGCTCTATTGGGTGCTGACCGTGTTCCTACTGATCCTGCTCTTCAGGCTGGTGATGGACTGGGTGTTCCAGTTCGCTCGATCGTGGCGTCCTGGGAAGGCCATGGTCGTGGTGCTGGAGGCCACGTACACTGTCACGGATCCGCCACTCAAGCTTCTTCGGCGATTCATCCCGCCGTTGCGTCTCGGGGGCGTGGCGCTCGACCTGTCCTTCTTCGTACTGATGATCATTGTGTATGTCCTGATCTCGCTCGTGCAGCGCCTGTCGTTCTGAACGATGCGACAGGATGCCGGTCCGACGATCACGTTGAGGTGAAGAGATGCCATTGACCCCCGAGGACGTTCGGAACAAGCAGTTCACGACCGTCCGGCTGCGCGAAGGCTATGACGAGGACGAGGTCGATGCCTTCCTCGACGAGGTCGAAGCCGAGCTGACCCGCCTGCTGCGCGAGAACGAGGACCTGCGCGCCAAGCTGGCGGCCGCCACCCGTGCTGCCGCGCAGAACCAGGCGAACATGCGCAAGGAGCAGCAGGCTCCGCAGGACGGCGGACGCCCCGGCGCTCCCGTGCCCGCCGCCATATCCGGCCCCCCGGTGCCCGGCCAGCAGCAGGGCCCCGGTCCGCAGCAGCTCGGTGGCCCGCAGCAGCTCGCCGGCCCCCAGCAGGGGATGGGCAACCAGCCGCTCGGCCTGCCGTCCGGCGCGCCGCAGCTGCCTGCCGGTCAGGGCGGCCCGATGGGCGGTCCGATGGGCAACCCGATGCAGCAGCAGCAGATGGGCCAGACCATGGGCGGCCAGCAGCAGCTGGTCCAGCCGATGGGCGGTCAGATGCTGCAGCCGATGGGCAACCCGATGCAGCAGCAGATGGGTCAGACCATGGGCGGCCAGCAGCTCGGTGGGCAGCAGCTCGGTGGGCAGCAGCTCCAGCCGATGGGTGGCCAGCAGCTGCAGCCGATGGGTGGCCCGATGGGCAACCCGATGCAGCAGCAGCAGGGTCCCGGTGGCGACAGCGCCGCCCGGGTGCTCGCGCTCGCCCAGCAGACCGCCGACCAGGCCATCTCCGAGGCCCGTTCCGAGGCCAACAAGATTGTCGGCGAGGCCCGCAGCCGCGCCGAGGGTCTGGAGCGCGACGCCCGTGCCAAGGCCGACGCGCTGGAGCGGGACGCGCAGGAGAAGCACCGCGTCGCGATGGGCTCGCTGGAGTCCGCCCGCGCCACGCTGGAGCGCAAGGTCGAGGACCTGCGTGCCTTCGAGCGCGAGTACCGCACGCGACTGAAGTCCTACCTGGAGACCCAGCTGCGTCAGCTGGAGTCGCAGGCGGACGACTCGCTCGCCCCGCCGCGGATCCCCGCCACCGCGTCGCTGCCGCCGGCTGCGTCGTCGATGGCGCCCGCCGGTGCCGGCGCGATGTCCTCCTCGGCACCGTCGTTCGGGTCCACCCCGTCCTTCGGCGGCAACCAGTCCTTCGGTGGCAGCTCCTTCGGCAGCTCGGCCGGCACCCCGTCGTTCGGTGGCGCCTCCGCGAGCTCCAACGGGGCGATGGCGCCGGCGGGCATGACCCAGCCGATGGCGGCCGTGCGGCCGCAGCCTCCGCAGCCGATGCAGCAGGCTCCCGCTCCGATGCGAGGGTTCCTGATCGACGAGGACGGCGACAACTAGCGGTCCCGCAACGCGTAATCGAAAGGGCGCCCTTGGCCACGACGGCCGGGGGCGCCCTTCGCGTTTGCGTGTGGAGTCGGTGGGGCGGGCGCACAGAGATCCGCCCGGGGACGGGAGTTCGGTCCTCGGGCGGATATTGCGGTTCGTGCGAGGTCGCTCGCGCGAGCGGGTGGGTGCGAGAAGGGGCGCTGGGGGTACCCCCAGCGCCCCTGACTGCTAGGCCCGTCGCAGCGTGAACTCCAGCGAGAGATTCTCGTCGGAGAAGCGGGGGGCGTCGGGGTCGGTGATGGTGAGGCCGAGGGACTCGGCCAGGACCTCGGCGGCGACCAGGGACTGGTGCTCGGTCAGCGCGGCGAGGGTGTCCTCGTCGGTGGTGGCGAGCTGGAGGTGGATGCGGTCGGCGACGTCGAGGCCGGAGTTCTTGCGGGCCTCCTGGATCTGGCGGATCGCGTCGCGGACCACGCCGAGGCGCTTGAGCTCGGGGGTGATCGCCAGGTCGAGGGCGACGGTCGCGCCGGACTCGTTGGCGACGGCCCAACCCTCGCGCGGGGTCTCGGTGATGACGACCTCGTCGGGGGAGAGGGCCACCGTCTCGCCGTTCAGTTCGACCGAGGTCTCGCCGGTGGCGCGCAGCTCCGCGGCGAGGCGGGCGGCGTCGGCCGCGGCGACGGCCTTGGCGACGTCCTGGACGCCCTTGCCGAAACGCTTGCCGAGGGCACGGAAGTTGGCCTTGGCGGAGGTGTCGACGAGGGAGCCGCCGACCGCGGCGAGGGACTCCAGGACGGAGACGTTGAGCTCTTCGGCGATCTGGGCGCGCAGGTCGGCGGGGAGTTCCTCCCAGCCCTGGGCGGCGATCAGCGCGCGGGACAGCGGCTGACGGGTCTTGACGCCGCTCTCGGCGCGGGTGGCGCGGCCGAGTTCGACCAGGCGGCGGACCAGTGCCATGTGCTTGGAGAGCTCGGTGTCGATGAGCGTCTCGTCGGCGACCGGCCAGCTGCTGAGGTGGACGGAGAGCGGGGCGTCCGGGGTGACCGGGACGACCAGGTCCTGCCAGACCCGCTCGGTGATGAACGGGGTCAGCGGGGCCATCAGGCGGGTGACGGTCTCCAGCGCCTCGTGCAGGGTGGCGAGCGCGGCGGCGTCGCCCTGCCAGAAGCGGCGGCGGCCGCGGCGGACGTACCAGTTGGAGAGGTCGTCGACGAAGCCGGACAGCAGCTTGCCGGCCCGCTGGGTGTCGTACGCCTCGTAGGAGGCGTCCACCTCGCGCACCAGGGTGTGCAGTTCGGAGAGCACCCAGCGGTCGAGCTGCGGGCGCTCGGCGGCGGACGGGTCGTTGGCCGACGGGGCCCAGCCGGCGGTGCGGGCGTACAGGGCCTGGAAGGCGACGGTGTTCCAGTAGGTGAGGAGGGTCTTGCGGACCACCTCCTGGATCGTTCCGTGGCCGACCCGGCGGGCCGACCAGGGGGAGCCGCCGGCGGCCATGAACCAGCGGATCGCGTCGGCGCCGTGCTGGTCCATCAGCGGGATCGGCTGGAGGATGTTGCCCAGGTGCTTGGACATCTTGCGGCCGTCCTCGGCCAGGATGTGGCCCAGGCAGACGACGTTCTCGTAGCTGTTCTTGTCGAACACCAGGGTGCCGACGGCCATCAGCGTGTAGAACCAGCCGCGGGTCTGGTCGATCGCCTCGGAGATGAACTGCGCCGGGTAGCGCTGCTCGAACAGCTCCTTGTTGCGGTACGGGTAGCCGTACTGCGCGAACGGCATGGAGCCCGAGTCGTACCAGGCGTCGATCACCTCGGGCACCCGGACCGCGGTGGTGGAGCACTGCGGGCAGGGGAAGGTGACCTCGTCGATGAACGGGCGGTGCGGGTCGAGGGCCGACTGGTCGGTGCCGGTCAGCTCGGAGAGCTGGGCGAGCGAGCCGACGCAGGTCAGGTGGTCGTCCGCGCAGCGCCAGATCGGCAGCGGGGTGCCCCAGTAGCGGTTGCGGGACAGCGCCCAGTCGATGTTGTTGTTCAGCCAGTCGCCGAAGCGGCCGTGCTTGACCGTCTCCGGGTACCAGTTGG
This sequence comes from Kitasatospora sp. NPDC048407, assembly GCF_043200475.1. Classification (NCBI taxonomy): domain Bacteria; kingdom Bacillati; phylum Actinomycetota; class Actinomycetes; order Kitasatosporales; family Streptomycetaceae; genus Kitasatospora; species Kitasatospora sp. NPDC048407. The sequence continues at coordinate 5,179 of NZ_JBICXW010000026.1, read as the reverse complement.
TGGCCTCGTTCTCACGGATCATCGCGTCCTTGACGGCGGTGGTCCGGATGTACCAGGACGGCTGCGCGTAGTACAGCAGCGCGGTGTGGCAGCGCCAGCAGTGCGGGTAGCTGTGCTCGTACGGGAGGTGACGGAACAGCAGGTCGCGGGCCTTCAGGTCGGCGACCAGGGTTTCGTCGGCCTTCTTGAAGAACACGCCGCCGACCAGCGGGACGTCCGCGGCGAAGGTGCCGTCGGTCTCCACCGGGTTGACCACGGGAAGGCCGTAGCGGCGGCAGGTCGCGAGGTCGTCGGCGCCGAAGGCGGGCGACTGGTGGACGATGCCGGTGCCGTCCTCGGTGGTGACGTAGTCGGCCGTCAGCACGTAGTGGGCGTCCGGGATCTCGACCAGCTCGAACGGGCGCTGGTAGGCCCAGCGCTCCATCTCGGCACCGGTGAAGGACTCGCCGGTGGTCTCCCAGCCTTCGCCGAGGGCCTTGGCGACCAGCGGTTCGGCGACCACCAGGCGCTCGTTGCCGTCGGTGGCGACCACGTAGGTCACCTCCGGGTGGACGGCTGCGGCGGTGTTGGAGACCAGGGTCCACGGGGTGGTGGTCCACACCAGCAGGGCGGCGTTGCCGGCCAGCGGGCCGGAGGTGAGCGGGAAGCGCACGAACACCGACGGGTCGACCACGGTCTCGTAGCCCTGGGCCAGCTCGTGGTCCGAGAGGCCGGTGCCGCAGCGCGGGCACCACGGGGCGACGCGGTGGTCCTGGACCAGCAGGCCCTTGTCGAAGATCTGCTGGAGCGACCACCAGACCGACTCGATGTAGGACGGGTCCATGGTGCGGTAGGCCTGGTCCATGTCGACCCAGTAGCCCATCCGCTCGGTGAGCTCTGCGAACGCGTCGGTGTACTGGGTGACCGACTCGCGGCACTTGGCGTTGAACTCGGCGATGCCGTACTTCTCGATGTCCGGCTTGCCGGAGAAGCCCAGCTCCTTCTCCACCGCGAGCTCCACCGGCAGGCCGTGGCAGTCCCAGCCGGCCTTGCGGGCCACGTGGTAGCCCTTCATGGTGCGGTAGCGCGGGAAGACGTCCTTGAAGACGCGGGCCTCGATGTGGTGGGCGCCCGGCATGCCGTTGGCGGTGGGCGGGCCCTCGTAGAACACCCACTCGGGGCGGCCCTCGGACTGCTCCAGGCTGCGCTGGAAGACCTTCTGGTCACGCCAGAAGGAAAGGATCTGGTGTTCGAGCACGGGCAGGTCGACCTGCGCGGGCACGGTGTTGTAGGTGGGCGACATGGGGTGCGTCTACCTCCGGCGGATGCGTGGACTGGCTCCGACGGAGGGACGAGACGGCGAGCCGCCCCGCGGTACCACCCTCCTTGACCGCGCGCGCTGCGGCCCTCTCTTTGGGTTTGCTGCCGGGTCTAGTAGGCCCGGTGAACCGGGCCGTTCTTCCGGCGGCTCCGGGGTGATCTTCCCGCCGTGCACACCCCCGGGCTCGCACCGTCCCCGGGTCGCTCATGGCTGCGTACGTCGGTACTCGTCCCATCTGCGCCTTGCACGGCCCAGTGTATCGGCCTCCGCAAGCCGTTTCGCGCACCCGTGAGCCGGGTCCCGGGTGGTTAGCCGGAGGCGTTCTGGGCACAACTTTGTGCAGCGCCGGGACAGGCGGAGGCTGGGCGGGTGGGATCGAAGAAACGCTTCGGTATGTCCCGTTGTGGGGCGATTCGATGAGGTTTATCGTTCCGGGACCGGCAAGATCGTCGGGAACCGACGCATCTGATCATTCGTGAATGAGGTCGAAAGCCATGGCTGAGAAGGCGACAGGAACCGTGACCGCGAGGTCGCGCAAGGCCGTGGCGAGCGACCCAGGGGAGGGGACCGTGAGTACTGCGCGGCGAAAGACCGGTACCACCGGACACACCGCAGCCAGCAGCCGCACCCACGCGCCGGCCGGCTCCGGCGCGCGCGGCGCCGAGGCGGTGGACCCGGCCGAGCTGCCGGTCCGGCCCGGCGAAGAGCCGTGGACGGCCGCCGAAGTCGCCGAACTGCACGACGAACTGGCGGCCGACCTGCTGCGGCTGCGCTCCGAGATCGAGGCCTCCGAGGCCGCCATCGCCGGCCTGATGCGGGACTCCAACGACGGGGCGGGCGACGACCAGGTCGACGCCGGCACCAAGAACATCAACCGGGAGAGCGAGCTCTCGCTCGCCAACAACGCGCGCGACAGCCTCGCCCAGACCGAACGCGCGCTGGGCCGCCTCGAAGGCACCGGCTTCGGCCTGTGCGAGTCCTGCGGCCAGCCGGTCGGCAAGGCCCGACTGCAGGCCTTCCCGCGCGCCACCCTCTGCGTCAGCTGCAAGGCGAAGCAGGAGCGCCGCTGACCGTCGTCGCGACCCCAGGCCGTCCTGCACGCTGCACATTGTCGTACAGGGCGGCCAACGGGCCTACGGGTGTCGTACCCTCGTCCCCGTAACGACGACCGGCTTTTCCCACGGCAGCGGAGCGGATCATCAGTACGCCAGATTCCCACCAGACCCAGGACGACGCCGTCCCCACCTCTGCCACCGGGGCGGGTGACCGGGTGAGCTCCGCCGCGCCCGAGGAACGCCGGGGCGAGGGTGGCGCGACTGCCGCCGACGGGGCACGTGCGGTGGTTCGCCGGCGTCGGATCAGCGTGCTGTTGGTCGTCGCGCTGCTCGTTTATCTGATCGACCTCGGCTCCAAGCTGCTGGTCGTCGCCAACCTGGAGGACCGCACCGCGCCGATCCGGGTGATCGGCGACTGGATGACCCTCCAGGTGATCCGCAACGGCGGCGCCGCGTTCGGCATGGGCGAGGCGCTGACCGTGCTGTTCACCGCCATCGCCACCGGCGTCATCGTGGTGATCTGGCGGATCGCCCGCCGCCTGTACAGCCTGCCCTGGGCGATCGCCCTCGGCCTGCTGCTCGGCGGGGCGTTCGGCAACCTCACCGACCGGCTGTTCCGCTCGCCGTCCGTGTTCCGCGGCCACGTGGTCGACTTCATCTCGGTCCAGCACTTCGCGGTCTTCAACCTCGCGGACTCGGCGATCGTGTGCGGCGGGATCCTGGTGGTGCTGCTGTCGTTCCGCGGCTCCAACCCGGACGGGACCACGCACGGGGCGCCGACCTCGGAGAAGTCCGACGGCGAGGGCGAGGACGGGGAGTCCAAGGCCTGACTTCGGGCTTGCGGGGCGTTGAGGGCCCCACTGGCGGGAGAGGGGCCCGTGCGGGTCGGGCATACTCGGGTGGGTGAGTATCGCAGCGCAGACCCGTAGCCTCCCCGTACCCGACGGCCTGGAGGGCGAGCGGCTGGACGCCGCCCTGGCCCGGATGTTCGGGTTCTCCCGCACCAAGGCCGCCGAGCTCGCCGCCGAGGGCAAGGTCACCCTGGATGGCGCGGTCGCCGGGAAGTCGGACCGGGTCACCGCCGGATCCTGGCTGGAGGTCGAGATCCCCGCTCCCGCCGCGCCGGTGCAGATCGTCGCCGAAGCCGTCGAAGGCATGCGGATCATTCATGATGATGATCATGTCGTCGTCATCGACAAGCCCGTCGGCGTCGCCGCGCACCCCAGCCCCGGCTGGACCGGCCCGACCGTGATCGGCGGACTGGCCGCCGCCGGCTACCGGATCTCCACCTCCGGCGCCGCCGAGCGCCAGGGCGTCGTGCACCGCCTCGACGTCGGCACCTCCGGGATCATGGTGGTCGCCAAGTCCGAGCGCGCCTACACCGACCTGAAGCGGCAGTTCCACGACCGGGTCACCGAGAAGAAGTACAACGCGCTCGTCCAGGGCCACCCCGACCCGATGTCCGGCACGGTGGACGCGCCGATCGGCCGGCACCCCAGCAGTGACTGGAAGTGGGCGGTCACCCGCGACGGCAAGCCGTCGGTCACGCACTACGACCTGATCGAGGCGTACCGGGCCGCCTCCCTGCTCGACATCAAGCTGGAAACCGGCCGCACCCACCAGATCCGGGTCCACATGTCCGCGCTGCGCCACCCCTGCGTCGGCGACCTCACCTACGGTGCGGACCCGACGCTCGCCAAGCGGCTCGGCCTGACCCGGCAGTGGCTGCACGCCGTCTCGCTCGGCTTCGAACACCCCGAGGACGGGCGCTGGGTCGAGTTCACCTCCGCCTACCCCGACGACCTGCAGCACGCGCTGGACGTCATCGCGGCGGAGAGCTGAGATGGCCGTCGTCATCCGGGTCGCGGTCGGGGAGGACGACCTCGCGGCGGTTTGGGCGGTGCGGCGGGCGGTGTTCGTCGAGGAGCAGGAGATTCCTGCCGAGCTGGAGTACGACGAATACGACGCGACGTCGGTGCATGTGCTGGCGGTCGGGGAGGACGGCGCTGCGCTGGGCACTGCGCGGCTGATCTGTGGCGCGGAGGCGCTGGGCCTCACCGGCGGGATCCAGGACAGGGTGCTGCTCGGGCGGCTTGCTGTGGTGCAGGCTGCTCGGGGTACCGGCTTGGGGGCTGGGCTGGTGCGGGCCGTTGAGGAGTTGGGTCGGGAGCGCGGCGCGAAGGAGCTCGAGCTTCACGCGCAGGTGCAGGCGCTGGGCTTCTACGAGCGGCTCGGGTATGCGGCTGAGGGGGCCGAGTACGACGATGCCGGGATTCCGCATCGGACGATGACGCGGGTGCTGTAGGTCGGTGGGTTGGTGGGTCGGTGAGCGGTAGGTGATGAGGGGCTGCGGTCGAGGGTGGACCGCGGTCCCTCGTTGTTTTTGGCGCCTTTGGGGCGGCGGGGTGGGGTGTGCCGGGGTGCGAGGGGCGCGGTGCGGGTGGGGGGTGGTTGGGGTTCTTTGCCCCGCCCGCCCACCCGTGACTCGTCTGCGGAGGGGGGAGGGCGGGGAGAGGGGCGGGCGGGGTGTGAGGGGCGCGGTGCGGGTGGGGGGTGGTTGGGGTTGTGCGCCCGCCCGCCCACCCGTGACCCGGCTGCGTAGGGGGTGGGAGAGGGGCGTGGGTGGGGGCGTGGTGCGGGTGGGGGGTGGTTGGGGTTGTTCGCCCGCCCGCCCACCCGTGACTCGTCTGCGGAGGGGAGGGCGGGGAGAGTGGCGGGCGGGGTGTGAGGGGTGCTGTGCGGGTGGGGGGTTGGGGTTCTTTTGGGCGCCCCCCCCCCCCCCCCACCCCCCACCCCACCCCCCCCGGGGTGGGGGTGGGGTGGG
>NZ_JBICXW010000025.1:0-100908 GCF_043200475.1 Kitasatospora sp. NPDC048407 | reverse complement strand
GGTTACATTCCGAACCCGGAAGCTAAGCCTCACAGCGCCGATGGTACTGCAGGGGGGACCCTGTGGGAGAGTAGGACGCCGCCGAACAATTCTTCAAAAGGCCGAGGCCCCAGCGATGAGCTGGGGCCTCGGCCTTTTTTTGTTGGGCTTTTTCAGCCGAACACAGACGGCCGGCAGACGGCGGTCGGGCACCCGGACGCGGTGCTCGCTCGTGTGCCGGACAATGGACAAGACGGATGTAACGGACGGACCGGGCCCTGGTGGGGTTCGGGGGTCGTCCGGATCGCGCGCTGGTGTCGATGGATCGGCAGTGGCGCCTCTAGAGCCAGCAGTGTGCAGACAGGAGTCACCAGCATGTCGAACCCGCCCCAGGACCGGCCCGAGCGCCGTAACGACGGCGGCCGGGGCTACGAGCCCAGGTCGCGCGGGGGCTGGTCGAACGACCGCGGCCCGCGTCGTGACGACCGTGGCGAAGGCGGCGGCTACCGCGGTCGTGACGACCGCGGCGACCGTGGCGCCGACCGCGGTGGTTACCGCAGCGACCGTGGCGACCGCCCGTCGTACGGCGACCGCCCCCAGGGCGGCGGCTTCCGTCGTGACGACCGTGGCGACCGTCCCCAGGGCGGCGGCTTCCGCCGTGACGACCGTGGTGACCGTCCCCAGGGTGGCGGTTACCGCAGTGACCGTGGCGACCGTCCGTCGTATGGCGACCGTCCGCAGGGCGGCTTCCGTCGTGACGACCGTGGCGACCGCCCCCAGGGCGGCGGCTTCCGCGGCCGTGACGAGCGTCCGCAGGGCGACCGTGGCGGCTTCCGTCGGGATGACCGTCCGCAGGGTGGCTTCCGCCGTGATGACCGTGGTGACCGTCCCCAGGGTGGCGGCTACCGCAGCGACCGTGGCGACCGTCCGTCGTACGGCGACCGCCCGCAGGGTGGCTTCCGGCGCGATGACCGTGGCGACCGTCCCCAGGGCGGCGGTTACCGCAGCGACCGTGGCGACCGTCCGTCGTACGGCGACCGTCCGCAGGGTGGCTTCCGTCGTGACGACCGTGGGGACCGCCCGCAGGGTGGGTTCCGTCCGCGTGAGGACCGTCCGTCGTACGGGCGGGACCGGGACGAGCGTGGCGGCTACGACCGTCCGCAGCGCACCGGCGGGTTCGAACGCCGTGACGACCGTGGCGACCGTCCGCAGGGCGGGTTCCGTCGTGACGACCGTGGTGACCGTCCGCAGGGTGGCTTCCGTCGTGACGACCGTGGCGACCGTCCCCAGGGCGGCGGCTACCGCAGCGACCGTGGCGACCGTCCGTCGTACGGCGACCGTCCGCAGGGTGGCTTCCGCCGTGACGACCGCGGCGACCGTCCCCAGGGTGGGTTCCGTCCGCGTGAGGACCGTCCGTCGTACGGGCGGGACCGGGACGAGCGTGGCGGCTACGACCGTCCGCAGCGCACCGGTGGGTTCGAGCGCCGTGACGACCGTGGCGACCGTCCGCAGGGCGGGTTCCGTCGCGACGACCGTGGCGACCGCCCCCAGGGCGGCTTCCGCCGTGACGACCGTGGCGACCGCCCCCAGGGCGGCTTCCGCCGTGACGACCGTGGCGACCGCCCGCAGGGCGACCGTGGCGGCTTCCGTCGGGACGACCGCGGTGACCGTGGCGGGTTCCGTTCCCGTGACGACCGCGGCGACCGCGGTGGCTACCGGGGTGGCCGGGACGACCGTGGCGGGTTCAACCGCGACCAGGACGAGCGTCGGATGGAGCCGGTGCGCCGGCTGCCGATCCCGGACGACGTGACCGGGTTCGAGATCGACGCGGATGTCCGTCAGGACCTGAAGAGCCTGCCGAAGACCCTCGCCGACGACGTGGCGCGCAACCTGGTGATGGTCGCGCGGCTGCTCGACAGTGAGCCGGAGGAGGCCTACAACTACTCGCGCGTCGCGCTGCGGCTGGCGTCGCGTGTGGCGAGCGTCCGTGAGGCGGCCGGTTTCGCGTCGTACATGACGCAGCGGTACTCCGAGGCGCTGACCGAGTTCCGTGCGGCGCGGCGGATGACCGGCCGGGTGGACCTGTGGCCGGTGATGGCGGACTGCGAGCGTGGTCTGGGCCGTCCGGAGCGGGCGCTGGCGATGGCCGGCGAGCCCGAGACGAAGCAGCTGGACAAGGCCGGTCAGGTCGAGATGCGCCTGGTCGCGGCGGGTGCCCGCGCGGACCTGGAGCAGTTCGACGCGGCCGTGGTGACGCTGCAGAGCCCGGAGCTGGCGTCCTCGGCGATCCACCCGTGGACGGCGCGCCTGCGCTACGCGTACGCCGACGCGCTGATCGCGGCGGGTCGGGCCGACGAGGCCCGCGAGTGGTTCGTGAAGGCCGTGGAGGCCGACTCGGACGGTTCGACCAACGCGTCCGAGCGGCTGGCGGAGATCGACGGCGTGGAGTTCACCGACGCGCTGGACGAGGACGCCGAGGCCGAGGCCGTGGAGTCCGAGGAGCCGGCCCGCAAGCCGGTCAACAAGGACGACATCGGCGACGACCGGATGATCTTCGAGGACGAGGAGGACGTCGAGGAGTTCTACGACGACGACGACCTCGAGATCGACGAGGAGTACGACGAGGACTCCTTCGAGGAGAAGAAGCCGAAGCAGGCCTGATTCTCAACTGGCAGTCAGACGGCCCCCGTTCCGGGTAGGAGCGGGGGCCGTTCTGCGTGCTGCGCGGGTTCGGGTCAGCCGAGTTCGAGGGAGCGCAGAACCAGTCCGGTGGCCGGTTTGGGGCCGAAGGAGGTGGACTTGCGGGGCATCGTGACGCCCTGCTCGGCGAGGCGGCGGACCACGCGTTCCTCGACGGGGTGGAGCAGTACGGCGGTGCCACCGGTGCGGGCGGCCTCGCGGACGGCGGCCTCGGGGGAGTGCAGGTAGCCGATGTGCTCGGGGCTGTCGGGGACGTGCCAGGTGCGGTCGAGCAGGGTGGCGTGCAGGACGGTGGCGTCGAGGTGGCGCCATTCCTCGGGGCGGTCGGTGCGGACGGTGGCGTCGAGGGTGCGTTCGTCGGGGCCGGTGAGCAGCAGGTAGCGGTCGTCGCCGGCGGTGAGGACGAAGGCGTTGCGGGCGTCCGTGCGGGCCTCACCGAGGGCCTTGAGGGCGTCGTCGAGGGAGCCGGGGAGTTCGGTGAGCTGCCAGACGTCGGGGTCGAGGGCGGCGATCGCGGCGTGCAGCGGCAGGCGGTGCAGGACGCGGTGGATGGCGCGGACCCGCAGCGGGTAGCGGTCGGTGTCGACGAGCAGGACCAGGCCGCGGTCCCAGGGGCTGCGGGGCAGGTGGCGGTGTTCGCGCTGGAGCCGCAGGTACATCTCCCAGCGGTGGTGGCCGTCGGCGATGAGGGCGCGGCAGGTGGCGAGGTCGCGGCTGACGGCGGCCAGGTCGGCGGGGGCGGTGACGGCCCACAGCCGGTGGTGGGTGCCGTCGCTGGTGGTGACGTGCAGCAGTGGTTCGCCGGCGGCGGTGCGTTCGACGACCTCGGCGGCGCGGCCGTGGCCGCGGTAGGTGAGCAGCAGGGGCTCGAGGTTGGCGCGGGTGGTGCGCATCAGGCCGACCCGGTCGGCGACGGGCTTGGGCATGACGTCCTCGTGGGGGAGGACGACGCCCGCTTCGGCGCCGCTGACGGCGAGGGCGCCGATCAGGCCGCGTTGCAGGTCGCCGGTGGGGGAGTGCTGCTCGTAGACGTACAGGGCGGGCCGGGGGTCGGCGGTGAGGATGCCCTGTTCGCGCCAGTCGCGCAGCAGGCGGGCTGCGTGCCGGTAGCGGGTGTCGCGGTCGGGGCGGAGGCCGGAGTCCTCCGGTTCGGGGCGCGGCAGGATGAGTCGGACGATGTTGTGCGGGTCCGAGGTCTCCAGGTCCTGGCGCCGTCCGGGGTCCACCACGTCATAGGGGGGTGAGGTCACCGCGGCCAGGTCGCCGACCTTCTGGGGGTCGTAGCGCAGGCCGCGGAACGGGGACAGGGACAGCCCTGCGGTGGCGACGTGCCCGGGGTCTCCGGGGCCGCCCGAGGGCTCGTTGCCGATTTCGGCACGAGGGGCGCTCATCCTGGGCATGTTAGCCGGGTACTCCTTGTTGGGAGATCGCGATGCACGCGGCCGTTCCGGTTGCGGGCGGGGCGGTGGGCGCCGACCAGGAGAGCGGGGAGTTGCGGATGAGCTACGGGAGCCACGACGGCGACGGCGCGGAGGCCTCTTCGGGAAGTGCGGCGGGGGCGCCCGGCGGCGGGGTGTACGACTGGTTCCGGCGCGGGGTGCGGCTGTTGGAGGAGCGGCACCCGGCGGCGGCGGTGCAGCTGCTGGCGCGGGCGGCGGAGGCGGAGCCCGGGTCGCGGTCGATCCGGGAGGCGCTGGCGCGGGCGCAGTTCGACGCCGGGCAGTACGCGGCGGCGCTGGCGAGTTTCCGGACGGTGGCGGAGGCGGACCCGTCGGACGACTACGCGCAGTTCGGGTGGGGCGTGGCGGCGGCCCGGCTGGGGGACTTCGAGTCCTCGGCGGAGCACCTGGCGCTGGCGGTCGCGATGCAGCCCGGCAACAAGCACTACCGGGCGGCGCTGCGGCAGACCCGGGCGACGCTGGCGGCCCGGGCGGGGGCGTTCGGTCCGCTGCGGCCGGGGGCACCGGGGTACTTGGCGCCGCCTGAGGAGCCGGACGGGTCCTAAGGTTGCGGGTGTTCGATCGTTCGAGGTGAGTGGAGAGCTGTGATGGTGCGGAGCGTGCCGCACGGTAGCGCGGTGGCGTTGACGGAGGCGTACGACACGGCGCTGCTGGACCTCGACGGGGTGGTGTACGCCGGGCCGCACGCGATCGTGCACGCGGTGGAGTCCCTGGAGCGGGCGCGGGCGGCCGGGATGCGGCTGGCGTACGTGACGAACAACGCCTCGCGGCCGCCGCGGGTGGTGGCGGAGCACCTGTCGGAGCTGGGGGTGCCGGCCGAGCCCGCCGATGTGATCAACTCGGCGCAGGCGGCGGCGCGGCTGGTGTCGGAGAAGGTTCCGGCGGGTTCGCGGGTGCTGGTGATCGGCGGAGCCGGGCTGGTGGAGGCGCTGGAGGAGCGCGGGCTGGTGCCGGTGCGTTCCCTGGACGACGACCCGGCGGCGGTGGTGCAGGGCTACGACCCGTCGGTCGGCTGGGCGGACCTCGCGGAGGCCTCGTACGCGGTGGGCCGGGGCCTGCCGTGGGTGGCGTCGAACACCGACATGTCGATTCCGACCGCGCGCGGCATCGCACCCGGCAACGGGACGCTGGTGGCGGCCGTGTCGGCGGCGACGGGCGTGACGCCGGAGGTGGCGGGCAAGCCGCTGCCGCCGATGCACCGGGAGACGGTGCTGCGGACGGGCGCGACGCGTCCGCTGGTGGTCGGCGACCGCCTCGACACCGACATCGAGGGCGCGTTCAACGGCGGCGTGGACTCGCTGCTGGTCTTCACCGGCGTCACCACCCCCGAACTGCTGCTCGCCGCCCCCGTGCAGCACCGCCCGACCTACCTGTCGGACGACCTGCGCGGCCTGCTGGAGCCGCAGCCCGAGGTGTCGGAGCCGGTCGACGGCCGGTTCGCCTGCGGCGGCTGGGAGGCGGGCGTGGACGGCGGCGCGCTGACCCTGGACGGCGGCGGCGAGCGGATCGACGCGCTGCGGGCGCTGTGCGCGGCGGCGTGGACGTGGGCGGACGCGAACGGGGCGGCCCCCGATACGTCAAAGGCGTTGGCAGCGCTGTGAGTTGACGATCAGCCGGGCGGGTATCCCGGGAGCACTGCTTCGGATCGTCCAGGGGGGATGATGCGCGGACGTGCGGTCAGGGGTGTCGGGCTGGCGGTGCTCGCGCTGGCGGTGCTGCTGGCGGGGTACACGAACCGAGTGGTCGACTGGGCACCGGACGGGAAATGGGCCCCGCCGGTGAAGATCGGCCCGTCGGTGTGGGGCCTGACCGAGCGGGACTTGGTGGCGGGTTCGTTCCGGGAAGTCGGGCGGACGGAGCAGATGCTGGTCTTCGTCTGGTTGCTGCCGAACAGCAGGTGGGGCGCCGGAGTGGCGGACCCGTCCGGCAACAGCCTGATGCAAGTGGACTTCAACCCCCGCGGGCCGAAAGCGGCCCCGCCTGCCGCCGAGGTCAAGGGCAGCGGGACGTGGTCGATCTGGACGGCGCTGTTCACCGTCGAGGGCGAGGAGCCCCTGGATCTGCGCTGCGGGAGTTGGGCGGCGGGGCTGTTCTACCTCGGCGAAGCGGACGGGGAGCGCGGGCCGTACCGGATCTACCTGGCGGCGGCCGACTACATGCCGCCGGGTGACCCGCAGTTGCGGGTGCAGCGGCCGACGGGGATGGCCGTCGAGCAGCTGTCGGGGTGGGGGAGCGCGCCGGGGCCGAATCCGCAGGACTGCTCGGCGAGCTGAGGAGCCATCAACTCGGTTGTGGCCACGGCCGGTTGCGGGATCGCCACAGCGGGTAACCCTACGGCTTCGAGTCGGCCAAGGGGAGACGATGCGTAGACGTGCTGTCGGGGTCGCCGGGCTGGTGACGGCCGCGTCGGCATTGGCGGGGTGCACGGGAGGGCCGGCCCCCAAGCCACCGGACGGGGTCGGGACGCCGACCGGGCTGCCGTCGGCGGTGCTTGTCCAGATGGTGCAGGAGCGGTTCCTGGGCGGGCGGGAGCCGGTGGCGGGTTCGTTCCAGGAGGTCGGGCGGACGGAACAGGCGGTGGCCTACCGCTGGTCGGAGCAGGGCGGGAAGTGGTGCGTCACCGTGGCCGGGCTGGACGCCACCGGCGGGTGGAGCCCGTGCTTCGCCCCCCAGGACCGGACGCCGCTCGCGGACCCGCCGGCTGCCAAGGTGCTGACGCGGAGCTGGCTGGAGACGGGCGGCTGGGCGGCCGTGCTCACCGCCGAGGGCGAGCGGCCGCTGGAGTTGCAGTGCGGGTCCTGGGCGGCGCGGCTGATCGACGTCGGCACCGCGGAGGTGCCGGGCGGGACGCGCCGGTGCTACCTGGCGCTGGCGAAGGAGATGCCGCAGGGCACCCCGCAGCTGCGGGTGGAGCGGGCGGCGGGGGCGACCGCCGAGCCGCTGCCGGTGGCGACGTCGACGACGGGGCCGCAGCAGTCCTGCGGGTGAGCGCAGGCGTCAGAGCAGGCTGCGCAGGCGCAGCAGGTCGAGGAAGCTCGCGTCCAGCTTGAGGCGGCCGGTGGCCCAGGCGGTGGGGAACGCCAGCTTGCCGTCGACCAGGGCGACCAGGTCGTCGCCGGTGGTGGTGAGCCGGATGTCGGCCTTGGCGGTGGGGGCTCCGGGGTTTTCGGTGATGCCGGTGAGCTGCCCGTCGGTGAGCCGCCCGGTGAAGGTCAGGCCGAGGTCGGTGAGGTGGCAGCTGAGCGACCGGTCGAGGGCGGTGGCCTTGCGGACGTCGCCGTTCGCGCCGGCGAGGTTGCGGCTGAGCTGCTCCAGTGCGCGGCGGCACTCCTCGATGGTGACCATGGGTGCGGCGTACTCCTGTCTCGGTGATAGGTGGGGCGTTCCACGCTAACGCGCCGGGCGGGCGGGGCGGCCGGGCGGGGGTGACCGGGGGCCGACCGTGGGGCGGGTGGTGCGGGCGGGTACGGGCCGGCGTAGGACGGGGTAGCGTCAGTGCGGGCAGTCGGTGCCCGCGGAGGAGGCGGTTCGGATGCTGCGGGATGCGGTGCGGGGTGTGGTGGTGGTCGCGACGGAGCTCGCCGAGGAGGCGAGCCGTCGGGTGCTGGGCGCGGCCGAGGGGCTGATCCAGCGGACCGGTGAACTGCCGCCCGGGGTCGAGCAGTTGCGGGTGCTGGCCGAGGAGACGGTGACGGCCGGGCGGGCCGGGGTGGACCTGGTCGCGGGCGTCGTCAAGAACGAGGCCGAGCGGGTGTTCGAGAAGGTCGGCGACCAGGTGGTGAAGGTCGGCGTGGTGCTGAGCTTCATCGAGTCGAAGCTGCGCGAGGTCGACGAGCCGGCCGTACCCGAGCCCGAGGAGAAGCCGGAGGAGCCGACGGTCCGCCCGGCCGCCCGGGCCCAGGGCCTGTTCGGCGCCGGGTGGGACGCGGAGCCCGCGCCCGCCGACGAGGCGTCGGACGGGGCGGCCGGGCAGCCGACGAACACGGCACCGGCCGCCACCCCGGCGCCCCGCAAGGCGACCGCCCGCAAGGGCGCGGCGGCCAAGCAGGCCGCGGCGAAGCGCTCGGTGCCGCGAAAGGCCCCGACGGAGGGCGGCGCGGCCGTGACGCCGAAGACGGTGGCGAAGAAGGCCGCCGCGAAGAAGACGGCCGCGAAGAAGACCGTGACCAAGAAGGCCACCGCCGACAGCCCGTCGGCCCCGCTGCCCGCCGCGGCGAACAAGGCCGCGGCGAACAAGGCCGCCGTGAAGAAGGCCGCCGCGAAGAAGACCGCCGCGAAGAAGGCCGCCGCGAAGAAGGCCGCCGCGAAGAAGACCGCCGCGAAGAAGGCCGCACCGGCCAAGAAGACCGCGACCGAGAAGAAGGCCGCACCCGGCAACGCCACGACCGCGAAGAAGGCGCCCGCGCGGAAGCCCGCCGCGAAGCCGGAGCCAGGGAGCACCGACGGTGAGTGAGGTGCGGTGGACGGGCGAGTCCGAGGTGGACGAGGCGCTGGCCCGGCTGGGGGAGACGGACGGGGTGGGGGCAGGGGAGCTGGTCGAGGTGTACGAAGATGTTCATGCGCGGCTCGCCGCGACCCTCGCGGCGCTGGACCGCGAGTGACGATTGCGGAATGTGGGAGCTGACGTAGTAGTGGCAGTGGCACGACGCCGTCTGGATGCGGAGCTGGTGCGGCGGAAGCTGGCCCGGTCGCGGGAGCATGCGAGCGAACTGATCGCGGCGGGCCGGGTGACGGTGGGCGGCACGGTGGCGACGAAGCCGGCCACGCAGGTGGAGACGGCGGCGGCCGTGGTGGTCGCGAAGGACGACGCGGACCCGGACTACGTGTCGCGGGGCGGCCACAAGCTGGCGGGCGCGTTCGCCGCGTTCGTCCCGCAGGGCCTGGTGGTGGAGGGCCGGCTCGCGCTGGACGCGGGGGCGTCCACCGGCGGCTTCACCGATGTGCTGCTGCGCGCGGGCGCGGCCCGCGTGCTGGCGGTGGACGTCGGCTACGGGCAGCTCGCGTGGTCGCTGCAGAGCGACGAGCGGGTGACGGTGATGGACCGCACCAACGTGCGGGAGCTGACGCCGGAGCTGATCGGCGGGACGCTCGTCGACCTGGTGGTGGGCGACCTGTCGTTCATCTCGCTGGGCCTGGTGCTGCCGGCGCTGGCCGGCTGCGCGGCGCCGGACGCGGACCTGGTGCTGATGGTGAAGCCGCAGTTCGAGATCGGCAAGGACCGGCTGGGCTCGGGCGGCGTGGTGCGTTCGCCGGAGCTCCGGGCCGAGACGATCCGCCAGGTGGCGTCGCAGGCCTGGCAGTTGGGCCTGGGCGTGCGGGCGGTGACGGCGTCGCCGCTGCCCGGGCCGTCGGGGAACGTGGAGTATTTCCTGTGGCTGCGCCGGGATGCGGAGCAGCTGGATCCGGCCGACGCGGACCGGGCCGTGGCGGAGGGCCCCAAGTAGGGTACTTGGCAGGCGTCCGAGCGTTGCGCAGACTGGCATGCCACGACCGGGCCAGCAAGGTCCGGCGGGCGTAGGGAGAGGGCAGCGGGCAATGAGCGATCGTCGTACGGTCTTCCTGATCGCGCACACCGGCCGGGAGGCCGCCCTGCGCAGTGTGGAAGGGCTGGTGGACGGCCTGCTGAAGGCGGGGATCCGGATCCGGCTGCTGGAGGCGGAGGCGGTGGGCCTGGATCTGCCGGACGGGGTGGAGCTGGTGCCGGGCGGCCCGGGCGCGGCCGACGGCTGCGAGTTGATCCTGGTCGCGGGCGGGGACGGCACGCTGCTGCGGGGGGCGGAACTGGCCCGCGAATCCGGGCTGCCGATGCTCGGCATCAACCTCGGCCGGGTCGGCTTCCTCGCCGAGGCCGAGCGCGACGACCTGGCGACGGTGGTCGACCGGGTGGTGGACGCCGACTACGCCGTCGAGGAGCGGATGACCATCGACGTCCTCGTCCGCACCAACGGCGATGTGCTGCACGAGGACTGGGCACTCAACGAGGCCTCGGTGGAGAAGGCGGCACGCGAGCGGATGCTGGAGGTCGTCACCGAGGTGGACGGCCGCCCGGTGTCGAACTTCGGCTGCGACGGCGTGGTGCTTTCGACGCCCACCGGCTCCACGGCGTACGCGTTCTCCGGTGGCGGGCCGGTGGTGTGGCCGGAGGTGGAGGCGCTGCTGATGGTGCCGATCAGTGCGCACGCGCTGTTCGCCCGTCCGCTGGTGACGTCGCCGGACTCGGTGCTGGCCGTCGAGGTGCAGCCGAAAACGCCTCACGGGGTGCTGTGGTGCGACGGGCGGCGCTCGGTCGAACTCCCGGCCGGCGCACGGGTGGAGGTCCGCAGGGGCAAGACGCCGGTCCGCTTGGCGCGGCTGCACCGGGCGCCGTTCACGGACCGGCTGGTCGCGAAGTTCGCGCTGCCGGTGACAGGCTGGCGCGGGCGCTCGGGAACGAGCTGAGGCGAGCACAACCAGGGGCGCGGGGAGAGCTGCGCGAGCTGGCGGGTGAGCAACCAGGGGCGCGGGGAACTGCGCGACAAGCGCAAAGCCTGGCCGTAAGGTCGCGAGCACGTGCAAGTCATTGTCCTGCGCCGCGATCTTGCGGTTGGGTGCCTTCCGCTTCGCGCAGTTCCCCGCGCCCCTGTTTTCGCGCCCGCCTGCGTTTCGCGCCCTTTACCCGCTGGGTTCAGAGGCTGCACGGCTCCGGATCCGCTGTCGCGAAGCGCTCCTTGCGGGCGAGTTCGGCGGCCTGGGTGATGCGGTGGAGGGCGTCGGGGACGTGGGTGGCGGGGAGGGTGAGGGGGAGGCGGAGGTACTCCTCGAACGCGCCGTCGATGCCGAAGCGGGCGCCGGAGGCGATGCGGACGCCGAGGCGTTCGCCGGCTCGGGCGAGGGCGGTGGCGGGGAGGCCGGGGGTGGCCACCCAGAGGGCGAGGCCGCCGGGTGGGAGGGTGAAGCGCCAGTGGGGGAAGTGCCGGGGCAGGGCGGCGGCGAAGGCTTCGGCGGTGGCGCGCAGGCCGGCGTGCCGGTCGGCGCGGACGGCGGGGAGGTGGTGGGTCAGCAGGCGGGTGGTGATCAGCTGGTCGAGGACCGGGGTGCCGAGGTCGAACAGGGCCCGGTCGGTGGCGAGTTGACGGACCAGGGACGGTTGGGCGCGCAGCCAGCCGATCCGTAGGCCGGGCCAGAGCAGTTTGCCGGCCGAGCCGACGGTGATCACCCGGGCGTCGCGGTCGAGTGCGGCGAGCGGGCGGGGCAGGTCGGAGTCGGCGACGCCCCAGCCGAGTTCGGCGCAGGTCTCGTCGGCGAGGACGGCGGTGCCGGCGGCGCGGGCGTGGGCGAGCAGGGCGCGGCGCTGGTCCTCGTCGATCAGGGCGCCGGTGGGGTTCTGGAAGTCGGGGATGGTGTAGGCGAGTTTGGGGGCGGCGCCGCGGAGAACGCGTTGCCACTGGGGGAGGTCCCAACCCGCTTGCCCGGCATGGTCGGTGGCGAACGGGACGGGTACCAGGCGGGCGCCGTGGCGGTCCAGGGCGCGCAGCGTGTTGGGGTAGCTGGGTGCTTCGACGGCGACCCGGTCGCCGCGGGTGAGCAGTGTGTGGTGGGCGAGGTGGAGGGCGCTCATCGCGCCGGTGGTGATCAGGATCTGGTCGGGGCCGGTGGGCAGGCCGCGTTCGGTGAAGCGGCGGGCGACGGCTTCACGCAGGACGGGCAGGCCGGTCGGGTAGGTGCCATGGCCGCAGGTGTAGGCGGGCAGCCGCTCGAGGGCGTGGGCGGCGGCCTCGGCGAGCTGGGGCGGGGCGATGGGCGCGGCGAGGCCGAGGTCGAGTTCGCTGCCTGGCCGGTCGGGGCCGAGCGGGTGCAGGGCGTCGGCGGGCGGCCGGGTGCCTTCGGGCAGGGCCGTCCAGGAGCCGGCGCCGCGCCGGGAGCGCAGGAAGCCGTCGGCGCGCAGTGCCTCGTACGCGGCGGCGACGGTGGTGCGGCTGAGCCGGAGTTCGGCGGCGAGTTCGCGTTCGGCGGGCAGCCGGGTGCCGGCCGGGAGGCGACCGTCGGCGACCAGCCGGGAGACCCGGTCGGCGAGTGCCCGGTAGGCGGGGTGGCGGCCGTCCGCCGGGGGCAGTTGGCGGGCGAGGGCGTGCGGGGTCAGGGTGCTGTGCCACTCGGCCATCGGAAATCAGTCCACTCGGATCGGATTGGCCCTGTCGGGTGCCCTTTTGGACTGCCCATAGTGGCGTTCAGTGCCGAGGAACGGCAAGCACCGTACGAGAAGAGGTCCACCCGATGGCGGTCTCCCTGCCTTTGTTCGCCCGCTCCACCGACCTGCCCCGCCGGGTTGTCCAGCTCGCCGCGGGCCTGGTGCTGTACGGCGTCTCGATGGCCCTGGTGCTGCGCTCCTCGCTGGGCGGCAACCCGTGGGACGTGTTCCACCAGGGCCTGGCCCGGCACCTCGGCCTGAGCGTCGGCACCTGGGTGACGCTGGTCGGCGTGCTGGTGCTGCTGCTGTGGATACCGCTGCGGCAGAAACCGGGCGTCGGCACGGTCGGCAACGTGGCGGTCCTCGGCGTCGCGATGGACGCCACGCTGGCGCTGCTGCCGCACCCGCACGCGCTCGCCGCCCGGATCCCGCTGCTGGTGGCAGGCATCGTGCTGAACGCCGTGGCGACCGGCCTGTACATCGGGGCGCGGCTCGGCCCCGGCCCGCGGGACGGCCTGATGACCGGCCTGCACCGGCGCACCGGCCGTTCCGTGCGGCTGATCCGCACCGGCATCGAGTTGACCGTACTGGCCGCCGGCATCGCCCTCGGCGGGACGTTCGGCGTCGGCACGGTCGCCTACGCACTGGCCATCGGCCCGCTGGTGCAGTTCTTCCTGCCGCGCCTCACGGTGCCCGTTCCGGCCGCCACCTCCGGGTGAACCGGGGGGCGGTCGTCGCGCGCCGACGGTGGAACCTCGTAAGGTCGTCTCCGTGTTGGACGAGATGCGGATACGGGATCTGGGTGTCATCGACGACGCGGTGGTCGAACTCGCCCCCGGCTTCACCGCCGTCACCGGCGAGACCGGCGCCGGCAAGACCATGGTGGTGACCAGCCTCGGGCTGCTGCTCGGCGGCCGGGCCGACCCGGCGCTGGTGCGCAACGGCTCCGAGCGGGCCGTCGTCGAGGGCCGGCTGGCGCTCGACCCGGCCTCGCCGGTGGTGGCCCGGGCCCAGGAGGCGGGCGCCGAACTCGACGACGGCGAACTGCTGATCAGCCGTACCGTCTCCGCCGAGGGCCGCTCGCGGGCGCACGTCGGCGGCCGCTCGGTGCCGGTCGGGCTGCTCGCCGAGCTCGGCGAGGACCTGATCGCCGTGCACGGCCAGACCGACCAGCAGCGGCTGCTGCGCCCGTCCCGGCAGCGCGGCGCGCTCGACCGGTACGCGGGCGAGGCCGTCGCGGAGCCGCTGGCCCGCTACCGCGAGGTGTACCGCACCCTGCGCGAGGTGTCCGCGACGCTGGAGGAGCTGACCACCCGGGCCCGGGAACGCGCCCAGGAGGCCGACCTGCTGCGCTTCGGCCTGGAGGAGATCGCCGCCGCCGAACCCGTCGCCGGGGAGGACGCCGAACTGGCCGTGGAGGCGGAGCGCCTCGGCCACGCCGACGCGCTGTCCTCCGCCGCGACGCTCGCGCACGCCGCGCTGGCGGGCGACCCCGCCGACCCGGAGGCCGTGGACGCCGGCACCCTGCTCGCCCAGGCCCGCCGCGCCGTGGACGCCGTCCGGCACCACGACGAGCGCCTCGCGCAGCTCGCCGACCGCCTCGGCGAGGTCGGCTACCTGCTCGCCGACGTGGCCGGCGACCTTGCCGGGTACGCCGACGACCTGGACGCCGACCCGGTGCGCCTGGCCGCCGTCGAGGACCGCCGCGCCGTCCTCGCCCACCTGGTCCGCAAGTACTCCGGCACCGAGGGCACCCTCGCCGAGGTGGTCGCCTGGGCCGAGGCCGGTTCGGTGCGGCTGCTGGAACTCGACGGCGACGACGAGCGGATCGACGAACTCGGCGCGCAGGAGACCGAGTTGCGCGCCCAGCTGGCCGACCTGGCGGCCGAGGTGTCGCACGCCCGGCACGCCGCCGCCGACAAGTTCGCCGCCGCCGTCTCCGGCGAGCTCGCCGAACTCGCCATGCCGCACGCCCGGGTGACGTTCGCGATCAGCCAGGTCGACGACCTGTCCGGCATCGAGATCGAGGGCCGCACCGTCTCCTACGGCGCGCACGGCGTGGACGAGGTCGAGGTGCTGCTCGCCCCGCACCCCGGCGCGCAGCCCCGCCCGATCGCCAAGGGCGCCTCCGGCGGCGAGCTGTCCCGCGTCATGCTGGCCGTCGAGGTGGTGTTCGCCGGCGCCGACCCGGTGCCGACCTACCTGTTCGACGAGGTCGACGCGGGCGTCGGCGGCAAGGCCGCCGTGGAGATCGGCCGCCGCCTGGCCAAGCTCGCCCGCAGCGCCCAGGTGGTGGTGGTGACCCACCTGCCGCAGGTCGCCGCGTTCGCCGACCGGCACCTGGTGGTGGAGAAGACCAACGACGGCACCGTCACCCGCAGCGGCGTGAAGACCCTCAACGACGAGGAACGGGTGCGCGAGCTGTCCCGGATGCTGGCCGGCCTGGAGGACTCCGAGCTCGGCCGGGCACACGCCGAGGAACTGCTGGCGGCCGCCCGCACCGCCCGGGGCTGACCCCGCCCCGCCCCCGCACGCGTCGCCCGGCCCGTACGGCCGGGCGACGCGCCGCAGCGGTGCCGACTGTCCAAGAGGGCGAGAGACCTGGCATCGTGGCGAGCGGAAACCAGCTGACTACGAGTCGGAGCGAAGACGACGTGGACCATTCCGCCGCCCGGGCCACCGCGGCCCCCCAGTTGCATGTGGTGCTCGTCCTGGCCGCCGCGACGGGCGGGATCGGCGCGCACGTACGCTCCCTGACGCAGGGTCTGGTCGCCCACGGGGTGACGGTCACGGTCTGCGCGCCCGAGGGCGCCGACCGCCGCTACGGGTTCTCCGCGGCCGGCGCCCGCCTGCACACCGTGGACATCACCCCCACCTCCGGGGCCCGCTCCGACACCGTCGCGATCGGCGAGCTGCGCCGCGCCTTCACCGGCGCCGACGTCGTCCACGCGCACGGCCTGCGGGCCGGCCTGCTGTCCGACCTGGCGCTGCGCACCGCGGGCCGGTTCCCCGGCATCCGCCCGGAGACCCCGCTGGTGGTCACCTCGCACCACGCTCTGCTCTCCACCGGCCTGGACCGCCGGCTGCAACGCCTGATGGAACGCCGTGTGGTGCGGGCCGCCGACCTGGTGCTCGGCGCCTCCTCCGACCTGGTCGCCCGGGCCCGTGAACTCGGCGCCACCGACGCCCGGCTCGGCCCGGTCGCCGCCCCGCCGCTGCCGCCCGCCGACCTCGACCGCGCCGCGGCCCGGGCCGCGCTGCCCGGCATCGACGACGGGCGCCCCGTGGTGCTGGCGATCGGCCGCCTGGTCCCGCAGAAGTGCTTCTCGCTGCTGCTGGACGCCGTCCCGCACTTCGCCGCCCCCGGCGAACCGATGCCGCACGTGCTGCTGGCCGGCGACGGCCCCGAACGGCAGGCGCTGGCCGAGCGGGTGCGCGCCGAGAAGCTGCCCGTGGAGGTGCTCGGCCACCGCACCGACATCCCCGACCTGCTGGCCGCCGCCGACCTGGTGGTGCTCTCCTCCCGCTGGGAGGCCCGTTCGCTGGTCGCCCAGGAGGCGATGCGGGCCGGCGTCCCGGTGGTCGCCACCGCCGTCGGCGGCATCCCCGAACTCGTCGGCGACGCCGCCGTGCTGGTCCCGTTCGCCGACCCGCAGGCGCTCGGCGGCGCCGTCCGTGAGCTGCTCGCCGACGACAAGCGGTGCGCCGAACTCGCGGACGCCGGCCATGCCCAGGCCCGCACCTGGCCGGACGAGGCGGCCACCGTCGCCCAGGTGCTGTCCATCTACGACGAACTGGTGCAGCGTCAGCAATGACGGGGCGTCAGTGCGACGACAGGTCCAGCCCGCCCGCGGCGGTCAGTCGCAGCGCCGTGTCGATCAGCGGTACGTGGCTGAACGCCTGCGGGAAGTTGCCGACCTGACGGCGCGTCCGCGAATCCCATTCCTCGGCGAGCAGTCCCAGGTCGTTGCGCAGCGCCAGCAGCCGTTCGAACAGCTCGCGGGCCTCGCCGACCCGGCCGATCATCGCCAGGTCGTCGGCCAGCCAGAACGAGCAGGCCAGGAACGCCCCTTCGTGTCCGGACAGGCCATCGACGTTGTTGCCCTGTTCGTCGTGTGTCGGGTAGCGCAGCACGAAGCCGTCCTCGGTGGACAGTTCGCGCTGGATCGCCTCGATGGTGCCGATCACCCGCTTGTCGTCCGGCGGCAGGAAGCCGACCTGCGGGATCAGCAGCAGTGAGGCGTCCAGCTCCTTGCCGCCGTAGTACTGGGTGAAGGTGTTGCGGTCCGGGTCGTAGCCCTTGGCGCACACGTCCGCGTGGATCTCGGCGCGCAGCTTCTGCCAGCGCTCCGCCAGGCCCGGCGGCACGTTCTCCAGCTGCTCCAGCAGCTTGAGGGTGCGGTCGACGGCGACCCAGGCCATCACCTTGGAGTGCACGAAGTGCCGGCGCGGGCCGCGGACCTCCCAGATGCCCTCGTCGGGGTTGCGCCAGTGGTCCTCGAGGTACTCGATCAGGCGCAGCTGGAGCTGGTGGGCGTGGTCGTGCCGGGCCAGGCCCGACATGGTGGCCAGGTGCAGTGCCTCGACGACCTCGCCGTACACGTCGAGCTGGAGCTGCCCGGCGGCGCCGTTGCCGACCCGGACCGGGCGGGAGTCCTCGTAGCCGGGCAGCCAGTCGAGCGAGGACTCGGTGAGTTCGCGCTCCCCGGCGATGCCGTACATGATCTGCAGGTTCTCCGGGTCGCCGGCCACCGCGCGCAGCAGCCACTCGCGCCAGGCCCGGGCCTCCTCGCGGTAGCCGGTGCGCAGCAGCGAGGACAGCGTGATCGCGGCGTCCCGCAGCCAGGTGTAGCGGTAGTCCCAGTTGCGTTCGCCGCCGAGGTCCTCGGGCAGCGAGGTGGTGGGGGCGGCGACGATGCCGCCGGTCGGGGCGTAGGTGAGCGCCTTCAGGGTGATCAGCGAGCGGACCACGGCCTCCCGGTAGGGGCCCCGGTAGCGGCACTGCTCGACCCACTCGCGCCAGAACCGTTCGGTGGACTTCAGCGCGTCCTCGGCGTCCGGCGGCGTCGGGGCCGGCTCGTGCGAGGCCTTCCAGGTCAGCCCGAAGGCGATCCGCTCACCCTCGGTGACGGTGAAGTCGGCGTACGTGGTCAGGTCGCGGCCGTAGGTCTCGGCCCGGCCGTCCAGCCACACCGAGTCGGGGCCGGCCACCGCGACGGTGCGGTGCCCGCCGCCGGGCTGCTCCACCCGGTGCACCCAGGGCACGATCCGGCCGTAGCTGAACCGCATCCGCACCGCCGAGCGCATCCGGACGGTGCCGGCCAGGCCCTCCACGATGCGGATCATCTGCGGCACGTCGGGGGTGCCGAGCAGGTGGCGCGGCGGCATGAAATCGATCACCCGGACGGTGCCGCCCTGGGTGTCCCACTCCTGCTCCAGGATCAGCGAGTCGCCCCGGTAGCGGCGCCGGTCGCAGGGCAGCGCGGGTGCGGCGGCGGTCACCGGCGGGACGGGCGGCTCGGCGGCGTCCAGCAGGCCCCGGCTCGGCGGGGTGGCGGCGGGCGGCGGCTCGACGGGCAGCGCCGGGCCGATCCGCCAGAACCCGTGCTCGTCGGTGCCGAGCAGCCCCGCGAACACCGCGGGCGAGTCGAACCGCGGCAGGCACAGCCAGTCGACGGCGCCGTCGTGGCGGACCAGCGCGGCCGTCTGCATGTCCCCGATGAGCGCGTAGTCCTCGATGCGACCGGCCATGGCTCTCCGTTCCCAGCGGCCCAGCGTGCCCCGGCGGCGGCGGTGCGCATGGGTCGGGGGTCGGGCGAGGATGTCGACGTTTGAGCAGAATACGATGATTCGGGTGTTTCGGGCGCGTCCGGATTCCCCCGCCCGCCTGCCCGCACCCCGTGCGCCGCATGCCCTCCAGGCCCTTTCCCGCCCCCCCGGACGACCCGTCCGGACGACCCGCCGGGGCCCCGCCCACCCGGACGCGGGCGAGCACTCGCCGGGGCACTGATACGCTGGTATCCCGTGGAACTGGTGGGAACGAGGGCCGGGTAGCCCCTCCACCGGCGTCACTCTCCGACACGACACCCACGGGAGCCCCCTCTTGGCACAGCCCCATTCCGGCAAGTCGGCCAACGGCCGCGCCGTGACGACCAAGCACCTCTTCGTCACCGGGGGTGTCGCCTCTTCGCTCGGCAAGGGCCTCACCGCCTCGAGCCTCGGCGCGCTTCTCAAGGCCCGCGGCCTGCGCGTGACGATGCAGAAGCTCGACCCCTACCTCAACGTGGACCCGGGCACCATGAACCCGTTCCAGCACGGTGAGGTCTTCGTCACCGACGACGGCGCCGAGACCGACCTCGACATCGGTCACTACGAGCGCTTCCTCGACACCAACCTGCACGGCTCGGCGAACGTCACCACCGGCCAGGTCTACTCCACCGTGATCGCCAAGGAGCGGCGCGGCGAGTACCTCGGCGACACCGTCCAGGTCATCCCGCACATCACCAACGAGATCAAGTCCCGGATCCGCCGCATGGCGACCGAGGACGTCGACGTGGTCATCACCGAGGTCGGCGGCACCGTCGGCGACATCGAGTCGCTGCCGTTCCTGGAGGCCGTCCGCCAGGTCCGCCACGAGGTCGGCCGCGACAACGTCTTCTTCGTGCACGTGTCGCTGCTGCCCTACATCGGCCCGTCCGGCGAGCTCAAGACCAAGCCCACCCAGCACTCGGTGGCCGCGCTGCGCAACATCGGCATCCAGCCCGACGCGATCGTGCTGCGCGCCGACCGCGAGGTGCCGCAGGCCATCAAGCGCAAGATCTCGCTGATGTGCGACGTCGACGAAGAGGCCGTGGTCGCCGCGATCGACGCCAAGTCGATCTACGACATCCCCAAGGTGCTGCACGCCGAGAACCTGGACGCCTACGTGGTGCGCCGCCTCGACCTGCCGTTCCGCGACGTCGACTGGACCACCTGGGACGACCTGCTGCGCCGCGTCCACGAGCCGCAGCACGTGGTCAAGGTCGCCCTGGTCGGCAAGTACATCGACCTGCCGGACGCCTACCTGTCGGTGACCGAGGCGCTGCGCGCCGGCGGCTTCGCCAACAACGCCCGGGTCGAGATCAAGTGGGTCACCTCCGACGACTGCGAGACCCCCGAGGGTGCGCAGCAGCAGCTCGGTGACGTCGACGCGATCTGCATCCCCGGCGGGTTCGGCGACCGCGGTGTCACCGGCAAGGTCGGCGCGATCACCTTCGCCCGCGAGAACAAGATCCCGCTGCTCGGCCTCTGCCTGGGCCTGCAGTGCGTGGTCATCGAGGCCGCCCGCAACCTGGCCGGCCTGCCCGAGGCGAACTCCACCGAGTTCGACCCGGCCGCCAAGCACCCGGTCGTCTCCACCATGGCCGAGCAGCTCGCCATCGTCGACGGCAAGGGCGACCTGGGCGGCACCATGCGCCTGGGCCTGTACCCGGCGAAGCTCGCCGAGGGCTCCATCGTGCGCGAGGTGTACGGCGGCGAGCAGTACGTCGAGGAGCGCCACCGCCACCGCTACGAGGTCAACAACGCCTACCGCGCGGACCTGGAGAAGACCGGCCTGCAGTTCTCCGGCCTCTCCCCGAAGGGCGACCTGGTCGAGTACGTCGAGTACCCGCGCGAGGTCCACCCCTACCTGGTCGCCACCCAGGCCCACCCCGAGCTGAAGTCCCGCCCGACCCGGCCGCACCCGCTGTTCGCGGGTCTGGTCGCCGCGGCGATCGACCGCAAGGTCGGCTGACGCTCTCTCGGTTTTCGAGGCCGTGCTGTTCTGAGGCCGCCCGTCCCGGAGTTCGCTCCGGGACGGGCGGCCTCGGCGTGTCGGGGCCTCGGCTCCGCTAGATTGGTCCTTTGTGTCTGACTGACGAGAAGGGGTGCCCGGTGACCGGAATGCGCGACGTGGCCGAGGAATGGGACGTCCGGGACGGGCACACGCCCTTCCAGGGCCGGATGACGGGCATGCGCTCCGAGCAGGTGCGGATGCCCGACGGCAAATGGGCCCAGCGCGACTACCAGCTCCACCCCGGCTCGGTGGCCGTCCTCGCCGTCGACGAACAGGCCCGCGTCCTCGTCCTGCGCCAGTACCGGCACCCCGTCCGGCACCGGCTCTGGGAACTCCCCGCCGGGCTGCTGGACGTTCCCGGCGAGAACCCGCTGCACGCGGCGCAGCGGGAGCTGTTCGAGGAGGCGTACTGCAAGGCGGGGAACTGGCGGCTACTGGTCGACTTCTACACCTCGCCCGGCGGCAGCAACGAGGCGCTGCGGCTGTTCCTCGCCACCGACCTCTCCGAGGCCGAAGGGGACCGCTACGCGGCCCACGGCGAGGAGCTGGAACTCGAGTCCGCGTGGGTCCCGCTGGAGCAGCTGCTCGACCTGGTCCTGGCCGGCGAACTTCACAACCCGACCCTGGTCACCGGCACCCTCGCCCTCCACACGGCCCTGACGCGCGGCGGCATCGACGCCCTCCGTCCGGCGGATGCGCCCTGGCCGGCTCGGCCGTTCTGAGACGCCGCTTCGCGAGGGTGGGGGCTTCAAGGGGATGTCGGGTCGCCCTCCTGCGCCCGCCCCGCTTCGCGGGCCCACCCGGCACCCGGCAGAACTAAAGGGGTGCGGGGTCGCTTGCCGGTGCCCTGGGCCCTGTCGGCGCCCGGCAGGACCCCGCGGGGCGGGGGCGCTTGCCGGTGCCCTGGGCCCTGTCGGCGCCCGGCAGAACCCCACGATGCGGGGTCGCTTGCCGGCGCCCTGGGCCCTGTCGGCGCCCGGCAGAACTAAAGGGGTGCGGGGTCGCTTGCCGGCGTCCCGGGCCCTGTCGGCACCCGGCAGGACCCCGCGGGGCGGGGTCGCTTGCCGGTGCCCTGGGCCCTGTCGGTGCCCGGCAGAACTAAAGGGGTGCGGGGTCGCTTGCCGGCGTCCCGGGCCCTGTCGGCGCCCGGCAGGACCTCACGATGCGGGGGCGCTTGCCGGCGCCCTGGGCCCTGTCGGCACCCGGCAGAACCCCACGATGCGGGGCGTTCTGAGTGCGCGCCCCGGGCCAGCCGGCACCCGGCAGGACCCCACGGGGCGGGGGTCGGGAGCGTGTCCACACTGCCCGTTGCGTTCTGTGCGGCTTGTGTGGGCGGGTTGGGCCGGGGGGGTGGTGTGGGGGTTGGTGGGACCGGGGTGTCCGGGTAGGGCGGGGTGGTCGAACTACGCTTCGCGGACAGGGCCCGGTGTGCGGGTCCGGGGGGCTGGGCGACGGGTCGGGAGTGGCGCGGGTGGCGAGGGATGCGGCGGCGGTGGCCGAGGCGACCGGAATCTTCGACGCGTTGCCTGCGGGCGCCCGGCCGTTCGGGGGGCGTACGGCGGAACTCGCGGCGCTGAGGGTGGCCGCGGGCCGGCCCGCGTCGGGGCGGGGGCGGTTGCTGGTGCTGGCGGGGCGGCCGGGGTCGGGCCGGACCGCGTTGGCCGTGGAGTGGGCGCGAAGCGTGGCGGGGGAGTACCCGGACGGGTTGCTCTACGCGCGGATGTCGGCGCCGGACGGGACGCGGGTGGGGGCGGGGCGGGCCGCGAGAAGGCTGCTGGAGCAGCTCGGTGAGCGGCCGGGTCTGGCGTTGCTGCCGGGGGCGGCCGAGGAGGATCCGGCGTGCGAGGCGCTGCGCGAGGCGCTGACGTCGCGGCGGGCGTTGCTGTTGCTGGACGACGTGCGGGACACCGGGCAGGTGTGGCCGCTGCTCGCGGAGAAGACCGAGTCGGTGGTGCTGGCCACCACCTCGGGGCCGTTGACCGGTATCGAGGGTATCGATCCGGTGATCCTGGGCGGCCTGGAGCACCGGGTCACGCTCGAGTTGCTGTCCGAGCTGGTCGGCGGTACCCGGATCTCCTGCGACCCGGTGGGCGCGGCCGATCTCGCGGAGGCGTGTGCGAATCGTCCGGCCGCGCTGCGGCTGGCCGCGGGCTGGTTGCGGACGGAGCCGAGGCTGGCCGTCACGGAGGCGGCGGCCCGGTTGCGTCGTCCGCCGGAGCAGGTGCGGGAGCGCTCCCGCGCGGACGGGGCGGAGCAGTCGGACACCGTGCCGGTGGTGGAGGGCGATCCGCTGCGGGGGGCGTTCGAGCCCGCGTACCGGCGCCTTCCGGCTGCCCGGGCCAGGCTGTTGCGGCTGTGCACGCTGGCGCCCGGCCAGCAGGTCGATCTGCGGACCGCGTCGGCGTTGGTGGGCTGCCCGGCGCCGGAGGCCGGGACGCATCTGGCGGCGCTGGCCGAGCTGGAACTGATGGAGCGGGAGCCGGCGGCCGCGGACGGCACGGAGCGCTACCGCGTGCCGGGGCGGCTGTACGGGCGGCTGGTGGAGCTGCGGACCGAGATCGATCGGCCGTCCGAGCTGGAGCTGGCCCGGGCCCGGCTGCTGGAGCGGCTGGTGCGGCTGGTCGATTCGGCGCGGCTGCTGCTGGATCCGGCGGCCGGGCCGAACCCGGACCCGCTGCCGGGGCCGCTGCGGCTGCGTTCGGCCGCGCACGCCGGGCAGTGGCTGCTGGGGGAGCGTGAGCAACTTCTCACCGCCGTCGCGGACGCCGTCGGCCAGGGCGACCTGGACGGCAGCGCGGGCCGGCTGGTGGCGGCGCTGCTGCGCGCGCTGCCGCTGACCGGGGAGGCCGCGCCGGCCGATCTGCACGCGCTGCACGAGTCGGTGCTGAAGGTCGCCGAGCGGCAGCGTGCCCCGCGCCGGGCCGCCGCCGCGCTGCTCAACCTCGCCGAGCTGCAGGCGGAGGCGGACCGCTGGGAGCAGGCCGCGGAGCGCTACCGCCGGGCCGTGGAGCTGTCCCGGGGCGCCGGGGACGAGGACGGCTGTGCCCGCGCGCTGGAGGGCGTCGGCCACTGCCACCGGGCGCTCGGCGATCCGCTGCGGGCCGCCGACGCGTACGGGCGGGCGCTGGTGCTGCGGCAGGCGGTCGGCGACCCGGTCGCGGAGGCGCGGCTGCTGGTGCGGCTGGCGGAGGCGCACACCGCGCTGCGGCGCTTCGAGGAGGCGCTGCGCGAGTACCGCTCGGCGGCGGCGGTGCTGCGCCGGACCGGCGACGCGCAGGGCGAGGAGCGGGTCGCGGCGCTGGCCGATCGCCTGCGGCGGCACCTGGGCCGGGAGGGGTTTCGTCCGCTTTCGGAGTAGTGTCTTGAGTGCGGAGTTCATCCCGCAATGTGGCCCCAGAAGGCACGGAAGCCTACGAATCTGCCAACGAGTCGAGCTGATTTGTTCGCTTTGGAAGGCTGACACGCTGCCTGGGCTTCATTACACTCGAACTCAGTCGCGCATGGATCTATGCACCGGTTGCCCCCGTTGTGCTCATCGTGTGCGGCAACCCGCCGGTCTTCCCCCGGTAGGAATCCCCATGCAAGAGGACGTGTTAGCCCGTGAAGGTCGGCATCCCCCGCGAGGTCAAGAACCACGAGTACCGCGTGGCCATCACGCCTGCCGGTGTGCATGAGCTGGTCCGCAACGGACACGAGGTCGTCATCGAGGACAACGCCGGTGTCGGCTCCTCGATCCCCAACGAGGAGTACGTGGCCGCCGGTGCGACCATCCTCCCCACCGCCGACGAGGTGTGGGCCGCGGCCGACATGATCCTCAAGGTGAAGGAGCCCATCGCGTCGGAGTACCACCGACTGCGCAAGGGCCAGACCCTCTTCACCTACCTGCACCTGGCGGCCGACCGCCCGGGCACGGACGCGCTGCTCGCCTCCGGCACCACCGCCATCGCGTACGAGACCGTGCAGCTGGCGAACGGCGCCCTGCCGCTGCTGGCCCCGATGTCCGAGGTCGCGGGCCGCCTGGCCCCGCAGGTCGGCTCGTACCACCTGATGCGTCCGGCCGGCGGCCGCGGCACCCTGCCCGGTGGCGTGCCCGGCACCCACTCGGCCAAGGCCGTCGTCATCGGCGGTGGCGTCTCCGGCTGGCACGCGGCCACCATCGCCATCGGCATGGGCTACGACGTGACCCTGCTGGACCGCGACATCAACAAGCTGCGCGAGGCCGACAAGATCTTCGGCAACAAGATCAAGGCCATCGTCTCCAACTCGTTCGAGCTGGAGAAGGCCGTCGTCGAGGCCGACCTGGTCATCGGCGCCGTGCTGATCCCGGGCGCCAAGGCCCCGAAGCTGGTCACCAACGAGCTGGTCTCCCGCATGAAGCCGGGCTCCGTGCTCGTCGACATCGCCATCGACCAGGGCGGCTGCTTCGAGGACTCGCACGCCACCACGCACGCCGAGCCGACCTTCCAGGTCCACAACTCGGTCTTCTACTGCGTGGCGAACATGCCGGGCGCCGTCCCGAACACCTCCACCTACGCCCTCACCAACGCCACCCTGCCGTACGTGGTGGAGCTGGCGAACCGTGGCTGGAAGGACGCGCTGCGCCGCGACGCCGCGCTCGCCAAGGGCCTGAACGTGCACGAGGGCCAGATCACCTTCCCGGCCGTCGCCGAGGCCTTCGGCCTGGAGTCGGTCTCGCTGGAGAGCGTCCTCGCCTGACGTCCCGCACCTGCTGTCGCCCCCGGCCGTTCTTCCTTTCGGTCCGGGGGCTTCGGCATGCCCGCGGCCGGCCCGGGGGGTTCCGCCGAGGTGTTCGGCGGTGTCCAGAGGTGTCCGGGCGTGTCCACGGTCGGTCAATTCCGGTGCGGTTTGTCACCCGCTCTGTCGACAAGACCACCTGACGGCCCCTCATGGCCCCCCGCCTGCGCGGAAACGTTAGGCTCGTCTCTTGACACGGGGTGGGTGGGTGGCCGACACAACGTGCCCACTACCGTGGATTGTGTTGCTGCGAATGCCCGAAACGGCCTAGAGTCGCAAACCGTTGGCATGCTGCCACGCTGACGAATCGACATAGAGTCCTGGATGGCCAAGGAGGTAAGACGACTTGTGAATGAGTCGACATTTGCTCCCGGGGGTGGTCAGCCAGGACTGGCGGAGCTCTCCGCCGGGCAGCCGAACGAGGAAGCCCGGCACGCCACGGTGGGTGCGCAGGAGGTCGGCTCGGTCGCGGTCCGCACCTTCGAGGCCCGCCAGAGCGCGGCGACTGCCGTCACCGACTACGACGCCGACTTCGCGGCGTACGGACTCGCGTACAACGAGCTCGGCTACGGGCCCTACGACGACCCCGACGCCGAGTACGAGCCCGACCCCGAGTACGCGGCCACCCTGGCCCCCGACGCGGCCCGCCAGCGCCGCGAGCGGGTCGGACCGACCGGCCGCCCGCTGCCGTACTTCCCGATCCCCGCGCCGGTCGCCGAGCACGGCCCCGCGCAGATCATCGCGATGTGCAACCAGAAGGGCGGAGTCGGCAAGACCACCTCCACCATCAACCTGGGCGCCGCACTCGCCGAGTACGGCCGCCGGGTCCTGTTGGTGGACTTCGACCCGCAGGGCGCGCTCTCCGTCGGCCTCGGCGTCAACCCGATGGAACTCGACGTCACGGTCTACAACCTGCTCATGGAGCGGGGCCTGACGGCCGATGAGGTCCTGCTGAAGACCGCCATCCCCGGCATGGACCTGCTGCCGTCCAACATCGACCTGTCCGCCGCCGAGGTGCAGCTGGTCAGCGAGGTCGCCCGCGAGTCCGCGCTGGCCCGCGCGCTCAAGCCGCTGCTGCCCGACTACGACTACGTCATCATCGACTGCCAGCCCTCGCTGGGCCTGCTGACGGTCAATGCCCTGACGGCCGCTCACAGCGTCATCGTGCCGCTGGAGTGCGAGTTCTTCGCGCTGCGCGGCGTCGCGCTGCTCACCGAGACCATCGAGAAGGTCTGCGAGCGGCTCAACCCCGAACTGCGCCTGGACGGCATCCTCGCCACCATGTACGACTCCCGCACCGTGCACTCGCGCGAGGTGCTGGCCCGGGTCGTCGAGGCGTTCGGCGAGCACGTCTTCCACACCGTCATCGGACGGACCGTCAGGTTCCCCGAGACCACCGTGGCCGGTGAGCCGATCACCACCTACGCCACCAACTCGGTCGGCGCGGCCGCGTACCGTCAGCTCGCCAGGGAGGTGCTCGACCGGTGCCGCCCCGTCGAGTGAGCCTCCCGGGGGCCGACGAACTGTTCCGGTCCACGGGCGGAATGGCCCTGTCGCCCTCGCTCGCGCGGAACGGTTCCGGCGGCGGGCCTGCCAACGGCGGGCCCTCCAAGGGCGGGCCTGCCGGGGCGCAGGAGCCCTCGAAGGACGGTCAGGGCGCTCCCGGGGCGGGCCGCACCGCGGACGTCCCGGGCGCCCGGCCGGAGCCCCCTGCCGGCCCTGCGGGGCGCGCGGAGGACCCCGCCGAGGCGGCGCGGCGGGCGGCGACCACGACGGTGCGCGGACGCGGACGGGCCCGGCGCCCGTCCGGGCGGGAACGGCACGACGAGAAGATCACCGTGTACGTCTCCGCCGAGGAACTGATGGACCTGGAGCACGCGCGACTGGTGCTGCGCGGCGAGCACGGCCTGGCGGTCGATCGCGGACGGGTGGTGCGCGAGGCGATTTCGGTGGTGCTCGCGGATCTGGAGCAGCGGGGCGAGGCGTCGATTCTGGTTCGGCGGCTTCGGGGGCGTTAGCTGCCGCTCGGGGCGCGTCCACGTGCAGGTCATTTGTCGTGGGACGCGATCTTGCCGGTGGGCGCCTTCCGATTCGCGCAGTTCCCCGCGCCCCGGTTTTGCACTCGCTCGCCCGCCCGGTTTCACGCTCGGATGCCTCAAAGGCTTTCTGCCAGAATGGGACGTTATGTTCCAGGTCCGGTTGGAGAACTTCGAGGGGCCGTTCGACCTGCTGCTCGGGCTGATCGCGAAGCACAGGATGGACGTCACCGAGGTGGCGTTGTCGAAGGTCACGGACGAGTTCGTGGCGCACATCCGGGCGATGGGGCCGGAGTGGGACCTGGATGCGGCGACCGAGTTCCTGGTGGTGGCGTCGACGCTGCTGGATCTGAAGGCGGCGCGGTTGTTGCCGGCGGCGGAGGTCGAGGACGAGGAGGACCTGGCGCTGCTGGAGGCGCGGGACCTGCTGTTCGCGCGGCTGTTGCAGTACCGGGCGTACAAGGAAGTGGCGGGGCTGTTCGCGGAGCGGTGGGCGGCGGAGGCGTCGCGGCGGCCGCGGGCGGTGGGGCTGGAGCCGCACCATGCGCAGCTGTTGCCCGAGGTGGTGCTGACGGTCGGGCTGGAGCGGTTCGCGCAGCTGGCCGCGAAGGCGTTCCTGCCGAAGCCGAAGCCGGTGGTGTACGTGGATCACATCCACATGCCGCCGGTGAGCGTGCGGGAGCAGGCGGCGCTGGTGGTGGAGCGGCTGAGCGCGCTGGGGGAGGCGACGTTCGGGCGGCTGGTCGAGGACGCGGACAACGAGCTGGTGGTGGTGGCCCGGTTCCTGGCGCTGCTGGAGCTGTACCGGGAGAAGGTGCTGGCGTTCGAGCAGCCGCAGGCTCTGGAGGAGCTGGTGGTGCGCTGGGTCGCCGAGGGGGACCGGACGGTCGAGGTGACCGACGAGTTCGACCGCCCGGCGGGCGGGGAAGGCGGCGTTCGATGACGGAGCGGCGGCCGCGGCGGGCGCTCGGCCTGCCCGGGCAGGCCCGGCCGGGCGAGTGGCAGGAGCCGGTGCACCGGGACGGCGGGCCCGCGGCCGGGGTGCCGTTGCGGGCCGCGCTGGAGGCGGTGCTGATGGTCGCCGACGAGCCGGTGGCGGAGGCGCACCTGGCCTCGGTTCTGGACGCGTCCAGCGGTGAAGTGGCCGCTGTGCTGCGGGAGTTGGCGGCAGAGTACACGGTACAGGGGCGCGGTTTCGAGCTGCGGCAGGTGGCCGGCGGGTGGCGGTTCTACAGCCGTGCGGAGTGCGCGGCGGCGGTGGACCGGTTCGTTCTGGACGGGCAGCAGGCCCGGCTGACGCAGGCCGCGCTGGAGACGCTGGCGGTGGTGGCGTACCGGCAGCCGGTGTCGCGCGGGCGGGTTTCCGCGGTCCGTGGTGTGAACTGCGACGGCGTGATGCGTACCCTGGTACAGCGAGGACTGGTCGAAGAAGCCGGCACCGAGCCCGAAACCGGAGCGATCCTGTATCGGACGACGAACTACTTCCTGGAACGGATGGGGCTGCGCGGCCTGGACGAGCTGCCGGAGCTCGCGCCCTTCCTGCCCGAGGTCGACGACGTGGAAGCGGAGTCCCTGGAGGGCACGATGATCGCGCAGGCGGTCGCCGCCGCACAGGAGGGGCCGAACCAGGCCGACCGGACCCAGACGGATACGACGTACGGACATTTTGATGCGTAGCAGTGGCAACGGCAGGAACAGCGGCGGCGGTCAGGGCCGGGGCGGACAGGGCGGCCGGGGCGGCCAGCAGGGCGGCGGCCGCGGCGGGTCGTCCTACGGCCAGGGCGGCGGCCAGGGCCGCGGCGGGCAGTCCCGCGGCGGCTCGGGCTCCTACGGTGGCGGCTCGGGCTCGTACGGGGGCTCGTCGCGCGGTGGCAGCGGGCGCGAGGAGCGTCGCTACCCGGACCGGCCGCTGCGGCCGGAGGAGCGCAAGTACGACCGCCCCGAGTACGGCGGCGGCCCGAACGCGACGCCCTCGTACAGCGCCTACGGTTCGCGCAAGCCCGGGGCGGCGCCCCGGCCGCGCCGGGACGGGCAGGGCGCGCCCGGCGACCCGCGGCGTCAGCCGCAGCGTTCGCGCGAGCTGCAGGGCCGGATCGAGGACCGGGTGCTGGCCCGGCACGAGGGCCCCGGCAAGCAGGTCGGCGAAGAGGGCGAGCGCCTGCAGAAGGTGCTGGCGCGGGCCGGGATGGGCAGCCGTCGGGCCTGCGAGGAGCTGATCGCGCAGGGCCGGGTCGAGGTCAACGGCAAGCTCGTCGTCGAGCAGGGCCTGCGGGTCGACCCGATGAAGGACGAGATCAAGGTCGACGGCCTGACCGTCGCCACCCAGTCCTACCTGTTCTTCGCGCTGAACAAGCCGGCCGGCGTCGTCTCCACCATGGAGGACCCGGAGGGCCGGCAGTGCCTGGGCGACTACGTGACCAACCGGGAGACCCGGCTGTTCCACGTCGGCCGCCTGGACACCGAGACCGAGGGCCTCATCCTGCTCACCAACCACGGTGAGCTGGCCCACCGCCTGACCCACCCCAAGTACGGCGTCACCAAGACGTACCTGGCGGCCATCCAGGGCCCGATCCCGCGCGACCTGGGCAAGCAGCTCGCCAAGGGTGTGGAGCTGGAGGACGGCTGGGCGCGGGCCGACAGCTTCAAGGTGATCTCCAACGTCGGCAAGAACTACCTGGTCGAGGTGACCCTGCACGAGGGCCGCAAGCACATCGTGCGTCGCCTGCTGGCCGAGGTCGGCTTCCCGGTGGAGAAGCTGGTGCGCACCGCCTTCGGGCCGATCTCGCTCGGCGACCAGAAGTCGGGCTGGCTGCGCCGGCTGACCAACCCCGAGGTGGGTGCCCTGATGAACGAGGTCGGGCTGTAGCAGCTCGCTCCGGGAGCCCGTTCGCCGTACGGCGGGCGGGCTCCCGGCGTGTGCGGAGGGCTTTGCCGGGTCTTGACCGGTGAGGCGGGCCGTGCAGCCTTGCTATCGTTCGACCCGTTGGCAGAAGATTGCCACCGAAGTTCGCCCCGACGCGTGGCGGAAGTGCGCCACCGCGTCAGGGGACGGGGCGGCGGGGGAAGGAAGCACATGCTCGACGCATTCACCGTGCTGGGCCTCGGGCGGCCCGACGGTCAGGTGTACGCCGCGCTGGTCGTCGCGCCGCAGTCGACCGCCCAGGAGTTGGCCGAACACTGCGGCCTGACCCTGGACCAGTGCCGGCAGGCGCTGGACCGGCTGGCCGAACAGGGCATGGCGACCCGCGCCCCGGTCGACCGGGAGCGCTACCTGGCGGTCGCCCCGGACGTCGCCATCGGCACCCTGATAGGCCACCGCGAGGCCGAACTGCGTTCCGCCCGCGCCGAGATGCACCGTCTGATGGACGCCTTCCGGGAGGCGTCCAGGTACACCGACCCCGCGCACTCGGTGGAGGTGCTCACCGGCAGCGAGGCGATCGCCCAGCGGCTGGAGCACCTGGTGGAGTCCGGCCAGTACCAGATCCGCGGCTTCGACTGCCCGCCGTACGTGCAGGACCCGACCGTGCAGCAGCCCCGGCAGCGGGCCAAGCTCAAGGCCGGGGTGCGGATCCGTACCGTCTTCGACAAGGAGGCGATCGCCTGGCCCGGGCGGCTCGAGCAGGAGATCCTCACCGGCGTCGAGGACGGCGAGGAGGCCCGGGTGCGGCCGGTGCTGCCGATGAAGATGATGATGGCCGACGACAAGATGGCGATCATCCCGATCAGCGTCGGTGACAGCGTCCTGGACGCCGCGTACGTCATCCACCCGTCCGCCCTGCTCCAGGCCCTGGACGCGCTGTTCGAGGCCGAGTGGGAGCGGGCCGTGCCGCTGCAGACCGTGATCGGCGACGGCGACGGCCCCGGGCCGGACTCCGACCACCTGAAGCTGCTCGGGCTGCTCGCCGCCGGCCTCACCGACGAGTCGATCGCCCGCTCGCTCGGCTGGAGCGCCCGCACCACCCAGCGCCGCCTGCAGGGCCTGATGCGCGAACTCGGGGCCACCACCCGGTTCCAGGCCGGGATGGCGGCCCGCGAGCGCGGCTGGCTGTAGTCCGCTAGGGCCTGTCCGGCCGATCTTGTCGGATCAGCGCGCGGCTCCCCCAGCCCTTGCGGGCTGGGAGGTGCCCCCATTTCGCGCCCGGCTGGGCGTGCCGCCGGAACGTCCTCGTACTGGGTGTACTTGGATGTTTCGGCGGTGCGTCCAGGCGGGATGATCCGGCGTCGCGCGCCCGGCAAGATCGGCCGGACAGGCCCTAGCTCCAGGGGAGCAGCGCGGCCCAGCGGCCGTCCGGGCCGCGCTCCAGCTTCTCCAGGCCCACCACGGCCGTCCGGTTCAGCCGGCCGTAGATGTGCGGGAACAGCACCCCCTCGGTGCTTCCGGGAGGCGGCCCGCCGGTGGCCGCCTCCCACTTCACCATCGGCTCGACGAGCTTCTCCTCGATCAGCAGCGCCATCAGTGGGTCCGGGGCCTGGGGGAAGAACAGGTTGGCGACCGCCAGCACCGTGGTCTCGTCCGGCGAGCAGTGCAGGAAGCCCTCGGTGAGCAGCGAGGCGGCGGTGTACGGCCGGCCCGGGTCGCGCAGCCAGTCGTCCAGCGGGGCGAGATGGTAGATCATGTCTCTTTTGTACCGGAGTTGACGCCGCGTCGGGCGCGACCGCTCACAGCCCCGCCACCTTCGCCGACGCCGACACCTCGTACACCAGCGTGACGGTGCGCCGGCCGCCCGGCGGCATCGGCACCTCCCAGCGGGCGATGCCGTCGGCGTCCAGCTCCTCCGGCGGCGGCGAGCAGCGCTCCTTGCGCAGCCGCACCTCCACCGCCGACACCTCGGAGACCGGGATCCGCTCGCGGACCGTCACCACCTGCTCGGCGTCCTCGCCCGGCGCGGAGAACCGCGACAGGTGCAGGCGCACGGTGCGGGTCAGCAGGGTGCGCTGGCCGCCCAGCCCGGCGCCCTCGCGGCGCTCCTCGGCCTCCCGGACCACCCGCAGGCCGTCCGTGGCGCCGAACGCCAGGCGCACCGGCGCGCCCGCCGCGGCGAACTCCAGCGTGCCCCGGCCCGTGTAGCCGGAGCCGCGCACCAGGTCCACCGGGCCGGCCAGCAGCGCGTGGCCCGAGGCGTTGCGGAACGACACCACCTCCGTCACCAGCTCCGACAGCTCCGGCGCCGCCGAGAACTCGCTGCGCGCCCCCGTCTCGAACACGCTCACCGGCACCCGGTGCGCCCGCCCGTCCGAGGGCACCGTGACCGGCTCCGCGGCCCGCAGCACCCGGACCTCGCCGCCGTCGTCCACGCCCGGCAGGCCCGGCTCCAGCGGGCCCGCGTCGGCGATCGCCTGCTCGCGCAGCTCCACCTCGACGGTCTTCTTCTCCTGCGCGGAGCGCTCCCGCAGCACCAGCCGGTCCTCCACCAGCTCCGGCGGCTCGCCCGCCAGTGCCGAACGCGCCGTGGACAGCGTCAGGGCGACGTTCGACCAGTCCTCGCCGGTGCGCTGCCACACCATCGCCTCGGTCTCCAACCGCAGTGTGCCGCCCACCAGTTCGGCCCGGTACGCCGGACGCCACAGCGCGCACGGCGTCAGATGCCCCACCCGGGCCAGGAACCGGCCCGGCTCGGCGCACTCCACCGACAGCTCCACGAACGCCAGCAGCTCGGCCGGCTCCTGCTCGGCCCGGGCCAGCGCCAGCTCGGCGTGCCCCTGGGCCGCCATCAGCTCCGACGCGCGCAGCCGCGAGGCCCGCAACTGCTCGCCGTACGACTCCCTTTCGGCGTCCACCCGGTCCAGCTCGCGCGACCAGCGGGCCTGCTCCAGTTCGCCGCTGCCCGCGCCCTCGCCGATCTCCCGCAGCAGGTCCGCCGCAAGCTGGCCGAGCAGCGCCAGGCGCGCCTCCAGCCGCTCCTGGCGGCGCGACTCCGCCAGATACTCGCGCTCCAACTGATGCACCCGGCGGCGCAGCGCCGAATCGTCCGGCCCCGGCTCCAGCGGCGGCCGCGGCTGCCAGGACCGCACCAGGCGGACGTCCAGCACCTTCGCCGCGCCGGTCGGCGCGCCGTCCCCGGCCAGCACCGCCGCGTGCAGCGAACGGTCCACCGCCAGCGCCGTCACCGGGCCCAGCCGCAGCCGGTGCACGCCCGGCCGGAGCTCCAGCTCCGCCGTCCGCTCCAGCTGCGCCCGGTCCTCCAGGCACGTCACCGCGGTCACCGGAAGGGGAAAAGTTTCCTCGTGCACGTTCAACTCCTCCGATTTCCGCCGACCACGGCCTTACCGGCCGGGATGCGGATCACATAACCGCCCGTCAGCTCCACCGAACCTCCCGGCGGCACCACCACCCGGCGGATCCGCGCCGAGGCGGGCACCCCGGCGGACGGCTCCGCGGGCGGCGACCAGCCCGGACGCTCCTCGATCCGCACCTCCGCGTCGCCCGACACCGGGACCCGCTCGCGGACCTCCACCGACGCCTCGTGCGGCAGCCGGTTCACCAACTCGATCCGCACACCGTGGTCCAGCACCGTCGTCGAGTTCAGCACCCCCGACGTCGACTCGCGCACCTCGCTGTGCCGCGCCACCCGCAGCTCCTCCGCCCGGCCCAGGCCCAACTCCCGCACCCCGCCCGGCGCCAGCGTCGGCAGCCCCGCCGTCAGCAGGAACTCGCCGTCCACCGACACCTCCACCGGGCCGGCCAGCAGCGCGTGCGCCGTCGCGTTCGACAGCTCCAGCACCGCGTACACCGCCTCCTCCACCGACGGCACGCACACGTAACCCGTGCGCACCCCCACCGGGAGCTCCGCCACCGCCACCGTGTGCCACACCCCGTCCGAGGGGACGTGCGCCGGGGCCTGCGCGTCGAAACGGTGGCCGAACGACCCCGCCGACAGGCGCGGTGGCGCACCGAACCGCGGCAGCGGCAACCGGCCCACCTCCTCCGCCCCGCGCAGCGCGCCGCCCGACCCGGGCCGCGATGGCTCCGGGAACAGCCGGCCCCGGCGCAACGGCTCCTGCTCCGGGCCCGCCAGCACCAGCGCCGCGTAGTCCAGTTGGTCGGACGACGGGCGGAGGGCTGGTTCGGTGTCCGCCAGTGGGGCGGGGGCCGTGCCGTACGGCGCGGGTGGTGGGGGAGCGGCGGCAGCCATCGGCATCGGGGCGGGCGGCGGGGCGAAACCCGGGGCGGCGGGAGCGGGTGCGGTGTCCGCGCCACCTGCCGGGCCGCCTGCCGCGCCGCCTGCCGCTCCACCTGCCGCTCCGCCGAAGCGCGGACGACCCGCCAGCGTGCCACCCGGGCGGGGGGCCCGCTTCGCGGACGGCCCCGGCCCCGGCATCGGCGCGGACGCCGCGACCGGCGCCGCTCCCGGCGCCCTGGGCGGCTCCGGTTTCGACCGCTGCGCGTCCTGCCAGCCGTCGAACAGGCCCGCCAGGCCCGCCGGTTGCGTCCGCCACCCCGACGGCGCGGGCGCCGCCTGGCTGCGGCCGATCCGCAGCGAGCTCAGCCGCGGCAGCCCGCCCGGCCCGGCGAGGTCCGCCGTCGACAGCGCCAGCCGCACCCCCGACCAGTCCTCGCCCGTCCGCTGCGCCACCGACGCCCGCAGCACCAGCCGTGCCGAACGCTCGCCCCGGCGGTGCGCCAGTTGGTACGTCGGCACCCAGACCGCCCCCGGGACGGTGTACTCCACCTCCAGCTCGACCGGGCCCTCGCCGCGCACCGTCAGGTCCGCGCACGCCCCCGACTCCACCCCGCCGGGCTGTTCGGCGCTGGAACGGGTGCTCGCGGCCGCCGCCGCCGTCCGGAAGGCGTGCTCCGCCAGTTGAAGCTCCAGGGCCAGCTCCACCGCGCGCTCCTGGAGTACCTCCAGCCGGGCGTCCACGAAGTCCGCCAGCGCCAGCACCGCTTCCGCCGGGGCCCGGCGGTGCCCCTCGTCCCGGCGGCGCTGCGGCGGCACCACGCGCAGTGCCGAGACCTCGGCGATTCGCTTGTCCAGCCGCTCCTGACGCTCCTGCAGCAGCTCGGCGCGCTGCCGGAGGTCCGTCAACTCCCGTTCCCAAGCCGGGAGTTCGTCCTCGCCGCGGACGCGCGCCGGATACGCCGTGCGGGCCTCGGCGACCCGGCCGGCGCCCGACAGCACCCGCACCCGCAGCGACCCCTCCGCCGCCAGCAGCGGCAGCCCCGCCACCCGCACCCGGCCGTCCGCCGGCAGCACACCCGACGCGCGGCGCCGGCACACCGCACCCACCGCGTGCACCACCACCGAGTCCAAGCTCGACTCCCACACCGCCAGCTGCCCCGCCACCCCGCCCCCTTCGACCGCCGGCCCGAACCCCGGACCCGGGCGCCCAGTCTGCACCCAACCCCCGTCACAGCGCCCGGATTTCCGCTGCGCGTCGGCCAACCCGCGCCCGGCACAGGCCCGTGCGGGACAATGGCCCGACCAGCACCGCGACCAGGGAAACGGGACCCCGCCATGCGAACAGCCGCCGTCATCGGCACCGGACTGATCGGCACCTCCGCCGCGCTCGCCCTCACCCGTCGCGGCATAAGCGTGTATCTGGAGGACGCCGACCAGGACGCCGCCCGCACGGCCGCCTCGCTCGGCGCCGGCACCACCGAACTCCCCGACGGGCCCGTCGACCTGGCGATCATCGCCGTCCCCCCGACGCTCGTCGGCAAGGTCCTCGCGGACTGCCAGCGACGCGGCCTCGCCCGCTGCTACACCGACGTCGCCAGCGTCAAGGCCGGTCCGCGCGGCGAGATCACCGCGCTCGGCCTCGACACCGTCCACTACATCGGCTCGCACCCGATGGCCGGCCGCGAACGCTCCGGGCCGCTCGCCGCCACCGCCGACCTCTTCGAAGGCCGGCCCTGGGTGCTCACCCCCACCCCCGACACCGACACCGAGACGCTCAACGCCGCCCTCGAACTCGTCGCGCTGTGCGGGGCGATGCCCATCGTCATGGACGCCGCCGACCACGACCGGGCCGTCGCGCTCGTCTCGCACGCGCCGCAACTGCTGTCCTCGCTGGTCGCCGCGAGGCTGGAGCACGCCGAAGAGACCGCGGTGCGGCTGTCCGGGCAGGGCGTGCGCGACGTCACCCGGATCGCCGCCTCCAACCCCGCGATGTGGATCGACATCCTCTCCGCCAACGCGGGCGTCGTCGCCGACATCCTCGACGACCTCGCCACCGACCTCGCCACCACCGTCACCGCGCTCCGTGCCCTCCAGGGCACCGACGAGAACGCCCGCCGCGAGGGCGCCGCCGGCATCGAAGCCGTCATGCGACGCGGCAACACCGGCCAGGCCCGCATCCCCGGCAAGCACGGCGCACCGCCCACCCGCTACGAGACCGTCACCGTCGTCCTCGGCGACCAGCCCGGCGAACTCGGCCGCCTCTTCGGCGAGGTCGGCGCCCTCGGCGTCAACATCGAGGACGTCACCATCGAACACTCGACGGGCCAGCAGGTCGGCCACGTGCAACTGTCCGTCGCGCCGTCGGTGGTGCGGGCGCTGGTGGCGGGGCTGCGGGAGCGGGGGTGGGGGGTGCGGGACTGACGGGCTTCGCCGCGGCCCGGGGCTTGGGCGAGGGGGGCTCGGGCTGCGGAGAACTCGCTGTGGGGGGAGCGATGAGTTTCGGGGGTGGGGGTCGTCTGTAGGGGTGGGCGCCGGTGGGGCGTCTGTTCTGTGGACGGAGGGCTCTGCGATGAGTGGGACTGGCGGGCGGCCGGCAGTGGTGGACATGGCGGCGTGGGAGGCGGCGCGGCAGGAGTTGCTGGTGCGGGAGAAGGCGCACACGCGGGAGGCGGACGCGTTGGCGGCGGCGCGGCGGGGGTTGCCGATGGTGGAGGTGGACGGGGCGGCCGAGGTGGTGGGCGCCGGTGGGGCGGTCGCGTTCCGGGACTTGTTCGAGGGGCGTGACGAGCTGGTGGTGTACCAGCACATGTGGTACGACGGGGCGCCGTTCCAGGGGCAGTGCGAGGGCTGCACGATGGTGGCGTGGCACCTGCGGGACGCCGCGTACCTGAACGCCCGGGGGGTCTCGTTCGCGGTGCTGACCAGCGGCCCGTGGGCGGAGGTCGCCCCGTACGTGGAGTTCATGGGCTACACGCAGCCCTGGTACTCGGTGCGTGACGTGCCCGCGCCGATCGGCGGCGACATGGGCAAGGTGACGAGTTTCCTGCGAGACGGCGACCGGGTGTTCCTCACGTACAGCACCACCGGCCGCGGCACCGAGCGGATCAACAGCTCGCTCGCGCTGCTCGACCAGACGCCGTACGGCCGCCGGGAGGGCTGGGAGGTCGTCCCGGAGGGGTGGCCGGAGGTGCCGGACGCGGGGTCGCCGGTGGGTGGGCACGGCGCGCCGATCGGCTGGTTCTGGCGGACGGACGCCGACGGGGTGGCGACCTGGGGCCCGACCGGGCGGCCGGTGCCGCAGTGGACCCGTCCGGGGGCGTCGCCGGTGGAGACCCTCGGTCGGGGCGGCCACTGCCACTGACGACGGTCGAGCCGGGGACGGGGCCGGGACGGGGCGGGGCGGGAGTCCATTAACCTTGAGGTGAGTTCTTGTGCCGTGAGAGAGAGGTTCGCCCCGTGGACAGTGTCGACCGAGCGTCGAACAGCCCGGTCGTCGTCGCCATCGACGGACCTTCGGGTTCCGGGAAGTCGACGGTGTCGCGGGCGGTGGCCGCACGGCTGGGCCTGAGCTTCCTCGACACCGGCGCGATGTACCGGGCGATGACCTGGTGGATGCTCGCCAACGAGGTGGACGTGGACGACCCGGAGGCGGTCGCGATCGCCTGCGCGAAGCCCGTCATCGTCTCCGGCACCGACGCCGCCGGGCCGACCATAACCGTGGACGGCCAGGACGTCTCGGCCCCGATCCGCGGCCCCGAGGTGACCGCCAAGGTCAGCGCGGTGGCCGCGGTTCCCGCGGTGCGGGCCCGGCTGGTGGAGCTGCAGCGCGGCTGCGCCTCGCACGCCGCCCGGGGCATCGTCGCCGAGGGCCGTGACATGGGCAGCGTGGTGTTCCCGGACGCCACCGTGAAGGTTTTCCTGACCGCCTCCGAGCAGGCCCGTTCGGCCCGCCGGGCCGCCGAGCTGCGCGCCAAGGGCCTGGACGAGGCGACCATCACCGCGATGGCCGCCGACCTGGCCCGCCGGGACGCCGCCGACTCCTCCCGCGAGACCGCCCCGCTGACCCGGGCCGCGGACGCGGAGCTGGTGGACACCAGCGAACTCACCCTGGACCAGGTGATCGGCGCGATCATCGCCCTGGTCGAGGACCGGGCCGGCCTGACCGCCGCCTGATCCCCAAACACCCCCTTTTAACGATCCGACCGCGCGAGATCCGCGCGGTTCGCGCTGCCCGTCGGGCAGGTACGCACGGTCCGCCCCTGGGAAGGGCCGGGCCGGGAAATGGAAGACGGAAACATGAGCAACGACACGACCGCCCAGCACGGCGAGCTCGGCGACGCCGAGTACGCCGAGTTCATGGCGCTCGCCGCCGAAGAGGGCTTCGACATCGGCGAGGTCGACGCCGACTTGGACGGCCACGGCCCGCTGCCGGTGCTGGCGATCGTCGGCCGCCCGAACGTCGGCAAGTCCACCCTGGTCAACCGCATCATCGGCCGCCGCGAGGCGGTCGTCGAGGACCGCCCCGGCGTGACCCGTGACCGGGTCAGCTACGAGGCGATGTGGGCCGGCCGCCGGTTCAAGGTGCTGGACACCGGTGGCTGGGAGATCGACGTCCTCGGCATCGACGCGATGGTCGCGGGGCAGGCCGAGCTCGGCATCGAGCAGGCCGACGCGGTGCTGTTCGTGGTGGACGCCACCGTCGGCGCCACCGACACCGACGACGCGCTGGTCAAGCTGATCCGCCGGGCCGGCAAGCCCGTGGTGCTGTGCGCCAACAAGGTCGACGGCCCGTCCACCGAGGCCGAGGCCGCGTACCTGTGGTCGCTGGGCCTGGGTGAGCCGTACCCCGTCTCCGCCCTGCACGGCCGCGGCTCCGGCGACCTGCTGGACGCCGTGCTGAAGGTGCTCCCGGAGGCCCCGCCGCAGCTGTTCGGCGACGGCCAGGCCCCCGGCGGCCCGCGCCGCGTCGCGCTGATCGGCCGGCCCAACGTCGGCAAGTCCAGCCTGCTGAACAAGGTCGCCGGCGAGGACCGCGTGGTCGTCAACGAGCTGGCCGGCACCACCCGTGACCCGGTCGACGAGATGATCGAACTCGGCGGCAAGACCTGGAAGTTCATCGACACCGCCGGTAT
Organism: Kitasatospora sp. NPDC048407; assembly: GCF_043200475.1. NCBI lineage: Bacteria > Bacillati > Actinomycetota > Actinomycetes > Kitasatosporales > Streptomycetaceae > Kitasatospora > Kitasatospora sp. NPDC048407. Next base: position 61,742 of record NZ_JBICXW010000025.1, on the reverse strand, counting down.
CCGCCGCCGTGTCCACCTGACCTCGGGCGCGGACTTCTACGCCTCGCTGCGGACCTCCGCCGCGCTGGACAAGGCCGAGGTCGCGGTCGTCCTGGTCGACGCCAGCGAGACCCTCACCGAGCAGGACACCCGGATCATCTCGATGGCCGTCGAGGCCGGGCGCGCCGTCGTCGTCGCCTACAACAAGTGGGACCAGCTCGACGAGGAGCGCCGCTTCTACCTGGAGCGCGAGATCGAGCGCGACCTGGTGCAGGTCCAGTGGGCGCCCCGGGTGAACGTTTCGGCGAAGACCGGACGCCACATGGAGAAGCTCGTCCCCGCGATCGAGACCGCGCTGGCCGGCTGGGAGACCCGCATCACGACCGCCCGCCTGAACGCCTTCCTGGGCGAGCTGGTCGCCGCGCACCCGCACCCGATCCGCGGCGGCAAGCAGCCGCGCGTGCTGTTCGGCACCCAGGCGGGCACCCGCCCGCCGCGGTTCGTGCTGTTCGCCTCCGGCTTCCTGGAGGCCGGCTACCGCCGCTTCATCGAGCGCCGCCTGCGCGAGGAGTTCGGCTTCGAGGGCACCCCGATCTCGATCTCGGTCCGGGTGCGCGAGAAGCGCAAGAAGAAGTAGTAGTAGCGGACGCCGACACGGCTGTGGGCCGCGGACACCGGTGAGGTGTTTCGCGGCCCACAGCCGTTTTTCGTGCGCCCGTCAGGCGTCCCGGCCCGGGGGCAGTGACAGCACCGAGCGGTGCCGCCCGCCCGCCGGGCCGGCCGCCGGGCCGGCCGCCGGGCCGGCCGCCGTCGGGGCCGCGGGGACGGCGGCGGGGGCCGGGGGCGCGGCGGGCTGCGGGGACGGGGGCGCGGGGGGCTGCGGGGACGGGCCGAGGTAGCCGGACGCCACCCAGCCCTGGCCGTTCCCCTGCGCGCCGGACGGCTGCGCGGGCACGAACTGCGGCGCGGCCTGGGCCTGGGGCCCGGCGTACGGCTCGAAGGACTGGTGCTGCTGCGGGTACGCGGCGGGCTCGCGCCGCTCGGCCGCCACCTCGCGCGGCGGCTGCTGGTCGCGGACCGCGAAGCCGGCGAAGCGCAGCCCCTCCTCGCCGGAGCGGTCGCCCGGCAGGGCACGGAACATCCGCCGGTACTCGGAGTACAGCGAGTCGTAGATCGGGGTGGCCGACACCGGGTGCTCCGCGTCGTACGACGGGCGCATGCCGGGGATCGACCGGCTGGCGGGGGAGGACGGACGGCCGGCGGAGGCGAGGTCGTAGCTGTACACGTAGGAGCCAACGAGCGAGACCGGCTTGGGATGCGGGGGCGCCGCCCCCAGTCCCAGTCGCAGGGCGGCCTGTCCGGTCGGCAGGACCGGCCGAACAGGTTCTATGGCCGGACGGCCGCCCCGGGCGTGCTCAACCTCGGCCGTGGTGGCCGGGGTTGACACGCGGTCGGACGATCCGGTGGCGGCCGGGTCGTTCACGGGGTCGGTCATCGGTGCGCCCCCGCTCAGGTGCCGGCCAGCGGCAGCATGCCCGCGGCCAGCACGCCGCGGGCGGCGGCGCGGTCCAGGGCGATGCGCAGCAGGTCCTCGCGGGGCTGGCGGCCGACCGCGCCGGCCGGCACCGCGAACATGATCACCTCGGACTTGCGGGCCGCCGCGGCCCGCCACGCCGGGGTGACCTGCAGCGCCTGGTGGGCCTGCCACCAGGCGGCCGAGCCGCCGGTCGCCGAGGGCTGCAGGATCGCGTGCAGCTGCCCCATCGCCATCAGCACCGACCAGCCGGCCCGCGGCCGGGCGGGTGCCCGGTTGACGTCCGGGATCAGCTGGAAGCCGTGCTCGGTCAGCAGCGTCAGAAACTCGTCCTTGCCGCTGGTGCTGCCCGGCCGTCCGACCGGCCCGGTCGGCTCGATCACCAGCGCGGCCTGCTGGGTGTCGCCGCACAGCACGATTCCGCAGGTCACGCCGAGCACGGCGGGCTGCGACCGGCCGACCGTCGCGGTGTTGATCGGCTCCGGGACGGTCACCAGGGCGACCGGCTGGGGCTGGGAGAGGTGGGGCTGGGAGAGCTGGGGCTGGGAGAGGTGGGGCTGGGAGAGCTGGGGCTGGGAGAGGTGGGGATGCGAGGGCTGTGGCGGTACGGGCGCCGTCGGCTGGGGGGTGGGGGCCGCCCCGCCCTGGCTGATCGAGGCGACGGCGCCGCGCAGCTGCTGCTCGTCCACCGGCACCACCTGGGACGGGATGCAGCGGGCGTGCGCGAAGGCCAGCACCGCGGTCTCGTCGCCGACGAACAGGACCGTGCTGGTGGGTTCGCGCAGCGAGTCGCCCGGTTGTCGGCAGGAGGTGCAGTCGTAGGCGTCCGGGGCGTGCGCTCCGGCCAGCAGGCCCTCGGCCTCTTCGTCGCCGATTTCGGCGCGTACGTCCTCGCTCACCTGAAGCATGCGCGGCACAAAGACTCCTCGTTTCGCCCTGACGTTCTGTGTGCGCCCGGTGGGACATTCCGGGTGCGCGGCGCGGGGCGCGCCGACCGCCATTACCAACGGGAGGTTGTGGCTGGGGTCACGGGTCGGCGTGCGGACGACGAGATTTGCGTGGCTTCTGACTGCCCTGTGTGCGCCGGACGTCGCTATCTGTCGACGCTGTGCCCGACCTCACACCGGTCAAACTGTGACCGGGACCATATCCGCATATGGAATGACCTTCGAAAAAGCGGACAAAGCGGACATTTCGCCTTCGTTTGCTTGATCAATACCCCCGGTAACCCCTCATTGACCTGGGAGAACCCGAAACTGTTTGGCGCGCCGTGAAGCGGCTCGTAGGTTCATGGCCGGTGCAACGAGCACCTCCCGGGTTCACCCCCGACGCAACGGTCCGCCCCGGCTCACCCCGGAACCGGACCCTGCGCCACCGGCGCGACGGCAGCCAGCCGCCGCCGGGGATGCGGACAGGTGGCCGGGGCGGCAAGCGGCACGTCCGACACGTGCACGGCCGCCCACCGGACTTGGCGAGCGAACACGGCCCTGCACAGGGCCTGGTTCCGCCTGCCCATCCCGGGGATGTCGAGAGGGATCTCATGACTTTCCGTAACGAGACTGCCGCTGCCACCACCACCGTCTCCAAGCGCAACCGCGTCCGCGCGGCTGTCGTCGGTGGCGCGCTGCTCGCCGCGCCGGTGGCCGGCCTCGTCACGGCCAACTCGGCCTCCGCCGCCGACGTTGCCACCTGGGACAAGGTCGCTCAGTGCGAGTCCAGTGGCAACTGGTCGATCAACACCGGCAACGGCTTCTACGGTGGCCTGCAGTTCACCTCCTCCACCTGGGCCGCGTTCGGTGGCACCGCGTACGCCGCGCAGGCCAACCTGGCCACCAAGGCGCAGCAGATCTCCGTCGCCGAGAAGGTGCTCGCCTCCCAGGGCCCCGGCGCCTGGCCGGTGTGCTCCGTCAAGGCCGGTCTGACCAAGGGCGGCGCGCCGGCCCAGGTCGACACCTCTGCCGGTTCCTCCTCGACCTCGACCTCCACCTCGTCGAACACCGCGAAGTCGACCTCGTCGAACACCGCGAAGTCGAACACCGCCGCCGCGGACAACTCCGCGCAGGCCTCCCGCTCCGAGACCCGCGCCCAGGCCCCCAAGGCCCAGCAGAGCGCCCCCGCGAAGCAGGACGCCCCGAAGCAGACCTGGAAGAACAAGTCCGGCGCTGCTGCCAACACCTACACCGTCAAGTCCGGTGACACCCTGTCCAAGATCGCCGCCGGCCTCGGCGTCGACTGGCACGCGCTGTACAACAACAACACCGGTGTCGTCGGCGGCAACCCGGACCTGATCCTCCCCGGCCAGGTCCTGTCCGTCTGAGACACCCCCGGAAGCCCCTCCGCTTCCACCGGGATCCGCTGATCCCCTCCTGTCGGCGTGAAGCCGCCACCCTGCCTGTCGCGGGGTGGCGGCTTCCGCCGTTCGCGGATGCTGTTACGGGTGGGCGATGGCCGCGAGGACGCCCGGTGCCACCGTGTCGGGAAGCGCGGCGGACGGGAAGCGGCGCAGCAGCGCGGCCCGCACCGCGTCCGGGGGGACGGGTTTGCCGAGTTCGGTCTCGAAGGCACGCAGGTAGTCGCCCGTCCAGACGACCGGATCGGGAACGTGGTCCGGGACCGGGGTAGTGAGGTGGCGGTGGCCCGGGACGGTGCGCTGCGGTTCGAGGGCGGCGATCTCGTCCAGCAGCGCGATCCAGGCGGTGCGCTCGGCGGCGTGCGGGGTGTCGGCGAGCCGCGGGTGGACGTTCAGCCACAGCAGCGGGCCGCCGAACAGGGTCCGGCTGCGGTGCTCCCACACGTAGTGCCGGTCCGGCAGGCCGAGGGACGCGCCGCGCAACTCCAGCCGGTGATCCTCCAGCTCCACCGCGTCCTCGGCCAGCGGCTCCAACCCGACCAGCCGGGTGGGGAGTTCCGCCCCCAGGCCGGCCCACGCGGCGCGCACCGCGACGTGATCGCGTTCGATCCGGGCCAGGACGGGCGCCGGGGAGAGGAACCGGGCCTCCGGGAACTCGTCGCGCAGCACCTCCGCCGCGAGCCAGTACTCCGGCGCGAAGTCCGGCACCAGCACGGCGCTCAGCCGCCGCCCCGAGGACGTGACCTCCCGGGCCAGCCGCCGACCGTCCGCCAGCCGCAGCCCCGTACCGATCAGCACCGCCCGGTACTGCCCGAGCACCAGCATCGCCACCTGGTGCGACGACTCCTCGGGAAGATCCACCGCCCGGAACTCCAGGGGATGCATCGCGCCTCCTCCGCCAACCGGCAACACCCTCCCCCCAGGGTCGGACGGGACGGGGGTCGGCGCATGTGGGGCGACGGGTGGGCGGCGGGGCGGATCTGAGGGGATCGGGTCCCGGAGGGGGATGAGGGTCGGCCGTTCTGGGGTGGTGGTGAGGCGGGGACTGGAGGGTGGGGCTGGGGCAGAGGGCGCCGGACGGGACGGGGCCAGCGCATGTAGGGCGACGGGTGGGCGGCGGGGCGGATCTGAGGGGATCGGGTTCCGGAGGGGGACGGGGCCGGCCGTTCTGGGGTGGTGGTGAGGCGGGGGCCGGAGGGTGGGGCTGGGGCAGAGGGCGCCGGACGGGACGGGGCCAGCGCATGTAGGGCGACGGGTCTTGGGGCGGGGTGGGGCCGGCCGGGGGAGGTGCGGTCGGCCGGGAGGGGGGCCGGGGTGCGGGTGGGAGCATGGAGGGATGAGTGGTGGCGGGGTGTTCGCCGGGGAGCTGTTCGGGCGTGAGCGGGAGGAGCCGGCGCCCGGGGTGGTGCTGGTGCCGGGGTGGCTGGGGACGGCGGAGCAGCGGGAGCTGGTCGCGGCGTGCCGGGAGTGGGCGCGGCCACCGGCCGGGATGCGGACGGTGACGCTGCCGACCGGCGGGGTGATGTCGGTGCGGACGGTGTGCCTGGGCTGGCACTGGTACCCGTACGGATACGCACGAACCGTGGTGGACGGGGACGGCGCGCCGGTGAAGGCGTTCCCGCCGCTGCTGGGGGAGCTGGCCCGGCGGGCGGTCGCGGAGGCGTACGGCGACGGCGTCGGCGGGATCGCGGGCGCGGCGGGCTTCGCGCCGGACGTGGCGCTGGTCAACCACTACCCGCACGGCGCGAAAATGGGCCTGCACCGGGATCGCGAGGAGCGGGTGGACGCGCCCGTGGTGTCGCTGTCGCTGGGTGACAGCTGCGTGTTCCGGCTCGGCAACACCGAGACCAGGACCCGCCCCTGGACGGATCTGGAGCTGCGCAGCGGCGACCTGCTGGTGTTCGGCGGCCCGATGCGGTTCGCGTACCACGGCGTGGTGCGGACGCTGCCGGGGACCGCCGACCCGGACCTCGGGCTGGTGGGGCGGCTGAACATCACGGTGCGGCAGTCCGGCCTGGAGTAGCACGGGCCGTGGCCTGCCGGTCGTGCCGTGTGCCGTGTGCCGTGTGCCGGTCGTGGAGTGGCGCGGGCCGTGGCGTGCCGGTCCTGGCGTGCGCCGCGTGCCGGAGGGCGGGAATGCCCGGTGGGCGCGGAGACTTGTGTTGGACGGAACAGGCGTCCGGCGGCACACCCAGCCCCGCCCGGCCGCCCGGAGAGGGAGCGACACACATGGGAACCCCCGTCGACCAGCTCGTCGACCTGCTCGACCTGGAGCGGATCGAGCTGAACATCTTTCGCGGCCGCAGCCCCGAGGAGGCGCTGCAGCGCACCTTCGGCGGGCAGGTCGCCGGCCAGGCGCTGGTCGCGGCGGGCCGTACGGTGGACGAGGACCGGCCGGTGCACTCGCTGCACTCCTACTTCCTGCGCCCCGGCGTCCCCGGTGTCCCGATCGTCTACCAGGTGGACCGGATCCGGGACGGACGCTCCTTCACCACCCGCCGGGTGTTGGCCATCCAGGACGGGCGGTCGATCTTCGCGCTGACCGCGGACTTCCACAAGCCCGAGCCCGGTGGCATTGAACACCAGTTCCCGATGCCGGACGTCCCCGCCCCCGAGGACCTGCCGAGCGCGCTGGACGAGGTCGGCTCCCGGCTCGGCGAACTGCCGCCGTTCATCAGCCGCCGCCAGCCCTTCGACATCCGCTACGTCGACCGGCTCAGGTGGAGCCGCGAGGAACTCGACGGCGTCGAGGCCCGCAGCGGCGTCTGGCTGAGGACCAACGGCCCGCTCCCCGACGACCCGCTGATCCACGTCTGCGCGCTCACCTACGCCAGCGACATGACACTGCTGGACGCCGTTCGCGCGCCCGTCGAACCCCTGTGGGGAGAACGGAACTTCGACATGGCCTCGCTCGATCACGCGATGTGGTTCCACCGCCCGTTCCGGGCCGACGACTGGCTGCTGTACCGCCAGGAGTCGCCGATCGCACACGGCGCGCGCGGCCTGGCCCGCGGCGAAATCTACAACCGGGAGGGGCAGCTGGTGGTCTCCGTGATGCAGGAGGGCCTGTTCCGCCCGCTCGCCGGGCGCTGACCCTTCCGCCATTCGTCCAGACCCGTTCCGGACCCGTCCCTGACCCGTCCCAGACTCGTCCAGCTGAAACAAGTGCACGAACCAGAGCACCACTTGGAGGCAGTCCGATGACCGACACCGCAGCCGAGGCGTGGCAGCACTGGACGGAGTCCCGGAGCGCCGCGGTGAGCGCCCCGCACGGCCCGCTGGCGCTGACCGGCACCCACTGGTTGGAGCCCGAACCGGCGAAGCTGCCCGGCCTGCCCGGCACCTGGTGGGCCGAGAACGGCACCGTGTGCGCCGAACTCGCCGCAGGGGACGGCGTCCGACTCGAAGGCGAGCAGCAGGAGGCGACCGGCCGGGTCGCGCTGCGCCCCGACACCGACCCGGGCGCGCAGATCGCCGTGCTGGACGCGCTGCGCCTGGTCCCGATCGAGCGCGAGGGCGAACTCGCCCTCCGCGTCTTCGACCCCGACGCGCCGCGCCGGGCCGCGTACGCCGGGATCTCGGTCTTCCCGTACGCGCCCGACTGGGCCGTGCCCGCCGTGTTCACCCCCTTCGAGAGCGGCGCGCAGGACTTGATGGTGGAGAACGCCGATGGCCGGTCCCGTCCGATGACGGTCGCCGGCCAGGTCGCGTTCATGCTGGCCGGTCAGGAGTTCACCTTGACCGTCAGCGGCTCCGGGGGCCCGCTGAGCGGTGTCATCGCGGACGGCACCAGCGGCCGGGAGACCTACCGGTTCCGGTTCATCACGCTGCCCGCGCCGGACGCCGACGGGCACACGGTGCTCGACTTCAACCGGGCGTTCCTGCCGCCGTGCGCCTTCTCCGATCACTTCATCTGCCCGTTCCCGCCGCCCGGCAACCGGCTCAACATCTCGGTCGAGGCGGGCGAGCGGCAGGCCGTCACGGTCTGATTTTCTTCTCCGGCTGCCCGTTTTGCTGCCCGTGTTCCTGCCCGTGTTCCTGCCAGGCCCCGGCGTGACTGCCGGGGCCGGGGTGCGTTCGGGGCCTTCGGCTCGCGCCTTGGGCTCAGGGCCTCAGGTCCAGGGCCTCAGGTAAGGGCGGCGGCCAGGAGAGCGGCCGTTTCGGCGATCAGTGGCTCGTCGGGGGTGGCGGTGGGGGTGCCGTCGGGGGTGTCGGCCTTCGTGGTGAGGACGGCGAGGAGGATCGGGGCGCGTCCCGGCGGCCGGGCGAGGCCGATGTCGTTGGCGGCGCCGTACGAGCCGGTGCCGGTCTTGTCGGCGAGGGTCCAGGTGGGCGGCAGTCCGGCGCGCAGGCGGTTGGCGCCCGTGGTGTTGGCGAGCAGCCAGCCGGTGAGTAGCTCGCGATCGGCCGGGTCGAGGGCGTCGCCGAGGGTGAGACGGGCGTAGCTGCGGGTGAGGGCGTGCGGGCTGCTGGTGTCGGTGGTGCGGCCGGGCTCGGCCGAGTTCAGCGCGGGCTCCCAGCGGTCGAGCCGGGTGACGCGGTCGCCCAGGGACCGGCAGAAGCGGGTGACGGCGGACGGCCCGCCGAGCAGGCGCAGCAGCAGGTTGGCGGCGGCGTTGTCGCTGAACTCGATTGCAGCCGCGCACAGTTCGGCGACCGTCAGCCCGGTCGCGAGGTTCTCCGGCCGGCCGGTGACCGGCGCGTAGCCCGCCTCGGTGACGTCGTCCCGGGTGTACCGCACCCGCTGCCCGAGGTCGTGGCCGCTGCGCAGGACCGCGCCCACTGCGAGTGTCTTGAACGTCGAGCACATCGGGAACAGCTCGTCCGCCCGGTACCGGATCGCCGCGCCCGACCCCGTGTCGTACCCGAACACCCCGAGCCGCGCGCCGTGTTCACGTTCCAGCGTCCGGAGTCGGTCGGTCAGTGCGTCCGCCGCCGGCTTCGTTTCGGTGGCGCTTCCGGCGGCCTTCGCGGCGGTTCTTCCGGCGGCGCTTCCGGCGGCCGGTAGGACGGTGGCGAGGGCTGCTGCGGCGGCCGTGGCGGCCGTGAGCAGGTGGCGGCGGGCGGGGCGCGGGTGCACGGGGTGCTCCCTCCGGTCGGCGGCTCTCGTCCGGGTTCTGCCCGTTCTGTGGCGCGCGCCCACCTGGAGGGTCTGCCGGCGGATTGGGCTGGCTGATGTCATGTGCATGGCAGCGTCTCTGGTCGGGCAGGCGGGTTGGGGCCATTCGGGGTGGCCTTCGGGCTGCTTGGCGGGCCTGGTTCGGGAATTTCTTGCTCGGCCGTACAACTTCTTGCTTGCCCGAGCAATTGAGAGTAGCTTTTTGCTCGGGCGAGCAAGGGCTGGCTCGGGCGAGCAGAGAGGGGTGCTCCGTGGGGCGCACGTTCACCGAATCGGCGCGGCGTCGGCAGATCGTCGAGGCGGCCATCGAAGTGATCGCCGATGCGGGGTACGCCAAGGCCTCGTTCGCGCGGATCGCCAAGCACGCGGGGCTGAGCAGCACCGGGATGATCTCGTACCACTTCAAGGGCAAGGATGATCTGCTGCGCGAGGTGGTCGCCGAGGTGATGCAGGTCTCCGAGGCGTACATGCGCCCGCGGATCGAGGCGGCGGTGGGCCCGCGGGAGCGCCTGCGGGCGTACATCGAGTCCAACGTCGAGCTGGCGGCCGCGCATCCGCGGGAGCTGGCCGCACTGGTGGAGATCCTGAACGGTCAGGGCGATGACACGGAGGGCCAGTTCGCGGCAGGGCGCCGGGCGGTGATGGACCTTCAGGAGTACATCGTCCGCGCTGCCCAGGCCGACGGCGAGTACGGCCCGTTCGACGCGAGGGTGCTGGTGACGGCGATCCGCGGGGCGATCGACGCGGTCCTGGTCCGCGTGCTGCGCGAGCCGGAGATGAATGTGGCCGCCAGCGCACGGGAGTTGGCCGACCTGTTCGACCGGGCGGTGCGTCCGGCCGAGGTCTGCATGGAAGCGCATCGGGTGCCGGGGGAGGACACATGAACGAGCGAGGGCCGGAATCGGTGGGGCAGGACGTGACGGGGGTCGGCATGACGGTGGCGGGGACGACGGGGGCGGGCATGGCAGGGACTGGCTCGGCTGGAACGGGCTTGGCGGGGGCGGGCGTTGAGGCCGGCGCGGGTGCGGCCGACGGGGGTGCGGCCGACGTGGGCGTCGTCGGTGGGGGTGCGGCCGAGTTGCCGCGGACGGCGGACGGGCAGGTGGACTGGGCGGCGCTGGCGGGGGACGACTCGACGCCGCAGCAGCGTGCGGCGCGCGGGTGGCGGCAGGCGGCCAAGGCGTTGGTGTTCGAGCTGGCGATCCCGCTGGGCGGGTACTACACGCTGCTCGGGCTGGGCGCGGGCCAGTGGCTGGCGATCACGTTGAGTAGCCTGGCCGCGCTGCCGTGGTTGCTCTACGGGCTGGTGCGCAACCGCCGGCTGGATCCCATGCCGGTGTTCACCCTGCTGCTGATCGCGGTGAGCACGCTGCTGTCGGCGGTGACGGGCAGCCCCAGGGTGCTGATGGTGCGCGACAGTTGGGTGTTCGGCGTGATCGGCGTGTGGGTGCTGGGCAGTCTGCTGACCCGCCGCCCGTTCATGTACGGCGCGGCCCGGGCGGTCGTCGCCGCCAAGATCGGCCCGGCGGGCGCCGATGCCTGGATCGGCCAGTGGGACTACGACCCGGCCTTTCGGCGCCACCTCCGCCTGCTGACGGTGATGTGGGGCACGGGCTTCGCCCTGGACGCCCTGATCCGGGTCGGGTTCGCGCTGACCCTGCCGCTCGGCGCGGTGCCGCTGGTGAACGCGCTGCAGTGGCTGGTCGTGCTGGGCGGGATGATCGGCTTCCACACCTGGTACGTGAAGCGGAACGGGCTGCTGGTCTGAGTCGCTTGCTGGGCGCGGCGGTTCCGGTGCGGAGGTGCCGGGGCCGCCGCGGCCGTCGTGGTGGGTTGTGTTGCGTCGGCGCGGGGTCGGCGCCTGGCGGTGCGTTTCGGCGTGTGTCGGCGTGTGTCGGCGGGCGGTGGCAGGATCGGCGGTGTGATCGCTGTCGAGGATGTCATCGAGCGGGCCGGCCCGGAGGGCGTCCTGCCGCTGCTCTCCCTGGGCGAGTTCTTCGCGGGCAACACGGTCGAGGACTCGCTGGCACCGAACCAGTGGGGCTACGGGCGGCCGCCGTTGGCCGAGTTGGCCGCCGGTCTGGCCCGGATCGCGGACCGGCCGGAGGTGGCCTGGGTACGGGTACAACTCCACCCGGAGACGCTGGACTTGGCGGAGCTGCTGGCCGAGGCCGTCGCCGTTTGCACCAGCGCGGACGCCGCGATCTGCGAGTCCTGGGCGGCGGGTTGGGAGGCCAGCGGCGTGGTGAACGGCCTGGTCGACGAGTATCTGGACGTTCCTCCGGTGCCAGTCGGCATGGCGATCCGCTCGATCGTCTGGGACTGACGATCCACTAACTCGCGCTACCGAAAAGCGCGTTGAGTCGTCCAACAGAAAATGCGGGTGACGTCGGAGACCGGACGCCCCTAGACTCGGCTCGCCGAAAGACGCCCGGGCCGGATGGCCGGCCGGGGCACACCGTGATGTGGAGAGGGAGGGGCCAGCCGTGCGTACCGCCGCTGTTGTCGTTCCCCCGTCGCGGTTCGAGGTGATCCTGGTGTCCTCGGCAGACCGGCGCCCGCTGCGCGGCCGGCGCCGGTAAGGACCACGAGCTCCACCCAACCACCCTGCTGTGTACGCCCGTTGTGGGCTTCCTGCGGTCGCGCCGCCACTGCCGGCGGACCGCTTCCCCGTTGCCCTTCCCCTGCTGTGCCGCGTTGCGCGCCGTGTCGTGCTGCGCTGCCGATCGGGGGTGGGTCCGGGGGTGGGCCGGGGTACGGTGGTGCGGCTCGTGCTGCCGTGAATCGCGCCGCCCACTCCAGGATCGAATTCCGAAAGGCGCCGGGCCATGCGCACCGACCTCACCCTCACCACCACTGCTGTCTCCGCGGCCGCCACCGTCCGCAACCTCGGCATCCTCGCGCACGTGGACGCCGGGAAGACCACCGTCACCGAGCGCATCCTGTTCCTGACCGGGGCGATCCACCGGCGCGGCGAGGTGCACGAGGGCACCACTGTCACCGACTTCGACCCGCAGGAGCGCGACCGGGGCATCACCATCTCTGCTGCGGCGGTCAGTTGTGACTGGGACGGCCACCGGCTGAACCTGATCGACACGCCGGGGCACGTGGACTTCGCCGACGAGGTGGAGCGTTCGCTGCGCGTGCTGGACGGTGCGGTGGCGGTCTTCGACGCCGTCGCGGGCGTCGAGCCGCAGAGTGAATCGGTGTGGCGGCAGGCCGACCGGCACGGGGTGCCGCGGATCGCGTTCGTCAACAAGATGGACCGGCCCGGCGCGGACCTGGACGCGGCGGTCGCCTCGATCCGGGACCGGCTCCACCCGGTGCCGCTGGCCGTGCAGTTGCCGATCGGCCGGGAGGGCGAGTTCACCGGCGTGGTCGACCTGCTCCGGCTGCGCGCGCTGACCTGGCCGGACGGCCCGGGCAGCGTCGGTGGCGTCGGCGGCGTCTCCGACGTACAAGTCTCCGACGTACCAGCCGAGTTGGTGGCCGAGGCGGAACGCCGCCGGCAGGCGCTGGCGGAGGCGGTGGCCGAACTGCACCCGGCGGCACTGGAGGAGTACTGCGCCACCGGCACCCTCGGCGCGGACACCCTCGCGGGCGCGCTGCGTCAACTCACCGCCGACGGACAGGCGGTGGTGGTGCTGTGCGGTTCCGCGTACCGCAACCGAGGGGTCGAACCGCTGCTGGACGCGGTGACGGCGTACCTGCCCTCGCCACTGGACGTCCCGCCGGTGCGGGGCGACTGGCAGGGCACCGTCCAGGAACGCTCGGCGGATCCCGAACAGCCGCTGGCCGCACTGGTGTTCAAGGTGAACGCGAGCACCACCGGCAGGCTCAGCAGCCTGCGGATCTACTCCGGCACACTACGGAAGGGGGACACCGTGCTCGACGCGCGCACCGGACGCACCGAGCGGATCGGCCGCATCCTGCGGGTGCAGGCCGACCGGCACACCGAGACCGACACGGCGGTGGCCGGCGACATCGTCGCCGTCATCGGGCCCAAGGCCGCCCGGTCCGGCAGCACGCTGTGCGCGCCCGGCGCCCCGCTGGTGCTCGAACCGGCCGTCGCCGCCGACCCGGTGGTGACCGTCGCGGTCGAGGCCCGCCGGTCGGTGGACACCGACCGGCTGGCGGTCGCGCTGCTCCGGCTCGCCGAGGAAGACCCGTCCCTGGTGGTCGGGACCGACCCGGAGAGCGGGCAGCGGGTGCTGTCCGGCCTCGGTGAACTGCACCTTGAGGTGGCGGTGGAGAAGCTCCGCCGCGCCGGGCTGGAGGTCACCGTCGGCCGGCCGCAGGTCGCCTATCGCGAGACGCTCTCCCTGGCGCTCGCCGGACTCGTCCTGCGGCACGTCAAACAGGACGGCGGCGCAGGGCAGTTCGCGCACATCGTGGTCGACGTCGAACCGCTCGGCGAACCCGGCACGGAAGGCTTCGAGTTCCGTTCCACCGTCACTGGCGGGCGGGTCCCGCAGGAGTTCGTGCAGGCCGTCGAGGCGGGCTGCCGGGACGCCCTCACGGACGGCCCGCTCGGCCACCCGGTCACCGGAGTCCGGGTCACCCTCACCGACGGGGCGACCCACGTCAAGGACTCCTCCGACCTGGCCTTCCGCACCGCCGGCCGGCTCGCCCTGCGCGAGGCCCTGCGGCGCGGCAGCCCCGTCCTCCTGGAGCCCGTGGTGGACCTCACCGCGACCGTCCCGCCGGACAGCCTCGGCGGCGTCCTCGGCGACCTGTCCGCCCGCCGCGGCCGCGTCCACGGCTCCGAACCCCAGGGCGCCCGCGGCGCGACCCTGACCGCCACCGTCCCGCTCGCCGAACTCTTCGGCTACGCCGGCGCCTTGCGCAGCCGCACCCAGGGCCGCGGCACCTTCACCACCCACCCGGCCGGCTACACCCCGGCCCCGCGCGGGCAGTAAACGGCCGCGTCTGCCCCGCCCCTACTTTGGAGCGGGGCAGGCGGGGTGGGTTGACGGGTTGCGGCAGGATTCGGTCATGAATTTTCGGATCGAGTGGCCTGCGCCCATGGACGAGTACGACTGGGCAGTTCAGGAGTGCAAGGGCTGGTTGGAGGTCACCGTCGTCCGGGACGGTGGCAGCCGCCAGCTCGTCGAGGTATACTACCCGGCTCGGCTCGCGCAGGCAGTGGCCGACGAACTGGCCCGAACCGTTGCTTCACGGCCAGGAACCTGCTGGTGGTCCCGAGTGTGACGCGGGAGAACATCGAGGCCGCGATATCCGCGATTGTGGACGAGGACGCCTGCGAGCAGGGCCGATGCAGTGGGGCGAGGCCGGAGACACCATCTCACTGACCTTGTCAGGTGCGGGGGAACGCTCTCGGGTGCGGCCCGGGGTGGGCGGCGGTGGGCGACATACCGCCAGTATCCGCCGGCCCGCCGGCAGGCGTCAGGCGGCGCTGATCGGGTGGACGTCGGCGCCGACGGCGGTGGTGGTGAGGAGGCGGCGGAGGGCGTGTTCGGTGGTGGGGTCGGCCGGGGTGATGGTGAACAGCAGGTGGTCGGCGGCCGGTCCGGTGGAGAGGATGTCGTAGCGCAGCCGGAGTTCGCCGGCTGCCGGGTGGCGGACGCGTTTGCTGCCGGCTGAGCGTTCGAGGACGGTGTGGTCGTTCCACCAGGTGTCGAACTCGCGGCTGTGGGACCGCAGTTCGGCGACCAGTTCGGCCTGCTGGGGCGCTCGTTGGGGCGTGCCGGTCATGGTGTCGATGATGCGCACGGGCGGCCCGGGGCGTCCAGCGCGGACCTGGTACGCCGGATGACACCATCCGGCGTGGCTCCCCAAGTGCGGTGGCGCGGACGAGGGTTGGGGCATCGATGCCGACCAGGGGAGATGCCTCATGCCACGCCTGCCTCGCACCACTGCTCTGCTGCTGAGCTCCGCCGCCGCCCTGGCGCTTCTCGGGGCCGCCGATTCGAGCGCCCAAGTCCGGGGATCCGTCCGCGACTTCGGTCGGGTCTCGGTGCGCTCGGGGATCCCGGCCGATGCCGGGCGGTTCACCGTCACCAGCCCGGACTTGGTGAACGGCAGGTTCCCGCAGGCGAATTGGGCGAACTCGTTCGGCTGCGACGGCGGCAACCGACCGCCGCGACTGGAGTGGCGCGGCGCGCCCGCCGGCACCCGCAGCTTCGCCGTCACCATGTTCGACCTGGATGCCCCGACCGGCTCCGGCTTCTGGCACTGGCTGAGCTGGGACCTGCCCGCCACCGCCACCGCACTCGGCGAGACCCTGCCGCCCGGCGCGGTCTCCGGCACCGAAGACGCCGGTCAGCCAGGCTACTTGGGCCCGTGCCCGCCGGCCGGCGACCGCCCGCACCGCTACCGGATCACCGTCTACGCACTGGATACGCCGAGCCTGGCGCTGCCGGCCGCGACCCCGCCGGCCGTCACCGCATTCACGTTGGGCGGTCACGTGCTGGCCTTCGGGCAGACCACGGCGGTGGCGGCGCGGTAGGCGTGTGCAACGGGCCCGGCCCGCAGGCGAGTTGGGTGCCTTCGGGCCGGGCGTTCGTGAACTGGTGGGCGGGGGTGGTCAGTTCATCAACTGGTGGGCGGAGGTGGTCAGTTCATCGAGATCAGGTGCAGGCCGCCGTCCGATTCCAGGACCGTGCCGGTGAGGTTGCGGTTGGTGGCGGCCAGGGCGACCGCCTCCGCGACGTCCTCCGGATCGGCGACCCGGCGGACCGGCAACTGGCCTGCGGCGTGGGCGAAGTAGGCCTCCCGCGCTTCCTGCGGCATGCCGTCCCACCACGGGGTGGCGACCAGGCCGGGGGAGACCGCGTTGACCCGGCGCGGGGCGAGTTCGACGGCGAGCGGCTTGATCATCGACTCCAGCGCGCCGTTCACCGCCGCGAGTCCGGCCGTGCCGGGCAGGGCCGTCCGGGCCGAGATCGCGGTGACCAGGGTGATCGACCCGTCCTCGGTCAGGTGCGGCAGCGCGGCCTGGACGGTCGTCAACTGCCCCCAGAACTTGGCCTCGAAGGCGCTGCGCAGCCCAGTCAGGTCGAGCTCGGCGAACGGGCCCGCCCCCTCGGCGCCGCTGAGCGCGACCACCAGCCAGTCCAACGACCCCACAGTGCGCAGGACTTCGGCGATCTGCTCGCGGTCGCCGCCGTCCGCCCGGTGGCCGACCAGCTCCGGGTCGCTCACCGCGAGTGCTTCCAGACGCTCCTTGCTGCGGCCCACCACGTGGACCGCAGCGCCCTGCGCGTGCAGCCGGCGCGCGGTGGCCAGCCCGATGCCCGAGGTGCCGCCGACCACCAGTGCAGTGCGCTCACTCATCTGTGCCATCTCCCCTGTGCCTGTCGGTGGAAGCGGGCCGAACCCGGCCGCTCCTGACGATCCGCCGGCTCGCTATTTCGAACCGCGACGTCTCGTCTCGAATTACGGTAGCGTGCTGCCCGTGATCGAGCAAGCAAAATCCACCCCCGGTGGTACAACTGACGAAGCATCAACTGTCATGCCGGGACCGCCCGTCCGGCCCGGCCGCCGCCGCAGCGAGGAGAGCCGGCAGGCCATCCTCGGCGCCGCGATCGACCTGCTCGACGAGGTCGGCTACGCCCGCCTCACCGTCGAAGGCATCGCCGCCCGCGCCGGCACCGGCAAACAGACCGTCTACCGCTGGTGGCCCGGCAAGGCGGACGTCCTGCTCGAAGCCGTCACCGCCCATGCCCGGCAGCACATCCCCCTGCCCGACACCGGCGACCACGCTCACGACCTGCGCACCTTCCTCGCCGCCACGTTCGCCGCCGCCACCCCGCGCACCGCCGACGCACTGCGCGCGCTGATGGCCGAGGCACAGATCGACCCAGCCTTCGGCGAACGCTTCCGCGAAACCCTGCTGCGCCCACGCCGCGAAGCCCTCGGCACCCTCGTCGAACGCGCCCGCACCGCCGGCCTGCTCGCCCCCCACCTCACCACCGCCACCGCCGTCGACCTCGCGTTCGGTGCCCTCTGGTACCGACTGCTGGGCAACAGCGGGCCACTCGATGCCGAACTCGCCGAACTCCTGACCCGGACGCTGCTGCGCTGAGGCAGCCTTCGCCGCCACCCCGCCTTCTCGCCTTCGCCGCCACCCCGCCCGGAGGGCCGCCGACCTGCTGGCCGACCATGGCGACGTGCCCACTGAACCGCCCATACCCTCCGCGACCCCGTCCCGGCTGCGCCGCCTCACCCGCGGCGCGTTCGCCGACCTGACGCCGCTGCGCCACAGCCCCGACTACCGGCGGCTGTGGTTCGGACAGTCGGTCTCCGCGATCGGCCAGCAGATGACCGCCGTTGCCGTCTCCGTCCAGGTCTACGACCTCACCGGCTCCACCTTCGCCACCGGCCTGGTCGGACTCTGCTCACTGCTCCCGCTGATCGTCTTCGGCCTGTACGGCGGCGCCATCGCCGACCGGGTCGACCGCCGCCGCCTCGGCCTGATCGGCTCCGGCGGACTCGCCGCCGTCTCCGCCCTGCTCGCCGCCCAGGCCCTGCTCCACCTCGGCGTCGTCGCCCTGCTCTACGCGGCCGTCGCCCTCCAGGCCGGCTTCTTCGCCATCAGCTCGCCCGCCCGGTCCTCGATGATCCCGCGACTCGTCCCCCGCGAGCAGCTCACCGCCGCCAACGCCCTCAACACCATCGGCATGAACCTCGGCCAGACCGTCGGCCCCATGCTCGGCGGCGTCGCCATCGCCGCGTACGGCGCCCAGGCCGCGTACCTGGTCGACACCGTCGCCTTCACCGCCACCCTCTACGCGATGTGGCGGCTGCCCGCGATGCGACCGCAGGCCGCGAACGGCAAACGCGCCACCGTCCTCGACGGCCTGCGCTTCCTGCGCGATCAACCCAACCTGCGGACCTCCTTCCTCGCCGACCTCGCCGCGATGATCTTCGGCCTCCCGCGCGCCCTCTTCCCCGCCATCGCCGTCGCCTTCTACGGCGGCGGCCCCGGCACCGTCGGCCTGCTGGTCGCCGCCCCCGCCGTCGGCGCCCTGGCCGGGGGACTCTTCTCCGGCTGGATCGGCCGCATCCACCGGCACGGCGCCGCGGTCCTCGCCGCCGTCGCCGCGTGGGGCCTCGCCATCGCCGCCTTCGGACTCGTCCACAACCTGCCGCTCGGCCTGCTGCTGCTCGCGGCGGCCGGCTGTGCCGACACCATCTCGATGATCTTCCGCAACACGATGATGCAGGTCGCCGCCCCCGACGAGATGCGCGGCCGCCTCCAAGGCATCTTCATCGTGGTGGTGGCCGGCGGCCCCCGCCTCGGCGACTTCGAATCCGGCACCGTCGCCACCCTCACCACCCCCACCCTCTCCATCCTCACCGGCGGCCTCGCCTGCATCGCCGCCGTCCTCCTCCTCGCCACCCGCCGCCCCGCCTTCCTCCGCTACGACGCCCGCCACCCCACCCCCTGACCCCGCCCCCCGCCACACCCCCCGAAACCTGGCAGCGAGCACCCCCCGACGTGCTGTATTGTTTTCCACGTCGCCGGGAAACACCGGAGACAAGGTCAGAAAGCCAAGAAGCCCACCGGGCAACGCGGCAGACGACCACGGGACGTGGCGCAGCTTGGTAGCGCACTTGACTGGGGGTCAAGGGGTCGCAGGTTCAAATCCTGTCGTCCCGACTTGCATCACTGCAGGTCAGAGGCCGTTTCCGCCGGATGGCGGAGACGGCCTTCGTGGTTGGTGGTCGCAGTGTGGTCGTGAACGGTCGTTCACGTCGCGCTCCGGAGGGCACTACCTGCACTCGGGAGCGCCTCAGGGCGGCTGGCTCCTCGTTCGTTGGCGATTTGAGCGCGGCTGGCAGGCCGTTCGGACGCGGTTCGGCGTCGGAGCGACGTTGATTTTCTGTGGGCGGGCATGCCTGTGAGACCCGCGGCATCCGTCTGTGAGTGGTTGCTCGAGTGGGGCGTCAGCCGTGGACCGGTGCCCGGTGTTGTGAGCCCCCTTGGCGAAGGGCGTGGCTGTAGCGCCGTCAGGCGGCGTGACTGAAGAGCGGATTCGGTGCCGGGCCGCTGAGGGCGAGGACGTCAACGCCGCGCGCGCGGGCTTCTACGAGGCAGAGCCTGGCTTCGATGGTGTGGACCGCGGCCATCGCGACATCCCAGGTCAGGTGGCTGTAGATGTTCGCGGTGGTGGAGAGGGTGGAGTGCCGTAGGGTCTTGGAGATGACGGCCATGGGGACGTTGCCTTCCAGGGCGAGGGTGGCGGCGAGGTGGCGCAGGTCGTGGATGGTGACGTGGGGGAGTCCGGCCTGCTTGCGCAGTTCGTGGAAGCGCTGGCGGACCGCGGCCGGGTGGAGGGGCTTGCCGTCCGCGCCCTGGAAGATGTGGCCGTTGATGGTGGCGGTGCTCCGGTCCATGGCTCGCTGGAGGGCGGCGGCGACGCGCTCCGACAGTGGCACCCAGTTGCGGCTCTTCTTCGTCTTTGGTGCGGTCAGGACGAGTTCGTGGTTGTCGATCGCGGAGAGGGTGTGGCGGACGTACATGACGCGGTCGTCGATCCGAACGCAGGGACGTTGAAGCCCGAGTGCCTCTCCCAGCCGTAGCCCGGTGCCGATGATGGTCTCGAAGAGGTCGGCGAAGGCAGGGTCGACGTTTCGGCAGCGGGTGAGGAAGTCGACGGCCTGCTCCGCGCTCCAGGGCACTCGCTCGTCGGCGCGGGGCCGGCGCATGGGCAGGGGCTGGGCCGCGTTGAAGGGGAGCCGGTGGGTGCGGACGGCGGTCCCCAGGGCGCTGGAGAGCGTGGCCAGGCAGTGGTAGACGGCCTGGCGGCCGCGGCCGGACTCGAGCTGCTCGTGCGCGTAGGCGGCGATGTGATCGTGGGCGAGCTCCTCCAGACGCAGCTTGCCGAACACGGGGATCAACTCGCAGAGCACATAGGTGCGGTAGCGGGCGTACGTGGTGGGCTTGAGCAGGAACTCCATCGACTTCAGCCACCTGGTCAGGTAGGCGGCCACCGTCTCGTGCGGGTCGGCGTCGAAACCCAGCTGGCGGCCCTCGAGGAAGCGTCGCAGCGCGCTCTCGGCGGCGAAGCCGTCCTCGAAACCGCCGCGCCGTACCGTGCGCCTGCGACCGCTGAGCGAGGGAATGTCCACGGCGAAGGTCCACGTGCCGTGCCCCTCCTCGATCAGGCGCGGGCATCCGGCGCCGAGCTGACGCCGAGCCGCGTTACGGCACCCGCACCGACGGTAGACGCGGCCCCGCCGCCGCCCCGAACTGCGCACTTTCGTCTGCCTCCTGCGGTCCTGACTTTCTTGATCAGCCCGCGAGGCTACAGATTTCACGTCTGGATGGCCGACTGCGACCACCATGCGATCACCAATGCGGAATTTGCGGCCTGACCTGCGTCTTCCGGTGAGCACCCGCTACTGGGCGGGGAGCAGATGGACTGCTCCCGGCGTGCATCGCAAGGCTGCGTCACGGCCTTCGACAGCTGCATGCACAGTGGCACGCTCGTGAAGAGGGTGATGGCGTCGGCCAGGGTCGGCAGAGCGTCCCGCAGGAGGCAACCCTGGTCGGTCAGGTAGTCGCACAGAAAGCCATGCGCCGGAGACGGGTCCATGCCGACCACCTGGGCGCTGAGATAGCGATGAGGGAAAACTCCCAGCAGGCGTGAAGGAATCCGAATGCGGGACGTATTGCCTTCTGTCACGGCGAATAGAGGACAGAATTCTCCGGAAACGACACCGATGCCGCAGCCAGGACGGCGTTGAACCAATGGCGCCCGGCCTCGTGCATGAGGTCTCGCGCGAGAAATTCCGGGGAGTCCACCTGGTCAGTGAACACCGTGCCGGGAAGGCGCGTGATGCTCCAACTGAAAAGGGTGTCGCGCACTTCGCGTCGTTCGACGAGGCAAATGATTGGCGCGTGCGGTCCAGCAGGTCATCGAAGCCGTGTTTGTGGGAAGAGTCCAACGCCGCTGCGAGCAGTTCCTGCTTGTCGAGCTCTGGCCGGTGAGACTGCTGCCGAGGACCTCAGCGCGATGCGCTGGGTCCGGGCCACCCGCTGCTCGTCGAGACCGCGCAGGTGGAAGGACTGGTCGGCCACGGGCTCGGTCATGCTCGACCCGCTGCGCGGCTGGCGAACCGACGAGGAGGTGATCGGTGGGTTGAAGGCGATCATCATTGATCACCTCGATGGGTCTGCCCGCGGACGCCCCCGACTTGCCCGAGGGCAGCGGAGCCGCGGTCGGCTTCGGCCACGGCAAGCACTGCGAGCGCTGTCCGTTTGGCTCTGTCGACCCGAACCTGCCGAGCGGGCTGCGTGCCGACCTCGAGAGGCTTCAGCCTGTTCGGCGTAAAGGAGTTGCGATGAAGTCTTCAATGAGCTTCTCTGGCGCACATGCCAAGGCGTCTGCTGACCGTTGATCACACCAAGATCCGGGTGTTGCGTGAGCAGGCCGGGCTCACCTCGCAGGAGCTTGCCGATCGCATGGGGGTTACGTACCGCGTGGTTGTGTACTGGGAGGAGGGAAGGTACGCGCCTGAAGCTCGGAACGTGCGGCGTCTTGCTGATGCCCTCGGCTGTGCCACCGCTGACCTCACTGGTACGCCCAGTGGGTCCGAGACGCTGATTGACCTCCGCTACGGTGCCGGTCTCACCGCTGAGGAGGTCGCCAGCCAACTACGTGACACTCCTGCGGGCAGCGACCTGTTCGTGGACGCACACAAGATTCGGAGCCTAGAGCGGAATCGTCAGGTGTCCGGCTGGCACTGGAAGAAACCGGAGCTCACAGGTCGACTCGTGCAACAACTGGCGGTCGTGTATGGGGTGCCGGTGCGTGTGCTCCTGGATGCCTGGATGCGTACGCGGCCGGCGGACGAGCCCCCAAGTTTGCCGGAACAGGAGCATCAGGTTCCGTCGGCAAGGGCGGTCGAGCGCTGGGAGGGGCTGAATGACCGTCAGAGAGTCTATCTAGGCGAGATTCTGCGGGATGATCAGATGACCGAGGCCGAGATTTGGATGCGCCGTCAGAGCCGGGTAGGCGTTCCGTCGGCCGCGCAGTGGCGGAAGCTACCGTTCGCTCTCAATGGGCCTGCCGAGGTGGTCGGCCGTACGCGTCTTCAGCAACGTCTGCGGAGCGCAGCCGTTCACGATCAGGGCGCGGGCGCAACGCTCCACTCCCTGGGCCGGTTGGGACTGATCAAGGTTTCCAAGGACCGTGTGGAGGTTCCCGGGATCGGTGAGGTGGAGCGCACGCTGGTGGAGATAACCCGCCGTGGCCGCGCCTGCGCCCGCGCCGGGTTGGGAGAGCCTGCCGAACCACCACCTCCCGTGCACCTGCTGTCCGAATGGCTGTGGAGCGTTCTGCTGCGTGTCGCTACGGCCGGCCCGGCTGGGGTCCACGAGAGTGAACTCTCGGGCAAGTCCCTGTTCTACCTTGCCGTCGGCTACCGGCCGAAGCGCCGGGCGCACCCCAGCAGAGGGTTCATCGAGCTGTGCCCGCAGCTGGCACCTGGCGGTACGCATGTTCTCGAATACCGTTGGCACGCCACCGTCCTGGGGCAGCAGCACATCGCCGCGTACCTGCACGTCTACAGGGAGATGTACCCAGCCGTGGCGCCTACGGCGGAGTAGTCATTTCGGGCGGTCAGCGGCCGTTCCAGGGCGGTTTGTCAGACCTGTGCTCTACGGTCGTCTGCCGTGACGACCCATGTCGATGACGACGGTCTGACGTTCTCTCACTTCGAGGCGTTCCGGCTGATCAACTTCACCTTCATCAAAGCCTGTCAGACGATCACCGCCCCGGACCTGAGCCCGAGGCACCGGGCCGAGAAACTGATGCGGTACCACGGAGACTTGCTCGCCGCGTACGGCCCTGGGGTGCCGCTGTCGTTCGGCGACTTTCGCCAGAAGCTTCTCGGCCCCATCGAAGGACTCCTCCCGCCGTGGCTGGACCGATCCGGTTTCGACGATCTCGATTTTCCCGTGGTCGACGAGGAGGGCTGCGTCACCGCCAATGCGTTCGATCTGCAGTGGGAGACCGCCCAGTTGCACCGGATCCTGAATCGGCTTCGGCGGATCGGCCGGATGCGGTTCACCGAGGAGCAACTCCAGGACGAGGTCGACCAGGATCAGATGTACGAGATCCTCAAGGGACGCGGCGACGCTCAGTACGTCAAGGACCGCACCACCCTGGTGGAGTGCCCTGCCGGCACGGCCGAGGAGCTGAACAAGCGCAACCTGCCTCTCAACGCGATCGGCTACTACGAGGCGATCCCGTACCACTCGATCTACCACACCTGGTGGTTCCCCTGCACGGTGTGCAAGTGGCCCATGAAGGTCAGCAGGCGGGTGACCGCAGGCCGCGAGTACTACCGAGTCGCCTGCCTTTACGGTCGGCATGCCGATACCGGTGCCAGTTTCACGTTCTGGCCCACCACGGGAGACGCACCGCAGTTGCACCCTGACAGCTCCGACACCCCCGCTCCGCACGAGGCTGCGCTCGGGCTGGGGACGACGGGTGCCGTGCCGGAGGCGAGGCCGACCGAGGGGTATCTGGCGCTCAAACGCGGCGTGTGGCGCTACACCTGTGTGCCGGGCCTGTATGAGCTGCGTCTGCATACCGTTCTGCGGGAGCGGCTGGCCGCCGGACAGATGGATGTGGACGAGGCCATCATGCTCTGGCCGATGAGCGATGCGTACGACCACCGCATCGAGGTCAAGGGCCCTGACGGAAGCGCGTACGTCTTCACCGTGGACGTGAAGGACTACTCCAATGTCCGCGTCCTGGCCGAGAGCCTGCACCGCAACGAGGGCGACAAGGGCGGAGCCGACTGGCTCGTCGTCCCCGACCACCGAGCCGACCAGATCCCGTTGCTGACCGTGACCTGCGAGAAGTACGGAATGAAAGCCGTGACCATGACCGAATTCGCTCAACTGGTCTGCCGGAGCGCCGGGGTGGTGTGGGAGTGAGCCAGACGACCGTCAAGGACTCCTTCATCCGCGCCGCGCTGGCCCTTGCCGCCCACTACTTCCCGCAGTGCGACGACGACGGCAGGCCCCTGGCCTCATTCCGCTATGCGGCGTTCTTCGCCAGCTGCAAACCACAGGCGTGGGACCGGTGGACCGAGCTGAGCAGCGAGGAACGCCTGCTCGTGGCCGGGGTGATGAAGATCGCCAACCCCGTCCTCGCCGATGAACGGCGGTTCGCCTCCGCAGCCCGGATCCTCCTTGGCGCCATGGACATCAGTGACGAGGAGGGCGAGGAGGCATCGGTCCAGTTGTTCACCCTGGCAGGCGACCCGCTCACCGCCACCGCGGCTCGCCCTCACCTGGGCGGGGACTACCTCGGCTACGTCGAGAGCCTTCTCGCGCCCTTCCGGCGGCCGAGCAGCCGACGCAAGCCCCATGACTTCGCCGCGCCAGGCCAGATGTATGAGACGAGTGAACGCACCGAGGGCAACGAGATCGTCCACGGGCGGGTCACCATCCCTCGCTTCCCGTCGTTCACGAAGCCGCTCGGCCACGACGCGCTTCCCAGCATCGCCACCCGGCCAGGCCTCGTCACGATCAGGGTCGCCGTCCAGGAGCTCAAGGACATCGCGCGGATCCTGGACACCCAGTACGAGAGCACCGAGACTGGCCCTTGGCTGCTCAAGGTGCTGACGGGCCTGCTCGACCGCCTCAAGGCCCGCGACACCGACACCGTCGACGTGCTGGACCTCTTGGCTGGCCTGACTCAGATCTTCCACGCGCCAACCGGAACCGGAAAGTCCGTGCTGGTCCGACTCCTGGGCTCGTGGGCCGCGCTCAACAATCACCGTGTCACTCTGCTCGTCCCCGACGTCAAGGCCACGCTCGCCTCGGTATGGGACATCAGCCGCGATCTCAAGATCCTGCACGAGGCAGGCAAGACCGAGCAGTTGGCGACCTGCGCCCCGCTGATGTCACCGTCTTCGCGGCACCACCGGGCTCTCAAGCACGCGTCCCTGGTCAAGGAAGACCCCGACGCCCCCGGGGAATGGGGCAAGCGAGGGCTCCGCGACGTCGACCACCTTGCCTACGGGTGCGCGCAGCAGCACTGGCTCGACTCCGCCGGCACCTACCACCCCGGCAAGGAGAACTGTCTGAGCCTGCGTGGCGGCGGAGACATGCTGGCTTGCCCCTGGATCCCGACCTGCGGCAAGTTCACCCCTGCCTACCAGGCCGCTGACGCCACGGTGATCGTCACCAACCATCACAACTTCATCCAGGGCACTATGAGGGTGGGCATCCAGATCGACGGCCGCCCGATCCGCTCCGTCACCGTTCGCGAATTCGTGCTCCGCGCCAGCGACTTCGTCATCATCGACGAGGTCGACGCCTTCCAGGCCGTCGCCGTCGACCGGTGCGCCACCACCGTCGACCTGCACTCCCGGCAGCCGTGGACAGCGGAACCACAGACCCTGGACATCGCGGCCAAGTACCTTCCGCTGCGGTTCGAGAACCAACTCATCGAACCGATCAGCCACGTCCGGCTCATGGCCGAGTCCCTGCTGACCGGGCTGTGTGCCAAGGCGTTCCGGCTCAACCACCACGACGATGCCAGGGTCGCTCGGCTTCGGCACGAATACGACTACGAGGGGTGGCGCCTGCCGCGTTCCAAGGACCGCGAGCTCATCAGCATCCTGTTCCCCGAGTACGAGGTCGGCGACGGACAACCGCTTCCCCGTGAGGCCGTCGACCGGCTCGACGCTCTGGTGCCGGCCCTTGACGTCAGCGAGGACGACGTGCGGGCCCGCACGTCCTTCTTCCTTGAGCCCGAGTGGGAAGGGGTCAACAGAATCCTGGGCACCGTCGTGTCGCCGCGCGGTATCAACCAGCGCGATGCGCTCAAACTCCGGCTGCACCAGGAACTGGTCCCGAATGTCAGCGACAGCCGCGCACGCAACCGGGCCATCGATCACCTCCTCATCCGCACACTGATGAGCGAACTGGACAGCTCCCTGGCTGGTCTGCGCGATGCCGCGCAGACCCTGCGCCACTCCGGTCTGATCTCCGCCAACAGCATCATCGACTCCATGCACTCCGGCGGCATTGCCGATGTGCTTCCGCACGGAACGATCGGCAAACCCATCAACGGGTACCGGGTCACCGGTATGAAGAACCCGGAGAAGGACGCCAAACTCTCCGCCCAGCACATGGCCGGTGACCCGCACACCTACGTGTCGGAACTCGGCGGACTGGTCTCGCTGATCACCGCAGGCGTGGAACGGCCCGTCTTTGGGCTCTCCGCCACGGCCTACTTCCCCCAGGCGGTCAAGGAGCACATCCACGCCCCCGTGATGTGGTGGATGACCGACGCGCAGGAAGAGTCCATCCTGGTCGAGTCCTCGGCCGTCACCTACGGGAGCGGCCACCGAAAAGCCGGGGAGCGCATCCCGATCGCAGGCCAGTTCCCCTCCGACAAGCCCGAAGCACTGCGCGAAATCGGCGAGCGACTGTACGAGACGAAGCTGTCGCGGAAACTCGCCCGCCTGGCCAAGACGGACAAGACCCGCGCCCGCGTGATCCTGACGGCCAACAGCTACGAGCAGTGCGGTCACATCGCGACTGGTCTCTCCAAGGCAAAAGGGCTCTCCCACCGGGTGTGCGTCCTCGTCCGGGAGGAAGACCGCCACAGCAATGTCCGGCACCTCCCCGATCCGACACTGGTCCGCCGCATCACCGTCGAAGAGGTCGAGGAGTTCCCCGAATTCGGCGACATCCTGGTCGCCCCGCTGGCTAACATCGCCAGAGGATTGAACATCGTCGTCAACCTCCGCTCGGCCATCCACTCCATCTACCTGTGCGTGAGACCCCCGCTGCTCATCGACGATCCGACCTGGATGTACGGCAGCGTCAACGCCGCAGGCATCAACGCCCTGCCCTCATCCGGTACGTCTGACCCTGTCGCGGCACTGCAGAACGCCCACGCCGCTGCCCGCGATCATCTGGCCACCATCCTGCGCTCCTCCCCGCAGCTGTCGACCATGGACCTCGTTCTCCAGGAGCAGATGGTCGCCGGGATGCTGGTCTCCCTCATCCAGCTCGCCGGCCGCGCCCGGCGCGGCGGCACCAACATGGAGCTGCACTTCGTGGACTACGCCTTCCAGGACGAGACCTGGAGCTCCGACCTGGCCAGCATCATCGACCGCATGGCCTCCCGCTGGCGGCCGGAAGAACGCCGACAGATGGCCGAACTGTACGGCGAGGCGGTCAACGCCTTCCTGACCTACGCGGGCGTCGACCTCACCCTTTCCGCATAGCCAAGCGCTCCCCGAAAGAGACCACCGCAGTGACCGACAGCAGCACACCCCTCCCGAGTACCCTCACCCTGCGCTGCACCCCCGAACTCGTCCAGGGCCAGAAGGTGTACGTGCGCATCTTCCCGCAGAGCGTGCGGGACGAATGGGAGAAGGTGAAGGGCGACGGGGACGACGAGCAGAAGAACCTGCCGTACTCGACCGCCATCACCTACCTGAAGTTCAAGACCGGCGGATACGTCCACCTCGACCAGTACCTCAACTTCCTGGTCTCGCTGGAGAAGATCGACGACGACACCCTGCGCCACGTCTTCCGGTGCATCGTCGGCTACAGCAGGGGGATGAACACCGACCAGGCCGTCCTCCTCGAAGTGCCGCCAGTGGCCGAAGCCATCGCGAGCACGCCCGAGCAGGAATTCGAGATGACCCGGTTCCTCAAGCCGACCCCTGGCAAGCAACCGAAGTGCCCCGACTGGATGTACGTCGCCGTGCCATGGGTGATCTCCAAGAAGCTCGCCGAGCAGAAGTTCACCATCTACGACCTTGTTCCGATCACCGAGAAGGTCCCCGCCAAGGAGAAAGACGGCTCCCCCACGCTCGACGCCAACGGCGGCCAGGTCCACAAGAACCGCACGATCGGCTGGAAGGCCAATCCGAACAAGCGCGAGGTCAGCTACCTGCCGGACAGCAGGGGCGGGCTCATCGCCTGGGACGCCCCCTTCGGCCGCAAGTACAACGTCCGCGACGACGGAACCGAGGTCAACGCCGCCACCAAGGCCCAGTACGCGATGTCCCGGCTCTCGGTGGTCATGAAGACCGAG
The DNA here is from genome assembly GCF_043200475.1 of Kitasatospora sp. NPDC048407. NCBI lineage: Bacteria > Bacillati > Actinomycetota > Actinomycetes > Kitasatosporales > Streptomycetaceae > Kitasatospora > Kitasatospora sp. NPDC048407. The sequence goes on along the minus strand of NZ_JBICXW010000025.1, from coordinate 33,711 downwards.
CCCAACATCGTCGACCCCGTCATCTTCCTGGACGCCCACGTCACCCGCGTGGACAGCAACATGGTTCGTGCCAAGTCGACGCACATCCACCAGGGCAGCGACGGACTGCCGATCCTCCACACCGAACTGGTCCGCAACGGCACCGTCCGGGCGGTCAACCAGCGCGCTCTAGAGCTGCTGGCACGCGACAAGATGGACGTCAGCCTCCTGCATGAACTCCAAGCACGCGTCACGGAGGAGCGCGCGGTGCTGCAGAAGGCCGCCGACGACGGAACCTTTCCCACGTTCATCACCCCTGACGCCGGTGCCATTCGCCCACTCATGGCGAAGAACGACAGCTTCGCTGTCGGCACCGGCCCCGGCACCCTGCACCTACGGCTTCTCGCTGAGCACGTCACCAAGGTGCTGGGGGAGAAAGCCACCTGGGTCGACTTCGCGGTGGAGCCGATGGTCTTCGAGCCGCGCCCCACGGACAAGCAGAAGATGTCCCCGCAGGAGCGGGACCGCCGGACCAAGGCCGGCGAGGTCCTCCACAGCATTGGCTTCCCTCCGGCCGAGGAGATCACCGCATCGGTGAACGCCCAGGGCTTCGAACACCTGCGGATCGTGTGCCTGTGGTACCGCCACAGCACCCGTCTGCGCATGGTCAACGCCCTCTCCCTGGCGTTCCCGGACAGCCCGGCCATCGGTGACCCGCAGCCAGGCGAGGAGATCACCCTCGCGCCCGGCATCAGCGCAGTCTTCCGTAAGGCCGAGCGCTTCCTGGCCCATGGTGACGACATCGACCGGGCCGTGGAGTTCAAGGCCTTCGCAGACGACTTCGCCGACAGCGACTCGCACGTAATGGTCGGCGTCTGGTGCGAGACCGAGCTTCCGTCCCTGAAGAAGAATGACGGAGAGAAGCGGAACGCCTTTCTGCTCCGCACGGAGCGATACGACGGGAAGTTCCGGGTCCGCCGTCTCCTAGCCAAGAAGGGCTTCGTCTGCCAGTTCACGAGCGGGATGAAGCCAGGATCATTCGGAAAGCCCGCGACAGAGATCAGCCCCCCGAAGCCCGGGAAGGACCACGCCGCCTACATGGCACTGCTCGACCTGTACCGCTCACTCGGAATCATCGACCAGCGCCTCGCGCGGGCCATCGCGAAGGACAGGAAGGGAGACGAAGCCGGCAGCCTCGTCTACTGCGGCATCCATGCTCGCCGGCAGGCCAAGACGGCTGACGGCAAGCACACCAAGCGCATTATCATCGCCACGGCCCTGTTCCCGCCGGAAGAGGAAGAGGGTGCCTGGATACTGCGGGCGTGGACCCCCCTGATCGGGGCATGGGTGCCCTACCGGGAGGCGATCGCGGCCTTCCACGCGAGCGACTATGCCCTGCACGTCGACGGCAAGGGCCAGACGGACAAGGAACGCTGGGCGGAGGCCGCCGCCCAGGTCGAAGACGCCCTTGCCAGCCTCGTCCGCGACGAGCTGGAACCCGGCACACGCTACGTCGTCTTGGTCGACGGCCACGCCTGCCGCCGGATGTGGACGGGCCTGCACAACGAGAACCAGAGCTACGAAGAAGGGGACAGCACCGATCCACGTACCTGGCTACCCGGGTACGGCAAGGGCAAGAACGCCCCGCGCAAAAGGCCGAGCGCCGTCATCCGGATGAACGTCGCCCCGACGGAGGTTCCCCAGTACGTCCCCGTTTCCCGTGAGAGCGACCCGGAGACGGACAAGGAGGACATCGACTTCACCTCGACCAAGCTGCACCGCGCCCAGGTGGACTTCGGATACCCGTTCTGGGTCCTGTTCAACGTCCCACGCAACTACCAGGCCAAGGGCGGCGACCTCGGAAGCAAGATCACCCGCTGGGACGCCGATCCAGGCAAGGGCGGCGACGAAGGCGAGCGGGAGACGAACCAACTCAAGACCCCGTGGTGGGCCATGACAGCAACCGAGATTTACCCCGTCGGCGTCGCGGACGGCATCGACCGAACGATGCTGGCCCGCGCCACCGCGCGGCTGTGCCACCAGACCATCGCCTGGGCGGACCGTTCCCGGTACGCGGTGCCGCTGCACGCGGCAAAGCAGATGGACCTCGACCACCCCCAGTACCGCCGATCAGCACCGCCGGACGAACCGGGGGACCAGGACGCTGACGAGTAGCCTCAGCGCGCCGCGTCATCGTGCCCAGCCAGGATGGCTGGGCACGATGACAGGCGAGAGAGCGAATACTGATCGGATGGCCGGTGCGGCCGAAGGATCCGCAGCACTCCGTTCTCTCTGCGGGGCTTGGCTGTCCGTGTAGCAGGCGATGATGGGTGCGACAGCCGAGGTCTTGAAGAGGGGAGCGGCTCGCGTGCATCTGAGCCAGGTGAGAGTCAATGGTCTGCGTGCCAGTGCCGAGGCGGAGATCGACTGCCGGCTTCCGGGCCGGTTCAGCATCCTGATCGGCGCAAACGGCGCCGGGAAAACAACGGTGACCGATGCTCTCTACCTGGCACATCCCCAGCGCTTTCCCTTTCTACCGCGTACCAGCGCGGCCGCACTGGGCCGTGGCGAACGCAGCATCACCGTCGAGTACACCCTCGCGGACGCCCCGGAGGCGGAGGGACCACTCGGCCAGCAGCTCCACCGCGCGCACCACGTAGCTTCTGGCGAGGTCGCGCAGCGGTGGAGCACCCAGCTGGGCCGCAGCCTCGGTACCATCAGCAGCCAGATGGGGCCGATACAGGGGCCTCTGGGCACGGCTGACCCGTTCAAGGTCCTCTACCTTCCCGCATGGCGCCACCCGCTGGACGAGCTCGCCCGGCGCGAGGTCCGGATCCTGATCGAGCTGCTGCGGGCCCAACAGGAACGCATCGACGGCAGCCGCAGTCTGGTACCGCTGCGGGCGCGTGCCTCACACTTGCTGGAGGACCTGGCCAAGGACGGTGTCATCGCTGCCATCGAGGAACGCATCGGCGCTCACCTAACGGCACTGTCTGCCGGCGTCAGCCAGCAGTGGCCTTATGTGCGCGGACAGGTCATCGATGATGCCTACCTGGCCCGGGTCCTCGAACTGATGCTCGCGGTGATCGAGGGGCGCGGAAACGCCCGCCCACTGGAGGTCTCCGGACTCGGGTACGTCAACCTTCTCCACATCGCCGTCACACTGGCCGCGATCCCAGACCCGGCCAAGCGTGCCACCGGAGCCCCGCACCAAGACACCGACATACGTCCGGACGTCCCGGCCGATGAGGAAGCGGCCGCGGAGCAGGCCCGGGAACAGCTCCAGCAGGCTCAGGCCGAGGCCGAATCGGCCGAGGACTCCTTCTTCCCCGCCGACCCCTTCCACGCCACCATCGTCATCGAAGAACCCGAAGCTCACTTGCACCCCCAACTGCAACACGCCCTGGTCCGCTACCTGCGCAAGACCGTGCTCCAACGTCCGGAGCTGCAGATCGTGCTCTCCAGCCATGCCACTGACGTCATCACCTCGGCCCACCCCGAGGAAATCGTGGTGCTGCGCCGCACCGACGATGGCCGCCGCGTCTGTCGTCCCATTGCCAGCGTGCCGATGGCCGACCGGGCCCGGACCTTGCGGATGGCCCGCCTGCACCTGGACACCAGCCGCTCAGCTGCCCTTTTCGCCGAACGCCTAGTTCTGGTCGAGGGCGTCACGGAGGCCGCAGTACTGCGCGAATTCGCCAGGACATGGGCGGAATCGGACCCCCACAAGCAGGCATTCGTCGAAGCGCTGAGCATCGTTCCGATGGGCACCAAGGTCGGGGCGTGGGCAGTGCGACTGCTGGCTACCCGGGACGCGGAACTGTGCACCAGGGTCGCCGTGCTGCGTGACAGCGACAAACGCTTCGAGGAGACGCCAACCGATCCCTCGTGGATCGCGGACCACGACCCGAACGTTGCCCAGGTGTTCACCAGCCACCCCACCCTCGAGCCCGCCATCACCGAGGGCAACGAGAAGCTCATAGCCGCAGCTTTGGACGACATTGGTCTCGCTGGCCCGGAACAGATCACCCCTGAGACGGTCCACACGCTGTTTCAAAGCGCCCGCAAGGCCAAGGGCGACTTGCCTGCTGAATCTGCGGGACCCGGCTCCAAGCGCAAGGGTGAGTTCGCACTCGCGCTCGCCCAGCAGTTGGCCGACGCCAACGTCGGTGCCACGCCTCCGCGCCTTCCTGCTCACCTGCGCTCCCTGTTCGACTACCTGTATCCCGCGCCCGCAGGAGGGCCAGGGCAGGAAGCAGAAGACAACGATCAGACCGGTGCCGGGTCCACGGCACCTTCAACGCCGACGGCTCCCACCACAGAATGGCCGAAGATCTCTCCCAGTGATCCATGGTCCGACGAGGAGCCCGACCATGACTGACGCGGCCCTTGACGCCCTGACAAATCAGCAGTTGATAGCGGCGGGCTCACCACTGACCCGGGTCTACATCGAGGCTGCCCCCGGCTCCGGCAAGACCACAGTCTCGGCCTACCGGTTCGGCGCCCAGCGCTTCGCAGTGACCAGCGACCGGCGCGCCGTCGTCGCCGTCAGCTTCACCCGGTCCGCCACCGCCGAACTGCGCTCGCGCGTCCGGCAACTGTGGGGACGCGCCGCGATCAGTCCTCCGCACCGCATCGTCACCCTCGACACCATCATCTGCGACTTGCTCACCCACCTCCTGTGCCAAGGCGTGCTGCGCTGGCCCGGTGGCCACACTGAGCTGGAGGTCTCCGACACCTGGAGCTCCCGCTACAGCCCTGGCTTCACTTTCGGCGAGCCTCAGCTCATCCTGCAGGACAACATCCTCGTCCCTGCCGTCACATATCACCCGCGCCGGGGCAACTACGTCAGCCTGCACGACTTCACTGCCGGCGTGAACGAAGGCCGGTGCACCCACAGCGACGTGCGTGCCGTCCTCGAACTCGCCTGGAACCTGCCCGACGTCTCCGCGTGTCTGACCGAGTATCTGGCCGCCACCACCCGAGCCCTGATCATCGACGAGATCTTCGACGCCAACGACCTCGACCTCCACTTCGTTGAACTCGCCGCTGCCGCCGGCGTGTCCGTCACGGTTGTCGGCGATCCCTGGCAGGCCCTCTACGGATTCCGGGGCGCCCGCCCCGACCTGGTCCCGCGCCTCATCGAGCAAGCCGACCTAACCGAACTGCAGTTGAGCCGCTCCTTCCGATGGCGCACCCCGGAACAGGAGGCTCTGGCCACGGCCCTGCGCGAGCGTGAACCCATCACTGTTCAGGTCGGACCGCTCACCGGCGTCGATGCTGTCCTGGCACGTGAGTGGAAGCCCCTTTGGGACATCGACCCCGATGTCCTCCCCCTGGCGTTCCGCTCAGCGACCGGCAACGTACAAGAGGCCGCATCCACGCTGCTGCTCAACCAGCTCACCCGCGCTGCATTCGGTGAGCGCGCCGTCTACACCAACGACGCTCTGACCACCTTGCAGTTGGACGCCGATGCCCACTCCCGCCTCGAGCCGCTCCTCGACGAGGTCCTGGCTGCTCTCGTTGGCCCGCAGGCTCTGGACACCGTCCTCGACGCCTTGCACGCCGCCGTCACCACCGAGTCACCCAGAACGATGCCCGGCCGCCATCACAGTCACCGCACGCGCCTGCGCAACCTCCGCGCCCGAGCCAGGCGTGGAACCGACAACCTGATCCCAGGCCTGACCACTCACCAGGCCAAGGGCCGGGAGTGGGATGCCGTGGCCGTCCACCTCAAGCCGGGTGACGCAGGTGCGCTTCGCCTCGGGCTGGACCAAGCCAACGAGGACCACCGCAAGGTGTACGTGGCGCTGACGCGGGCCCGCAGCAAGACGATCGCCGTCGACTCCTGACTACCCGTGCGTGGGCGGCCAGGTGTGGGCTTGATTCGGTTTGACGGACACCTCTGATCTGGGGCTTCGGCCTCGAGAAGGATGATGTCCATCATGGAGAGCATGGGGGAAGAAGCCACGCCCTCGTCGCTCGTTCACGCCGGAGTTCAAGGCCGAGATCATCGAGCTGTGCCGGCGCGGTGACCGCTCGGTCGGTCAGGTCGCCAAGGACTTCGACCTGACCGAGACGGCGGTACGGGACTGGGTGAAGCAGGCCCAGGTCGATGGCGGCGAGGGCGACGGCCTGACCGGCGACGAGCGCGAGGAGCTGGCGGGGTTGCGGAGGGAGAACTGTCGCCTGCGGGAGGACGTGGACATCCTCCGCAGGGCCACGGCTTTCTGCGCGCAGGAGACCCGGTGACGGTGCACCCGCTCATCGAGGCGGAGAAGCAGGCAGGTCACAACGTCAAGCGGGCGTGTGAACTGCTCAAGGTCTCCCGAACCGCCTTCTACGCACGCCGCACCGCCGTCCCCGGTCCCCGCGCGATCCGCGACGCCGAGCTGACCGAGAAGATCACAAAGGTCCACGAGGACTCACGCGGAAGCTACGGAGCCCCGCGAGTCCATGCCGCGCTCCGAAAGAACAGCGACCGGTGCGGTCGTCGTCGGGTCGCCCGGCTGATGCGCCAGGCCGGCCTTGCGGGCCGGCACCGCAGGCGGCGCCACCGCACCACCGTCCCGGACTCGCGGGCTGCCGCCCGGCCGGACCTGGTCCTGCGGGACTTCCGGCCCGACGCCGCTGTTCTCGACGTGTGCTGGTGCGGCGACATCACCTACGTCCCGACTGAGGAGGGCTGGCTCTACCTGGCCACCGTCATCGACATCGCCTCCCGCCGCGTGGTCGGCTGGGCCACCGCGGACCACCTGCGGATGGAGCTGGTCGCCGACATGCTGCGGGCCGCCTACCGAACCCGCCGCCCGAGCGGGCCCCTCGTCTTCCACTCCGACCGCGGATGCCAAAACACCAGCCGTGAATTCGCCTTTCTCGCAAGCGAGGTCGGAGTTCGACTGTCGGTCGGCCGGACCGGCCAGTGCTGGACAACTCGCTCGCCGATCCCTTCTTCGCCACTCTCAAGCGGGAGTTGCTCGGCAACTGCCCGTGGCTAAGCCGGGCCGCAGCACGGACCGCGATCTTCGAGTGGGTTGAAGGCTGGTACAATATGCGCAGGCTGCGCAGCAGCCTCGGCTACCGCAGTCCCGCCAAATACGAGACCGCTCTGGCGGCCTGACTGCCACGCCAACGGTGTCCGTCAAAGCGGAGCAAGCTCACCCCCATCGACTGAGACCGTGCCACGCGGCCTGACACCCTACAGTTCCTGTTGGCGTGCAGCACAGGTTGCGCGGAAACGCTGGTGCACTTTGCGTGATCTCGGCTGTGCCGACGCGGTCGCGAAGAGCAGGTTGCGCACGAACGTCCCGAGCATCATCGCCGCCAAGCACCTGCGGGACTACGCACGGGTTGATCAGCTCATAATTGGAGTCAGCGCCGAGCGACCCGGTGCCTCGTACCCGCCCCGGGTGCCCTCACCGCGATCGGAGAGCATCGTGAAGAACAGTGCGTTGTGGCGAGTGGTCGATAACGAGAGTGGTGCCCAGTCCATCGTCAGCACGCCCTCCGAGGCGGTCGCGTTCGTCAACAGCCGGTTCGACACCGATGACGACGACGAGCCGTTCAGCATCACCGAGGTCGGCCCTCTCCTTCCGAAGCCGCTCGGGGTCATCACCGCATGGGCCGCCAAGAAGGACGGCGAGCGAACCGACGGGCGTCCTGCGCCGATCACCATCAGGCCTGTTGTGACGGATAACGCCATCGAGTGCGATGACGTCGTGCTCTGGGACGACGTGTATGTGTCATGGGACCACGACAGGTACACCGTCGAGGACGGCTCCGAGTACCGCGAGGCTTACAGCGCAGCCGAGTTGAGCGAGATCCTCGACGAGTACGCCGACGACTACGAGTACGTGCCTGAGCCTGAAGGGTCTGACAGCCACACGCTGCCGAACCCGCAAGAGTTGATCCGCTACGGCGCCCAAGAGTGTGCCAACCGCTTCGGGCACCTTGACGACGACGCACTGCTCTGGCTCGCCGCCACCCGCATCACGCTCGCCCTGTGGCGCAACACACCCGTCGAGAACTGGCATGCAGGGAAGAGCCCGCTGCACGACGGCACGATGATGCGGATCAACGCGGCAACCACCCGGATCGTGCGCTCGATGCTGTCGTTCGACCATGTCGACTGGATCGCTGTCGGTCTCGCGATCGTCAACCCGTCTCGGGTCCTACCGACTGGGCAGTCCGTGCTCGAGATCGGGCTGACCTGCCACAACCCTGACGACCCGGCGCACGAGGCTGATCCGCGAGAAGACCTCGCGGAGATGGCGCAGGGCGCGGTCTCATGGGGGCGAAGGTACCGCCTTCACGAGAAGGAATTCGGCCTGCGAACCCTGATCGAGTCCCTCTCCGCGTTCGACAACGGCTGGTTCGGAGCACCGAGTTGGGGACGCATCGTCGATCGGTTCCTTACAGCTGTCGACGACCGGGAGAATGCGCACTGGCGCATACACCGGGACGAGCCCTGGTTCGACGAATGGTTCACCAACCGCCCGACCGACATTGCGGACACCACGGAATTCCGTCGGCTGCTCCATGCCGGGCCTGACCTGCTGTCCGAGGAGGCCGCCGAATGGTGCGTGGAAGGCGCCATCGGCTACATCTGCCAGGACGACCACGCGAACGGCTGCTGGCGGTGTGCTATCCCGCTGGCAACGGAGTCCCCAAACGAGTGAACGTGGGCACCAGCGTAGGAACGTATGGATGGATCGAAATCAGCGAAGAGGAGCCTCGCCAGTTCGAGGCGCGACTCGTAGATGACGTGATCGCGAACGGTGCCGGACCAGTAAGTGCCCGGCAACGCCGCTGGCCCCTATATCAGCGGAAGGTCCGCCAGGGTCCCGCCGACGCAAGCCCGTCGATCGATGACGCGGTCCACTCCCGCTTCTCGACCAGGCCGCCGTTCGCGCTCCGCATGCTCACGATGATCGATGCCGCGCTATGCCCCGCCGCCGTGAGTCACCCCCAGATCATCGGCAGCCTCCTCCTTGAGCGCTACGTTCACATCCGTGTGAGGCGCCCACGCCGGACCTGCGGCAAGGCCACCCGGACGAGTGGCGGCAGTGGCCAGCGATTCTCAACCCCGTGTCAGTTCGGCCAGTCACATGACATCGCGACTGAGAAAATGACACGGGATCTGCGAACTACACATGCCGCACGGCGATCGAACGGCGCAGTGTCATACGCCCTCAGTAGCCTTGGCGGATGACCCCGATCACGCACCGACCAGCCGCTGAACTCCCCGGCGATCCGGCCTACTTGCGTTTCGTCTACCACCACGCGCATCCGGCGGACCCGTACGACGACGAGGACACTCTCGAGCAGTGGCACGTCTCCGTCCTCGCACCGCTCGACGACGAGGACGACGAGGAGGGATCCGGCGACGGTCAAGACCCGGACCTGGCTCCGGTGATCGGCAGGGTCCGCCTCTACCGTCTGCGCGACTACACCGACGGTGACCGCTGGAGCGCCGCCGACGCCGAGTCAGGAGATCTGGAAGTCATCGCCAGCACCGTGCTGCGCGGAGTCAAGAGCGGCCAGTCGGGCTACTGCAAGGCGTTTGAGCGGCAGGTCGAAAGCCCGGTCGGGGACCTGCTGGTCCTCGACCGCGTCTATCTCGACAAGCAGTGGCGCGGATTCGGCCTGGGACCGGTCATCGCGGCCGAGGCCATCCGCAGACTGTCTCCCGGGTGCTGCGCTGTTGCCACCTACCCGGCGATGGGCGAGTACTCGAAGGGCCGGGACGAGACCACCGAGACGGACCGCAGGCGCGCGAAGAAGAAGATCGCTGCTCTCTGGGAGAGCATCGGCTTCGAACGGTTCCGCGAGGGAGTGTGGCTGCTCGACACGGCCCAGCAGACACCGATCGACCTCCATCAGCAGCACCGCGGACACCTGAAGGCACTCTCGCACGCCTACCGGACCGCGCGACGCAGCTGAACATACGACTGACGACCCTGGCCAGGGCTCCGAGGGCGGGTTCAGAAGAGCGCGTCCTGGCGTGGGGCGGTGAGGGCGGCGATCGTGGGGTTGGACACGCCGAGGAGCATGAACGTCTTTGGGCGGGCGGCGATGTTGCCGACGAAGAAGTGCGTGGCCCGATCGGGCGTGACCGTTCTGGTCCACCAGCGCTCGCAGGACGTCGGCGAGCCGGTGGGCGGGGTAGGTGCGGCGGAACTTGCGCCACGACTGGCCGGCTTCCCAGTCGTGCAGACCCATGTCGTGGCCCCGGCAGGCGTCGTCGTTGCAGCGGAAGCGGTAGCGGAACTCGTAGGGGACCCATTCGAGGGGCCGGTGGTCGGGGTGCAGCACGTCGGTCTGGTTGACGATGCCGTGCTGCTCCGTGGTCCAGGGGCTGGCGTCGGCGAGGCGGAAGGAGTCGATGCGCGCAGGGCGGAACAGCCCGAGCGAGGTTCCGTCGGCGGCCTGGAGGCGTTTGATCGCGCATAGGGACGGCTGGATCAGTGGTCTGGCGATGTCGAGGCGATCCGCCCAGCCGCCTCGGCTGCTGACGGTGTCGACGACTCGGAGGGTGTCCAGGTTGGGGCGCAGGCTCTCGGGTCTGCGGTCGGTGTGGTGGCGCCGGATGTCGACCTCGACGACGGAGTACTTCCCGAACTGCTTCTCCTCGTCGAGCAGTCGGTGCGAGACGGGGAACAGCCGCACGTGCCGCACCGGGTCGGTGTCCAGGCGGATTCCGGCGACGCAGCAGGTTTCCAGGTACTTGTGCGAGACGTCGGGATACGTCTTGACGGTGATCAGGACGCGCGCTCGTTCCCAGCCCGATGCCGACATGCCAGCCCCCTGGTTCGACTCCTGTCACCATTGGGCGCCCAGGGTGTCGAACGCGCAAGAGTACCTGTCCGGACGGGAGTTGAAGCGGATCAGGCCAGGGCGGCGACGGGCAGCGCGGTGCGCTGGTGCAGTTCCGCCAGCACGGCCTGGCGGTGGCAGCGGCTCTCGTCCTGCTCGAAGCACAGCACCGCCACCGAACGCTCGACGGCCAACTCGGCCAGTTCCGCCAGCTCCCGGCGGGCCGGCTCCGCCGCCAGGACGTCCGCGAACGCCGCCAGGCCCTCGCCGACGCGGCCGTCCCAGAACGGCGCCCGATTGTCCTTCGGGTTGCCCAGCGAGCGCAGGTGCAGGTAGGAGATGTCCGCCTCGGCCAGGGCCGCGCTCAGCCGGGTTTTGCTGAACCCGGGCTTGCGGCTGATCGGTGTTAGTCGGACGTCCGCCACCGCGTCCACGCCCGCACCGACCAGCGCCGCCACGAACGAGTCGATCGTCCGCCCCTCGTACCCCGTGGACCACAGGCCCGGCACCGCACCCGCAGCCGCCACCAGCTCGTCCACCGTCACCTCCAGGACCTGCGCCAACGCCGCGACGGTGAACAGCCCGGGCTGCGCCACGCCCTCGCACTCCAGCCGGGACAGCGTGCGCAGGGGCACGCTGGCGGCGGAGGCCAGCTCGGGTCGGGTCAGGCCGCGGGCCTCGCGCAGCGCCCGTAGCCGGCGGCCCAGGCGGTGGGCGCGAGCGCGTTCGGAGCCATCGGCGTAGGAGCGACCAGACATGGCGGAAATCCTAACGAGCAGTCAGCCGGCGGTTGTCGCCGCGTCCTCAAATGGGTGAAGGCCGCGACTGGCGTTGGCGAGGGCGACGCTCCAGTGCAAGATCGCGAGCCACTGGTCGCACCCATGGAAGTGCGTACGGGCTCCACACCCCGGCGCTTTCCTTCCAGTAGCGGCGCCGCCTGAGTGGCCACGCGCTGGTGGTGACGCAGCAGCGTGGACGCGGTGGACGCAGGCCGAAACGGTGTTCTTCAGTCGATGTCGCCAGGCTCCCAGCCAGGTGGGATCTTCGGGAGTCCGATCAAAGCGTCGATGCCGAGGTGTTCGAGGAGCAGGGCCTTCAGGTTGCGGCCGTCGATCAGGTCCAGTCGCTGGCCGTTGCGGTGCGCGATCTCCCAACTGGCCTTGCCGTACCAGGAGGTGGTGACGAGGACGCCGCGGGCGGCCTGCTTGTCCTGGAGGGTGCCGAGCAGGGCCCTCACGACCTCGGGGCTGACGACGTTCTTGGTGCGTTTGGCCTGGACGGCGATCACCGTGACGCCCACCGGGTCACGGCGGACGGCGACGGCGTCCAGGCCGTCGTCGCGGGAGTTCTGGGTGCGCCAGGTCTCGTAGCCCATCGCGGTGAACAGCTCGCGCACCAGGCGCTCGAACGCGAACGGGTCCATCTGCAGCAGGTCGGGGCGGCTGTCGAGCGGGCCGACGACGGCGGTGTCGGCGGCGATCTTGAACCGGGCGGGGTCGAAGTCGACGATCGGCGGCACGGGCTCCAGGTCGTGCGGGTGCCGAGAGACCACCGCGCCCAGGTTGCGCAGGCAGCGCTGCGGGTCCAACCGCGGCTCGTCCAGGACGAGTTCGGCGAAGTCCGCACGCTCGACCACCATGCTCACCACGCACGGGCGCACCGCCCGCCCGGTCGCGGGATCGGTCGTAGCCACGTGCCCGTTCAGGATGACCGTGCCCACCAGGTGGACCGGTGTCACCGAGAACGCCTCGTCCAGCGCCCGCAGGGCCAACCGCGCCAGCAGCCGCCGGTAGGTCTCCTGCAGGTCGGCCTCCTTGACCGGCAGCGGAACGACCTCCCCGCGCTGCGCGACGAACCGGTACCCGGACACGGCCGGCACGATGTCCTGCGAGGGGAGCGCCACCTCGACGAGCAGCTGCCCGGCCTCCGGCATGTACCCGACCGCCGCGTCATCCCGGCACCCGGCGGGCACCGGCGAGCGCCGCAGCAGGTCCTCCACCACCTCCGCCACCCCGGCGGCCCCGTCGTGCGCCAATGCCTGCTCGACGAGCGGGTGCCAGTCCTCCAGTCCGTCCGGCCGGTCGCGCAGCACCGCCTCCAACTCGTCCAGCACAGCCGCGACTTCACGGCTGCGCTGCTCGGCCTCCTCCTTCGACCGCTGCTTCAGCGCCTCGCGCCCAAGCCGCTCCCGCTCCCGGACCGCACGTTCCTGCTCGCGCTGCCGCTGCTGTGCCTCGCGTTCGCGCGCACTCTGGCGCTTGGCGAGGTCGGCCTCGATCCGGGCCGCCTCCTTGGCCTTCGCGGCGTCTTCCTTGGCGAGGAGCTTCTCCCCGGCGGCCAGCAGACGGGCGTGCTCGGCCGCCGGATCAGGCCGACGGGGCGTGCGCGGCCGTCTCGCCGCAGCGGGCTTCGCCGCGGCCGACTGGCCGGCCCCGGCCTGGGCGAGCTTGGCCTGCTGCTTGGCCAAGAGCGCCTCCGCCAGCAACTCCGCCACCGTCTTGCGCCGCGCCAACGACCCTCCCCGCCCCCGGCCGCCCCACGGCGGCACCCACCCGACCTCCGCGAGCCCTACCCACCCGTACCCACGCCGAACCGGCGGTACCGGGCAGCTGTGGAGCAGCCCCAGGCGTGGGTGGTCGGCGGTGCATCGGATGCCACCCTGCAGCCCGAGCGCGCCAGGGTGGTTGCCGCTCCGCTATTTCGCTGACCCTCAGTCACATCGGCTACTAGCATTCACATACGTCGCAGATCGCCGACCGTCCCACCGCCCTCGCACGCCACAAGGTACCGATGAAGATCAAGCGAGCACGCATCCAGAACTTCCGCAGCCTGCGGGAGGTGGACATCGAGTTCGATGCGACGACGTGCTTCATCGGGCCGACCGGCGCGGGGAAGTCCACCGTCCTGCGGGCGCTCGACTGGTTTTTCAATGGCGAGAAGACGCTCTCCCTGGACGAGCACGACCTCCACTCCGCGGCCGACAGCCGCCGGATCACCGTCGAGGTCGAGTTCAACGACCTCACCGAGTACGACCGTGGCGTGCTCGGCAGCTACGCCCCGCCCGAGAGCGACACGGTGATCGTGTGGCGCACCTGGGAGGACGGCGAGGACAAGATCAGCGGACGGGCCCTCGCCTTCCCTCCCTTCGAAGCCGTCAGGGCCGTGCCGACCGCGATGGCCAAACGGAAGGCGTACGGCGAACTGCGCGAGCAGCAGCCGGACCTGGAACTGCCGTCCGTAGGCTCTGAGGCCGCCGTCATGGAGGCGCTCTTGACCTGGGAGCGCGAGCACCGCGACCGGCTCGTCCCCACCGAGCGCAACGGCACTCACTTCTTCGGCTTCGCGGGCCAGAGCAAACTTGCCGAGCTGATCGACTTCGTCTTCGTCTCCGCCGACCTGCGCGCCGCGGAGGAAGCCGACGACCAGAAGGCTTCCGCGCTGGGCCGCATCCTCGACTACGCGGTGAACCGGACCCAGGAGATCGAGGCCCTCAGCGAGCTTGAGAAAACCGCCCACGCAGAGCGGCTGAAGATCCAGAACGAGGCGTACAAGCCGGTCCTCGACAGGATCTCGGGTGCGCTCTCCCGAGAGCTCGCGCAGTTCACGACGGGACGCGGGATCGCGCTCGCGCCGGTCGTCCACACGCCCAAGCCGGCCAGAACCAGCTTCAAGGTCAGCGTCTGGGACGGCGCCGCCGAGACCTCCGTCAGCCGCCAAGGCCACGGCTTCCAGCGTGCGCTGATCATCGCCGCCCTCAAGCTCCTCGCCGAGACCCGACGGCCCAGCCAGGAGACGCGCACCCTGTGCCTGGCCATCGAGGAGCCCGAACTCTTCCAACACCCCGCGCAGGCAAGGATCTTCGCCGATGTCCTGCGCAACCTCGCCACCGCCGAGGGAAGCCGCGTCCAGGTCACGTATGCGACCCACAGCACCGTCTTCGTCGACCACCGTGCGTTCCACCAAGTACGCCGCCTGCGCCGCGACTTCGTCGACAACCACCCCACGACCCACACCAGCCAGGTCACCGTGGACGACCTCTGCGAGGCACTCGCCGGCTACGTGAAACCGGACAGCGTGCGCCGCCACGCCGGCCTCCGCTGCACCGACACCCTCGCCGAAGGCTTCTTCGCCCTGGCCGCCATCCTCGTCGAAGGCGACACCGACGCAGGCCTGATCACCGGTTGCGCCCAGAACATGAACCTCGGCCTCGCCGCCCAGGGCGTCAGCGTGATCCACGTCAACGGCAAGAACAACCTGATCCTCTGCCACGCCATCCTCACCGCCCTCGGAGTGCCCTGCTACGTCGTCTTCGACGGCGACTGTGGCATGGCGGACCGGAAACTGGCCTCGATCCAAGGACGGGAAGGCGACGACGACTACCTTCAAGCCAAGAAGAAGATCACCACGGCGGCCGACGACGCGGCCCGGATGAACGTCGACCTGCTTGGATACCTGGGCGCACGCAAGCGGGTCCCCTGGGCCACCTCCACCTACACCGTCTTCGACGACAACCTGGAGGAGTACCTCAAGGGCGCCTGGCCCGCATGGTCCAGGCGGATCAAGCAGCTGATCGACTCTGGCGACGGATTCCCCGGCAAGAACGCCCCCACCTACCGGGAAGCTGCCAGCAGCGCGGAAGGCAACCCGCCCTCGTTGCTCGTCGAACTCCTCGCCAACGTCCAGGAACTGCTGAAGAGCAACACGCCACCCGCAGATCACATCCTGCCGCGGCAACCCGGACCGCAGGCTCCTGTTGAGGCAGCCGGCATCAGCGGCGCAAGCCGTGTCGGCCGCTGACAGCTTCACGGACCCGCCGCTTGTTCGGAACCGACCGCAGAATCTTGATCGACAAGCCCGGCGCAGGAGTTGACGCAAAGCACGGACCGCTCATGCGGAAGCGCCCTACGCTCTCGTCATACGGACGGGGGCGAGGACTGGCATGGTGACCGATGACGGGCTTTCCCAGCCCGGCAAGCCGAACGAGGACGCTGCCGGCGACGGGGGAAGCGGGCTTGCCTTTCTGGCCGGACTGGTCCTTCTCGGTATCGTGGTGCAGACCGCGTCCTGGCTGTGGGGACACCCCCTTGCCGCAGTGGCGACCCTCGTAGGAACCGCCGCGGTGCTCCTTGCCTTGCGTGCCGCACTCCGGCGTACCGTCCTCGGTCCCCCGTTACGCCGGTTCCTGCAGCCGCTGTGGTCCCTGCTCCGAGCCGGAATCTCCGCACGCTTCACCCATGCCCGCACCACCGCCATTGAGCGAGTCACCGAGCGCATCGCACAGTGGGCCCACCGGCCGATGCGGCCGACAGCACCACCCGAACCCGTCGCATCCTACGAGCGACGGCCCTTCGACTACACCCTGGAAGCGTTCACAGCCGCCACGCCGCCCCGTTTCGAGGAGATGTGCCGCGAACTGCTGGAGCGCGATGGTTTCACCAACACCGTGCGGGTCGGCAGCGCCGGAGACCTCGGCGCCGACGTCCTCGCCCGGGATTACCTCGGCCGACGAGTCGTGCTCCAGTGCAAGCGCTACGCGACCCCCGTGACATCGGAGGCGGTGCAGCGATTCAACGGCACCGCCCGGCCGGTTCACGGCGCGGCGGTGCCGGTCGTCGTCGCGCTCAACGGTTTCACCGAACCCGCGGCAGACTTCGCCACCCAGCAGCGACTCCATCTCGTCGACCGCGAGCGCCTCGCCCGCTGGGGCGCCGGACAGCACCTCTACGACGTCCTCCAGATCGACCGCGGCCCGGACCCGAGCGCCTGATCGCCCGAGCATCCCTCACCCCGGCCAACGGCCGGCAAGTGCCCGACGAGCGGACGACCTTCAGCCCCAGCTCCATGAGGTCACGCTTTCGCATGATCTCCCTGCACCATGGTCTCCGACACGCGATCTGCCGCTAGGGTCACCGTGGACGAACGGTGAGGGGGGCCTGTGCTGCCAGACTTCAACGACCACGGGCACCTGCCGCCCGGCCGCTACCGGCTCACCATCACGCAGGCTGCCGAAGCCCTCGTCGACGCGGAGCGCTTCCGCGCTTCCACGACCCGGGCCCAGGTCTGGCAGGGCTTCCAGGAGTATCTCTACCAGTTCATCCACCTGGAGGAGCAGTTCGCGACGCTGCTGCAGGGCCGTGAACTCATCCACAGCGTCTGGCTCGGAGGAAGCTTCGTCAGTGCCAAGCGCGACCCTCACAACGTGGACGCCACGTTGCTGATGAACCCCGACGCCGAGCGGGCCATTCGGGGCAACCCCGGCTCGAAATGGCTGACGACCGCCTTCAAGAGCTGGAAGGCTATGCAGGACCGGTACGGCGTGGCCCCTCTGCGGATCCCGTACGTACCGGTGGCCAAGGTGTTCCAGCCCCAGGACTTCACCGCCGAGGAACTGGAGTACTTCCGGGACCGAGGCCGCTGGGACGACTGGTGGCAGCGATGCCGCCTGCCGGGTGAGGGGGAACCGAGCGTGCAGAGCGCCGCACCGGTACGAGGCTACGTGGAGGTGACGTTGTGACGGCCGAATGGCGGGAGCAGATGCGCCGACTCCACGGTGAGAGCACCGCCCGGCAACTTCGGGAGGAAGGCGTGGAGGACCGCGACGACGACCTCGTCGAAAGCGACCTGCGCCACGCCAGCCTCGACTACCTCCAGCGCTACGACCCCCAGGCCCGCGCAGAAGAAGAACTCCAGATCCGACTCACCGGCGAGCATGCCGCCAGCGGAGCCCTCCAGTTCGACTGGGGCAACGCCCTGCTGCGCCCCCTCCAGGACAGCGTTTCAGCGGCAGCCCACCGCCACGTCGCCCTGGAGCTAACGGGCCTCTCCCGCGGCAGCACCGTCATGCACGTACGGCCCCGACCGGCACCCGATCCGGAACCGGGTTTTGACGGACTGTCGCTGGACATCTCACCGGCCGATGCCGGCGTACGCCAACTCGTCAACCTCCTGCAAGCACTCGAAGACGAGCAGGACGTCCGGGCGTGGAGCGAGATCCTCAACCCGGTCGACGTCGTCGTCAAAGCCCTCGACAGGTTCGACCTCGGCATGGGCATCAAATGGCTCGCGTCCGACGGCGACGTTCGCACCGCCACCCTGACCGCCCGCGGCCGAGAGTACGTAGCCCGCCTGCGCGAGACCCACACCGCCGTCGACGTACAGCGACTGTCCGGCCGGATCACCGAACTGCGCAGCTCCGGAGTGGTGCGGATCAAAACCGGCCTGCCGAAGAAGTCACCGGCCTGGGACGTGAAATTCGACGACCCCGAGCAACTCTTCGGCATGCGCCTCGCGTTGGGCGACCAAGTCCATTTCATCGTCGAGCAACGACGCACGTTCGACGCTATGAGCCGAACCCGTGCGACCGACTACCGCTTCCTCGACATAGATCCTGGGCCCGAAGCCCTCCCCGGCAGCTGACCAAGATCCGCTGCGTGCGACCAAGAACGAACCGGTCCGATCGCCACAGGCTCCCGGGCCAGCTCGTCGGCCCGACGGGCGACCGATTCCCGGCACCCGCCAGTGCCGCCCGGCCCGTGTCTTTGGACCTATGCGGCCAGGCGAACAGCAGTCGTGGCGCTGCTGTCCTCGTGACGGGCGTCGGCACGATCGAGTGCGCTGCTGAGCGCGGTGACGGCATGGTCTGCGGAGTCCTTGAGGAGGTGGCCGTAGAGATCGACGGTGATGGCGAGGTTGGCGTGGCGCAGTGTCTTGGAGACGACGGCAAGAGGGATGCCGGCGGCGATCATGATGCTGGCAGCGGTGTGGCGCAGGTCGTGCAGACCGATCTTCGGCAGGTCGAGTTCGGCAGTGCGTTTGCGGAGCTGGTCGAGGACCCACTGAGGCCGAAGGGGCTCCCCGTCCGGGCGGGCGAAGAGCAGCCCTTCGAGCCGGCCGTGGGGATCGACGGCCATCTGGATGGCGGCCTGGCGGTGGAGGGCGGCCATGGCCCTGGGGGAGAGGCTGATCCAGGCGCGGCTGGCTTCGGTCTTGGGTTCGCCGAGGTGGATCTTCCCGTTGTTGATGGCGGTCAGGGTCCAGCGGACGTAGAGCTTGCGGTCCATGAGGTGGACGTCGGACCAGTGCAGGGCGAGGATTTCGCCGCGGCGCATCCCGGTGCCGAGCATGACCTCGAACAGGTCGGTGAGCCGGTCGGCGTAGTGCTCCGCGTTGTGGCGGAGGAACGCCGCCGCCTGGTCGGGGGTCCAGCAGGTGCGCACCGCCGCACGGGGCTTGGGCGGGACTGAGTGCTTGGCCGGGTTGTGGCGCAGCCGCCACGTCCGTACCGCGTGGTTCAGGGCGCCTCGCAGCATGGCCACCGCGTGGTGGACGGTGGTGCGGCCCCGGCCGGCGGCGAGCTGCCTGCTTACCCAGGTGTCGATGTGCTTGGGCCGCAGGTCGAGGAGCAGCATGCCGCCGAACGCGGGGACCAGGTCGCGCTCGATGCACGCCCGGTAGCCAGCCCAGGTGTTCGGGGCCAGCGTCGGCCGCTTCGCCTCCAGCCACTCGTACAGGAACAGGCCGACCCGCAGCGTCCGGTCCTCGTACACGCCCCGGTACTCGGCATCCAGCACCCGCGCCATCTCCCGGGCCGCCTCCGCCCGGCTGGCGAACCCGCCCCGCCGCCGAGTCCGACGCTTGCCGTCCTCCCGCGCCAGGTCCACCGCGTACGTCCACCGCCCGTGCGCGGTATCGGCGGCCAGCCGCGGGCACCACGAACCCAACTGCTTCCCGGTGTTGCCGTCCTTGCACCCGCACCTGCGGTACACCCGACCACGCTTGGGACACTGCGCCATGGGCTCCTCCTCGAACCAAGTGGTGATGGCGTGTCCAGCGTTGCGGGAGTGGTGGGCGTGGCGGCAGAGCGCGCGTGGCGGGGCGTGGAGCACAGCGAGATCGACCGGCCGGGACACGCGCCGGCGACACACCGTGAGGGTTATCACGGAGCACGTTCGGTGGGTAG
This sequence comes from Kitasatospora sp. NPDC048407, assembly GCF_043200475.1. NCBI lineage: Bacteria > Bacillati > Actinomycetota > Actinomycetes > Kitasatosporales > Streptomycetaceae > Kitasatospora > Kitasatospora sp. NPDC048407. The sequence goes on along the minus strand of NZ_JBICXW010000025.1, from coordinate 13,958 downwards.
GCCAGCTTGATCGCGCAGCGCGGGCCCGCACGGGGTCGGTGCTCGGAAGAGCCACCGCGATGAGGAGAGTGCGGCCGGCGTATGCCGACGCCGGTGCCAAAGCGGCGGTAGCCAACGGCGCGAGGGTATTGGCCAGCGAACTCGCAGCTCACACCGCCACTGTCGTGGGCGCGCGATAGCGTTCGGATGGAAACTGGGCTGAGGGGGATCGGTGAACGACAGTGTGTTTGCAGTCGAGTTGCGGGAGTACTCGCTGACCTTGCTCGCGGAGTGGCGGGGGCTGGAGCACACACAGGCGGCGGAGCAGTTGCGAGCAGCCTCGTTCAGCGCCGCCCGGGACTACGCCGGCCGCTTCCTGCTGGAGCTCCTGCAGAACGGACACGACGCGCACCCGAGGCAGCGGCCCGATGGCCGGGTGCATGTTCTCCTCGACGAGGACGACGGCGAGTTCGGCACCCTTTTGGTCGGCAACGGCGGCACCCCGTTCACCTGGGACACGGTCAAGTCGGTGTGCAAGCTGGCGAGGAGTGGCAAGGAGATCGGCGAGGGCATCGGCAACAAGGGGATCGGGTTCCGGAGCCTCCTGCAGATCACGGACGCACCGGAGATCTACAGCGCCCGCAGCGCGGGGTCAGGCCCGGCGGTGCTGGACGGCTACTGCTTCCGGTTCGCGCTGGAGGAGGAGCTGACGGTTCTGCTGGGCGACCGGGAGGCGGCGCGGCGAGAGGCGAAGAGGCTGCCGCCGTTCCAGATTCCCTACCCGGTGGCCGAGGTGCCGGAGGCCTGCGCGCAGCTGGCCGAGGCGGGGAGCGTGACCGTGGTCCGGATCCCGCTGCGCCATGCGGCCGCGCTCGACGAAGTGCGTTGCCGTCTCGAGGAGTTGGCTGCTGTCAAGGCGCCCGTGATGCTCTTCCTGGACCGGCTGTCCCACCTGGTGCTTGAGCGGCGCGTCGCGGGTGTGGTGGAGACCGTCAGCGAGTTGACCCGCGTCGAGCGGCCGCTGGCGTTGGTCGGCCCTTCGCCGGCCGCTGCCGTTTCGTTCGCCGAGGTCGATCTCGGCCCGGCCGGGCGCTTCGTGATCGCGCGTCACACCGTGGACGATCAACGGCTGCGATCCACCGTCAAGACGGCGGTCGACCTGGGCCGGCTGGACGAGTCCTGGCTGGAATGGGAAGAGCCGGCCGTGGTGGAGGTGGCGCTGCCGGTGGCGGCCGCGAGGCCGAGGCGAGGGCAGACCTTCACTTTCCTGCCGCTGGGAGAAGGAGTCCTGGCGCCCTTCCCCGGCCATCTCAGCGCCCCCTTCTACACCAAGATGGACCGCACCGACCTGGACCACGAACATCCCCTGAACAGGTTGCTGTTCGAAGTGGCGGCCGAAACCTGTCTGGCGGCGTCGGCGCGCCTGCGGGCGTTGCCCGAGCTGCGAATGCGGCAGATGGCGGTGGACCTGGTGAGCTGGGAGACGGCGGGCAAGTACGCGGGACTGCTGTCGGCGGCGGCCCCGCGCGTGCACGGCCGTGAGCTGGGCGAGGTACCCATCGTGCCGACGGTGCGAAGCGAAGGCGCCCCGCCGGAGGAGGGCTGGACGACACCGAGGAATGCGACGCTCTGGCCGGATCACGAACTCGTCCTGCTCGTACCGGAGAAGGCACACGCGACCGGGATCGCCGTGGTGGATCCGGAGATCGGCGCCGAGCGGCTCAGGCGACTTGCGGTCATGTGCCGCGCGCTGAAGTGCCAGCTGGAGCCCGAGCCGTCGGTGCTGGCGGACATGGTGGAACGGATCGTGGCCACCTTGCCGGTGCCCCGGGCCGGCGAATCCGTCCGCGACTGGGACGCCCTGTACGCCGACCTCGCCACGCTCTTCGAATACGACGGAGAGGCACTGCGCGGCCGGATGATCCTGCTGGCCGAGGACGGGACACTGCGGAGCGCGAACGGCGGTGGCGACAACGGAAAGCCGGGGCAGCGACGACAGGCGTTCTTCCAGCCCGGGCCCGCCGCACGCGGCGACAAGGGGACCCTCGCAGTGCCCGCGGTGCTCGGCAAGCGGCTCTTCTGCCTGCACCCCGACCTGAACTGGGCCGAGAACGACGACGACAGGCACCGGCAGCGGGCCCGGTTCTTCCTGCAGTCGGCCGGCCTGGTCCGGCCGTTCGACCCCAAGGGCCTGCTGGAACACGTCAGGCTGGCCCTGGCCGGCAGCACTGACCAGAAGCTGCGCCTCCAGGCCCTCCGGTTCGTCTTCCGGCTGTGGCGCTCGAAGCAGCTCACGGGAGAGTCGGGGCTGTCCTCGGTGGAGCTGTACGTGCCCTCGGCGGACGGGACGCTGATCAGGGCCTCGGGAGCGGCCTTCGGCACAGGATGGACGGGTACCACCGGGGACGACCTGGCGACGGTTGTGGCGGACGGCCGCGAACTGTCGTCCGCGCTCCGCTGGATCGCCCAGCGTCTGATCGCGCCGCCGGACACGATGGTGAAGCGCGGCGAGACCCTCGACGAGTGGCGCGACTTCCTGACCGCCCTCGGGGTCACCGACGGACTGATACCCGTCATCACGCCAGGGGCCGAGCGCCGGGCCAATGGTGGCGCTCTGACGGCGGCCACCCTGGTCAGGATGGCGAAGGTCCCGAAGGGAGTCGACGCCCAGTGGCTGGCGCACATAGGGCGGTTGTGGTCCAGTGCTTTGTACCGCCAGACGCCTTACGACGGCGGCCACGCCTTCCGACTGCCGGGCCAGGAGGTCGTGGGGCGGCTCGGCGAGGCGGCCCGCCTGGCGTACGCCCGACTCGTGCTGCGCGGTCTGGCGACGTGGAAACGGGATCACTTCAGGACGGAATGGACGAGTGACGGCAGCCGCGCGACGGACCACCAGTACGTAAGCACGCCGCTGAAAGCCTTCGTCCATGGGCAGCCCTGGCTTCCGGTGCGGGGCGCCGGTGGCGCGGTGCGTTGGGTGCGCCCGGCCGATGCCTGGTACTGCCCGACCGGGGCGGAGGAGGAGCCCGCGTTCATGCCGACGGTCGACCGGCGGCTGCGCCACCTGCTGGAGTCGAAGGTGGTCCGGGACCGTCTCGGCGAGGCCGACCTGTCCATATGGGGAGAGCCCGAGCACAGTGCGCGCCTGATCGCGGAACTCGGTCGGTTCTTGGAGGACGGCGCGATCCGGAGCGACGACTGGCCCTTGGCTCAGCGGGCCAACGAGCGGGCCTGGAACGAGCTCGTCGCACAGCCCGACCCCGAGCTCCCGTACGACGCCGTCCTGCTCGCCGAAGCGGGCGAGCGGATGGTGGCCGTCTCCCTCGACGAACTCGCCGACGACAGCGACGACCGGGCGGTGGCCTACGTCACCGGCGACCGCGCCAGCCTCGCCGCCCGCCTCATCCGCGAGATGGAACAGCCGCTGCTCGTGCTCCCGGGCATCGCCCGGCAGGTCTGCGACCTGCTCGAGGAGATCTGCCCCGGCGCCTTCCGGGCCGTGGACTCCCTGAAGTTCTCGGCCACCGTCGACGGCGAGCTGGTGGACCCGGCGGCCATGGGTGAACCGCTGGTCGACGAATTCCCCTGGCTGACCCTGGCGGTGGCAGCACTCGCCGACCACGATCCGCACAAACCCCGGCCGAGCGACACCGCCCTCACCGAGCTGACGGGCGCCCTCCGTGCGGTGCGACTGCACCGCTACACCGACTGGGAGGTCACCCTCGACGAGGAGCCTGTCACCGTACCGGACCGGCTGGACGGAGTGCTGCCGCTGTCCGACCCCAAGCACCCGCTGCTGCTGACGCGGGAGGGCGACCGGAGCTGGCGCGAGGTCGCCCGGTTCGCGGTCGCCATGGCCGACCTGATCGGACATCGAAGTCTCGGCGACCGGCTGCAGTTGGCCGCGCTGAAGCTCGGGGACGCCCACGCCGACCTGAGCCAACCGGCGGAGCCGGAACTCGCCCGGGCCCTCGGCCTCTCCGTCCACCAGCTCGAACAGACCGGGCGCCGGATCGACGGCGCTGTCGGAGGTGTCCTGCAGCGCGGCTACCCGGTGCTCGTCCACTTGCTCGGCCGGGCGAAGGCAGACGAACTGACGGACCCGACACCGCGCGACACCCAGGACCTCACGACCGCACTGCGCACCTGCGAGAACGAACTCATGCTGACGGCCGAGCAGTTCGTCGGCGAGGCCCGCGCGGCCAGGTCGACCGACGAACTCAGGGCGGCGCTCGGGATCGACTTCGCTGCGCTGAACCACACCCTGGCCACGTTGGCTCCGCGCTACCAACCGATCAGCCGCGGCGAGGCACACGAGGAGGCGCTCCGGACATTCGTGGACCTTCACCGCAAGGAGCTGCTGAACCGGCTCCGCTGGTCTGCCCTGGAGGAGTTCGACGCCCGGCGGCTGCTGAGCGACTGGCCGGAACTCCGTACCCTCGACTGGGTCACTGCGCCCTCGGCCTGGGCCTTGACCGTCGAGACTGCCGGCACCGCGCTGTTGCGGGCACAGGTCGAAGAGGCACTCGCCGTGCGGCTTGGCGGGCCGGCACCGGAAGAGGGGGACCCGCTGCCGCCGATCGAGTACGCGCGCGGCCGGAACAAGAGCGTAATCGCGGGCCTGGCCGAGGACCTCGTCGCCCTGGTGACGGCGTCCGGCCGGACGCTCCCCACAGCACTGGCGGCCGCCGTCCCCGCGGAGGAGATCACCACCCGGTTGGAGGCGGCCGGTGCGCTCGACTTCCGAGTGCTGGGCCCGGACGACGTTGTCGCCTGGCTGGCCGCGCTCGGGCAGTGGCCGGCCGACCTGCCCCGCACGGCGGACCTCGATCGGCACGGGCTCACCCCGGAGGACCTGGACGAGGCCCGGACCGTCACGAACCGGGCCCGCGCGGCGCGCGAGCGCGCCCGCAGGCTCATCTCGGTGGGAGACCGGGAACTCGACGTGCACTCCGGCGACTTCACCGAACTCAACGCCGTACTGCGCGCAGCACTGGACGCCAGGCCCGAGCTGGTCGGCGGCCACCACCACTTCGCCCGCCTCACCCCAATCGGGCCGCGGAACAGGGGAAGCCGAACCGGGAACCGTCCGGGCGGCGCCCGAGGCCGGGCGGACAGCGGACTGTCCCAGGCCCAGCGGACGGCGATTGGATACGCGGGCGAGTGGTACGCCTACCACTGGCTGTGCCGCCAATACCTCGGCACCGATGAGAGCAGCTGGGTCTCCACCAACCGTCGCGGCGCGTTCCCCGGCTCACCCGGGGACGATGGCCTCGGCTTCGACTTCCGGATCGGCTCCGGAAAGCACCCGCTGATGTTCGAGGTCAAGGCTACGCAGGGACAGGGTGGGCAGATCGAACTGGGAGAGAGTGAAGTCCGAGCGGCCCAGCAGCACGCCGGCCATGACGACCGGTGGCGGCTGCTGGTGATCACCTCCGTCCTCGATTCCGAACAGCTTCAGGTGCACATGCTCCCCAATCCCTTCGGGGCGCGGGGGCGCGGGTACTACCGGGAGGAGGGGGGCGCGCTGCGCTTCACCTACCACTTGTGATTCGGACAGGAGAGGCACCGCGATCGACCAGCGCACAGGCTGGCAACACGCCTCGGGATGATCACTGAGTCCTTTCGGTAGGTACGGCGGCTTGCTCGCGCAGCATTGGCCCGTATGCGCGCTGTTTCAAGGGAGTGGACGCAAGGCCGGAGGCAGCGCTCGGCCCTGGGTTGTCGGGCTCGTACAACCCGGAGCGTGCATGGTGCGGTGGTGGTGGGTCTCGGACGGGACTTCGGGGTGCGCCACGGCGAGGGTCGAAAATTCTCGAGGGCCTACGGGAAATAGCGGTCCATGGGATTTCCAATGGCCGTTCTCTGGCTGCTCTTCGGTCAGGGCGGATTGATTTTCCTCGGCGACCATCGACCTCCTTCCGAGAAATTTCTGTATGGTCCGCAGGAACCGCTGGATCCGTGGCCGGGCGGCGCTTCCCTTGAGGCATGGACGTCGCCCGGACCCTTCGTCAAGCCCCTGAGCTGGGGACCAGCTGGGGACCACACGTCATGCGCGCCGTCGCGCGAGGTACACGAAGCGCGCTCATCTGTACACGCACGACGTGTATGTGAGCGCAATTCAGGCAGGAATAGGAAAACCCTTCCTGACTGGGGGTCAAGGGGTCGCAGGTTCAAATCCTGTCGTCCCGACGGTAACGTCGCAGGTCAGAGGCGGTTTTCCCGGAAACGGGAAGGCCGCCTCTGGCGGTTTTCGGGCATAGCAAATCGTGGCATTTCGGACGTCGGGTCAAGTGGGGTTACCGGCGATCCATAGGTTGCGTTGGGTGATTGGCATTGAATCTACGGTTTTCGCGGCGATCTGTGACGCTATGCCAGGGTCGGCCGACGGTTGGCGCGCTTAACCGGCGCGCGGCAGGCCCGTACCCCAACTCCCCTTCTTTGCAAGGCTGCTGATGGGTCGTCCGACGGCCTCCGGGTGCATGGATTTCACAACCTCGCCCGATTTGCCCGGGTTTTCGACCACTCTGAGTGATCGAGGCTGTTTCGTGATATCCCGTTTCGGGGTCCCTTCTTGAATGAAATGGGCTTTGCGCTGCGGGAGTTGGTTTCATCTGACGAACGTTCAGTCGGTGGCGTCATGCCTGAATCGTTACCGTCGTACGCGGGTGGCCTTGGTTGATGTGTCACCACCTTCGGGGGATTCGTCCGCTTCGGCGGAGTTGTTCGAGGAGGTGGCGGGTGAGGGTGTCTCCGGCTTCGGCGATCGTGCGGAGGTCGGGGTGGAGGTAGCGCACCGTGGTGTCGAAGTCCCGGTGGCCGGCGATTTCCTGGAGGATGTGGGGAGGGACTCCGGCGTCGGCCATCCAGGTCAGGCCGGTGTGGCGGAGGTCGTGGCGGCGCAGGTGCGTGTGGCCGAGGGTGTGGACGACCTCGTCCCAGTGGGTGGCGTCGCGCAGGACGGCGGTGGTGATGCGGCCGCCGCGGGGGCCGGTGTAGAGGCGCGCGTCGGGATCGCCGCGGGTGGCGTGGAGGCGGCGGAGGATCTGCGGGCGCAGTGGTTCGATGACGGGGATGTGGCGGGTGTGGCCGCCTTTGGGGGCTTTGTCGACGAGGCCGCCGGGGGCGGGTGTGGTCTGGTGGCGGCAGGTCAGGATCCACTGTTCGGTGTCGATGTCCTCGACGCGGACGCCGGAGACCTCGCCGATACGGGTGGCGGTGCAGGCGCTGTGGACGATGGCGTCGCCCCAGCCCCCATAGTGGTTGTAGGAGGCGTTGACGAGGGCGTCGGCGAGTTCGGTGAGGGCGTCCCAGTCGCGCAGGGCGAGGGCGCGGGGTTCGAGGAGTTCGTGCTGCCGGCCGGTGACGCGGGCCGACTCGTTCGCGATCAGTCCGTCGGCGACGGCCTGGCGCAGGATGCGGTGGAGCATCGCGAGGGTGCTCTTGACGGTGGAGCGGCCGCAGCCGTCGGCGATCCAGGCGTACACGGCGTCCTGGATCATGCCGGTGGTGATCAGACCGACGGGCAGGTGCCCCAGGTCCGGGAGGATCCGCAGGCGCAGGCCGGCGAGGTAGGGGGAGTGGGTGGTGCTTTCCAGTCCGGCGAGGATCACCGTCAGACGGCGGTCGACGTAGTCGGCGAGTGCCATCGAGCCGAGGTGGGAGAGGACGGGGCTGCCGGTGGCGTCGGCCAGCACGGTCAGCCACTGCGTGACGAGAGTCGGGTCGAGCCCGTTGTGGACGGCGGTGTTCAGAAACGCGGCCCACGCCTGGGTCTGGGCCGGGACGGCATCGCCACGGGTGTGGTGAAGGGGCACGTGCGTGGTGTTGGGGTGGAGGGCGGCCGGAAGCGTCGTCGAATCGGGGGCCGCGGTGGTCTGCGCGTAGGGTTCGGCGCCGTGTGATCGTTTCGGGGTCTTGCGTGAGGTGTTCATGGTTCAGGGCTACGTCATTGGTGGACGTGACATCGCGGGCCCTTGTGTCGGACGCTCATCGTGCCGCGCCCGCCGTTGTGTGCGCGGCACGTGGGTCCAGCAGGCGGCGCCCTGTCGGTGCTGCAGCAGTCGGCGCGGATGCGGGTGGGAAGTTGATGCGGCTGTGACGCTGGTGCGCTGAAGGATGGTCGCAGCGTTCTTTCTTGGGCATCGGGCTTTCCGGTTGCGCCGAGCTTGACCACCAGGTCGTGATGCCAGTTGGCCGCGACCGGTAGTTCCCGCCCGTCCCCGGGCGTCGCCGTGGTGCTCGGCGGGGCGAGGTGCTGGCCAGTTGGGTGTGCTCGCCGTCGGATCTGCCCCGTAGACGAAGGCGGACGCCGCCCCGACCGGCCTCGGCGGGGCGTGTATCTGTGTGGCCCTTGCCGGACGGCTTACGTGCCGCTGCAACCGTCACCGGCCAGCATTGACTTAATGACGCCGTCATGGTGTCATCACGTCATGCTCTACGCTGCGCCCGCCCTGCGCGACATCGACCAGTCCGTTCTCGCGGAGATCGACGAAATGCGGGACCGGCTGCGCCTGCACCTGCGCACCCCGCGCCGGTGGGAGGGCCAGCTGCGACGCAACCTCACGGCGCGGGCGATCGCCGGCTCGAACACGATCGAGGGCTACGCGGCGAGCGTGTCGGATGTCGAGGACATCATGGTCGGCGAGGCGCCGATCGACGCGAGCGACACCGTCACGGCCGAGATCGAGGGCTACCGGCAGGCGATGACCTACATTCAGCGCCTGGCCGAGGCCGGTGACGACTTCGCCTACAGCAAGGGCCTGCTCAACTCGCTGCACTTCATGATGCAGGGGCACCACCTGCTCAAGCGGCCCGGCTGGTGGCGAAGCGGGCCGGTGTACGTAACCTCCGCCGAAGATCCGACGATCGCGGCCTACACCGCCCCCGATGCACAGCAACTGCCGGAGTTGACCGGAGAGTTGGTCGACTGGTTGAACTCGGGTGACCTCGATGCGCCCGGTCTGGTGCGGGCGTCGATGGCGCACCTGAACCTGGTGTCGATCCATCCGTGGTCGGACGGCAACGGCCGGATGTCGCGCGCCTTGCACACTCTGGTCCTGGCCCGCGAAGGCGTCATGGCGCCGGAGTTCTCCAGCATCGAGGAATGGCTGGGCCGGGCCCGCAACACCTACCGCTACTACGACATCCTCGCCGAAGTCGGCGGCCCGGTTTGGACTCCCGACCGGGACACCCTGCCGTGGGTCCGGTTCTGCCTGCGTGCCCACCACCAGCAGGCCCAGACCGTCGAACGCCAGGTCACCACCACCCGCGAGGTCTGGTCCGCCCTCGACGAAGCAGTCGAGCGCCAGGGCTGGCCGGACCGCATGCTCTACGCCCTCTACCCGGCCGCCATGGGCAACCGCGTCCGCCGCGCCACCTACCAGTCCGACGCCGACCTGAGCGAGCAGCAGGCCCAGCGCGACATCCGCGAACTGGTCCGCGCTGGCTGGCTCGCCACCAATGGCGAGGCCCAGGGCCGCTACTACACCGCTGGCCCGGACCTGCCCGAGGGCATCACGCGCGGGGTCCGCGAACCCCGACCGCTGCGGGACCCGTACACGGGCCACTGAACGGAGCCGACTCCCGGACGTGATCGGCGAAGAGCCGGCCACCGAGACCTACCGCCACCACCACCCCGAACGCCCGTGCATCCCTCTTGCCACCTTTCATTAGTTGGTCCGGAGGCTTCGGTGTGGGAGTACGGTGTCGTCACCTCGGCATTGCGGTCGGGGGCGAACACCGGGGTGGACGATGAGTGTTGCCTTCAACGTGGCTGACTTGATACTGAAGGACGGCACGGTGGTGAACCCGCCCGCTGACGGGATGACGGTGTTCATTGGCCCGAACAATAGCGGCAAGTCGATGCTGCTACGCGAACTGGCCGCATCCCTTACCGCCTCCCCGGAGCTGGCGCTGCCCGAGGGCCGTTGGATCGCAACGACGCGGATTCAGAGCAGCGGAAGCGCCCAGGAATTCGTCGAGTGGCTACGGGCCAGGGGCGAAGAACCGAGGCCGAACCCGCAGACAGGGGAGCCCATCTACGCGATGCACGCCGGGGCCCCCGCGGAAGGCCCCATCGAGCTCCAGGTGAGGAACTCTTGGGACAACAGGGCGTTCGCACGTATTGCCCATTTCCTCGTGGCCCAGCAGGGGACCCAGGAGCGGCTGAGCAACCAGACGGATTCGCAGTTGTGGGACTCCGCGTTCCCGCCAGCCCATCCGACCCAGCACCTTTTCGACAACCGCGAAGCCCACCACCGGTTCTCCGAACTCGTGAGGTCGGCGTTCGGCGAGCCGATCGCGCTCAACCGGTATGAGCAGCATATCCGCCTCCAGGTAGGCGACACGGGCATGGAAGATGAAGTCCCGCCGATCTCGTCCGAACTTCGCCAGGCCTACCATCGGCTTCCTGCAGTCAACGAGCAAGGCGACGGCTTCCGCAGCTTCGTCAACCTCCTACTGCATACACTGGCCCGCCCTAGGCCGGTCATTGTGATCGACGAGCCGGAGGCCTTCCTGCACCCGCCGCAGGCCCGGTTGTTGGGCCGTTACCTGGCAGAACTTCCTCCCTCGCCCTGCCAGGTCTTTGTCGCCACCCACAGTTCCGACTTCGTGAGCGGAATCCTGGAAGCGGCCCAAAGACCGGTTTCCCTGGTCCGGATCTCCCGCACCGCGTCCGGCCCTCGCGCCAGGGTCTTGGAGCCCGAGGCCGTCGCAGAGATCCTGCGTACCCCGGTCCTGCGGTACTCCAACATCATCTCTGGCCTTTTCCACGACGGCGTTGTCCTCGGCGAGTCTGAGGGCGACTGCCAGTTCTACGCCGCTACCTTCGACACCGTGATGAAGGGCCGACCGAACAGCAACCTCGTCTTCCTTCACACCAGTGGCAAGGCGAAACTGGCTGACACCGCTCGGCGCCTGCGACAATGCGGCATCCCTGTCGCCATCGTCGCCGACCTCGACTTCCTCAACGACCGCAACCTGCTCAAACGAGCCCTGGCTGCCCTTGGCGGTGAGTTCGCCGCTATTGAGCCCGACTTGAAGGTCCTGGAAGACACCGTCAACTCCACCGTCACCGTCACCAGCGCCCCGCAGATCAAGAAGCAGATCAATGAGATCCTCGGCGATCCCCGCAACGGCGACGCGCTCACCACCGAGCAACGTACGAACATCACCGCCCTCCTGAAGTCCTCCGGTGGGTGGCCGCAGCTCAAGAAGGCAGGCATGCCCGCGCTCGGAAGCGGAGAGCCCTATGCTGCTGTGCTGCGCCTGACCGACTACTTTGCCCGGCTCGGTGTCTTCCTCGTCCCGGTCGGTGAACTCGAAGGGTGGGTCCGGCAGGTGCCGTCCGCGAATAAGAGCCGGTGGCTCACCGACGTTTTCGAGGGCCGCCACCATCTCCACCCTTCGGTGGAACTCGGCGACTTCTGCTCGAAGGTGGACACCTATCTTGCATCTTGTCGGTAGCGGAGCCGGACGGTCGAGCGGTTCTTCTGTCAGCCGGTCAGAGGAGAGTGCCGATGACGACCGCCTCCGTGGGACGCCGGTTACGCTCTGAGGCGGTCAGTACCCGGATCACTTGGCGTCCAGGAGGAGGGCGGCCTCGGCGTGCAGCAGGTGGGGGTTGGGGTAGGTGCTCTTACACAGGGCGAGGATGTCTTAACTGAAGTCACTCCTGAAGTTCCCCCCTGATCTTGGACAGCGGGTTTCTACGCTGCGGGGGTGAAGTCGTGCCGCAGTCTTGCCCGGGTTTCAAATGGGGTGAGGTACCCGAGCTGGGGGTGCCTGCGGAGCCGGGTGCGGTTGTACTCGACCTCGATGAAGCGGAAGATGTCGGCCCGGGCCTGGGGTCGGGTGGCCCACACTGTGGTACCGATTTCGGCCTTGAACAGGGCGAACCAGCTCTCCGCTGCGGCGTTATCGTAACAGGAGCCGACCCTTCCCATCGACTGTCTCATTCCCAACTCGCTTATCACAGGCCGGAATTCACTGCTGGTGTACTCGCTGCCGCAGTCGGTGTGCATGATGCAGCCTGCCTCCAACTGTCCGCGTCCGGCCGCCAGCCTCAGCGCGGCGACCGGCAGCTCGACGCGGTGGTGGTCCGCCAATGCCCAGCCGACCACCTCCCGGGTGGCCAGGTCGATGCAGGTCGCCAGATACAACTTCCCTTCCCCGGTGACCAGTTCGGTCATGTCGCCGACCAGTCGCATTCCGGCTCTGGGGGCGGTGAAGTCCCGGCCGATCAGGTCGGTGGCGAACACGGCCCGCTTGGCCTGCCGGGTCAGCCCCCGACGCCTGCGGCGGGTGATGCCGGTGATGTCGTGCTCGCGCATCAGCCGCTCGATGCGTTTGCGGTTGGCCACCCGGCCGGCCCGCGCCAGGGCGGCGTGGATCCGGGGGACACCGTAGGCGCCGCGCGAGCCGGCGTGCAGCACCCGGATCTCACCCACCAGCCTCTCCTCGGCCCGCTGCCGAACCCGCCGGGCCGGGGCGGTGGCGGCATGTGCGTAGTAGGTGGAGCGCGGCAGACCCAGGACGCGGCACAGAAGTGCCACGCTGAAGCCGCCGGGGTTCGTCTCGGTGGCCTTCTCCGCGTCGACGAAGGCGCACAGGGCGCCTACTTCAGCGTCTCCTGCGCGAAGAAGGCCGCGGCTTTTTTCAGAAACTCGATGGTCTGCTGCTGTTCCCGGTTCTGCCGCCGCAGCCGGGCCAGCTCCTCGCGTTCCGCGCTGGTCAGGGCGCCGGTCGGGCCCTCGCCCCGGTCCACCTTCGCCTGGTTGACCCAGTTCCGCAGCCCCTCGGAGCTGACGCCGAGATCCCGGGCCACCTCGGTGACAGTCCTGTCCGAGGACAGCGCGAGCTCGACCGCGTCGCGCTTGAACTCGGCTGTGTACCGCTTGCTCCTGTTGCTCTGCTTGCTCACTACCTGGGCTGCTTCCTCCGGGACCATCCGTCCCAGTATCAAGCTGTCCAGGTCAGCGGGGGAACCTCATTCGGTGGCACGGGGCTTGGGTGGGACGGAATGTTTGGCGGGGTTGTAGCGGAGGCGCCAGGAGCGTACGGCGACGTTGAGCGCGTTGCGAAGGGTGGACGCTGCCCGATAGACGGTGACTTTGCCCCGTCCGGCGTCGAGTTGGGCGGTGATCCACTCGTCGATGTGCTTGGGCCGCAGGTCGAGGAGCCGGTGGTGGCCGAATGCCGGGATGAGGTCGCGCTCCACGCATGCCTGGTAGCCCGCGTACGTGTTCGGTGCCAACCGCACTTTCTGCAGGATCAGCCACTCCCGGAGGAGGCTCGCGACCGTGGTGCGGCGATTCTCATACACTCCGCGCAGCTCGCCGTCCAGTACTGCGGCCATCTCCCGTGCGGCCTCGGCCCGGGTGGCGAACCCGCCCCGTCGGCGGGTGCGGCGCTGTCCCTCGTCGGGGGCGAGGTCGACGCAGTACGTCCACTTCCCGTGCTTCACATCGCCGGCCAACTGAGGGCACCACGGCCCGAGTTGCTTTCCGTTGCTGTCCGAGCAGCCGCACCGCCGGTACACCCTGCCCCGCTGTGGACGCTGTCCCATGAACCCCTCCTTGCTCTTGGTGCTCTCTGACACCAAGGTTCGCCACCTCGTTCGGCGTGTCGGTAGAGCGTGCGAAGCAGGGCGCGAAGCGAGCCCTGGTTGGCCGGCGGCGACACGCGCAGGACGACACGCCGAACGGAAGATCACGGCGCGTAGCCAGTGGGTAGGCGGTTCTGTTCCGCATCCCGGATGCCCCGCAGCAGGCGAATCTGCAGGCCGCTGTCCCAAGCGGCATCAGCGGGATGCCGCAGGTGGTGGCTGGGGGTCAAGGGGTCGCAGGTTCAAATCCTGTCGTCCCGACTGTAAGTCGGTTGTGAGTGGACGTTAAGTCCCCTTTCTCTGGGTTCGTGATCGCTCGTTCGTGTGAACGTCAGCCGAACTGGCGTGCCGGTCGGGGCTCGGGTGATGT
>NZ_JBICXW010000024.1:0-101149 GCF_043200475.1 Kitasatospora sp. NPDC048407 | reverse complement strand
GTTACATTCCGAACCCGGAAGCTAAGCCTCACAGCGCCGATGGTACTGCAGGGGGGACCCTGTGGGAGAGTAGGACGCCGCCGAACAATTCTTCAGAAGAAGCCCCCTGACGGGATGTCAGGGGGCTTCTTTGCATTCCCGGCCGGAAAATTTCCGGATAACCTTCGCCAATGCAGAACCTGACCTTGACCTGGCAAACCTCGGCCGCGGCCTCCGCGGCGCTGTACGGAGCGGCGTTCACCGTCGGTCGGGTGGCCGCGCGGCGGGCCAGTACGGGGGAGTGGCGTCGGGGGCGGGTCGCGGCGGATGTGCTGCGGGAGGCGGGGACGCTGCTGGCGTTGTTCGCGCTGTGGCAGGTGGTGGGGCATCTGTCGCTGGTGGGGACGGACCATGCGCTGGACCGGGCGGACTGGATCCACCGGACGGAGCTGGGACTGGGGCTGCCGGACGAGGCGGACTGGCAGCGGTCGGTGGTGGGGCATCCGTGGCTGGTGCAGGTGGCGAACTACTACTACGCGACGATGCACTTCGGCGTGATGCTGATAGTGCTGCTGTGGCTGTTCCTGCGGCACCGTCAGCGGTACGCGTGGGTGCGGACCACGGTGGTGGCGACCACGGCGGTGTGTCTGCTGATCCAGTTCATTCCGGTGGCGCCGCCGCGGATGCTGCCGGGGAACGGGTTCGTGGATCTGGCGGCGCAGTACGGGCAGTCGGTGTACGGCAACGCGGTCGCGGGGGTGGTGGCGGACCAGTTGTCGGCGATGCCCTCGGTGCACGTGGCGTGGTGCGTGATCACGGCGGTGGCGGTGATCACGGTCGCCCGCGGGCCGTGGCGGTGGTTGATGGTGCTGCACCCGCTGGTGACGGTGTGGGTGGTCGTGGTGACGGCCAACCACTTCTGGGCGGACGGGCTGGTGGCGCTGGCGATCCTGCTGACCGTCTACCTGGTGCAGGCGGCCCTGTCGGGGTGGCGCCGGCCGGAGGAGCCGGAGGAGGCGGTGGCGGTACTTCCCGAGGAGCAGGAGCGGGAGTCCAGCGCGGTGGAGGGCTGACGGGCTCAGCCGGGCTGGGCGGAGAGCAGGGCTTCGGCGAGGGCGGTGCGGTAGTAGCGGCCGGCGGTGCCGGAGCGGGCGCCGGCGACCAGGCGGGCGTCGAGCAGCACGGTGAGGTGGTCGTCCACGGCGGCGGGGCTGAGGCCGGTGAGGGTGGCGAGCTGGACGGTGTCGCGCGGGCGGTCGAGGCCGGCGAGCAGTTCGGCGCGGGCGCTGCCGAGCAGGCGGCCGAGGCTGGCGGGCGGGGTGCGCGGGGTGGGGACGGGCGCGGCGGAGATCGGGTAGATCACGGCGACGCGGGTGGCGTCCTGGGTGATCCAGCCGTGGCGGGCGCCGGTCGGGACGAACAGCAGCTCGGCGTCCGGGGGGCCGTCGGTGGGGACGGTGAGTTGGAGCCGGCCGGTGGAGAGCCAGCGGTGCCGGGGTCCGAGCACGGGGAGGGCGGCGGGCCAGCCGTGGTGGTCGGCGAGGCGGCGGCGGCCGGTGGCGTCGGCGCGCAGCGCACGCAGGCGGGCCGGCCATTCGGGGTGGACGACGTGCTGCCAGGTCCAGCCGAGGAGTTCGGCGAGTGCGGGGGCCAGGTCGAGCCCCGTGAGGTCGAACTCGTGCGGGGTGGCGTCCGGGTCGGGCGGTGGGAGCCGGAACTCGGTGGGCCAGTAGGCGGCTTGGCGGCCGGCCAGCCAGTCGGCGAGCTGGGGCGAGGCGGCTAGGTGCTGGTGGAACGCGGGCTGGTGGGTGGCGAGCCAGGCGCGGCGCCAGGGTTCGGGCCGGATCTCGGCGAGGATGCCGAGGGTGGCGACGGTCTCGACCAGCGGCGAGAACGCAAAACGGCATGCGGCGAGTGTCTCCGTGCCCACCTGCCACTGGCCCATGCGTAGCCTCCGATCGGAGACCCTAGCAATCGGCCGGTGGGGCGGGAGTGGATTGCGGGATCGTTCAGCCGGTGACTCGGTCGGTCGTAGGGTGAGGGGTGCGGCCGAAGCCAGTTGCGTTGGCTTCGGCCGCTCCTGTGTGTTGATCAGCCGAGGCGGCGGTGCAGGCCCCAGGTGGTGAGGGCGGCCAGGGCGGCGGCGAGGGCGAGGTAGATCGCGGTCTCGATCCACTGGAACGGCCAGTAGCGGTCGGCGGGCTGGTAGTCGACGGCGATGTGCAGGTTCGCCTGGGCGAGGCATTCCTCGGACGGGACGTCGTGGCTGTTGTTCGCGCACGGCTGGGTGCCGAGGGTGAGGGTCCGGCCGGAACTGTCTTGGACGGGCGAGCTGTTGGAGAGCATCCACGCGCCGGGCTTGTCGATGCCGGCCACGAAGGTCGCGGACGGCCCGTGGGCGCCGGTGAAGCCGAGCATCCGCGTGGACCTCAGGGCGTCGGCGTCCAGTGCGATCACGCTGTGCACGGGCTGCTCGAGGTGGGGGCGGACGGCGAGCGGGACCAGCACCTGGACGGCGGCGAAGGCGGCCAGGGTGAGGGCCATCGCGGCGACGGTGCGGCGCAGGAACAGGCCGAGGCAGGTGCCGAGGGCGACGGCGAACGCGGCGTAGCCGAGCGGGACGATGCCGCGGGCGGCGAACAGCACCGGGGTGAAGCGGTCGTGGCTGAGGTGGTCCAGCGGGGCGGAGAACCAGGTCACCAGCAGGCTGAGCAGCCCGGTGACGATCACGGCGGTGGCGCCGACCAGCAGCAGTTTGACGGCCAGCCAGCGGCCGCGGCCGATGCCCTGGTTCCAGATCAGCCGGTGGGTGCCGGTCTCCAGCTCGCGGGCGATCAGCGGCGCGCCCCAGAACGCCCCGATGAGTGCGGGCACCACGATGACCAGCGTCGTACCCGTCCAGTAGGGGAAGGCGTAGGTGTCGATCAGCTGGTTCCCGTCGGCGCAGCCGCCGCCGGGGCAGCCGGACGTGAGGTCGTGGTACTTGTCCCGCAGGTCCAGGCCGGACATCAGCAGGAAGGCGGTGGCGGCGGCGAGTACGGCGGCGGCCACCATGAACTGGGCGCGGAACTGGCGCCAGGTCAGCCAGATCATCGCTGGAGCTCCAGGGCGGGTCGGGGGTCGGCGGTGGCTTCGAGGTGGGCGAGGACGAGGTCTTCCAGGCCGAGCGGTTCCATCACCCAGGACGGGTCGTCGACGGCGGCGTCGGCGCGGACCACGAAGGTGCTCTGGCGTTCGGTGTGTTCGGCGTGGATCACCCGCAGGCCGGCCGGCAGGGTGTCGGCGTCGCGGCGGGCGGTGGTGAGCCGGAAGTGGGTGGCGAGCAGGTCGTCGATCTCGCCGTCGGCCTGGATGCGGGAGCCGGCCAGCACGATCAGGTGGTCGCAGACCCGTTCCAGGTCGGAGACCAGGTGGGAGGAGAGCACCACGGTGGCCTGCGACTCGGATTCGGCGACGAACTCCATCAGGCTCTGCAGGAAGGCGCGCCGGGCGAGTGGGTCGAGGGCGGCCACCGGTTCGTCCAGCAGCAGCAGTTCGGGCCGTTTGGCGACGGCGAGGGTGAGGGCGAGCTGGGCGCGCTGGCCGCCGGAGAGGCGGCCGGCCCGCTGGGTGGGGTCGAGGCCGAGTTGCCGGATGCGGCGCTCGGCGAGGGCGGCGTCCCAGCGGGGGTTGAGCTTGGCGCCCAGGCGCAGGTGGTCGGTGATGCTCAGGGCGGCGTAGGTGGGGGTGTCCTGGGCGACGAAGCCCACCCGGCCGAGTTGGGCGCTGTCGGCGGCCGGGGGCCGGCCGAACACCTCGACGGTGCCGCTGGTGGGGGTGAGCAGGCCGCAGGCGAGCTGCAGCAGGGTGGACTTGCCGGCGCCGTTGGGGCCGACCAGCCCGACGACGCGTCCGGCGGGGACGGTCAGGGTGCAGTCGGCCAGGGCCGTGCGGCGGCCGTAGCGCTTGGTCAGCGCCCGGGTTTCGACGATCGCGGTCATCGCTCCTCTTCGACGGTGCTTCGGAAGGTCTGGAGGAAGAGGGCCTCGATGGACTCCGGGTCCAGTCCGGCGGCCCGGGCCGAGGCCAGCCAGCGGCGCAACTCCTGCCGCAGCGGCTCGTGTTCGGACGTGGCGGGGTCGCCGAGCGTGCCGGTGACGAAGGTGCCGACGCCGGGCTTGGGGGAGACCAGGCCCTCGTTCTCCAGTTGGCGGTAAGCCTTGAGCACGGTGTTGGGGTTGATCGCGACCTTGGCCGCGACGTCCTTGACCTTCGGCAGCCGGTCGCCCTCGTGCAGCAGGCCCAGTCGGAGGGCCTGTCGTACTTGGTGGACCAGTTGCAGGTAAGGGGCGACACCGGACCGGGGCTCGATGTGGAACTCGATCACCACAACCTCATTTATCTAGCTTCCTAGCACTATAGAACTGATGATCCGACGGATCGTCAAGTAAGGGTTTCATCAAGGGCGCTGACCAGGAGAGATGCGGGCGGGCGCGGACATGCCGAGGCCCGGGCGCCGTGGGGGTGGCGTCCGGGCCTCGGGGACTGCGGCGGTTACTTGACCGGGAGTGCCACCCGGCCCCAACGTCCGCCGGTGAGGGTGGCGGTGGCCCAGTACCAGGCGGCCAGGCCGGAGAGGGCGGCGATCCAGGCACCGACCTTGCCCCAGCCGCCGGAGTCGCTGAGGACACCGATGGCACTGAGCACCAGGGACAGCGTCAGCAGGCCGTAGACCGCGCGGGCGAGCAGGCCGTCACCCCAGGAGGCGGCGGTCAGGGTGAGCGCCAGCAGCGCCCACAGCAGCAGGAACAGGCCCGCGGTGTGCCGGCCGGCCCCGCCGGCCGCCGCCCAGGTCGCCCAGAAGGCGCCGAGAGCGGTGAACGCGGTGCCGCTGAAGCGGTCGCCGCCACGGAACTGCCACAGGCCGGCGACGAACAGCGTCACCCCGCCGACCAGGTGAGCCAGCGCGGAGGCGCCGCCGGACGAGGTGCCGCTGAGGACACCGGTGCCGAGCAGACCGTACGCGAGCAGGGTGAGACCGAGGGCCAGGTAACCGAGAGGACCCGCGTCTGCGGATCGGGCGTTCGCCCCGGAGGCGTCATTGCTCACCGGAGGCTCCTTTCACTCTGCGCCAGGGCATGGCGAGATCGCGGTGAAGGGTGGGTGTGCGAGGTGGTTCCGGGTGCCGGGTCGTGGGCGCACCGAAGAGGGGTGCGGCGGCTGCGGCGAATGAGAGAACCGGCGGCCGAGCCGCCGGTCGATGCCCTCCGGGGTGGAATCCCCCGGCGCCTACGGTCTACCCGGCCTCCGGGATTTGTACCCTTGTGAACCGCGCTGAACGAGCAAGTGTGAGCAAAACGTGACTAGTTGAGCCGCTGGGTCGGGATGCGCAGGGTCAGGATCGCCATGTCGTCGGACGGCGGCTCGGGTGCGAAGCGCTCCACCGCGCGGTGCACCCGGGCGGCGACCGCGCCGGCGGTGAGGCCCGCGCAGCCGGTCAGGACCTCGATCAGGCCGTCGTCGCCGAGCATCCGGCGGCCCTCCCGGCGCTCGGTGACGCCGTCCGTCACGCACAGCAGCACCTCGCCCGGGGCGAGCACCAACTCCTCGGCGGTCAGGTCGAGTTCGTCCATCACCCCGAGCAGCGGCTGCGGCGAGGCGGCCTGGTCGACCTGCCCGTCGGTGCGCAGCCGCAGCGGCAGCGGGTGGCCGGCGCAGACCAGCGACAGGGCGGTGGAGCCGTCCTCGCGGGGCGTCAGCTCGCCGTACAGCAGGGTGAGGAAGCGCGCCCGGCTGCCCTCGTCCAGGATGGCCGCGTTCAGCCGGGTGAGGACCTGCGGGGCGCTCAGGCCCTCGCGGGCCAGCAGGCGCAGCGAGTTGCGGGCCAGGCCGGTGACCGAGGCGGCCTCGGGGCCGGTGCCGCAGACGTCGCCGATGGCGAAGCCGTAGGTGCCCTCGCGGATCGGGAACAGGTCGTAGAAGTCGCCGCCGACCTCGTTGCCCTCGCCCGCGGCCTGGTAGAACACCTCGACCTCGACGCCGGGGATCTTCGGCAGCTCCGGCGGCAGCAGGGCGCGCTGGAAGGCCTGCGAGATGGCGGTGCGCTCCGAGTACAGGCGGGAGTTGTCGAGCGCCAGGGCGGCCCGGCGGGAGAGGTCCTCGCCGAGTTCCAGGATCTCCTGGCGGAACCGGACGCCGCGCCGGGTGCCGAGCACCAGCAGGCCGATCACCCGGTTGCGGGCGGACAGCGGCAGCACCACCGTCTCGCCGAGCAGCCCGGCCAGTTCGGGGCTGTCGGCCAGGCCCAGCGCGTGGGCGGTCTCGGCGGGTGCGGCCCAGGTGCGGGCGCCGGGGCTGTACACCGCCTCCGGGGCGGGGGTCTTGTCGAGCAGGGCGCGCAGCGCGTCGATCCGGTCCTCGTCCTCGTGCAGGACGAAGGCGAGGTCGGCGCCGGCGGCGGCGTCCGCGGTGGTGTAGACGGCGCACCAGGACGCCAGGGTGGGGATCGCCATCTGCGCCATCAGGGCGAGCGTCTGTTCGTGCTCGAGGGTGCCCGCGAGCAGGTCGGAGGCCTCCACCAGGAAGGACAGCGAGCCGCGCCGCAGCCGCTCCAGCTCGCCGAGCCGGGCGCTCTCCAGGGCCAGCGCGATGCGGTCGGCGGCGAACTGGAGGCGCAGCGCGTCCTCGTTGTCGTAGCGGCCGGGCGGGGCGGCGGCCACGCCGAGCGAGCCGGTGAGGCGGCCCTCGACCTTCAGCGGGACGGTGATCAGCGAGCGCAGGTCGGTGCCGGCCAGCAGCGGTGCGGCGCCGGGCCGCACCGCGAGGTCCTCGTGGACGGCCGGGAGCCGGGCCGAGTCGAAGCGGCCGGCGCCGCCGTCGATCGGCAGCCGGGCGAAGCGGCGGGCCGGGCCGGCCAGGCCGGTGGCGGCGCGTAGTTCGAACTCGGTCTCGTCCTCGCTGGTGAGCATCAGGTAGGCGGCGTCCGCGTCGAGCAGGTCGCGGGCGCGTTCGACGATCCGCTGCAGCAGGCTGGACAGGTCGTCGGGTGCGACCGGGCCGACCAGCAGGTCGAGCGGTTCGACGGCGGTGGTGGCGGCCTCGGTGGAGGCGGCGGTGCCCGGGGTGCGCAGCACCGCGCGGTCGGACTCGCGCACCAGCAGGCACATCACGATCGGCGCGCCGCCGCTGTCGCGCAGCCGGACGTGGGCGCCGTACACCTCGCGGGCGGCGCCGTCGCCGCCGTGCACCGTGTAGCTGCCCTCCCAGCGGGCCAGGCGCAGAGTGTCGCCGAGGCCGAGGCCGGGGGTCTGCGGCCAGACGGCGAGTTCGGCCCAGGGGCGGCCGAACACGGCGTCGGCGGGGAGCTGGAAGAGCGATTCGGCGTCGGCGTTCCAGTGCCGGATCCGGCCGTGGTCGTCGAGCTGGACCACGGCGACCCGCACCGGCCCGTCCGCGGCGGGCAGTTCGCCGCCGGGCAGGCTGGGCAGCGCGTACCGGGTGCCGGGCTGCTGCTGGGGCAGGGCGAGGCGGAACCAGACGGTCTTCCGGCCGGCCGCGTACTCGATGCCCCAACTGCTGGACAGCGCCGAGCACATGAGCAGGCCGCGGCCGCCCTCGCTGTCCGGGTCGGCGTACCGGTCGGAGTTGAGCGTGACGTTGGCGAACGAGGTCTGGCCGCGTTCGGGGTGCCGGTCGCTGACCTCGATCCGGACGGTTTCCTCCTCGCGCACGCAGGCCACCTCGGCGGCCGTCCCGGCGTGCACCACGGCGTTCGTGACCAGTTCGCTGACCAGCACCACGGCGTCGTCCACCACCTCGGGCAGGTCCCACCCGAGCAGGGCGTCCCGGACGAAGCCGCGGGCCGCGGCGGCCGACCGGTCGACCGGTTCGAAGGTGGCGGCTGCGCGCGCGGTGACCACGGCCACGTCTCCTCTGCTGCTGGTACGTCGGGTGGGGCGGGATCTGCGGCGGGCCAGGGCGGGGTCGCCTCGACCCGGTGCGGCCCTCCACCCTACTTTCCGGTTGGTACCCCGCGGGGGCGGGGAGCTGAAACAAGCCCCTGGGGGTGATTTCCTTCACGACTTTCTCCGGTCGTTCCCCTGGTCGCCCGCGAAAACCCTCCGCAACCGGTCCGACACCGGGTGCCAGTGCTGTCACACTGGGGGGTCCGTGTGCCGTCACCACCGCAGTACGGTCGAGGGGACGGCGGGGAATCGACGGGCCGTTTCTCCGGCCCTTCCGTCGCGGTGACAGTGAGGACCTGGGAGGGCCCCGTTGAGTTCGGCGACCAAGGACGTGTCCGGAACCACGACGGCCGCTGCGCGCGGCACGCGGTCGGCGCCGCCCGCCCGGGCCGGCGGCCGGCGCCAGGGCCCCGGTCAGCGCGGCGCGGAGCCCGCGGAGCTGCGCAAGCTGCTGGCCGCGCTGACCGCGATGCGCGACGGCAACTTCCGCCGCCGGCTGACCTTCCCGGGCGACGGCCTGCTGGCGGAGATCGCCGCGGTGTTCAACGAGGTCGCCGAGCGCAACCAGCACCTGACGGGTGAACTGGCCCGGGTGCGGCGGGCGGTGGGCCGCGAGGGCCGGCTGTCCGAGCGCCTGGAGACCGGTGTGGGCGAGGGCGCCTGGATGGCGGCCGTCGACAACTGCAACGCGCTGATCGACGATCTGGCCCGGCCGATGGCCGAGGTCGGCCGGGTGCTGTCCTCGATCGCCGAGGGCGACCTGACGCAGACCATGGAGCTGCGCTCGGTGCACACCACCGGCGCCAGTTACCCGTTGCGCGGCGAGTTCCTGAAGGTCGGCCGCACCGTGAACGGGCTGGTCGACCAGCTGAGCGAGTTCACCGAGCAGGTGACCCGGGTGGCGATCGAGGTCGGCACCGAGGGCAAGCTCGGCGGTCAGGCCCGGGTGCGCAGCGTCTCCGGTTCCTGGAAGGACCTGGCCGACTCCGTCAACACCATGGCCGGCCGGCTGACCGCGCAGGTGCGCAACATCGCGGAGGTGACCACCGCGGTGGCCCGCGGCGACCTGTCGCGGAAGGTCACCGTCGATGTCGACGGCGAGATGCTGGAGCTGAAGAACACCGTCAACACCATGGTGGACCAGCTCAACTCCTTTGCCGCGCAGGTCACCACGGTGGCCCGTGACGTGGGTACCGAGGGCCGCCTGGGCGGTCAGGCGCAGGTGTCGGGCGTGGCCGGTGTGTGGCGCGACCTGACCGACTCGGTGAACTTCATGGCCGCCAACCTGACCGCGCAGGTCCGCAACATCGCGGAGGTGACCACCGCGGTCGCCAAGGGCGACCTGTCGCGCAAGATCGAGGTCGACGCCCGCGGTGAGATCCTCGAACTCAAGAACACCATCAACACCATGGTCGACCAGCTGTCGGGCTTCGCCGAGCAGGTGACCCGGGTGGCGCGCGCGGTCGGTACCGAGGGCATCCTCGGGGGTCAGGCGCAGGTGCCGGGCGTGGCCGGTGTCTGGAAGGACCTGACCGAGAACGTCAACTCGATGGCGAACAACCTCACCTCGCAGGTCCGCGGCATCGCGCAGGTCACCACCGCGGTCGCCAAGGGCGACCTGTCGCAGAAGATCCAGGTCGACGCGCGCGGCGAGATCCTGGAGCTGAAGAACACCATCAACACCATGGTCGACCAGCTCTCGGCGTTCGCGGACGAGGTCACCCGGGTCGCCCGGGACGTCGGCACCGAGGGCATCCTCGGCGGCCAGGCCAGCGTGCCCGGGGTGTCCGGCACCTGGAAGGACCTGACCAACTCGGTCAACCTGATGGCCAACAACCTGACCAGTCAGGTGCGTTCGATCGCCGAGGTGACCACCGCGGTGGCCCGGGGCGACGTCTCCAAGAAGATCACCGTCGACGCCAAGGGCGAGATCCGCGAGCTCGTCACCACCGTCAACACCATGGTCGAGCAGCTGTCCGCGTTCGCCGACGAGGTCACCCGAGTGGCGCGCGAGGTCGGCACCGACGGCATGCTGGGCGGTCAGGCCCGGGTCTCCGGTGTCTCCGGCATCTGGCGCGACCTGACCGACAACGTCAACCTGATGGCGTCCAACCTCACCTCCCAGGTGCGAAACATCGCCGAGGTGGCGTCCGCGGTGGCCCGCGGCGACCTGTCCAAGAAGATCGCCGTCGACGCGGCCGGCGAGGTCGCGGCGCTCGCCGACACCCTGAACACCATGGTCGACCAGCTGTCGGCGTTCGCCTTCGAAGTGACCCGGGTGGCCCGCGAGGTGGGCACCGACGGCATGCTGGGCGGCCAGGCCGGGGTGCCGGGCGTGGCCGGCATCTGGAAGGACCTGACCGAGAACGTCAACCTGATGGCCAACAACCTCACCGGCCAGGTCCGCAACATCGCGCTCGTCATCACCGCGGTCGCCCGCGGCGACCTCTCGCAGAAGATCGACGTGGACGCCCGCGGCGAGATCCTGGAGCTCAAGACCAGCATCAACACCATGGTCGACCAGCTGTCCGCGTTCGCCGACGAGGTCACCCGGGTCGCCCGCGAGGTCGGCACCGACGGCCGGCTCGGCGGCCAGGCCCGCGTCCCCGGCGTGGCCGGAACCTGGCAGGACCTGACCGAGTCGGTGAACGAACTCGCCAACAACCTGACCCGGCAGGTGCGCGCGATCGCCCAGGTCGCCACCGCCGTCACCAGGGGCGACCTGTCGCTGCGGATCAACGTGGACGCGTCCGGCGAGCTCGACGAGCTCAAGGACAACATCAACCAGATGATCGCCAACCTGCGCGAGACCACCCGGACCAACAAGGAACAGGACTGGCTGAAGTCCAACCTGGCCCGGATGTCCGGCCTGCTGCAGGGCCGCCGCGACCTGTCCGCCGTCGCCTCGCTGATCATGAGCGAGCTCACCCCGGTGGTCTCCGCCCAGCACGGCGCGTTCTTCCTCGCCCAGCCCGCCGGGCGCACCGCCGAACTCGTCACCGAGGACGACGACGAGAACGACATCGTGCTGCGCCTGATCGGCTCCTACGGCTACCACCGGCGCACCATGCCCACCACGTTCCGGCTCGGCGAGGGCCTGATCGGGCAGGCCGCGGTGGAGAAGCGGCCGATCGTGCTGAAGGAGACCCCGCCCGGGTACCTGAAGATCTCCTCCGGCCTCGGCGAATCCTCCCCGGCGCACGTGGTGGTGATGCCGGTGCTGTTCGAGGACCGGCTGCTCGGCGTGATCGAACTCGCCACTTTCTCCAGCTTCACCACCGTCGCGCTGGACTTCCTGATCCAGATCGCCGACCAGATCGGCGTCACCGTCAACACCATCTCGGTCAACACCAAGACCGAGGGCCTGCTGCTCGAATCCCAGCGGCTGACCGCCGAGTTGTCGATGCGTTCGGCCGAGCTGGAGGCCCGCCAGGAGGAACTGGAGCGCACCAACGAGGAGTTGCAGGAGAAGGCCGAGCAACTCGCCCAGCAGAACCGCGACATCGAGATCAAGAACAGCGAGATCGAGGAGGCCCGGCAGATCCTCGAGGAGCGCGCCGAACAGCTCGCGCTGGCCTCCCGCTACAAGAGCGAGTTCCTCGCCAACATGTCGCACGAGCTGCGCACCCCGCTCAACTCGCTGCTGATCCTGGCCAAGCTGCTCTCCGACAACAACGAGGGCAACCTGTCCGCCAAGCAGGTCGAGTTCGCCGAGACCATCCACGGCGCGGGCAGCGACCTGCTCCAGCTGATCAACGACATCCTCGACCTGTCCAAGGTCGAGGCCGGCAAGATGGACGTCCGCCCGGCCCGGATCGCCCTGGTCCAGCTGGTCGACTACGTGGAGGCCGCGTTCCGGCCGCTCACCGCCGAGAAGAACCTGGACTTCGCGGTCCGGGTCTCCCCGGACCTGCCGGTCACCCTGCACACCGACGAGCAGCGCCTCCAGCAGGTGCTGCGCAACCTGCTCTCCAACGCGGTGAAGTTCACCGACGCCGGCGCGGTCGAGCTGATGATCCGCCCGGTGTCCGGCCCGGACACCCCCCAGCACGTGCGCGAGCAACTGCTGGAGACCGGCACCATCGGCGACCCCGACGAGCAGCTGATCGCCTTCTCGGTCTCCGACACCGGCATCGGCATCCCCGGCAACAAGCTGCGGGAGATCTTCGAGGCGTTCAAGCAGGCCGACGGCGGCACCAGCCGCAAGTACGGCGGCACCGGCCTGGGGCTGTCCATCAGCCGGGAGATCGCCCGGCTGCTGGGCGGCGAGATCCACGTGGCCAGCGAACTCGGCGGCGGCTCCACCTTCACGCTCTACCTGCCGCTGCGCAGCGAGGGCCCCGAGCCGGTCGCGCTGGAGCGCGGCGCCGTCCCGCGCGCCCTGGAGCCCTCCCGTACGCCCGCCGAGCAGTGGACCCAGGAGGCCCGCGGCCTGGTCGAGGAACGCCGCCGCTCCACCCTGGAACGCCGCCGCACCGCCCGCCCCGAGGAGGCCCCGCGCGCGGCCGAGGAGAGCATCCCGCGCCAGGGCGACCCGGTGCGCACCAGCGCCGGCACCCCGGTCCGCTTCGACGGCGAGCGGGTGCTGATCGTCGACGACGACATCCGCAACGTGTTCGCCCTCACCAGCGTGCTGGAGCAGTACGGCCTGACCGTGCTGTACGCCGAGAACGGCCGCGAGGGCATCGAGATGCTCGAACAGCACGAGGACGTCGCCCTGGTGCTGATGGACATCATGATGCCGGAGCTGGACGGCTACGCGACCACCGAGCAGATCCGCCGGATGCCCCGGTTCGCCGGCCTGCCGATCATCGCGCTGACCGCCAAGGCGATGAAGGGCGACCGCGAGAAGAGCCTCCAGGCGGGCGCCACCGACCACATCACCAAGCCGGTGGAGACCGATCACCTGCTGGCGGTGATGCGCCAGCACCTGCCCGTCAGGTAACCGCCGCCCGACGGGGCCGCCCGCGCTGGCGGCCCCGGCCGGGAACCCGGTAAGGTCACCCGTCGTTGCCAACAGTGACCGGACGGTGACGGCCGGCACCGGGCCTGTGGCAGGCAAGGGGGTACGGCTAGCATGACCGGGGCAGTGATGGGCGGCACGAAGGTGCCCGCTCTGGGGAAACAACCGGCAGGAGGGCGGGTCCTGGTGCAGAAGGCGAAGATCCTCCTGGTCGACGACCGTCCGGAGAACCTGCTCGCCCTGGAGGCGATCCTCTCCGCGCTCGACCAGACGCTCGTACGCGCCTCCTCGGGCGAGGAGGCGCTCAAGGCGCTCCTCACCGACGATTTCGCGGTCATCCTGCTGGACGTTCAGATGCCCGGCATGGACGGCTTCGAGACCGCCGCGCACATCAAGCGCCGCGAGCGGACCAGGGACATTCCGATCATCTTCCTGACCGCGATCAACCACGGTCCGCACCACACCTTCCGCGGCTACGCGGCCGGCGCGGTCGACTACATCTCGAAGCCCTTCGACCCGTGGGTGCTGCGCGCCAAGGTCTCCGTCTTCGTCGACCTGTACGTGAAGAACACCCAGCTCAAGGAGCAGGCCGCGCTGCTGCGCCTGCAACTGGAGACGGACGAGGAACCGGCCATCGGCGGGGCGCTGCTCGGCGAGCTGTCGGCCCGGCTGGCCGCCGTCGAGGAACAGGCCGAGGCGCTCACCAAGCAGCTCGACGCCACCGCCGACAGCGCCGGCGCCGCCGCGACCGCCGCCCACCTGGAGCGCAAACTGGCCGGCCTGCGCCGGGCCCTGGACGCGCTGCGCCCCGGCGCGAACTGAACGGCCGTCAGCGTCACTCGTTCGAGTGGTTCGCCGGCCGCTGACGGTACGTCGACGGTGCAACCCGCCGAAGTGCGCCCGCGCATGTCCGGGGCCCGGTGGCGCCGGTAGGCTGCCACCCATGGCCACACGAACGCCCGGAAGCGCCGACGCACGCACCAGCAAGCCCGGGCCGGCCAAGAAGACAGCCGCCAAGAAGGCCGCCCCCGCCAAATCCGCCGCGAAGCCCGCTGCCAAGAAGGCTCCGGCGAAGAAGGCCCCGGCCAAGAAGGCGGCCGCCGCCGCACCCGCGGCGCCCGCGCCCAGGCCGATACTCTTCCGGGCCGTCCGGCGGATCTGGCTGGGCCTGGCGCACGCGATCGGCGCGGTGTTCCGCAGCTACGGGCACGGCGCCCGCAACCTGCACCCCGAGCACCGCAAGGACGGCGTGGGGCTGCTGCTGCTGGCGCTCACCCTGGTCGTCGCGGCCGGCACCTGGGCCAGCCCGCAGGGCTGGTTCGGCGAGGCCGCCACCGCCGTGGTCTCCGGCCTGTTCGGCCGGCTCGACGTGCTGGTGCCGTTCCTGCTGGGCGCCGTCGCGGTCCGCCTGATGCGCCACCCCGAGCTGCCGGAGGCCAACGGCCGGATAGTGATCGGCCTGACCGCGCTGGTGATCGCCGTGCTCGGCCTGGTGCACATCGGCTGCGGCGCGCCCGCGATGGGCACCGGCGCCACCCGGATCCGGCAGGCCGGCGGCCTGATCGGCTGGGCCGTGTCCACCCCGATGATGGCCGCCGCCGGCCCGCCGCTGGCCGTCCCGCTGCTGCTGCTGCTCACCTTCTTCGGGCTGCTGGTGGTCACCGCCACCCCCATCAACCGCATCCCGCAGCGCCTGCGCCTGCTGGGCGTCCGCCTGGGCGTCGCCGAGCCGCTGCCCGGCGAGTACGAGGACGCCGACGGCGAGCCCGGCACCGGGGAGCGCGAGTACTCCACCGCCCCGCCGGAGGACGCCGACCCCGACGCGCTGCCGATCACCATCGAGGACGAGGCCCCCCGCAGGCGCCGTCGCCGCAAGAGCGACGAGGACCAGGCGTCCGCCCCGGTGCCGGTCTCGTTCGAGAAGGACCCGTACCAGACCCGCGACCTGGCCGCCGGCGCCGCCGCGGACCTGGTGGACGGCGCGCTGCTGTTCGGCGTGGCCGGCTCGCCCACCGTGGCCAGCATGGTCGGCCAGGTGAAGGACAACACTGCTCCCCCGGAGGAGCCCTGGCCGTCCGAGGCGCCCGACGGCCACGGCGAGGCGCCTGTCCGGATGGAACAGCTCCAGCTGTCCGGCGACATCGCCTACTCCCTGCCGTCGATGGACCTGCTGGAGCGCGGGGCCCCGGCCAAGGCCCACTCGCAGGTCAACGACGACATCGTCAGCCAGCTCACCGGGGTGTTCGCCGAGTTCAAGGTGGACGCCAGGGTCACCGGCTTCAGCCGCGGTCCGACGGTCACCCGCTACGAGGTCGAGCTCGGCCCGGCGGTGAAGGTCGAGCGGATCACCGCGCTGGCGAAGAACATCGCCTACGCGGTGGCCACCCCCGACGTGCGGATCATCTCGCCGATCCCCGGCAAGTCCGCGGTCGGCGTGGAGATCCCCAACCGGGACCGCGAGATGGTCACCCTCGGCGACCTGCTGCGCTCGCGCACCGCCGCCGAGGACACCCACCCGATGGTGGTCGGCATGGGCAAGGACGTCGAGGGCCACACCGTGATGGCCAACCTGGCGAAGATGCCGCACGTGCTGGTGGCGGGCGCCACCGGCGCGGGCAAGTCGTCCTGCATCAACTGCCTGATCACCTCGGTGCTGGTGCGCGCCACCCCCGACGAGGTCAAGATGGTGCTGGTCGACCCCAAGCGGGTCGAGCTGACCGCATACGAGGGCATCCCGCACCTGATCACGCCGATCATCACCAACCCGAAGAAGGCCGCCGAGGCCCTCCAGTGGGTGGTGCGCGAGATGGACATGCGCTACGACGACCTGGCGGCCTACGGCTTCCGGCACGTCGACGACTTCAACGCCGCGGTGCGGGCCGGCACGGTGCAGCCGCCGCTCGGCAGCGAACGCGAGCTGACGCCCTACCCGTACCTGCTGGTGATCGTCGACGAGCTGGCCGACCTGATGATGGTCGCCCCGCGCGACGTCGAGGACTCGGTGGTCCGGATCACCCAGCTCGCCCGCGCCGCCGGCATCCACCTGGTGCTGGCCACCCAGCGCCCCTCGGTGGACGTGGTCACCGGCCTGATCAAGGCCAACGTGCCGTCCCGGCTGGCCTTCGCCACCTCGGCGATGGCCGACTCCCGGGTCATCCTCGACCAGCCCGGCGCGGAGAAGCTGATCGGCAAGGGCGACGCGCTGTTCCTGCCGATGGGCGCGTCCAAGCCGGTCCGGATGCAGGGCGCGTTCGTCACCGAGGCGGAGATCGCCCGCATCGTCCAGCACTGCAAGGACCAGCTGGCCGCCCGCTACCGGGACGACGTGGTGGTCGGCTCCGGCCCGAAGAAGGAGATCGACGAGGAGATCGGCGACGACCTCGACCTGCTGGTCCAGGCCGTCGAACTGGTCGTCACCACCCAGTTCGGCTCCACCTCGATGCTCCAGCGCAAGCTGAGGGTCGGCTTCGCCAAGGCCGGCCGGCTGATGGACCTGATGGAGTCGCGCGGCATCGTCGGCCCCAGCGAGGGCTCCAAGGCCCGCGACGTGCTGGTCAAGCCGGACGAGCTGGACGGGGTCCTGATGACGCTGCGCGGGTGAGCGGCGGGTGGTCCCGGCGGCCGGGAGGCGAGGTGACCACCCGTCAACTTCTGTGGCGTGACTGTGGCACGTTCGGGCCCCCTCCGGTTGAGAAACGTTACGGCAGCACCCCTAGACTGGTTACTCAGCAGATGGCCTCCGCTCGAAAGGCGTGCCCAGTGACCATCGGCAAGTCCCCCCGCCGCTCCGCCTCCGGCTCCTCCGCGTCCGCCTTCGCCGGCCCGGAGCGCCCCGCGGAGCCGAGTCACGCCGCCGACGGGCCGAGCATCGGGCGGCTGCTCGCCAGGGCCCGGATCGACGCCGGCCTGACGGTCGACCAGATCAGCACCCGCACCCGGATCCGGGTGCCGATCGTGCACGCCGTCGAGTCCGACGACTTCGACCGCTGCGGCGGCGCCTTCTACGCCCGCGGCCACCTGCGGCTGCTGGCCCGCGAGGTCGGCCTGGACGGCGAGGCGCTGGTCGCCCGCTACGACGCCGAGCACGGCGGGGCCGCGCCCGCGGCCCGGCTGTTCGACGTCGGGCCGGTCAAGGTCACCGACCACCGCCGCCCGAACTGGACCGCCGCGATGGTCCTGGCGATCGTCGCGGTGGTCGTGCTGATCGGCTACAACCTGGTCGGCTCCTCGTCCTCCACCGACAACGGCCCCGGCGCGGCCAGCGCCCCGCTGCCGTCCGGCGTCTCCGCCCCGGCCACCCTGGAGGCCTCCGCGCAGCCGCCGGCCCCCGAGACGGGCGCCGGAGCGGTCGCCGCCGCCCCCGCCGACAAGGTCACCGTCAAGCTGGTCGCCGGGCAGGACAAGAGCTGGGTCACCGCCAAGGACGGCAGCGGCAAGTCGCTGTTCTCCAACAACCTGGAAGCCGGCCAGGACCAGACCTTCACCGACCCGAAGAAGATCACTCTGGTGATCGGCAACGCCGGGGCCGTGCACCTGTTCGTCAACGGCAAGGACCTCGGTCCGGCCGGTCAGGACGGCCAGGTGGTGCACCTCACGTACACCCCGGGCGACCCGCAGGCGGGCTGATCCGGCCGCCCGAACAGATCGCGCGCCCTCCGGGGGGAACTCCACCGGGGGGCGCGCGTTAATCTTGGCGTCATGCCTGAACCCCGCACTGTCGCCCTGGTCACGCTCGGATGCGCCCGCAACGAGGTCGACTCCGAGGAACTCGCCGGGCGACTGGAGGCCGATGGCTGGCGGCTGGTCGACGACGCCAGCGAAGCCGATGTCGCCGTCGTCAACACCTGCGGGTTCGTCGAGGCCGCCAAGAAGGACTCCGTCGACGCCCTGCTCGAAGCCAACGACCTCAAGGGCCACGGCCGTACCCAGGCCGTGGTCGCCGTCGGCTGCATGGCCGAGCGCTACGGCAAGGAACTCGCCGACGCCCTCCCCGAGGCCGACGGCGTCCTCGGCTTCGACGACTACGCCGACATCTCCACCCGCCTGAACACCATCCTCTCCGGCGGCCACGTCGAGGCCCACACGCCCCGCGACCGCCGCAAGCTGCTCCCGCTCACCCCCGTCGAACGCCAGGCCGCCGCCGCCGAGGTCGCGCTGCCCGGCCACGGCACCCCCGAGGACCTCCCCGAGGGCCTCGCCCCCGCCTCCGGCCCGCGCACCCTGCGCAAGCGCCTGGACGACGCCCCGGTCGCCTCGATCAAGCTGGCCTCCGGCTGCGACCGCCGCTGCTCGTTCTGCGCCATCCCCGCCTTCCGCGGCTCCTTCATCTCCCGCCGCCCCAGCGACGTGCTGAACGAGGCCGTCTGGCTGGCCGGTCAGGGCGTGCGCGAGGTCGTGCTGGTCTCCGAGAACAACACCTCGTACGGCAAGGACCTCGGCGACATCCGGCTGCTGGAGACCCTGCTCAGCGAGATCGCCGCCGTCGAGGGCATCGAGCGGGTCCGGGTCAGCTACCTGCAGCCCGCCGAGATGCGCCCCGGCCTGATCGACGTGATGACCGGAACCGACAAGGTCATGCCGTACTTCGACCTGTCCTTCCAGCACTCCGCGCCCGCCGTGCTGCGCCGGATGCGCCGCTTCGGCTCCACCGAGCAGTTCCTCGGCCTGCTGGAGTCGATCCGCGCCAAGGCCCCCGAGGCCGGCGCCCGCTCCAACTTCATCGTCGGCTTCCCCGGCGAGACCGAGGAGGACTTCGCCGAGCTGGAACGGTTCATCACGCACGCCGGCCTGGACGCCATCGGCGTCTTCGGCTACTCCGACGAGGACGGCACCGAGGCCGCCGGCTACGACGGCAAGCTCGACCAGGACGTGGTCGACGACCGCGTCACCCGGCTCTCCAAGCTCGCCGAGGAACTCACCGCGCAGCGCGCCGAACAGCGCGTCGGCAGCGAGGTCACCGTGCTGGTCGAGTCGATCGAGGACGGTGTCGTCGAGGGCCGCGCCGTCCACCAGGCCCCCGAGACCGACGGCCTGACCACCCTGCTCGGCGCCGACGACGCCGAGATCGGGCAGTTCTACCGGGCCACCGTGGTCGGCACCGAGGGCGTCGACCTGGTCGCCGAGGCGATCACGCAGCTCGGAGCCGACGTATGACCAAGGGGCCGGGGGCCCCGGCCGAGACCCGGCCGACCCCGGCCGCCGTCCCGCCGCCGCAGCCCGGCCTGTGGAACATCGCCAACGTCCTGACGATGTTCCGGCTGCTGCTGGTCCCGGTCTTCGTGGCGCTGATGTTCGCCGACGGCGGGCACGACCCCAAGTGGCGGGCGTTCGCCTGGGCGGCGTTCGCCGTCGCCATGATCACCGACGTGTTCGACGGGGCGCTGGCCCGCAGCAAGGGCCTGATCACCGACTTCGGCCGGATCGCCGACCCGATCGCCGACAAGGCGATCATGGGCGCCGGCCTGATCGGCCTGTCGATCCTCGGCGACCTGCCCTGGTGGGTCACCGCCGTGATCCTGGCCCGCGAACTCGGCATCACCCTGATGCGGTTCTGGGTGATCCGCTACGCGGTCATCCCGGCCAGCCGCGGCGGGAAGCTCAAGACCCTCGCGCAGGGCATCGCCGTCGGCATGTACGTCCTGGTGCTCACCGGCCCGCTGGCCACCGGCCGCGCGGTGATGATGGCGATCGCCGTCGTCCTCACCGTCGGTACCGGCCTCGACTACGTGGTCCAGGCGGTCCGGCTGCGCCGGGAGGGCATCGCCCGGGAGCGCCGCGGTGAGTGACCTCGCCGCCCGCCTGCTCGCGGCGCTGGGGGCCGACGGCGCCACCCTGGCCGTCGCCGAGTCGCTCACCGGCGGCCTGCTGGCCGCCACCCTGGTCGACGTCCCCGGCGCCTCCGCGGTGTTCCGGGGCTCGGTCACCGCGTACGCCACCGACCTGAAGGCGTCCGTGCTCGGCGTGGACGAAGGCCTGCTGGACGTGTACGGACCGGTCCACCCCGTGGTGGCCCGGCAGATGGCCGAGGGGGCGCGGCACCTGCTCGGCGCCGACTGGGCCCTGGCCACCACCGGCGTCGCCGGGCCCGACCCGCAGGACGGACAGCCCGTCGGCACCGTGTACGTGGGCCTCGCCGGAGCGCGGGGAACAGAAGCACTGCCGCTCCGGTTGTCGGGTGGGCGTGACACAATCCGGCACCAGTCGGTGGACGCCGCGCTCGATCTGCTGCTGCGCCGGCTGACCGGGCCCGACGCCAACGGCTGACCATCACCGGCAGCCGGGCGGGGCGGGCCGAAACCCGTGAACCCGCAGCAGCCGATGGAGGAACGTGTTACACCGGATGCTCCGGCCGGGCCGAACCCGGTCGGACCGCCCCCGCGTCGACCAGGGTTCGACCGGGCGTCCGGAGCCGGACATCTGCCCGTCACGGGTGGTTCGACGGCCCGGAAGGGGAAGAACAGGGGAGGGGACGCCTTGCAGCCCAGAGTGAACACGACCCCGGTCCCCGCACGGGACACGGACAAGGCGGTACGGTGGGGTCGTGACATCTCGATCCGCAGTCCGAGGAGGGAGGCACCGATGATTCTGCTCCGTCGCCTGCTTGGCGATGTGCTGCGTCGGCAGCGCCAGCGCCAGGGCCGCACACTCCGCGAGGTGTCGGCAGCCGCCAGGGTTTCGCTCGGGTACCTCTCCGAGGTCGAGCGGGGTCAGAAGGAGGCGTCCTCCGAGTTGCTCTCCGCCATCTGCGACGCACTCGACGTGCGGATGTCGGAGGTCATGCGCGAGGTCAGCGACGAACTGTCGCTCGCCGAACTTGCGGCGATGGCCACCCTCTCCGAGGGTGACCTGTTGAGGCCGGTGCTCGAACCGGTTCCGCTGCCGGCCCCCGGCGTCGACCGGTCCGGATCCATCTCGCCCAAGGCGGCGATGGACGTGGTGGCGGCCTGACCGGACCTCGACCGTTCCGCACTCGCGGAGCGCCGGGTGAAGGAGGGGCGCAATGCCCGCGTTGCGCAGAGCGCTGCTGCTGGGTGCCACGGCACTGGTGGGCCTGGGTCTGATACTGCTGCTTACGGGCGGCACCGTGAGAGATGGCGGTGCCGCCCTCGGCATGCTTGCGGCCGGCTGGTGGGGGGCGGGGCTCATTCCGGTGCACGCGAAGACTGTGCGGGTGCGAGACCGGGGGCGCGGGGAACTGCGCGAAGCGGAAGGCATCCAACCGCGAGATCGCGACGCGGCAGAGTGACTTGCACGTGATCGCGACCTTGCGGACGGGCTTGCGCTTGTCGCGCAATCATCTGATCCGGTAGCCCTTCGGGGTGGCGTGGAATCCGGCCGTTTCCAGGTGGGGGCCCAGGGGGCTGGTGAGGGCGGGGTGGCCGTTGACGCGTTCGATGGTGAGGGGTTGGGACAGGGCGGTGAGGGCCGCGGTGACGGTCGGGGCGTCGGTGGACCAGGTGAGCAGTGACTTGCCGCCTCGTTCGAGGTAGAGGACCAGCTCGCCGTCGACCAGGGCGACCAGCGAACCGGCCTTGCGGGCGGGGCGGTGGGCGCCGGTGGTGTCCGCGGGGGGTTCCGGCCAGGGCAGCGCCGCGCCGAACGCGTTGGCGGGGTCGGCGGCGGCCAGTGCGATTGCCTGCGGGGCCTCCGCGGGTGTGCTCGTGGACCAGTCGCCGTTGGTGCGCTCCAGACGGGAGTTGACGGAGCGCAGGCGGTCCGCGGCGCCCTCCATGGCGAACTGCGCGCCGCCGAGGCCTTCCACGAAGTAGCCGCGGCGGGCCTTGCCGCGTTCCTCGTAGGCGGCCAGGACGCGGTAGACGCCGGCGAAGCCGCCGGGGACGCGTTCGGCGGTGACGGTGCCGCGGGTGAGGATGCCGTGGCGGTCCAGCAGGGCCTGGGCCTGGGCGGCGGCCCGTACGGTCGGGTCGCCGCCGAAGGACGGCAGCAGGGACCAGCGGCCGGCGGCCGTCGGCGGGCCGGAGCGGGAGCTGGGGCGGGCCAGGCCGCGGCCCGCGCCGCCGTAGCGGCCGCGCGGGGTGGAGCGGGGCGCCCGGTGGGCGGTGGCGCCGGCGGTGCGGCCGGAGCCGAGCAGGTTGCGCAGGGGGGCCAGGGTGTCGTTGGTGACGTAGCCGGCCCAGACCAAGTCCCAGAGGGCTTCGACGATCTCGGCGTCCGGGGTGTCGGGGACGCGTTCGGCGAGCTGCCGGAAGAACGCGCCGTAGCCGCCGGTGAGCGCCTCCAGCAGGGCGGTGTGGACGGGGCCGGGGGTGAGCGGCAGTGGTTCGGGGCGCAGCAGGTGGGCGTTCTCGGGCAGGTGGAGGCTGATCCAGCCGTCCTTGCCGGGC
This sequence comes from Kitasatospora sp. NPDC048407, assembly GCF_043200475.1. Taxonomy (NCBI): domain Bacteria; kingdom Bacillati; phylum Actinomycetota; class Actinomycetes; order Kitasatosporales; family Streptomycetaceae; genus Kitasatospora; species Kitasatospora sp. NPDC048407. The sequence continues at coordinate 78,920 of NZ_JBICXW010000024.1, read as the reverse complement.
AGTGCGCCCGCGCCGGACCAGCCGATCTCGCCGGCGGCCATCAGTTCGTCCAGCAGGCCGGGGGAGTAGTCGGTGAGGCGGGCGGGCAGGACGAGCTTCTCGAGGGCGGAGGCGGGCAGGGCGGTGCCCTGGAGCTGTTCGACGACCCGGTAGAGGCCGTCGGCGCCGCGCAGGCGGTGCCCGGCGAGGTGCTGCCACTGGGGGAGGAACGCGGCCAGGGCCTTCGGGGGGACGGCTTCGACCTCGTGGCGGAGGGCGGCGAGCGAGCGGCGGCGCAGGCGGCGCAGGACGTCGGCGTCGCACCATTCGGGGGTGGTGCCGGTGGCAAAAAGGGGGGCGCGAAGCGCTTCGTCAGAAGGGTGGTGGTGGGCGACGGGCGGGCGGAACTCGCCCTGGACCAGGCGGCCGGCGGCGGTCAGGCGGTGCAGGGTGCCGGTGACGACGGCGCTGCCGAGGCCGAAGCGTTCGGCGGCCTCGTGGGCGGTGAACGGGCCGTGGGTGCGGGCGTAGCGGGCCAGCAGGTCGCCGAGCGGGTCCTTGACGGGCTCGGTGAAGGCTTCGGGGACACCGACCGGCAGTGGGGTGCCGAGGGCGTCGCGGAGGCGGCCGGCATCCTCGATGGCGGACCAGCGCAGGCGGCCGCCGATCCGGACCTGGATGACCCGGCGGGCGGCTTCGAGTTCCAGGGCCCAGAGCGGTTCGGCGCCGCGTTCGGTGAGTTCGTCCTCGCCGAGCGGGCCGAGCAGGCGCAGGGCGTCGGCGACGCCCTCGGCGTCCTTGATCCGGCGTTCGGGGGTGCGGCGCTGGAGTTCGGCCTCCAGGTCGGCGAGCACCTTCGGGTCGAGCAGTTCGCGCAGTTCGGCCTGGCCGAGCAGTTCGGACAGCAGCCGGGAGTCCAGCGAGAGGGCGGCGGCGCGGCGTTCGGCGATCGGGGAGTCGCCCTCGTACAGGAACTGGGCGACGTAGCCGAACAGCAGGGAGCGGGCGAACGGGGACGGTTCGGGGGTGGTGACCTCGACCAGGCGGACGGCGCGGGACTCCAGGTCGCGCATCAGCTCGACCAGGCCGGGGACGTCGAAGACGTCCTGCAGGCATTCGCGGACGGCCTCCAGCACGATCGGGAAGGAGCCGTACTCGGCGGCGACCTCGAGGAGTTGGGAGGCGCGCTGGCGCTGCTGCCAGAGCGGGGTGCGCTTGCCGGGGTTGCGGCGGGGCAGCAGCAGGGCGCGGCCGGCGCACTCGCGGAAGCGGGCGGCGAACAGGGCGGAGCCGCCGACCTGGTCGGTGACGAGCTGTTCGATGTCGCCGGAGTCGAAGACGGCGGCGTCGGCGCCGACCGGGGCCTCGTCGGCGGGCGGCGCCGCGATGCCGGAGGGGAAGTCGGCCAGCAGGTCGGCGTCGGGCAGGCGCAGCACGATGCCGTCGTCGCCGTGCATCACCTGCGGGTCGAGGCCGTGCTTCTCCCGCAGGCGGGCGCCGATGGCCAGCGCCCACGGGGCGTGCACCTGGGCGCCGAAGGGGGAGTGGATGATGATGCGCCAGTCGCCGAGTTCGTCGCGGAAGCGTTCCACCACGATGGTGCGGTCGTCGGGCAGGTGGCCGCAGGACTCGCGCTGTTCGGCGAGGTAGGCGAGCAGGTTGCCGGACGCCCAGTCGTCCAGGCCGGCCGCGCGGAGCCGGGCGGTGGCGGCGGCGGGCTCCATAGCGCCGACCTCGCGGACGAACGCGCCCACGGCGCGGCCGAGTTCGAGCGGGCGGCCGAGCGAGTCGCCCTTCCAGAACGGCAGCCGGCCGGGGATGCCGGGGGCGGGGGTGACCAGCACCTTGTCGTGGGTGATCTCCTCGATCCGCCAGGAGGTGGTGCCGAGGGTGAACACGTCGCCGACCCGGGACTCGTAGACCATCTCCTCGTCGAGCTCGCCGACCCGGCCGCCGCCCTTCTTGGGGTCCGCGCCGGCGATGAAGACGCCGAACAGGCCGCGGTCGGGGATGGTGCCGCCGGAGGTGACGGCGAGGCGCTGGGCGCCGGGGCGGCCGGTGACGGTGCCGGCGACGCGGTCCCAGACCAGGCGGGGGCGCAGCTCGGCGAAGGCGTCGGACGGGTAGCGGCCGGCCAGCATGTCGAGGACGCCGTCGAACGCGGACTGCGGGAGGGTGGCGAACGGGGCGGCGCGGCGGCAGAGCGCGAGCAGCTCGTCCACGTCCCAGGTGTCCAGGGCGGTCGTCGCGACCAGCTGCTGGGCGAGCACGTCCAGCGGGTTGCGGGGCACCCGCAGGGCCTCGATGCCGCCGGAGCGCATCCGTTCGGTGACCACGGCGGACTGCACCAGGTCGCCCCGGTACTTGGGGAAGACCACGCCGGTGGAGACCGCGCCGACCTGGTGCCCGGCCCGGCCGACCCGCTGCAGGCCGGAGGCCACCGAGGGCGGTGACTCGACCTGCACCACCAGGTCGACGGCGCCCATGTCGATGCCCAGTTCCAGGCTGGAGGTGGCGACCACGGCGGGCAGCCGGCCGGCCTTCAGCTCCTCCTCGACCAGGGCGCGCTGCTCCTTGGACACCGAGCCGTGGTGAGCCCGGGCCAGCAGCGGCGGGGCGCCGGCGGCGGCGCCGGAGCCGCCCATCAGCTCGGCGGGGGCGTGCGACTCGGGCAGCGGGGCACCGGTGGCCCGCTCGTAGGCGATCTCGTTCAGCCGGTTGCACAACCGCTCGGCGAGGCGGCGGGAGTTGGCGAACACGATGGTCGAGCGGTGTGCCTGCACCAGGTCGACGATCCGTTCCTCGACGTGCGGCCAGATCGACCCTTGCCGTTTCGGGTCGGTCTCCTCGGCGGGAGTGGCGGGCAGGTCGGCGAGGTCGGGGACGGGCACCACCACGGACAGGTCGAAACGCTTGTCGCTGCCGGGCTGGACGATCGCCGCGCCGCGCTGCGGGCTCAGGTAGCGGGCGACCTCCTCGACCGGGCGGACGGTGGCGGACAGGCCGATCCGGCGGGCCGGGCGGTCCAGCAGCTCGTCCAGCCGCTCCAGGCTGAGCGCCAGGTGCGCGCCGCGCTTGGTGCCGGCCACCGCGTGCACCTCGTCCAGGATCACCGTGTCGATGCCGCGCAGCGCCTCCCGGGAGGCGGAGGTGAGCAGCAGGAACAGTGACTCGGGGGTGGTGATCAGGATGTCCGGCGGGTGGGTGGCGAACTTGCGGCGGTCGGCGGCGGGGGTGTCGCCGGAGCGGATTCCGACCTGCACCTCGGGCTCGGGCAGGCCGAGCCGGACGCTGGCCTGCCGCAGGCCCGCGAGCGGGGCGCGCAGGTTGCGTTCGACGTCCACCGCGAGGGCCTTCAGCGGGGAGACGTAGAGCACCCGGCAGCGGCGCTTGGGGTCGGCCGGGGGCGGGGTGGAGCTGAGCCGGTCCAGGGCGGACAGGAAGGCCGCCAGGGTCTTGCCGGAGCCGGTCGGGGCGACCACCAGGACGTCCGTCTCCAGCCGGATCGCCGCCCAGGCCCGGGACTGGGCCTCGGTGGGGGCGGCGAACGCGCCGGTGAACCAGGACCGGGTGGCCGGCGCGAAGCCGTCCAGCGGGTTCGGGGACGGGGCGGGGACGGAGGTGGCCATGCACCCATGGTGCCCCGACGCGCTGACAGGTCAGGGGGTGGTCACCGTCTGCCGCAGCCCGCTCAGCAAATCGTATAAATCGCTCATATCGTGAGGAACCGGACGCCCGACCCCTCGGGCGTCCGGCCCGGCCGACGAGCGGAGCGTGCGATGGAGCAGGTGAGCCAGGCCCCCGACAGCACCCCACGGCGCCGCAGCGCCCGCATCCTCGGCGCCACCCTGCTCTCCGGACTGCTGCTCGGCGGAGCCGTCCCCTACGTCACCGGCACCGACGGCAGCTACCTCAGCTACCTGGTGCTGGACGAGCGCGCCGACGCCCAGGGCGCCGACCACGCCGCCGACCAGGTCCGGGCGGCCGGCGGGCAGGTCGTCCAGGGCTATCCGCAGATCGGCGCCGTGCTCGCCTACGCCGACGGCAGGTTCGCCGAGAAGCTGCGCGCCCGGCCCGGGATAGCCGGGGTCGGCGCCACCCGCACCGTTCCCGTGCCGTCCCCGCCCCGGCCGCTGGCCGGCGCCGCCTTCGGACCGGGGGCCGGCACCACCGACGCGATCGAGGCCCAGGACGACAGCACCGCCACCGTCCCCGACCCGGGCGAGCACAGCGACTGGAACCTCGCCATGATCGGCGCCGTCGAACGCCCCGTCGGCCACGCCGCGCTGCTGCACCCGCCGCTGGACCACCCGGCCGACCGCTCCGCCGACCGCACCGGCGCCGTCCCCACCGCCCAGCAGCTGTCCCAGGTCACCGTCGCGGTGCTCGACTCGGGCGTCGACGACACCCACCCCGACCTGCGCGAGGCCGTCGACCCCGCCGCCTCCGCGTCCTGCGCCGACGGCCGCCCCGACTCCCGCAGCGGCGCCTGGCGGCCCGACCCGGCCATCAACGAGAGCGGCCACGGCACCCACGTCGCCGGCATCGTCGGCGCCGCCCGCGACGGCCACGGCGTCACCGGCGTCGCCCCCGGCGTGCGGATCGCCGCCGTCCGGCTGCTCGGCCCGCTCGGCCAGTACTACGCGGAGAACATCGTCTGCGGCATGCTCTGGGCCACCGATCATGGCGCCCGCGCCATCAACGACAGCTACTTCGCCGACCCGTGGAAGTACAACTGCCCCGAGGACGCCGACCAGGCCGCGCTGATCGCCGCCGTCGGCCGCGCCGTCGCCTACGCCCAGCGCAAGGGCGCCGTGGTGGTCGCCTCGGCCGGCAACGACGCCCAGGACCTCGCCGCCACCCGGCCCGACCACCGCAGCCCCAACGACCGCACCGGCGGCCCCCCGCAGGACCGCGAACTCGGCACCGAATGCATCCGGCTGCCCGGCGAACTGCCCGGTGTGGTCACCGTCGGCGCCGTCGACCGCAACGGCCTGCCCGCCTCCTACAGCAACTACGGCCGGGGCCGGATCTCCCTCACCGCACCCGGCGGCGACCCGGACGGCGGCACCGACGGCGCCGTCATCTCCGACTGGCCCGGCGGCAAGTACGCCGCCCTGGCCGGCACCTCGATGTCCGCCGCCCACGTCACCGGCGCCGTCGCCGTGGTCGCCGCCCAGCACCCCGACTGGGACCCCGACCGGATCACCGCCGCGCTCACCCGGGCCGCCGACGGCAACTGCGTGCAGACCCTGCCGGTCGGCTGCGAGAACCGCGACTACTACGGCTCCGGCATCCTCGCCCTGCCGCACTGACCTGCCGGTACCGGATACTGGGCGCATGAGGCTGACCGAATTCTGGCGACGGATGCACCTGCACTTCGGCGAGGCGTACGCGGAGTCCTTCGCCCAGGACCACGTGATGGCCGAACTCGACGGCCGCACCGTCCGCCAGGCACTGGACGCCGGCTGGGAGGCCAAGGACGTGTGGCGAGTGGTGTGCGTCACCCAGGGAGTGTCCGCACAGCTGCGGTGACCCGATTCGCCGGTCGTTGGGTGAGACTTGGTCGGTGGCCAGCAGTGCAGAGACCCCCGACCAGCTTTCCGACGAACACCTCCCCGTGAGCGCCCCGCCGGGCACACAGAGCGGCGGCGACACCGCCGACCCCACCGGCCACCGGCTGCGCCGCGGCGGCGCCGGCAGCGGTGCGATGCCGCGCTGGCTGCCCAAGGCGATGCTGCTCGCACTGGTGGGCGTCGGCCTGTTCCAGCTCGCCGACTGGGCCTTCCACCAGCTGATCAACCTGTTCGTGATGCTGCTGGTCGCGTTCTTCCTGTCGCTCGCGATGGAACCCGCCGTCGACCGGATGGCCGCCCGCGGCGTGCGCCGCGGCGTCGGCACCTTCCTGGTGTTCATCGGCGTCGGCCTGGCCGTCGCCGGCTTCCTCACCGCGCTCGGCACCCTGATGGTCGACCAGGTCACCCAGGTCGCGGGGAAGCTGCCGCAGATGCTGCACGACGTGATCGACTGGACCAACCACACCTTCCACACCGAGCTGTCCCTCGACCAGCTCCAGCACCAGGTGCTCAAGGACTCCGGCACCATCGAGAAGTACGCCCAGCAGGCCGCCGACAACGTCTGGGGCGTCACCGGCACCGTGGTCGGCGGGCTCTTCCAGGCCTTCACCGTCGGCCTGTTCACCTTCTACTTCACCGCCGAAGGCCCCCGGGTGCGGCGCACCGTCTGCTCGATGCTGCCGCCCACCAAGCAGGCCGAGGTGCTGCGCGCCTGGGAGATCGCGCTCGCCAAGACCGGCGGCTACCTGTACTCCCGGGCGGTGCTGGCGCTGGTCTCCACCCTCGGGCACTGGGCGTTCTTCACGATCATCGGACTGCCGTACGCGGCCGCGCTCAGCGTCTGGGTCGGCGTCATGTCGCAGTTCGTCCCCACCATCGGCACCTACCTGGCGGGCGCGCTGCCCGTCCTGGTCGCGCTCACCGGCCAGCCGGTGGACGCCGTGTGGGTGCTCGGCTTCGTGATCGTCTACCAGCAGATCGAGAACTACCTGCTGCACCCGCGGATCACCGCCAAGACCGTCGACGTCCACCCCGCCGTCGCCTTCGGCGCGGTGATCGCCGGCGCCGCGCTGCTCGGCGCGGTCGGCGCACTGATCGCCATCCCCGCCGCCGCCACCCTGCAGGGCTTCGTCGGCACCTACGTGCGGCGCTACGAGGTCGAGGACGACCCGCGGATCGACCGCGGCGAGGAGCGCCGCCAGCGGCGACGGGAGGCCGTGCGGCGACTGCGGCAGATGGTGAGCGGCGGGCCGGCCGACGCCGGCGCGGAGCCGGAGGAGCGCCGCTCCGAGGTCTGACCACCCGCACCCCGCACCACGACCGACCTGCCGTCCGGAGACGTCCGGCAGGTCGGTCGTCGCATGAGTAAGCGGTTTGCCCCACCGCTGGGCTCTTGATGGGCGAGGAGGTGTTCATGGGCGACAAACAGATCGGTCCGGACGAGGAGTTCCGGGCGTTCATCGTCGGCGCCTGGCCCTGGCTGCTGCGGACGGCGTACCTGCTGACCGGTGACCAGCACGCGGCCGAGGACCTCGCGCAATCGGCGGCGGAGCGGACCTGCGCGGCCTGGTCGAAGGTGCGTCGTGCCGACGACGCGCACAGCTACGTGCGTCGGATCATGATCAACCAGCACGCCCGCCGCTTCCGGCGCCGTGCACCGGAAGTGCTCGTCGACGCCGTGCCGGACACCGCCGGGACCGAGGACGGGTACGCCCGCTCCGACCAGCGCCGGGTGCTGCTGACGGCACTCGCCGCACTGCCGCCCCGGCAGCGCGAGGCCGTGGTGCTCCGGCACTGGGAAGACCTGACCGACAGCCAGGCGGCCGCCGCCATGGGCTGCTCGACGGGGGCCGTGCGCAGCCACGCGGCCAAGGGGATAGCGAAACTGCGGGCGACCGCGGGGCTGAAGGAACTGACGGACATGACGCGTGTGGGAGGTGCGGTATGACTGCGGGGGAGAACGGAATGCCCGAGGTCGGTGGGGACCAGCCGGTCGAGCTGGGGCTCGCGGCGGCAGCGGAGGCCGTGACGATCGGCCCGGTGCCGGTCGACGGCATCCTGGACGGCGGACGGCGGATCCGGCGCCGGCGCCGCACGATGCTCGGCGCGCTCACGCTGGCCTCGGTGGTGGCGCTGGGCGGCGGCACGGCCGCGGGCCTGTACGGCTTCGGCGGGAACGGTTCGAACGCGCAGGCGGTCCAGGCCGCCGCCGGCGACTGCGCGGGAGCGTCGGCGAAGCCGCAGGCCGACGGGCGGGACCCGCTCAAGCCCCAGCGGCAGATGGTCACGGAGGGCACCACCGAGGGCAAGAAGTGGCAGGTCTGGAAGTCGCACTGGCCGCTCGCCCCGAAGGAGAAGGCGTATGAGCAGGCGGTGGCGATCTGGCAGGAGCGCCACGCCGCGGACCCGTCGCTCGAGAAGCCGACGGAGGCGTCCGTCCAGAAGTCCTGGAGCTCCACCGATGACATCATCGACCTGTACTCGACCGTCGACGGGGCGCGGCAGAAGCGCGACACGCTGGCCGGCATCCCGGCGCCCGGGAAGACTGCTGGGCAGCAGACGAGGAGCGTCCAGCTGAGCGTCTTCGACGGGGCGGGCACGCCCGGCGTGCCGCAGAACACGGTCACCCTGTCGATCGTCGGCCCGGCGCCCGCCAAGGGGGACGGGTGCCAGCCGGGCCAGGGCGCCAGTGGCGCGCCGCAGACCGGGAACAGCCCCGCGGACTCCCAGTACCAGGTGAACGGGGTGCAGACGCGGCCCACCGAGGGCGTCGGCGACTGGCGGTTCGCCGGCCAGCAGAGCGGCACGCCGACGGACTCCGGCCAGCACGGATAAGCAGCGGCCGGTGCGCTGTCGCGGCCCCGTCCCCGGAGGTTCGGGGGCGGGGCCGCGGTGTGTCGGGTGACCTTCGACTGGATTCGAACGTGTGTTCTTTGTACGCTTCGGCGCAGAGTTTTCCACAGGCCGAGCCCGATCTGGGCCGTTTGTCGGTGGGACGCGCTAGCGTCGATGACGATGAAGCGCAACGGACAGAACCCGAGGGTGGAAGCCATGGCAGGAACGGATCGCGAGAAGGCCCTGGAGGCCGCACTCGCCCAGATCGAACGGCAGTTCGGCAAGGGCTCGGTGATGCGCCTCGGCGAGAAGGCGAACGAGCCGGTCGAGGTGATCTCCACCGGGTCCACCGCGCTCGACGTGGCGCTGGGCGTGGGCGGCATCCCTCGCGGCCGAGTGGTCGAGATCTACGGCCCCGAGTCCTCCGGCAAGACCACCCTGACCCTGCACCTGGCCGCCAACGCCCAGAAGGCCGGCGGCACCGTCGCCTTCGTCGACGCCGAGCACGCGCTCGACCCCGAGTACGCCAAGAAGCTCGGCGTGGACACCGACGCCCTGCTGGTCAGCCAGCCGGACACCGGTGAGCAGGCGCTGGAGATCACCGACATGCTGATCCGCTCCGGCGCGATCGACCTGGTGATCATCGACTCGGTGGCCGCGCTGGTCCCGCGCGCCGAGATCGAGGGCGAGATGGGCGACTCGCACGTCGGTCTCCAGGCCCGTCTGATGAGCCAGGCGCTGCGCAAGATCGCCGGTGCGCTGAACCAGTCGAACACCACCGCGATCTTCATCAACCAGCTGCGCGAGAAGATCGGTGTGATGTTCGGCTCCCCCGAGACCACCACCGGTGGCCGGGCGCTGAAGTTCTACGCCTCGGTCCGCCTCGACATCCGGCGCATCGAGACCCTGAAGGACGGCACCGAGGCGGTCGGCAACCGCACCCGCGTCAAGGTCGTCAAGAACAAGGTCGCCGCGCCGTTCAAGCAGGCCGAGTTCGACATCCTCTACGGCGTGGGCATCAGCCGCGAGGGCGGCCTGATCGACATGGGCGTGGAGCACGGCTTCATCCGGAAGTCCGGCGCCTGGTACACCTACGAGGGCGACCAGCTCGGCCAGGGCAAGGAGAACGCCCGCAACTTCCTGCGCGACAACCCGCAGCTGGCCGACGAGATCGAAGCCAAGATCAAGGGCAAGCTCGGCATCGGCCCGAAGCCGGCCGAGGGCGAGGGCGACGCCCCCGCCGTGGAGATCCCGGCCGCGGCCGCCCCCGCCAAGGCGGCCGCCAAGAAGACGGCGGCCGCCGCCAAGGGCTGAACCGTTGACACACCGGCATGACGCCGACCACCCGGCACCGGGCCCGTCCGAGGACGAGCCCGGTGCGGGCGTATGGGCGGACGAACAGAACGACGCATCCGGCCCGCCGGACTGGTTCGCGGCGGTCGCGGAGGACGACGATCCTTCCGGCCCGCCCGACTGGTTCGCGGCGGTGGCCGAAGAGCCGCCTGCGGCGGGAGATCCGTCTTCGGGCGAGTCGCCTGCGGTGGGGGAGCTGCCCGGGCTGATGCGGGCGTCCGAGCTGGCCGGGGGGCGGCGTCGGCGGCGCAGCGCGCTGGGCGAACTGCCGGTCGCGGCACCGGCGGAGGAGCGGCCGCGGCCGAAGCGACGGGCGAAGTCCGAGCGTTCGGAGGGTTCGGAGCGCTCGGAGCGTCCGGCGGGCGAGGCGGGCGCGCGGGGGAAGCGGCGTGGGCAGGGGGCTGCCGCCGAGCAGGGGGATCTGGCGGAGCGGGCCCGGGACATCTGCCTGCGACTGCTCACCGGGGCCGCCAAGTCCCGCAAGCAGCTGGCCGATGCGCTGCGCCGCAAGGAGATCCCGGACGAGGTCGCGGAGCAGGTGCTGTCCCGGCTGGAGGAGGTCGGGCTGATCGACGACGCCGCCTTCGCCGAGGCGTGGGTGGAGTCCCGGCACGCGGTGCGCGGACTGTCCCGGCGGGCGCTGGCCCAGGAGTTGCGCACCAAGGGCGTCACCGGCGAGACCGCGGAGCAGGCACTGCTGCAGGTCGATGCCGAGGACGAGTCGGAGGCCGCCCGGACGCTGGTGGCACGGAAGTTGCGCTCCACCGCCGGGCTGGACCGGGAGGTGCGGATGCGCCGGCTGGTCGGGGTGCTGGCCCGGCGCGGCTACTCGGAGGGCCTGGCGTACCGGGTGGTCCGGGAGGCGCTGGACGCGGAGCCGGCGGAGGAGGGCGAGGACTGGTAGCACGGAGTCTCGGCCGGTGCCGTTCGGCGCTGTCCGGCGCTGTTCGGCGGGAGGACATGATGACTGCTGATCAGATCATCGGAGCCAATTCTCGATCGCATCTTGACCGTTTCGTAACCTCGGCCTAGCCTCGCACTCAGTGGCTGGACGATCGCGGAGGTCATCTCAGCGGCCGCGCGCAGGACGGGGAGTGGCCGGATGGGGATCGCTCAGGACACCGGAACCGGGTCCTCCCTGCTGCTGGTTGCGGGCCTACTGATCGTCGCGCTCGGCCTGGTGCTGGCCGTCGGCTTCCGGATGCTCCGGCAACGCCGCGCCGAACTCGACCGCCGCGAGGAGCGGTTGACCGCCGAACTCCACCGCCTGCACCAGCACGAGGACGAACTCGCCACCCGCGCCACCGAGTCCGAGCGGGTGCGCGGCGAACTCGCCGAACGGGACACCGAAAGCCGGCTGCTGCTGGAACGCACCGCGGGGCTGACGTCCGCCCAGGCCCGTGACGAAGTGGTCCGCGGCGCCGAGGCCGAGGCCCGCCGGGAAGCCGCGCTGACCGTCCGGGAGATCGAACGGCAGGCCGTCGTCGAGGGCGAGGGCCGGGCCCGCGAGATCATCGCCTCGTCCGTCCAGCGGCTGGCCGCCGAACACACCGCCGAGACCGTGGTCACCACGCTCCGACTGCCCAGCGAGGACATGAAGGGCCGGGTGATCGGCCGGGAAGGCCGCAACATCCGGGCCTTCGAAGCCGTCACCGGCGTCAACCTGATCGTCGACGACACCCCCGGGCTGGTCCAGCTCTCCTGCTTCGACCCCGTCCGGCGGGAGAGCGCCCGGCTCACCCTGGAGTCGCTGCTCACCGACGGGCGGATCCACCCCGCGCGGATCGAGGAGACGCACGAGCGCAGCCGCAGCGAGGTCGAACGGCTGTGCGTCCGGGCCGGGGAGGACGCGCTGCTCACCGTCGGTATCGGCACCGTCGGCGAGATGGCGCCCGAACTGGTGCGCACCCTCGGGACGTTGCGGTACCGCACCTCCTACGGGCAGAACGTGCTCGGGCACCTGGTGGAGTCCGCGCACCTGGCCGGGATGATGGCCGCCGAACTCGGCGTCGACCCCGAGCCCGTACGGCGGGTGGCGCTGCTGCACGACATCGGCAAGGCACTCAGCCACGAGGTGGCCGGCAGCCACGCCCTGATCGGCGCGGAATTCGCCCGGCGGCACGGGGAGTCGGCGGAGGTCGTCCACGCGATAGCGGCCCACCACGGCGAGGTCGAGGCGAAAACCGTCGAGGCGGTGCTCACCCAGGCCGCGGACGCCTGCTCGGCCGGGCGTCCCGGCGCGCGGAAGGAGTCCGTGGAGGCGTACGTCCGGCGGCTGGAGCGGCTGGAGGAGATCGCCCGGGCGCACGACGGCGTCACCAAGGTCTACGCGATGCAGGCCGGGCGGGAAGTCCGGGTGATGGTGCAGCCGGAGAAGGTGGACGACGTGCGCGCTCAGGAGATCGCGCGGGACGTGGCTCGGCAGGTGCGGGAGGAACTGACGTACCCGGGGCAGATTCGGATCACGGTGGTGCGGGAGAGTCGTGCGACAGAGGTGGCGCGCTAGCGAGGGCAGGGCGCGGGTGGGCGCGGAACCGGGGCGCGGGGAACGGCGCGACAAGCGCAAGCCCGTCCGCCACTCGCGAGCACGTGCAAGTCATGGTCTGCGGCGCGATCTCACGGTTGAGCGTCTTCCGATTCGCGCAGTTCCCCGCGCCCCTGGTGGTGCCCTCCTTGGTGGTGCTCTCCCTGCAGGGGGGCTGTGAGGGTGTGGAGGGTTTCGGGGTGGAGGCCGGGGGTGGTGCCGAGGAGGTGGCCGTCGGGGCGGATGAGGAGGACGGTGTGGGGGGTGGCGCCCGGGTAGGCGTCGGTGACCAGGACCTCGGTGGGGACGGGCAGGGCGTCGGCCAGTTCGGTGAGGCGGGGCATCAAGCCGGTGCCGAGCCAGTGTTCGGCGGACCACACGGTGGTGCCGGGGGCGACCAGGAGGAGCAGGAACGCGGTGCCGAGGCGGGCCCGGAGGGTGTCGGCGGTGCCGTCGGCGGTGACCACGGGCAGGTCGGGGACCTGGACGCCGGGGGCGGTCGGGGCGAGCTGTTCGGTGAGTGAGGTGCCGCGGCCGGTGCCGCGCTGCTCGGGGAGGCGGACGGCGACGCCGGAGGGTGTCGCCGGGTAGGCGGGGGCGCCGCCGAAGCGGCCGGTGCCGAGCTGGCCGTCGGCGAGCAGCGGAGCGTTCTTGCGGAAGGAGCCGGAGATCAGCGCGCGCCGGGTCTGGGCCCAGCCGCGCAGCGGGCGGAGCAGCGGCATGGTCTGGTCGACGGCGCGCAGGCGGGCGCCGACCGCGCCGCGGCGTTCGGTCTCGTAGCCGTCGAGCAGGGCGCTGTCGGCGGGGGAGCCGCCGGGTGGCAGGTGCCAGGCGAGGGCGAGCCGCCAGGCGAGGTTGTCGGCGTCGCGCAGGCCGTCGGCGAGGTTCTGCATGCCGAGCGCGCCGTGCAGGTGGGCGGCGTCGCCGGCCAGGAAGCAGCGGCCGGTGCGGAAGCGGCCGGCCAGGCGCTGCTGGTAGGTGTGGTCGGCGGCGGCGAGCAGTTGGTGCGGGGGGAGTTCGCCGCACCAGCCGGTGAGCGCGGAGGTGACCCGGGTGACCAGGGTGTCGCCGGTGACGATGCCCGGCCAGGTGGCGTGCGGGTCGACGGGTTCGGTGGGCTGGGGCCGGCCGGGGGGCAGCCGCCAGTCGAGTCGCCACACGCCGTCGGGCAGCGGGCGGGCGGAGGCTTCGCGGTCGCCGCGCCACGGGGGTTCGCGGTGCAGCCGGGCCTCGCCGGGGAAGGGCAGGTCGACGCGGACGGTGGCGACGGCGTGCCGGTCGACGGCGGGACGGCCGGGGAAGCGGACCTTGAGGAGTTTGCGGACGGTGGAGCGGGCACCGTCGCAGCCGACCAGGTGGCTGCCGCGCCAGCTGGTCTCGCCGTCGGCGGAGGTGGTGCGGACCGTCACGCCGTCGCGGTCCTGGGCGAGTTCGACCACCCGGTGCCGCGGGAGGAGGCGGATCAGCGGGGTGGCGGTGGCGGCGTCGCGCAGGCCGCGCTGGAGGCGGTGCTGGGCGAGGTGCAGGACCGGCTCGTCGTCCAGCGGCAGCCGCAGTACCTCGGCGCGGCGGCGCCAGACGGTGAAGGCGTCCCAGCGGGCGGCGTCGGAGCCGACCCGGGTGTAGCCGATGCGGTCGAGGAAGGCGGCGGTGTCGGAGCCGAGGACGACGGTGCGGGGGCTCTCGGGGCAGACGCCGGTGCCCTCGTCGAGGACCACGCTGGGAACTTCGCTGCGGGCGAGGGCGAGGGCGAGGGCGAGACCGACCGGCCCGGCCCCGACGATGATCACTGGATCCATGTCGGGGCCTTCTGGCCGGCGGTGCCGGCGGCCGTTTCGTCAGCTGCCGGGTGGGAGGTCCCAGGTGGTGTCACGAAGAGCAATGCAACAGATCACCTGGGTGTCCGTCAAGCAGCGGTTGTGCTGCGGCGGCTCGCGCCGCGGCGGCCGCGGGACTCGATCCACCGGGCGAGGGCGGTGAGGGCGAGGCACATCGCGATGTAGATCGGGGTGCCGATCAGGACCACCGGGATGTACGGGTAGCCGTCCGAGTTGGAGGCGATGAGCTTCATCTGCCACAGCAGCTCGGGGTAGGTGATGATGTAGCCGAGCGAGGTGTCCTTGAGGGTGACCACCAGCTGACCGATGATCGCCGGGAGCATCGAGCGGACGGCCTGCGGCACCAGCACGATGCCCATCACCTGGGTCTTGCGCAGGCCCAGGGCGTAGGCCGCCTCGGCCTGGCCGCGGGGGACGGCGTTGATACCGGAACGGATGATCTCCGCCTGCACGGCCCCGTTGTAGAGGGTCAGACCGATCACCAGCGCCCACATCGGCTGGGCGCCGAACGCCGCGCGGTACAGCGCGAAGATCATGATGACCAGCGGCATGGCCCGGAAGAACTGGACCACCACATTGCTGGCGACGCGCACCGGGAAGTGGTCGGAGAGCCGGCCGGCGGCTAGCAGCGAGCCGAGGACCAGCGAGCCGACCGCGGCCAGGCCGAAGGCCTCCAGGGTGGACAGCGCGCCGTCGAGGATGCGCTGCTGGACGGCCGTGTACTCGAACGGCGACCAGAGCACGGCGTCGAACTGCCCGGCGTCGGAGAGGCGGACGACGACGTACCAGATCAGGCCGGCGATGCCGGCCAGGCCGAGCAGACCGAGGATCAGGTTGCGGACCCGGGCCCGGGGGCCGGGGACGTCGTACAGGACGGAGGCGGCGCGGGTGCTCATCGGGCCACCGCCACGCGACGCTCCAGGGTGGAGAACACGGCGTTGATGCTGAAGCTGATCGCCAGGTAGGCGAGTGCGATCCAGAAGAAGATGGCGAAGATGTCGTATGCCTCCTCGGACAGGACCTTCTGGAAGCTGAACAGCTCAGGCACGTTGAAGGCGCCGGCGATGGCCGAGTTGCGGGGCAGGGCGATGAACACCGAACCCATCGGGGCGATCACCGAGCGGGCCGCCTGTGGCAGCACCACCAGCCGGAGGGTCTGGCCGAAGCCCATGCCGAGCGAGCGGGCCGCCTCGGCCTGGCCGATCGGCACGGTGTTGATGCCGGCCCGCAGTACCTCGCAGACGAAGCTGCCGGTGTAGGCGCTGAGCGCGATCACCGCGAGCGTGAAGCTGCTGAAGTGCACGTCCAGCGGCGGCAGGACGAAGGTCACCGCGAAGAACAGCAGGGTCAGCGGGGTGTTACGGAAGATCGTCACCCAGGCGGTGCCGAATATTCGGAGCACCGGGACGGGCGAGACCCGGAAGGCCGCCAGCACGACGCCCAGTATCAGGGCGAAGAGGGCGCTGAGCGCGCTCAGTTCGATCGTCCGCAGGAAACCCTCGGCGAATGCCGAGAAGTTTCCGTTCTCGAAGATCAATCCCATGCCGGCGGCCCTCCTTTCTCAGTAGTTGGATCTGACCGGACGTCAGCCGGCGATCGGGTCCAGGGCCGGGATGGCCGGCGCGGCGGAGCCGGACAGGCCGAGGGTGGCGTCGTACGCCTTCTTCCAGTCGCCGTTGTCCTCGTGCGCCTTCAGGGCGTCGTTGATCGCCTTCTGCAGCACCGCGTCGCCCTTGTTCAGGCCGACGCCGTAGCGCTCCTCGGAGAAGGGGGTGCCGACGACCTTGAGCTTGCCCTGGTTCTTCGCGGCGTAGCCCTTGAGGATCGAGTCGTCGGTGGTGACCGCGTCGACCTCCTTGGTCAGCAGCTTCTCCACGCAGAGCGAGTAGTTGTCGAACTGGGTGACCTTGGCCTCGTACTTCTGGATGTTGCCGATCGAGGTGGAGCCGGTGGCGGTGCAGACCGACTTGCCCTTGGTGGACTCGGCGCCGGTGATCTCGGTGTTGTCCTTGTTCACCAGCAGCGACTGGCCGGCGATGTAGTACGGGCCGCCGAACGCGACACCCTTGTCCTTGCGGGTCTGGGTGATCGAGTAGGTGCCGACGTAGTAGTCGACCTGGCCGCCGGTGATCGCGGTCTCGCGGTTGGCGGAGGCGATGGTGGAGAACTCGATCTGGTCGGCCGAGAAGCCGAGGTCGGCGGCGATCATCTTGGCGATCTCGATGTCGAAGCCGCTGCGCTTGGTGGTCTGGACGTCCTCGAAGCCGAGGTACGGCTGGTCGGCCTTGGCGCCGATCTTCAGCTTGCCGCGCTTCTTGGCCTCGGTCCACGCCGGCGAACCGTCCAGCTTGGCGTCGGTCTTGACGGTGTAGGTCGGCAGCTGCGGGGCGGCCGAGCCGTTGGGGGCGGCGGTGTCGCTCGGGGAGCCGTCCTTGCCGCAGGCGGCGACTGCCGTCAGGGCGAGAACGGACAGGGCGGCGGCAACAGTGCGACGGGCCTTCATGCGGTCGTTCTTCTCCTCGGGTGGGGGCCACGGCAGGCTCCGGGCCACTGCGAACTGACGATTACTGACGCTTGATCGACTGCGGGACTCAGTGCTGCAGGATCTTGGACAGGAAATCCTTGGCACGGTCGGAGCGCGGCGCGGTGAAGAAGGCGTCGGGGGTGTTCTCCTCGACGATCCGGCCGTCCGCCATGAACAGCACGCGGTTGGCCGCGGAGCGGGCGAAGCCCATCTCGTGGGTGACCACGACCATGGTCATGCCCCGCGCGGCGAGCGAACGCATCACCTCGAGCACCTCGTTGACCATCTCCGGGTCGAGGGCGGAGGTCGGCTCGTCGAAGAGCATCACCTTCGGGTTCATCGCCAGCGCGCGGGCGATCGCCACGCGCTGCTGCTGGCCGCCGGACAGCTGCGACGGGTACTTGTCGGCCTGGGCGCCGACGCCCACCCGCTCCAGCAGTTCGCGGGCCGTCTTCTCGGCCTCGGCCCTGGCGACCTTGCCCACCTTCACCTGGGCGAGCACCACGTTCTCCAGCACGGTCTTGTGCGAGAACAGGTTGAAGGACTGGAACACCATGCCCACCTGGGCACGCAGCCGGGCCAGTTCGCGGCCCTCGGCCGGCAGCGGCTTGCCGTCGACCTCGATCGTCCCGGAGTCGATGGTCTCCAGCCGGTTGATGGTGCGGCACAGCGTCGACTTGCCGGAGCCGGACGGGCCGATCAGCACCACGACCTCACCCTGGGCGATCTCCAGGTCGATGTCCTGCAGCACGTGCAGGGCGCCGTAGTGCTTGTTCACCCCGCGCAGGGCCACCAACGGCGCGGTTTCGCGCAGCTCGACACTGTTCTCGGTCATCGCCGTCCGCTCCCTCGTCCTCCGAACCCGGGGCCAACTCGCTTGGTCCGCAGAGCCGGTGATGGTCCGTCTGATGTTCGGGGGGGCCGGAGCCGGCGGAGCTCTCGGCCCCCCGAACGGGGCGACTTTAGGCAGGTACACGACGCCCAGTCAGCCGATCTGAGCTGAACTTGAGGATCACGGTTCGGCTACGCCGGGTAGTCACCGCACGCCGAATACCGGAGCTGTAACGGACCGGCCGATGCGGTTGACCTGGTGACGCCGGATGGGAGTGGATGCCAGGATGGCCCGGTTCCACATCGGACCGAGCCATGCCGCCCGACTGCCGACGGCGGCCCGCACGCACACCGGCGAACACCGCAGGAAGGAGCCCGATGCGCCTGCTCCTGGTCGAGGACGACGACCGCGTCGCCGCCGCTCTGGTCGCGGTGCTGGGCCGGCACGGCTTCCAGGTCCGGCACGCCCGCAGCGGCCACGAAGCGCTGGACGCGCTCGTCCCGGACGGCAGCGAGCCCTACCGGGTGGTGCTGCTCGACCTCGGACTGCCCGACCGCGACGGCTTCGAGGTGTGCAGCCGGATCCGGGCCGGCAGCGGCGTCCCGGTCATCATGGTGACCGCCCGCGCCGACATCCGCTCCCGCATCCACGGACTCAACCTCGGTGCCGACGACTACGTGGTCAAGCCGTACGACATGGGCGAACTGCTCGCCCGCATCCACGCGGTGGCCCGCCGCGGCACCCCCAAGGGCGCCGAGGAGAGCGGCCCCGAGTTCGACGGCCCGCTGGCCTCCCGCGGCGTCGAGATCGACCGCGAACGCCGCCGGGTCAGCGTCAACGGACGCGACGTGCCGCTCACCCGCAAGGAGTTCGACCTGCTGGCGCTGCTCGCCCAGAGCCCCGGCGTGGTCTACCGCCGCGAGCAGATCTTCAGCGAGGTCTGGCGCTCCGGCTGGGAGGGCAACGGCCGCACCCTGGAAGTCCACATCGGCTCACTGCGCACCAAACTCGGCCTGCCCGGCCTGGTCGAGGCCGTCCGCGGCGTCGGCTACCGGCTCATCCCCGACGACCCCGAGGGCCCGGCCGGGCCCGCCGGCGACACCGCGGAGCGCTGACCACCCGTGCGCAACCGCCTGCTCGGCATCCTGATCGCCCTGATGGCCTGCGTGCTGGCCGCCCTCGGAGTGCCGCTGGCCTACTTGATCGCCTCGTCCGAGCAGTCCAAGGTCGTCGTCGACCGGATCGACGACGCCGCCAGGTTCGCCCAGGACCTGCCCACCCAGGGCGGCGCCAGCACCAGCGCCGTCAAGGGCGACCCGCAGCCCGTCCCCGGCGACGACGGCCGGCGGCACGCCCTGACCAGCGAAGCCGCCCGCTACCGCGAGCTGTACGGCGCCCGGATCGGCGTCTTCCAGCGCGACGGCAGCGCCGTCGCCGTCGCGCCCGGCGACTGGCACGCCCCCGAGGACGGCCCCGGCGCCCAGGCCTACCGGGAGGCACTGGCCGGCCGGCGCAGCCACAACCCGCCCCAGGTGTGGCCGTGGACCACCGACCGCACCCTCACCGTCGCACTGCCCGTGGTCCGCGACGGCGACGTGGTCGCCGTGGTGCTCACCGAATCGCCCACCGGCCCGCTGCGCGCCCGGATCCTGCACCGCTGGCTGGTGCTGGCCGGCGGCGAGGCGCTCGCCATGATCGTCGCCATCCTGCTCGCCATGCGCCTCACCGGCTGGGTGCTGCGCCCCGTCCGCACCCTCGACCGGGCCACCCACGACATCGCCACCGGACGGCTCGGCGCCCGGGTCGCCCCCAGCGGCGGACCGCCCGAACTGCGCCGCCTGGCCCGCTCGTTCAACGACATGGCCGACCACGTGGTGCTCGCCATCGACCAGCAGCGGGCCTTCGTCGCCGACGCCTCCCACCAGCTGCGCAACCCGCTGGCCGCACTGCTGCTCCGGGTCGAACTGATCGGACTCGACCTCCCCGAAGGCAGCGAGGAGGAACTCGCCGCCGTCCGCGAGGAGGGCGCCCGGCTCGCCCGCGTCCTCGACGACCTGCTCGGACTCGCCACCGCCGAAGGCTCCCGGCCCGAACCCGAACCCGTCGACCTGGCCGAACTGGTCTGCACCCGGACCGACGCCTGGCAGCCGCTCGCCGACCGGCGCCAGGTCCGGCTCCAGTGGCAGGGACCGCCGATGGCGCACGCCTGGGCCGACCCGATCGGCTTCGGCAGCGCGCTGGACGCCGTCCTCGACAACGCGCTCAAGTTCTCCCCCGTCGGCAGCACCGTCCGGGTCGGCCTGACCATCACCAAGGACGAGGTCACCGCCACCGTCACCGACGCCGGACCCGGCCTCACCGAGGAGGAACTCGCCCGGATCGGCGACCGGTTCTGGCGCTCCTCCCGGCACCAGAACGTCGACGGCTCCGGCCTCGGCCTCTCCATCGCCCGCACCCTGCTGCTGGCCGGCGGCGGCAGCCTCGGCTTCGCACCCGCCGAACCGAACGGGCTGAGCGTGCTGCTCACCGTGCCGCGCCGGAAGTGGAACTGACGTCAGGGTTTGACCGACTGGTAGTAGCGCTTCGCGCCCTCGTGCAGCGGCAGCGGATCGGTGTACACCGCGGTGCGGAGGTCCACCAGCTGCGCCGCGTGCACCTCGCCGCCGATCCGGTCCCGGCTGTCGATCACCACCCGGGTCAGCGCCTCCACCAGTGCCGGGTCCATGCTCGCCCGGGTCACCAGCAGGTTCGGCACCGCCACCGTCGGCACCGGCGTGTGCGGTGGCCCCGCCAGCGGGTAGGCGTCCGCGGGGATGGTCGCCGCCCGGTACGCGTCCATCCCGCCGCCCTCCAACTTGTGCAGCGGATCCGACAGTTCGCCCAGCGGCACGATCCGGATCGGGGTGTGCTCCGAGAGGTCGGTCAGCGCCGCCGTCGGTAGGCCGCCCGACCAGAAGAACGCGTCCAGCTGCTTCGCCTGCAACGCGTCCGCCGCGTCGCCCACCCCCAGCTTCTTCGGCTGGATGTCCGTGCCCGGGTTCAGGTGCGCCGCCTCCAGCAGCCGCTTGGTCACCAGGTTCACGCCCGACCCGTCCTGGCCCACCCCCACCCGCAGCCCGCGCAGGTCCGACACCGTCTTCACCGGCGAATCCGCCGGCACCACCAGCTGCATGTAGTCGTCGTACAGCCGGGCGATCGCCCGGAGGTCCGGCTTCGGCCGGTCCTGGTCCTTCAGGAAGCTGGCCACCGCGTCCGCCGTGGCGATCGCGAAGTCGTCCTGGCCCGACACCAACCGCTTCAGGTTGTCCAACGAGCCCTCGGAGTTGTCCAGCCGGACCTTCACCCCCGGCATCGCCGACCGCATCGAGTCCTTCAGTAGCACCCCGTACCGGTCGTACACCCCGCGCGGAACCCCGGTCGCGAACGCCGCCTCCCCACGCAGCCCCGACCCCGTCCGCGCCGAGGACACCCACCACCCACTCGCACCGGCCACCACCAGCAGCAACACCGCCAGCACGCGCACCAGCGGACTGCGCACCGCGGAACGCAGCACGGCACCGGTGGTTCTGGGCGGATCGGTCGAAGCAGCCATGCAGGGATACTGCCAGCCGGGACCGCCCGGCGGGAGGCCCCTTCCGCTGCCCGTACCCTTGCTCTGTGGGTATGGAGGAGAGCTTGCGAACTTACAAGGTCGTCACGTACGGCTGCCAGATGAACGTCCACGACTCCGAGCGCCTGTCCGGGCTGCTGGAGGAGGCCGGGTACGCCAAGGCCGCCGACGACGGCGAACCCGACCTGGTGGTCTTCAACACCTGCGCGGTCCGCGAGAACGCCGACAACAAGCTGTACGGCAACCTCGGCCGGCTCGCCCCCGCCAAGCAGGCCAACCGCGGCATGCAGATCGCCGTCGGCGGCTGCCTCGCCCAGAAGGACCGCGAGACCATCGTCCGCAAGGCCCCCTGGGTCGACGTGGTCTTCGGCACTCACAACATCGGCCACCTGCCCGCCCTGCTCGAACGCGCCGCGATCGAGCGGACCGCGCAGGTCGAGATCCTCGACTCGCTGGAGACCTTCCCCTCCACCCTGCCCACCCGGCGCGAGTCCGCGTACGCGGCCTGGGTCGCCATCTCGGTCGGCTGCAACAACACCTGCACCTTCTGCATCGTCCCCGCCCTGCGCGGCAAGGAGGAGGACCGCCGGCCCGGCGACATCCTCGCCGAGGTCGAGGCGCTGGTCGCCGAGGGCGTCGTCGAGGTCACCCTGCTCGGCCAGAACGTCAACGCCTACGGCTCCGACCTCGGCGACCGGCAGGCGTTCTCCAAGCTGCTGCGGGCGTGCGGGGAGATCGACGGCCTGGAGCGGGTCCGCTTCACCTCGCCGCACCCGAAGGACTTCACCGACGACGTGATCGCCGCGATGGCCGAGACGCCGAACGTGATGCACCAGCTGCACATGCCGCTCCAGTCCGGCTCCGACACCGTGCTGCGCGCGATGCGACGCTCCTACCGGCAGGAACGCTTCCTCGGCATCATCGAGAAGGTGCGCGCCGCGATGCCGGACGCCGCCATCTCCACCGACATCATCGTGGGCTTCCCCGGCGAGACCGACGAGGACTTCGAGCAGACCCTGCACGTCGTCCGGGAGGCCCGGTTCGCCAACGCGTTCACCTTCCAGTACTCCAAGCGCCCGGGGACGCCGGCCGCCGAGATGGAGAACCAGATCCCCAAGGCCGTGGTGCAGGAGCGCTACGACCGGCTGATCGCCCTCCAGGAGGAGATCTCCTGGGAGGAGAACAAGAAGCAGGTCGGCCGCAAGCTGGAGATCCTGGTAGCCGAGGGCGAAGGCAAGAAGGACGACCGGACGGACCGCCTCTCCGGCCGCGCGCCCGACAACCGGCTCGTGCACTTCACCCGGAGCTTGCGAGGGGTGAACGACGAGCACAGCACCCGCCCCGAGGGGGGCGTGCGCCCCGGCGACGTGGTGACCGTCGAGATCACCTACGCCGCCCCGCACCACCTCCTCGCGGAGGGCCCCGCGCTCGGCGTGCGCCGCACCCGGGCGGGGGACGCGTGGGAGAAGCGACAGGCTGCGCCCGCGAAGGCGGCCGGCGTGATGCTGGGCCTGCCGTCGATCGGCGTCCCGGCTCCCGTGCCTGCGGCTGGTGGGTGCGAAACCGGGGGCGCGGGGAACTGCGCGTAGCGGAAGGAACCCCACCGCAAGGTCGCGACGCAGGGCAATGACCTGCACGTGATCGCGACCTTGCGGACGTGGTGTGCGCTTGGCGCGCAGTTCCCCGCGCCCCTGAATGGTCACCCGCCAGCTCGCGCAAGTATTCCCGCGCCCCTGTTTTCGCACCGCGTAGAGTGATCGGCATGCTTGTTGCCGCCGCCGTGTGCCCGTGTCCGCCGTTGCTCGTGCCCGAGGTCGCGGTGGGGGCCGCGGGGGAGGCGGAGGCGTTGCGGGGGGCGTGCCTGGACGCGGTGCGGGGGCTCGCGGATGTCGAGCTGGTCGTCGTGGTGGGGACGGGCGACAAGGCCGGGGTGTGGACCGAGGGCGGGGCGGGGTCGTTCCGTCGGTACGGGGTGCCGAAGGCCGTGAAGCTGCCGTTGGGCGGGGTTGACGGCCCGGAGCTTTCGCCGGCGTTGACGGTGGGGGCGTGGCTGCTGGAGGAGGCGGGCGTCCAGGTGCCGACGCATGCCGTCGCGGTGCGGCCGGACACGGCCGCCGAGCGGTTGTTGGGGCTGGGCCGGGGGCTGGCCGAACTCGCTGATCGGGTGGGTCTGTTGGTGCTGGGCGACGGCAGTGCCCGGCGTTCGGTGAAGGCTCCGGGGTATCTGGACGAGCGGGCCGAGGGCTACGACGGGGCGGTGGCGGCGGCGCTGGCCGCGGCGGACGTGGCGGCGCTGGCCGCGCTGGACGCGGAGCTCTCGGCGGAGCTGCTCGCGGAGGGCCGGGCGCCCTGGCAGGTGCTGGCGGGCGCGGCGGAGGGTGCGTCGCTCGGCGGCGAGCTGCGGTACGAGGACGCTCCGTACGGTGTCGGCTACCTGGTGGCCTCCTGGCGCTGATCACCAGCAGGCCACCGGGGCGCGAGGTTTCAGTCGTCCTTGGGCTTCGCCGCGAAGTCGTCGCGGGCGTGCTTGGCGGCCGAGGTGCTCTTCTCGATCTTTTCGCTGTACTTGTGCTTGGTGGCCTTGTCGATGGTCTCGCCGGCCTTGTCCACCATGTTGTCGATCTTGTCGCCGTGCTTTCCGGCCAGCTCACTGGCCTTGTCCTTGAGTTCCTCGGCCTTGCCCTTGAGGTTGTCCATCAGACCCATGGGGCGTTCCTCGCTTTTCGTGTCAGATCGGTACCAGGCATAGCTGATCTTCCCCGGTCAACGAGGTCGCGACACGAGAGGTGCCCGGGTTTTGCGAGACTGGTGGGGTGAGCGGTTCCTCCTCTTCTTCTTCTGTACGTCCGCGCCGGGTGGTGTCGGTGGTCGGTTCGACGGCGGCCGGCAAGTCCGATCTGGCGGTGGCGATCGCCAGTGAGCTCGGCGGGGAGGTGGTGAACACCGACTCGATGCAGTTGTACAAGGGCATGGACATCGGCACCGCCAAGCTGCCCGAGGACGAGCGCGGCGGTGTTCCGCACCATCTGATGGACATCTGGGAGGTCACCGAGACCGCCTCGGTGGCCGAGTACCAGCGTCTCGCCCGGGCCGAGATGGACCGGCTGCTGGCGGCCGGCCGGGTGCCGGTGCTGGTGGGCGGTTCGGGCCTGTACGTGCGGGCGGCGATCGACGAGATGGAGTTCCCCGGTACGGACCCCGAGGTGCGGGCCCGGCTGGAGGAGGAGCTGGAGCGGGTCGGGCCGGGCGTGCTGCACCGGCGGCTGGCCGGGCTGGACCCGGCGGCCGCGGAGGCGATCCTGACCAGCAACGGGCGGCGGATCGTCCGGGCGCTGGAGGTCATCGAGATCACCGGGCAGCCGTTCACCGCGAACCTGCCGACGCAGCGCGCGGTGTACGAGGCGGTGCAGATCGGTGTGCAGGTGCCGCGGCCGGAGCTGGACCGGCGGATCGAGCTGCGGGTCGACCGGATGTGGGAGGCCGGCCTGCTGGACGAGGTGCGGGCGCTGGAGCGGGTCGGGCTGCGCGAGGGGCTGACCGCGAGCCGGGCGCTGGGCTACCAGCAGGTGCTGGCGTTCTTCGCCGGCGAGTGCACCGAGGACGAGGCGCGGGCGGAGACGGTGCGGGCCACCCGGCGGTTCGCCAGGCGTCAGGAGTCGTGGTTCCGGCGGGACGACCGGATCCACTGGCTGGACCGTCCGGAGGGCGCCGATCCGGTCGAACTCCTGGGCCGCGCAATGGAACTGATTGATCGCCCGGAACGCCCCGGCGACACCGGCTGACCGGCGGATTTCGGCTGCCCAGGGGCGTGATCAGGCCAGTCGCCCGGGCAGTTGCACCGGCAGACGCAGGTGCAGGAGGTACCGGCGGTCACGGCCGGATCACGTCCTGGCATCGGATCACCCGATCACCCCGTGGGACGCCCTGTCCGGGTCTTGCCGCGTGCCATCATCGGTAGCACCGAGGCCCGGCACGCGGGCCGGCCTCACCGCCCGCGAGCTCCGGAGTTCGCGTCGAGCCGTCAGGGGAGGCCGCGTGTCAACGGGTACCGGCCCCGAAACCGATGAGCTGCTGGGCGACGTGTCCGACGGTTCCGAGACGCTGCCCGAACTGGCCGTCCCGACCACCTCGTACGCGGTGGCGCTTCCCGCGATCGACGACCTGGCCACCGCGCCGGGCGTGGTGCACGTGCGGGACATCCGGCCGCGCCGCCGGCTGCGCTGGTGGCAGATCCTGCCGATCGCCGGAACGGTGATGTTCGGCTCGCTGATGTTCGCCTTCCCGCTGGCCTTCGGCAGCGAGGGCGCGACCGCGATGATCGGGATGCTCGGCCTGCTGATCACCGCCGCCTCGGTCGGCTGGGGTGCGATGGCCGCCCGCCGGGCCGGTTACAAGTGGCCGGGCGTGCCGCGCCGGGGCTCCTCGGAGCGGGCCGGCTGGAAGGCCATCGTGGTCTACACCCTGCTGGTGGCCGTCGCCCTGGCGCTGGCCGTCTGGCGGGTCGTCCACCTGCGCGGTTAGCTCTTCGCGGCCGTTACCATCGGCGGTGTGAGCGAGCGCAGCGGAATCAGCGGAACGGCCTTCCTCAAGGGGCACGGCACCCAGAACGACTTCGTGATCGTCCCCGACCCGGACGGTGAGCTGGAGCTGTCGGCGGCCACCGTCGCCGCCCTGTGCGACCGGCGGGCCGGGATCGGCGCGGACGGCGTGCTGCGGGTGGTGCGCTCGGCGGCCGAGCCGGTGGCGGTGGGGATGGCCGGGCAGGCCGAGTGGTTCATGGACTACCGCAACGCGGACGGCTCGATCGCCGAGATGTGCGGCAACGGGGTGCGGGTGTTCGCCCGCTACCTGGTGCACGCCGGGCACGCGAAGCCGGGCGAGCTGGCGGTCGCCACCCGGGCCGGGGTGAAGCAGATGCGGATCGCCGAGGACGCCGCCGACGGCACCCCGGGCGAGATCACCGTGGGCATGGGCCGCGCGGTGCTGCCCGGCCCGGACGACATCACCGTCACCGTCGACGACCGCAGCTGGCCCGCGCTGAACGTCAACATGGGCAATCCGCACGCCGTCGCGTTCGTCGAGGACCTCGCGCACGCCGGGCTCCTGTACGACGCGCCGGCCACCGCGCCCCAGGGCGTGTACCCCCAGGGCGTGAACGTGGAGTTCGTGGTGGACCGCGGCGAGCGGCACGTGGCGATGCGGGTGCACGAGCGCGGCTCCGGCGAGACCCGCTCCTGCGGGACGGGCGCCTGCGCCGTCGCGGTGGCCGCGATCCGCCGCGCGGGGCTGGACCCGGCGGACACCGGACGGGCCGTCAGCTGGACGGTCGACCTGCCCGGCGGGCGGCTGGTGATCGAGGAGTTCCCCGACGGCCGGATCGAGATGACCGGCCCCGCCGTGATCGTCGCCGAGGGTGTTCTGGTGTAACGGCAGGTCAGCTGGACGAACCGTCAGCTCCCGCTTCCCACGCCGCTATCCGGCTAATCCCCCCGTTCGGGTGATACCGATGGCAGAGCCGAAGCGGGGGCTCGCCGAACGTGCTGTGCTCGGTAGCATGGACCACCGGGTCGGCCGTCGCTCCGGTGTTGCTGCCGGAGGTGCAGATGACCATCCGCTCCGAGTTGGCGGGCTCGCCGTCCAAGCAGCAGGCGAGCCGCTTCAGCCGTGCGGCGCTCGGCCGGGCCGGCCGGGCGGCGCTGCTCGCCACCGGGCGGACGCCCGTCCCCGACGCCATCGAACCGATCGTGCAGGCGCACCGGGTGCACCACCCGCAGGCCGATCTGGCGCTGCTGGCCCGGGCCTACCGGGTCGCCGAGGAGAGCCACCGCGGGCAGACCCGCAAGAGCGGCGAGCCGTACATCACCCACCCGCTCGCCGTCACCATGATCCTCGCCCAGCTCGGCGCGGACACCACCACGCTGGTCGCCTCGCTGCTGCACGACACCGTCGAGGACACCGAAGTGACGCTCGATCAGGTCGCCGAGGTCTTCGGGCCGGAGATCGCGTACCTGGTGGACGGCGTCACCAAGCTGGAGAAGGTCGACTTCGGCGCGGCGGCCGAACCCGAGACCTTCCGCAAGATGCTGGTCGCCACCGGCGACGACGTCCGGGTGATGGTGATCAAACTCGCCGACCGGCTGCACAACATGCGCACCATCCGGCACATGAAGCCGGCCAGCCAGGTGCGGATCGCCAAGGTCACCCGGGACGTGCTGATCCCGCTCGCCGAACGGCTCGGCATCCAGGTGGTGAAGGCGGAGCTGGAGGACATCGTGTTCGCCACCCTGCACCCCGAGGAGTACGCGGACACCGGCGCGGTGGCCGGCGGCTGGGCCGACGGCGTGCTCGCCCCGTTCGCCACCGAACTCGGCCGCCAGCTCGGCGAGGCCGGGATCTCCTCCGCCGTCACCGTCCGCCCCCGGCACCTGGTCTCGCTGCACCGGGTGATGATCAAACGCGGGGCCGGCCCGGACGGCGCGGCGCTGCGGCCCGCCGACTACGGGCGGCTGCTGGTGGTGGTCGAGGAGAACGCCGACTGCTACGCGGTGCTCGGCGAACTGCACACCTGCTGGACGCCGCTGCCCGGCGAGTTCAAGGACTTCGTGGCCGCCCCCAAGTTCAACCTGTACCAGTCGCTGCACACCGCGGTGGCGCTGCCCGGCGGCGAGGTGATCGAGGTCCTGGTGCGCACCCGGCGGATGCACGAGGTCGCCGAGACCGGCGTGGTCGCGCTCGGCGACCCGCGCACCGCCGACCGGCAGGGCGCCGCCGACGACCCCGAGGACCGCACCGACCCCGCCCGCCCCGGCTGGCTGGCCCGGCTGCTGGAGTGGCAGCAGGACACCCCCGACCCGGACGCCTTCTGGTCCGCGCTCACCGCCGACCTGCGCGACGACCGCGAGATCACCGCCGTCACCGAGGACGGCACCACCCTGCACCTGCCCGCCGGCGCCAGCTGTCTGGACGCCGCCTACCTGATCGGCGAGGAGACCGGCCACCGCTGCATCGGCGCCCGAATCAACGGCCGGCTCACCGCGCTCTCCACCGAACTGCGCGACGGCGACGTGCTCGGCCTGCTCACCGCCCCGCCCGGCGAGGACAGCGGCCCCGACCGGGAGTGGCTGGAGTACGTCCGCACCCCCGCCGCCCGGCTCGCCATCGAGCGCCGGCTGGCGGCCGGGCCGCTGCCCGCGCCCGCCGCCGAACGGCCGCCCGCGGCCGGCGCCCCGGTGCCCGCCGCCGCCCCGCCCGCGCCGCCCGCCGCCGCACCCGGCGCGCCCGCCGACGTGCCCGAACTGCCGGGCGCCACCGTCCGGTTGGCACGCTGCTGCACGCCCGTGCCGCCCGACGCGGTGGCCGGCATCGTGCTGAGCGGCGGCGTCGTCGCGGTGCACCGGACCGGCTGTTCGACCGGCACCCGGATGCTGCGCGGCGGCCGTCGGGCGGTCCCGGTCCGCTGGCTGCCCGGCGGCGCCCCGCAGTGGGGCTACCGGGCCACCCTGCACGCCGAGGCGCTGAACCGGCCCCGGCTGCTGGCCGACCTGACCGCCGCGATCTCCGGCGAGGGCGTGTCGATCTTCTCCGCCGACGTCGAGCCGCCCCGCCAGCTGCGGGTGCGGCACAGCTACACCCTGGAACTCGCCGACGCCGCCAAGCTGCCCGCCGTGATGCGGGCGATGCTCCGGGTGTCGGGCGTGTACGACGTGTACCGGCCGGGCGGGCCCGAGGAGCTGCCCGGCCGGGCTCCGGCGCCGGCGGCCGGGGCGGAGCGGGCCGTGCCGGGGCCGGTGGCGGAGGCCGTCGTGGCGGCTGGTAAAAGGGATGACTCGGGCACAGCGGGCGTGCGACCATCGTGGGGAATTCACGGCGGTTCCGCCGTGTTGTCCGAGAGCATCACCCGATCAATCCAAGGATGAAATGACCTCCACGTTCGACAGCCGCACCCGATCGAGCGAGTCGGCCAACCGCCTCGCCGACCTCAAGGCGGAAGCCCTGATGGACGAGGACCTCGCGGCGATCGACGAGGGCCTCGGCAACTACGACGGAGAGCAGTACGACCGTTCCGAGCGCGCCGCGCTCCGGCGTGTCGCCGGCCTCTCCACCGAACTGCAGGACGTCACCGAAGTCGAGTACCGCCAGCTCCGCCTGGAGCGCGTGGTGCTCGTCGGCGTGTGGACGGACGGCACGCTCGAGGAGGCGGAGAACTCGATGGCCGAGCTCGCCGCGCTCGCCGAGACGGCCGGCTCCGAAGTCCTGGACGGTGTGATCCAGCGCCGTGACAAGCCCGACGCGGCCACCTACATCGGCTCCGGCAAGGCCAAGGAGCTGCGCGACCTGGTCGCCTCCTCCGGCGCCGACACCGTGGTCTGCGACGGTGAGCTCACGCCCGGTCAGCTGATCCACCTGGAAGACGTGGTGAAGGTCAAGGTCGTCGACCGCACCGCCCTGATCCTGGACATCTTCGCCCAGCACGCCAAGTCCCGTGAGGGCAAGGCGCAGGTCTCGCTCGCGCAGATGCAGTACATGCTGCCGCGCCTGCGCGGCTGGGGCGCGTCGCTGTCCCGGCAGATGGGTGGCGGTGGCTCCGGTACCTCGGGCGGCGGTATGGCCACCCGTGGTCCCGGTGAGACCAAGATCGAGACCGACCGTCGGCGGATCCGCGAGAAGATGGCGAAGCTCCGCAAGGAGATCGCCGACATGAAGAAGGGCCGCGACACCAAGCGGCAGGAGCGGCGGCGCCACCAGGTGCCCTCGGTGGCCATCGCCGGGTACACCAACGCCGGCAAGTCCTCGCTGCTCAACCGGCTCACCGGCGCCGGCGTCCTGGTGGAGAACGCGCTGTTCGCCACCCTGGACCCGACGGTCCGCCGGGCGCAGACCCCGAGCGGCCGGCTGTACACGCTGGCCGACACCGTCGGCTTCGTCCGGCACCTGCCGCACCACCTGGTCGAGGCGTTCCGCTCCACCATGGAGGAGGTCGCCGACGCCGACCTCATCCTGCACGTGGTGGACGGCTCCCACCCGGAGCCGGAGACGCAGCTCGCCGCCGTGCGCGAGGTGATCGTCTCGGTCGAGGCACA
The DNA here is from genome assembly GCF_043200475.1 of Kitasatospora sp. NPDC048407. Taxonomy (NCBI): domain Bacteria; kingdom Bacillati; phylum Actinomycetota; class Actinomycetes; order Kitasatosporales; family Streptomycetaceae; genus Kitasatospora; species Kitasatospora sp. NPDC048407. The sequence goes on along the minus strand of NZ_JBICXW010000024.1, from coordinate 48,769 downwards.
GAACGTGCCCGAGATCGTGGTGATCAACAAGGCGGACGCGGCCGACCCGGCGGTGCTCCAGCGCCTGCTGCGCCGCGAGCCGCACGCCATCGTGGTCTCGGCCCGCAGCGGCATGGGCATCGAGGAGCTCCTCACCCTGATCGACGAGGAACTGCCCCGCCCCGCGGTGGAGGTCAAGGTCCTGGTCCCCTACACACGCGGCGACCTGGTCTCCCGGGTGCACGCGGAGGGCGAGCTGATCAGCGCCGAGCACACCGCGGAAGGCACGCTGCTGCACGCCAAGGTGGCGGCGGTGCTGGCGGCCGAGCTGGAGCGGTACGCGGTCGTCACGGCCTGAGGCATCCGGACGGACGGGCGGGCGGCACACCTTCGTGGTGTGCCGCCCGTCCGGCGTTCCGGTTACTTCTTGGCGACGAAGGCGTCGAACATCTTCTTGGCCTCCGGGCCGAGGGTCGGCCCGGCCTGCCAGTCGTTCACGTGGTCGCCGATCGACACGTTGGAGAACAGCATCGTCTTGCCGTTCTGGCGGGTGAGCCAGCCGCCACCCGAGGATCCACCGGTCATGGTGCAGCCCATGGCGAGCATCGGCGGGCGCGAGCGGTCGAAGACGAACGGGCTGAGCTTGGGGGCGTCACAGTGCTCCAGCTCCTCGCCGTTGTAGGGCGCGGCGCCCGGGTAGCCGTACCCCGACGGCGAGGTGATCTCGTCCGGCTTGGCGCCGAACCAGATCGGGACGGAGGAGCCGACGGTCTCCTCCAGCGAGCGGTCGGAGCCGTCGAGCGCGGCCACCCGGACCACCGCGAAGTCGAACTGCATCGCCGCGGTGCCGACCTTGGTGCCCTCCTTGGCCCACTGCGGCATGATCAGCATGTCGGTGGCCAGCCAGCGGCCCATCGGGGCGGCCTGGGCCCAGGTGATCTCCGGCTTCTTCCCGTTGCTGGTGACACCGCTGCGGTTGTAGCCGGGCGCGAACATCCAATTGGTGAAGAAGTCGCCGCCCTTGCCGTCGTGGACGCAGTGGCCGGCCGTCCACACCAGGTTGCTCTTGCCGGGGTGGGCCGGGTCGGAGACCACGGTGCCCGAGCAGACCATCGGGCCGTCGGGGGCCTGGAAGAAGACCTTCCCGATCACGGCGGTGTCCGCGCTGTACGGGTGCGGCTGGGCCTTGGCCTTGACGGGGGTCGGGAGGGTCAGGTCCTTGATCGAGGGGGCGTCCGGCGTGATCTCGGTGCTCTTCGTCGGGTCGGAAGGCTTCTTCTTGTCCCAGAAGTCCTTGATCTTCGCGATGTCCTCGGGCTTGAAGCCGTTCTTGGCCGCCCACTTCTTCCAGTCGTCGGCGCTCCAGTTCGGCACCTGGGAAAGGAAGTTCTGTACGTCGCCGATGTCGACGGAGTCCTTGTTCGAAGCCCCGGAGGACTGTCCGGCCGGCGCCGGGCTCGCCTTCGGCTTGTCGCTCTGGCAGGCGGCGGTGGTGACGGCGAGTACCGTCACCAGGGCGGCCGCGGACGCGTTTCGGATGCGGCGCTTCACGCGGTGCTGGTCGGTCATGGGTGATTCCCCCCGTGGTCGTCGTTCGGTCGAGAAGGTCGTGCGGAGGTGACGGGCGGTCACTTCCGGGAGATGTAGTCGAGGGCCTGGCGGGCCACGCCCTCCAGGTAGGGGCCGTTCAGGGCGGTGTGCGCCTGGGTGCCGATGGAGGTGTTGCTGACCAGGCGTTGGCGGCCGTCCGGGCCGTCCGCGAACCAGCCGCCGCCGGAGGCGCCGGCCGTCATGGTGCAGCCGATCACCAGCATCGCGGGGCGGGCGGCGTCGAAGCTCCGGGCGGCCGGGCGGCCGGAGTCGCAGCGCTCCAGCTCCTGCCCGTCGAACGGCGCGACGGCCGGGTAGCCCCAGGCCTGGATGGCGAGCTGCTCGCGCGGCGCGTCGAACCAGACCGGAACGGCGGTGCCGAGCACCTCCTCCAGCGAGCGGCTCTCGCCCTCCGGGCCGTGCACCTTGATCACCGCGAAGTCGTACTGGTTCGCGGCGTCCCCGCCCCTGGTGCCCTCGGTGGTCCACAGCGGTGAGGTGATCACCTTGTCCGCCCACCACTGCCCGAGCGGGGCGACCTCGGCGAGCGAGGCCTTGTGGTGGTCGCTGGCCGCGCCCGAGCTGTTGTAGGCCGGGACGAAGACCAGGTTCTTGTACCAGTCGCCGCCCTTGCCCTCGTGGACGCAGTGCGCGGCCGTCCACACCAGGTTGCTGCGGCCCGGGTTCGCCGGATCGGCCACCACGGTGGCCGAGCACTGGCCGGTGCCGCCGTTCGGCGCGGTCAGGAAGACCTTCCCCGACGCCGGATAGCTGGTGTACGGCCGCGGCACCGGCTGCGCGGCGACCGCCGGGACCGGGCCCGGACCGGTTCCCGTGGACGGCACGGCCGACGGCGACTCAGGTGCCGCCGACTCGGGCGCCGGCGCGGGCTGCTGCGGCGGCGCCTGGTCCATCGTCTCGGCGCTCCACGCGCCCGCCACCACCGGATTGCGGAAGCTGTGCCGCTGCGCCCAGTGGTCCCACTCGGTGAACCCCCAGTGCTTCAACTCGGCGAAGCTGTGCGGGTTCCCGTCCCCGCCCGGGCCGCCGTCCGAGCCGCAGCCGGCCACCCCGCCCAGCAGCACCGCCGCGGTCAGCGCGGCCAGCACCCCCCGTGCCCTCACTCTCAACCCCCCTGAAACGGTCCGTTCCCCCGGGACAGTCTTTCATTCGGGGCGCGAACCACCGGCGGGCGGTGCGGTCCTGTTGGCGTCCGGTCATCGAACCGTGATGGTGACGGTCCGTCAGGATCCCAGCCGGCCGGCTGCTGCGCGGGTGATCAACGGAAACTCACTGGAACGGGTGAGGCGATTTTGTATCCGGCGCTCCGGGATAGGTAACCCTTACCCGAAGGCTCTCGCGCGGCTCAAGGAGCGGATTTGTCCACCACCCTCACCGAGGTTCTCCCGGTCGTCCTGCCGTCGGCCGGGCACCCCACCCCGGACCTGCTGCTCCACCCGGATCCGGCCGTCGCCGCCGAACACGCCGCCACCGAGAGCCTGCTGCGGTGCTGGGCCCGGGAGACCGCCGCCGAACGCCCCGACGGCGACCTGCTGCGCATCCCCGTCCTCGGCGGCGCCGCCCAGCTGTCCGCGCCGGTGCGGCACTGGTCGGCCTGCGGCTGGCACCGGTTCGGCCCCGCCACCGTCTCCACCGGCAACGCCGAACACCCGGTGGACGCCGTCACCGTCGCCGCCCTGGTGGCCGGCGCCACCGGCCGCCCCGAACCCGGCCAGCTCGCCGACCTCACCTCCCGGGTGGCCGACTCGGTCGGCCGCACCGCCGAGATCCTCGCCCACCGCCGGACGTTCACCTCCGCCCCCGTCGACCCGTTCCTGCGCGCCGAACAGTCGCTGCTGCTCGGCCACCCGCTGCACCCCACCCCGAAGAGCCGCGACGGCCTCGGCCCCGCCCAGTCCGCCGCCTACTCGCCGGAGCTGCACGGTTCGTTCCGGCTGCACTGGTGGGCCGTCGACCGCAGCCTGCTCGCCGCGGACTCCGCCGCCGGCGCCCCCGCCGAGCGGCTCACCGCCGAGCTGTACGGCCGCCCGCTGCCCGCCGGCACCGCCGCACTGCCACTGCACCCGTGGCAGGCCCGGGAGCTGACCCTCCGTCCCGCCGTCGCCGACCTGCTGGACCAGGGCCTGCTGACCGACCTCGGCCAGCACGGCGACCCCTGGCACCCCACCAGCTCGGTGCGCACCGTCTGCCGACCCGGCACCCCGTGGATGCTCAAACTCTCGCTGGGCCTGCGGATCACCAACTCCCGCCGGGAGAACCTGCGCAAGGAACTCCACCGCGGCGTCGAGGTGCACCGGCTGCTGGAGGCCGGCCTGGGCCGGAAGTGGCAGGCCGCCCACCCCGGCTTCGACATCGTCCGCGACCCGGCCTGGATCGGCGTCGACCACCCCGCCCTCGGCGACCCCAACGGCCTGGACACCGTGCTGCGGGAGCTGCCGTTCGGCCCCGCCGACCGGGCGCTGTGCGTGGCCGGCCTGGTCGCCGAACAGCCCATCGACCCGGACGGCTCGCAACTCGCCCAGCTGATCGGCGAACTCGCCGCCCGCAGCGGCCGACCCGCGGCGACCGTGGCCACCGAATGGTTCCTGCGCTACCTGGACGCCGTGGTGCTGCCGATCCTCTGGCTCGACGGGCAGGCCGGCATCGCGCTGGAGGCCCACCAGCAGAACAGCCTGGTCCGGCTCGACGCGCAGGGCTGGCCCACCGGCGGCCGCTACCGCGACAACCAGGGCTACTACTTCCGCACCTCGCACGCCGACCGGCTGCACCGGATGCTGCCCGGACTCGGCGCGCACAGCGACACCTTCGTCCCCGACGCGGTCGCCGACGAACGCTTCGCCTACTACCTCGGCATCAACCACGTGCTCGGCCTGATCGGCGCCTTCGGCTCCCAGCAACTCGCCGACGAACGACTGCTGCTGGCCGCGCTGCGCCGCTTCCTGTCCGGCCCCGCCGCCACCGCCACCCGCTCCACGCTGCCCGCCCACCTGCTGGACGCCCCCACCCTGCGCTGCAAGGCCAACCTGCTGACCCGGCTGCACGGCCTGGACGAACTGGTCGGCCCGGTGGAGACCCAGTCGGTGTACGTGGAGATCGACAACCCGGTGGCCCGGGCGTGAGGCCCATCGCCACCAGCGCCGGTGAACTCGTCCTGCGCACCGTCCGGTTGAGCACCGACCTGGACCTGATCACCGGGTGGATGAACGACCCGGAGACCGACCGCTGGTGGGCCCTCGCGGGCCCGCCCGGGACCACCGCGGCGCACCTCGCCGGGCAGCTCGACGGCGACGGCCGCAGCCGCCCCGTCCTCGCGCTGCTCGACGGCGAACCCACCGGCTACTTCGAGCTGTACCGCGCCGACCTCGACCCGCTCGCCGCGCACTACCCCGCCCGCCCGCACGACCTGGGCATCCACCTGCTGCTCGCCCCCGCCGCCCGCGGCCGGGGCCTGGGCGCCCTGCTGCTCGACGCGATCGCCGCCCGGCTGCTGCGGGACGAACCCCGCTGCACCCGGGTGCTCGCCGAACCCGACGTCCGCAACACGCCCTCCGTCCGGGCGTTCACCGCCGCCGGATTCACCCGCGCCGCCGATCTCGACCTCCCCGACAAGCGCGCCGCCCTGATGATCCGCGCGCGGCCCGAGACCTAGGACGTCATGAACACTCAGCAGCCCGAGCCGTACGACCTGATCGGCGTCGGCATCGGCCCGTTCAACCTCTCGCTGGCCGCGCTCGCCGACCGGGCCGACACCGTCAGCGCGCTGTTCCTCGACGCCCGCCCCGAATTCCGCTGGCACCCCGGCATGCTGGTGGACGGCGCCCGGATGCAGGTCCCGTTCCTCGCCGACCTGGTCTCGCTGGTCGACCCCACCAACCCGTGGTCGTTCCTCAACTACCTGCGCCACCAGCAGCGGCTGTTCCCGTTCTACTTCAGTGAACGCTTCCAGCTGCCGCGCCGCGAGTACGAGCACTACTGCCGCTGGGCTGCCGACCGGCTCCCCAACTGCCGCTTCGACAGCCCCGTCGACGCCGTCCACTGGGACGCCGGGCAGCAGCACTACCGGGTGCACGCGGCCGGCGCGGTGCACCTGGCCCGGAACCTGGTGCTCGGCGTCGGCACCGAACCCGCCCGCCCCGAGGCGTTCGCGGCGCTGCGCCACCACCCGGCGGTGCTGCACTCCGCCGAGTACCTGACGGAGCGGCAGAGGCTTGACGGCGCACGGGACATCACGGTGGTCGGCTCCGGCCAGTCCGGCGCCGAGGTGTTCCTCGACCTGCTGCGCCGGCACGCCGGCGACGGCACCCTGGTGCGCTGGCTCACCCGCACCAGGGCGCTCGCGCCGATGGAGTACTCCAAGCTCGGCCTGGAACAGTTCACCCCCGACTACACCCGCTACTTCCACGGCCTGCCCGAGCCGGTCCGGGACGCCCTGGTGCCCGCCCAGTGGCAACTGCACAAGGCGGCCAGCACGGAGACCCTCGCCGAGATCCACGACCACCTGTACGAGCGCACCGTGGGCCGCCCGATCGACGCCGAACCCGTCGAGATCCTCCCCGGCACCGCCGTCACCGAGGCCCTCCCCGGCCCTGACGGCCGGCTCGAACTGCGCTGCCGGCACACCGACTCCGGCCGCCGCCACCTGATCCGCACCGACGCCGTGGTGCTCGCCACCGGCTACCGGGCGCACCGCCCCGCCCTGCTCGACCCGATCGCCGGGCTGATCGACTGGGACGCACAGGGCCGCTACCGGGTCGACCTCGACCACCGGGTCGCCACCCGGCCGGAACTCACCGGGGGGCTGTACGTCCAGAACGCCGAGTTGCACACTCACGGAGTCGGCACCCCGGACCTCGGGCTCGGCGCGCACCGCGCCGCCGTGATCCTGAACGCCGTCGCGGGCAAGACCCTGCACCCGCTGCCCCACCGCACCGCCTGGACCACCTTCGCACCCGAGCCCGCCCCGGCCCCGGTGCTCCCGCGACCCCAGGAAGGGAACGAGCGTGCCGCAGCCGGCCGTTGACACCGCACTCCACCTGCCGTCCCAGCTCACCACCGGTCACTGGCAGGCCGCCGCACGCGCCATGCTGGCCAAACTGTTCGGCGAATTCGCCTACGAGGAACTGCTGCACCCCCGGCCGGAGGGCGACCACTACCTGCTCGAACTCCCGGACGCCGACTACCGGTTCACCGCGCGCCGGGGCGCCTATGGCAGCTGGCGGGTCGACCCGGCCTCGATAATCGGCGGCGACGACCCGCTGAGATTCCTCCAACAGGCCCGGCACACCCTGAAGTTGACCGGCGACACCACCGGCCACCTGGTCCGCGAACTCACCGCCACCCTGATCGCCGACGCCCACCTGCGGGCCACCGCACTGACCGCCGCCGAACTCGCCGACCTCGACCACGCGGCGCTGGAGGGCAGACAGACCGGCCACCCGTGGATCGTCGCCAACAAGGGCCGGCTCGGCTTCTCCGCCGCCGACGCCGCCCGCTGGGCCCCCGAGGCCCGGCTGCCCCGCACCCTGCCGTGGCTCGCCGTGCACAAGAACCTGGCCGCCTTCCGCGGTGACGAGACCATCTACGACACCGAACTCGACCCCGCGTTCCGCGCCCAACTCGGCGAACGGGCCGACGAGTTCTGGCTGCTGCCGGTGCACCCCTGGCAGTGGGACGAGACCGTGGTCGGCCTGTTCGCGCCCTGGATCGCCAGCGGCGAGATCGTCCCACTGCCCACCGACGGCGACCTGCGGCTGCCCCAGCAGTCCATCCGGTCGTTCTTCAACCTCAGCCGCCCCGACCGGTGCACCGTCAAACTGCCGCTCGCCATCCTCAACACCCTGGTCTGGCGCGGCCTGCCCACCGAACGCGCCCTCGCCGCACCCGCCGTCACCGGCTGGATCCAGGGGTTGCGCGACCAGGACCCGTACCTGCGCGACGAATGCCGGGTGATCCTGCTCGGCGAGATCGCCTCCGTCACCGTCGAACACCCGCTGTACCGGGACCTGCCCGACGCGCCCTACCAGTACAAGGAACTGCTCGGCGCGATCTGGCGCGAGCCGCTCGGCCGCCACCTCGACGACGGCGAACACGGCCGCACCCTGGCCGCGCTGCTGCAGACCGGCTCCGACGGCCGCGCGCTGACCGCCGAACTCGTCGCCCGCTCGGGCCTGGACGTCCGCGAGTGGACCGACCGGCTGTTCACCGTGATGCTGCCGCCGCTGCTGCACTTCCTGTACCGCTACGGCCTGGTGTTCTCCCCGCACGGCGAGAACGCGATCATCGTCTTCGACCAGCAGGACGTCCCCGTCCGGCTCGCCGTCAAGGACTTCGTCGACGACGTCAACATCAGCGACCAGCCGCTGCCGGAACTCGCCGACCTGCCCGACGGCATCGGCGACGTCCTGCTGCGCGAGAACCCCGACTACCTGTGCCAGTTCCTGCACTCCGGGCTGTTCATCGGCGTCTACCGCTACCTCGCACCCCTGCTGGAGGAACAACTCGGCCTCCCCGAGACCGAGTTCTGGGAGCTGCTCGCCGAGCGGATCCGGGACTGCCAGCGGCGCTTCCCGGAACTCGCCGACCGGCACAAACTGTTCGACCTGTTCGCGCCGCGGATCGACCGGCTCTGCCTGAACCGCAACCGGCTGCTGCTCGACGGCTACCGCGACCGCCCGGACCGTCCGCACGCCGCCGTCCACGGTCAGGTCGACAACCCGCTGCACAGCACCGCGCACCTCCCGTCCCGACGGCACCGAATTGTCACCCCGGCCCCGTAGGCTGGTTGCGTCATGACGAACGACACCGCACCCCTGCCCGGCGGCCCGGACGCATCGGCGCCCCCCGTCCCCGCCTCCCGTATCCCGGAGCTGCTGCACGCCGCCGTCAACGCCGTCGGCGGCGTGGAGCGGCCCGGGCAGGTCCGGATGGCCGAGGCGGTCGCCGCCGCCGTCGACGAGGGCGAACACCTCCTCGTCCAGGCCGGCACCGGCACCGGAAAGTCCCTCGCCTACCTGGTGCCCGCCCTCGCCCACGGCGACAACGTGGTGATCGCCACCGCGACGCTCGCCCTCCAGCGCCAGCTCGTCGAACGCGACCTGCCGCGCACCGTCGACGCCCTGCACCCGACGCTGCGCCGCCGCCCGCTGTACGCGATGCTCAAGGGCCGCTCCAACTACCTGTGCCTGCACCGCGCCAACGAGGGCACCCCGAGCGACGAGGGCGAGGGCCTGTTCGACCCGGTCGACGCGCTCGGCGGCCCCACCGGCAAGCTCGGCCAGGACGTCCTGCGGCTGCGCGACTGGGCCGACGAGACCGAGACCGGCGACCGCGACGACCTCACCCCCGGCGTCTCCGACAAGGCCTGGGCCCAGCTCTCCGTCACCTCCAAGGAGTGCCTGGGCGCCGCCCGGTGCGCCTACGGCCAGGAGTGCTTCGCCGAACAGGCCCGCGAACGCGCCAAGTTGGCGGACGTGGTGGTCACCAACCACGCGATGCTGGCGATCGACGCCATCGAGGGCGCGCCCGTCCTCCCCGAACACGGCCTGCTGATCATCGACGAGGCCCACGAGCTGGTGAACCGCGTCACCGGCGCCGCCACCGCCGAACTCACCGTCGGCGCCGTCAACCGGGCGGTCAAGCGCGCGGCGAAACTCGCCAACGAGAAGGCGGTGGACGCGCTGCAGGCCGCCGCCGAGAACTTCCACGGCCTGATGGAGACCGCCCAGCCCGGCCAGGTCGAGGAACTCCCCGAGTACCTCGGCTACGCCGTGGCCGGCATCCGGGACGCCTGCCGCCAGGTCATCACCTCGCTCGGCGAGAACCGTGACAAGGGCCTCAGCGACGAGGACGCCGTGCGCAAGCAGGCGATGGCCTCCGCGGAGACCCTGCACGAGACGGCGGACCGGCTGCTCACCGGCTCCGAGTACGACGTCATCTGGATCGAACGCAGCGACCGCTTCGGCCTCGGCACCGCGTCGCTGCGGGTCGCCCCGCTGTCCGTCTCCGGGCTGCTCCGGGAGAACCTGTACAAGGACCGCTCGGTCGTCCTCACCTCCGCCACCCTCAAGCTCGGCGGCGACTTCAACGGCGTCGCCGCGTCCCTCGGCCTGCCCGGCGAGACCAGGCTGCCCGACCACCGCACCCCCGACGGGCCCAGCGCCGAGACCGGCGAGGACGCCCCGCCGTACTGGCGCGGACTGGACGTCGGCTCCCCGTTCACCTACCCCAAGCAGGGCATCCTCTACGTCGCCAAGCACCTGCCGCCGCCCGGCCGGGAACCCGACCGGCCCGAGATGCTCGACGAACTCACCGAACTGATCGGCGCCTCCGGCGGCCGCACCCTCGGCCTGTTCTCCTCGATGCGGGCCGCGCAGGCCGCGGCCGAAGCCCTCCGGGAACGCCTCGACGTGCCGATCCTCCTCCAGGGCGAGGACACCCTCGGCGAACTCATCCGCACCTTCGCCTCCGACGCGCAGACCTGCCTGTTCGGCACCCTCTCGCTCTGGCAGGGCGTCGACGTCCCCGGCTCCGCCTGTCAGCTCGTCGTCATGGACCGGATCCCCTTCCCGCGCCCCGACGACCCGCTGATGAGCGCCCGCCAGAAGGACGTCGAAGCCCACGGCGGCAACGGCTTCATGGCCGTCGCGGCGACGCACGCCGCGCTCCTGATGGCGCAGGGCGCCGGCCGCCTGGTGCGCGCGGCGGACGACCGCGGCGTCGTCGCCGTCCTCGACCCGCGACTCGCCACCGCGCGGTACGGGAGCTTCTTCCGCTCCTCCATGCCGGACTTCTGGTACACCACGGACCGCAACCAGGTCCGCCGGTCGCTGGCCGCGATCGACGCGTCGGCGCCCCCGGTCAAGCCTCGCTGACTCCCCCGCGCCCCGACAGGGGCGCGGGGAACTGCGCGAAGCGGAAGGCGCTGAACGCAAAGATCGGCCCGACGAGAGAACCCCTCTCCTCGGGCCGATCCACGTAGTGCGTTCAGAGGCGGCGCAGAACGGCCACGACCTTGCCCAGAATGGTCGCGTTGTCGCCGGGAATCGGCTCGTACGCCACGTTGTGGGGCATCAGCCAGATCTTCCCGTCCTCGCGCTTCAGGCGCTTCACCGTCGCCTCGCCGTCGATCATCGCCGCGACGATGTCCCCGTTCTCGGCGACCGGCTGGCGCCGGACCGTGACCCAGTCGCCGTCGCAGATCGCGGCGTCGATCATCGAGTCGCCCTTGACCGTCAGGGCGAACAGCTCGCCCTCGCCGACCAGCTGGCGGGGGAGCGGGAAGACGTCCTCGACGGTCTGTTCGGCGAGGATCGGGCCACCGGCGGCGATCCGGCCGACCAGCGGGACGTAGGAGGTGGAGGGCCGGCCGGAGGTTTCCGCCGCGGCGGGGCGGGCGACCTCGACGCCGCGGACCTCGTAGGCGCGCGGGCGGTGCGGGTCGCGGCGCAGGAAGCCCTTGCGTTCCAGGGCCATCAGCTGGTGGGCGACCGAGGAGGTGGAGGACAGGCCGACGGCCTGGCCGATCTCGCGCATGGACGGCGGGTAGCCGCGCCGCTGGACGGAATCCCGGATGACCTCGATGACGCGGCGCTGGCGCTCGGTCAGTCCTGCCTCGTCGGTGCGGATGCCGGGGGGTCGGCCGGGGAGGGCACGGACGACGGGGGTGGGCACACCGAGCGGGGACTCCTCGATCGGCTGACTACGGCTCATGGTCTGATCCATGCTCTCCTGGTCAGTGGTGCGCGCGGAACGCTCCTGCACCGGGATGGCGGTCTTGGCTTCGACGGTGTGCATGACGCTGGCGGCGCTGGGGGTGGACATCGCGGGCGACCCTCTCGACTGGTGCTCCAACTGCCCAGCTCAACTGGCGCCTCTATCGAAAGGTTGCGCCAAACACACGTTCGAGTGAATTTATTCGAGGTTGCCTGACTTGATCAAGCCTCCGGGTGTAAGTCGATTGCATGTTCGACTCGAACAGTCTATGGGGTCCCGGCGCGCGATGTCCCCGGCCGGTCCCCGGCTGTCACCCGTTCGCCCGGCGTGGCGCCCCATCCGCCACTAGATCTAGTGGCTAGTGTCCTCGATCGGGCACAGGTCTTGTGTTTCGAGTCGGGTAGAGTGGTACGAGTCGTTCGCCGTCGGGTCGCAGGGAGGGAGTTCCAGGTGCACTGCCCCTTCTGTCGGCATCCGGACAGCCGTGTCGTGGACAGTCGCGCCAGCGACGACGGGTGCTCGATCCGCCGCCGCCGGCAGTGCCCGGACTGCAGCCGCCGGTTCACCACCGTCGAGACCGCCACCCTGATGGTGATCAAGCGCAGTGGCGTCACTGAGCCCTTCTCCCGCGAGAAGGTGATCTCCGGCGTCCGCAAGGCCTGCCAGGGCCGCCCGGTCACCGAGGACGCGCTGGCCCAGCTCGGGCAGCGGGTCGAGGAGTGCGTGCGGGCCAGCGGCAGCGCCGAGCTCTCCACCCACGATGTGGGCCTGGCGATACTCGGCCCGCTGAAGGAGCTGGACGTGGTGGCGTACCTGCGGTTCGCCTCCGTCTACCGGGCGTTCGACAACCTCGAGGACTTCGAGGCCGCGATCGCGGAGCTGCGCTCCGAGCGGCCCGCGGTCCCGCTGCCCGTGCCGTAACGGCCGGGCCCTTCCTTTCATCTTTTTTCATTCAAGTCACCGCATTACCCGTGTGCCGTGGCCGGGCTCCGGCCTGCCCGCGCACCAGGAGAACGAACCAGTCGTGCCCGGACTTTTCAGGGCACTTCGGGCGTTTGCCCAGGAGGAGGAGCAAGGCATGACAGACACCACGAGCGGTTCCGCGCGCGGGTCGAAGTCGGAGAAGGCCGCGAAGGGCGCCAAGGCCCCCAAGTCGGGCCTGCGGCTGGAGCGGATCTACACCACTCCTGGGGTCCACCCGTACGACGCGGTCTCCTGGGAGCGCCGGGACGTCGTGATGACCAACTGGCGCGACGGCTCGATCAACTTCGAGCAGCGCGGCGTCGAGTTCCCCGACTTCTGGTCGGTGAACGCGGTGAACATCGTCACCAGCAAGTACTTCCGCGGCGCGGTCGGCACCCCGCAGCGCGAGTGGAGCCTGAAGCAGATCATCGACCGCGTGGTGCTCACCTACCGCGCCGCCGGTGAGAAGCACGGCTACTTCGCCTCCCCGGCCGACGCCGAGATCTTCGAGCACGAGCTGACGTACGCCCTCCTCCACCAGGTGTTCAGCTTCAACTCGCCGGTCTGGTTCAACGTCGGCACGCAGCAGCCGCAGCAGGTCTCCGCCTGCTTCATCCTGTCCGTCGACGACTCCATGGAGTCGATCCTCGACTGGTACAAGGAAGAGGGCATGATCTTCAAGGGCGGTTCGGGCGCAGGCCTGAACCTGTCCCGGATCCGCTCCTCCAAGGAGCTGCTCTCCTCCGGCGGCAACGCCTCCGGCCCGGTCTCCTTCATGCGCGGCGCCGACGCGTCGGCCGGCACCATCAAGTCCGGTGGCGCGACCCGCCGGGCCGCCAAGATGGTCGTCCTCGACGTCGACCACCCGGACGTCGAGGCCTTCATCGAGACCAAGGTGAAGGAGGAGGAGAAGATCCGCGCCCTGCGCGACGCCGGGTTCGACATGGACCTCGGCGGCGACGACATCGCCTCCGTCCAGTACCAGAACGCCAACAACTCGGTCCGCGTCAACGACGAGTTCATGACCGCGGTCGAGAACGGCACCGGCTTCGGCCTGCGCGGCCGGATGACCGGCGAGGTCATCGAGACCGTCGACGCCAAGGGCCTGTTCCGCAAGATGGCCGAGGCCGCGTGGGCCTGCGCCGACCCGGGCATCCAGTACGACTCGGTGATCAACCACTGGCACACCTGCCCCGAGTCGGGCCGGATCAACGCCTCCAACCCGTGTTCCGAGTACATGCACCTGGACAACTCCAGCTGCAACCTGGCCTCGCTGAACCTGATGAAGTTCCTCCGCGACGACGACACCTTCGACGCGCAGACCTTCGCCAAGGTCGTCGAGCTGGTCATCACCGCGATGGACATCTCCATCTGCTTCGCCGACTTCCCGACCGAGAAGATCGGCGAGACCACCCGCGCCTACCGCCAGCTCGGCATCGGCTACGCCAACCTCGGCGCCCTGCTGATGGCCACCGGCCACGCCTACGACTCCGCGGGCGGCCGCGCCCTGGCCGGCGCGATCACCTCGCTGATGACCGGCACCGCCTACCGCCGCTCCGCCGAACTCGCCGGTGTGGTCGGCCCGTACGACGGCTACGCCCGCAACGCCGCCCCGCACCAGCGCGTGATGAAGCAGCACGCGGACGCCTCCTCCGCCGTCGCCCCGCTCGACGACCTGGACGCTCCGGTGTGGGCCGTCGCCAACGACACCTGGACCGACGTGGTCCGGCTCGGCGCGCAGAACGGCTTCCGCAACGCGCAGGCCTCGGTGCTCGCCCCGACCGGCACCATCGGCCTGATGATGGACTGCGACACCACCGGCGTCGAACCCGACCTGGCCCTGGTCAAGTTCAAGAAGCTGGTCGGCGGCGGCTCGATGCAGATCGTCAACGGCACCGTCCCGCGCGCCCTGAAGCGCCTCGGCTACCAGGACGAGCAGATCGAGGCGATCGTCGCGCACATCGGCGAGACCGGAAACGTCATCGACGCGCCCGGCCTGAAGGCCGCCCACTACGAGGTGTTCGACTGCGCCATGGGCGAGCGGTCGATCTCCCCGATGGGCCACGTGCGGATGATGGCCGCGATCCAGCCGTGGATCTCCGGCGCGATCTCCAAGACCGTCAACATGCCGGAGAACGCCACCGTCGAGGACGTCGAGGAGATCTACTTCCAGGCCTGGAAGCTCGGCGTCAAGGCGCTCGCCATCTACCGCGACAACTGCAAGGTCGGCCAGCCGCTCTCGGCCAAGACCAAGGCCCCGGCGGCCACTTCGGTTTCCGCCCCGGCCGCGGCCCCCGCCGTCGAGAAGGTCGTCGAGTACCGCCCGACCCGCAAGCGCCTGCCCAAGGGCCGCCCCGGCATCACCACCTCCTTCACGGTCGGCGGCGCCGAGGGCTACATGACCGCCAACTCCTACCCGGACGACGGCCTCGGCGAGGTCTTCCTGAAGATGTCCAAGCAGGGCTCGACCCTCGCGGGCATGATGGACGCCTTCTCCATCGCCGTCTCGGTCGGCCTCCAGTACGGCGTCCCGCTGGAGACGTACGTCGCCAAGTTCACCAACATGCGCTTCGAGCCGGCCGGTCTGACCGACGACCCGGACGTGCGGATGGCGCAGTCCATCGTGGACTACATCTTCCGACGCCTGGCCCTCGACTTCCTGCCGTTCGAGACCCGCTCCGCGCTCGGCATCCACTCCGTCGAGGAGCGCACCCGGCACCTGGAGACCGGCTCCTACGAGCCGATCGAGGACGAGCTCGACGTCGAGTCGCTGGCCCAGTCCGCGCCGCTCGCCGCCGAGAAGCCGCACGTCGCCCTGCCGGTCGTCGAGCAGCCCAAGCCGGCCCCGGCCGCGCACAACTCCACGGAGCTCGCCGAGATCCGCCTCGGCCTGAACGCCGACGCGCCGCTCTGCTTCTCCTGCGGCACCAAGATGCGCCGCGCCGGCAGCTGCTACCTCTGCGAGGGCTGCGGCTCCACCAGCGGCTGCAGCTGACAAGCCGTCAACGTGCAGTGACGCGCAGGGCGTCGACCGTAATTCGGTCGGCGCCCTGCGCCGTGCGGGGACACAATGCCGGGATGGACGAGGCATCGAACAACCGGCTGGAACTGCGCATCGAGGACGCCTCGGAAGGACGGCGCCACCTCCGGCTGCTGGTCGACGGGCGCGACCTGCTGGACACCGGTTTCACCGACGGGCACCTCGGCCCGGACCCGCGGTCGCTGCTCGGGCCGTACAGCGTGCTGGTTCCGGGTCCTGAACCCCGGGAAGTCCGGCTTCACCTGTCCGGATGTGGCGAGAAGTGCTGCGGCGCCCTGTATGTGACGGTGCGCCAGGAGGGCGGCGTCGTGGTCTGGGACGGCTGGCGCAACCCGTACATCAAGGACCTCGACCTCCCGGCGTACCGGTTCGATGCCGGGCAGTACCTCGGGGAGATCGACCGCGCGGGCACCGGTGTCCCGGACTGGCCCGCGCGCGGCGTCGGCCGCCTGCTGCAGGCCCAACTCGTCCGCCGGCCGGAGCTGTTGGCCGCCTGGGAGTGCGAGCTCGATGAGGTGTGGACCTGGCCCGGGGGCCCTGACCGGATCGACCTGACCTTCTACCACCCGGCCGTGCCGGTCGGCCGCGGCACATCTCCGCACTTGCAGTTCCTGGCCGAGCTGACCGTTCCCGCCGGAGACCCAGTCGCCCTGGCCGCCGAGCTGGTCGACCGCCTCACCTCGGCGGACCCGCGGGCCTGGGCGCGGGTCTGCGGCGGCAGTGCGGAGTACGCGGAACAGCTCGGCTACCCGTGGCCGGAGGACCTGTGACCGCGGGGTGACCCCGTTCCCCCGGGTGCGTCGGCCGGGCTGCCGGACGCGGGTGGCCCGCGCAGGCTGGGGGAGGAGAGGGGTGAGCGCGATGCGGCAGATCGTGGTGACGGGCGGGACGGGGACGCTGGGGCGGGTCGTGGTGCGCCGGTTGGTGGCGCGAGGGCGCCCGGTGCGGGTGGTGAGCCGGCAGGCGCACACGCCGGGGGAGCACGGGTGGGCGGTCGCGGATCTGGTGACCGGCCGCGGGGTGGAGGCGGCGCTGGCGGGCGCGACCACGGTGGTGCACTGCGCGACCACCAGCGGGAAGCGGGACGTGGAGGCGACCGGCCGGCTGGTCGCGGCGGCCCGCGCGGCCGGCGTCGCGCACCTGGTGTACGTGTCGATCGTCGGCGTGGACGCGGTGCCGCTCGGCTACTACCGGGCGAAGGAGGAGTGCGAGCGGTTGATCGCCGGGTCCGGTCTCGGCTGGACGGTGCTGCGGGCCACCCAGTTCCACGACCTGGTGCTGCGGGTGCTGGACGGGCTGTCGAAGGCGCCGGTGCTGCTGCTGCCGCGCGGGGTGGCGTTCCAGCCGGTGGACGTCCGCGACGTCGCCGAGCGGCTGGCGGACCTGGCGGAGGGCGGGCCGGCCGGGCGGGTGGCGGACTTCGGCGGCCCGCAGGTGCGCGCGGTGGAGGGGCTGGCGGCGGAGTTCCTGCACGCGCGGGGCCGGCGGCGGCCGGTGCTGCGGGTGCCGACGCCGGGCGGGGCGGTGCGAGCGATGCGCGCCGGGGCGAACCTGACGCCCGAGCACGCGGACGGGCGGATCACCTTCTCGGAGTTCCTGGCGGAGCGGTACTGATTTTGTCAACCAAGGTTGACGTGGCTCATGGTGTCAACCTATGTTGACACCATGAGCGAGACGAGACAGCTCGCGGCCGACGCGAGCAGCGGCGACCCGGCGATCGGCCTGCGCGCCGTCCGGGCGCTGCGCGACCTGGCCGACCGGCTGGAGGAACTCCAGGTCGGCAACGCCCGCGGCAAGGGCTGGTCCTGGCACGAGATCGCGGTCTGCCTGGGCGTGACCCGGCAGGCGGTGCACAAGAAGTACGCCAAGCGGACGACGGAACAGGGAGGGGACTGAGATGTTCGAACGGTTCGCGGCGGAGGCCCGCCGCACGGTGACGCTCGCCGCCGAGGAGGCTCAGCTCCTGCACCACGACCACCTGGGCGCCGAGCACCTGCTGCTCGGCCTGCTCGCCCAGCCGCAGGACCCGACGGCCGTACTGCTCGGCCGCTTCGGCGTCGGCCTCGACGAGGCCAGGCGTGCGGTGGGCGGCCCCGACCCGGAGCGGGACGGGGCGGCGCTGGCGGCGATCGGCATCGACCTGGCGGCGGTCCGCGAGGCCGTCGAGTCGACGTTCGGCCCGGGCGCGCTGGACGCCCCGTCGCCGGGCCGGCCGTCGCGCTGGGGCGGTCCGAGGTTCACCGACTCGGCCAAGCGGGTGCTGGCGCTGTCGCTGCGCGCGGCGGCCGGGCGGCGGGTGCGCCGGATCGAGACCGGCCACCTGTTGCTCGGGCTGATCCGGGAGGGCGGTGCGGCGGCGCGGTTGCTGCGCGAGCGGGGTGTGGACCTGGCGGATCTGGAACGGGAGGCGGAGGCGGCGCTGACGGACGGCCGGGCGGCGGCCTCGTAGCACGGCGCGGTCACAACTGGAGTGCTGCCCGATGAAGGTCGAACGCGCTCCTTGGCGTGGGGTGGTCGGTGGGTTAACGTCTTTGAGCCAGCGATCAGCTGGGTACACAGGCCCCATCTTCGGTACAGCGCAGTGTTGTTTCTCTTACGGCTGGCATGCCCATGCCCTGGCAAGGAGGACCGCATTGATCATCCCCGTGACCACTGGACGCCGGAGGCTGCTGGCCGTACCGGCTGTTCTGGCACTGGCATTGACAGCCGCCTGTTCCAACAGCTCCTCGTCCGGCGGGGGCGGGGCGCCGGCCGCCGCACTCACCGGTGACTGCGCCAAGTACCAGGCCTACGCCGGTCATTCGGGTACCAAGGTGTCGATGTACGCGTCGATCCTGGCGCCCGAGTCGGACTCGCTGGAGAAGTCCTGGGCCGACTTCAGCTCCTGTACCGGCATCAAAATCGTCTACGAGGGCTCCAACGACTTCGAGTCGCAGCTGCCGGTCCGGGTGGCCGGCGGCAACGCCCCCGACCTGGCGGTCATCCCGCAACCCGGCCTGCTCGCCCAGATGGTGAAGAGCGGCAAGGTGGTCAAGCCCCCGCAGCAGACCGTCGACAACGAGAACAAGTGGTCGCCGATCTGGAAGACCTACGGATCGGTCAACGGCACCTTCTACGCGGCGCCGATGAGCGCCAACATGAAGTCCCTGGTCTGGTACTCCCCGAAGGCCTTCAAGGCCGCCGGCTACGAAGTCCCCAAGACCTGGGCCGACTTGATGGCGCTCAGCGACAAGATCGCCAAGGCCGGCGCGACCAAGCCCTGGTGCGGCGGCATCGGTTCCGGCACCGCCACCGGCTGGCCCGCCACCGACTGGCTGGAGGAGATCGTCCTCGGCTCCTACGGCGGCGACGTCTACGACCAGTGGGTCAGCCACAAGGTGAAGTTCTCCGACGAGAAGATCACCACAGCGATGAAGACCGTCGCCGACTGGATGCAGAACCCGGCCTGGGTCAACGGCGGCTTCGGCGACGTCAAGTCGATCGCCACCACCACCTTCCAGGACGCCGGCACCCCGATCCTCAGCAACAAGTGCGCGATGCTCCAGCAGGCGTCCTTCTACCGCGCGCAGTGGCCCAAGGGCACCAACATCGGCCCCGACGGCGACGTCTTCGCCTTCCACCTGCCCGCGGTGAACCCGCAGGTCACCAGCCCGGTCGAGGGCGGCGGCGAATTCCTCACCGCGTTCTCCGACCGGCCCGAGGTGCAGGCCGTGCAGAACTACCTGTCCACCTCGGAGTGGGCCGGCAGCCGGGTCAAGGTCTCGCCGGGCTGGGTCTCCGCCAACCAGGGCGTCGACAAGAGCCTCTACACCGACCCGATCGACAAGCTGTCCGCCCAGTTCCTCACCGACCCGACCGCCACCTTCCGGTTCGACGCCTCCGACCTGATGCCCGCCGCCGTCGGCGCCGGCGCCGAATGGAAGGCGCTCACCGCCTGGTTCGCCGAGGGCCAGTCGATCCAGAAAACGGCCGGCGACATCGACGCCGCCTGGCCCCAGTAGGTCGAACTCGCAGGGCAGCGCGGGCAGGTGAGCCGTCCGCCCGCGCTGCCCTCCCCATGCCCGGGATCACCAGGTCTTGAGGAAGGACCCTGCGCATGCCCACCGACACCCGGCTCGCCGGGCCGGCGCTCCAGCTCGCGGACTCGCTGTGGCAGGACGCGGCAGTCAAGTTCGGCAACACCGGCGGCGCCGTACTGGGCTTCGTCGGCATCCTGCTCGCCGTGTTCTTCGCGGCCGGCCGCGCCACCGGACGCTTCTCCCGGCCACTGGCGATCGCGCTGATGCTCGGCCCGGCGATCGTCCTGCTGCTCACCGGCCTGGTGGTGCCGCTGGTGCGCACCGTCGTGCTGAGCTTCCTGGACGCCGACAGCGCGAGCTTCGTCGGCGGGAAGAACTACGCCTGGGCGCTGACCAGTTCACCCATCCACGGGGTGCTGCTGAACACCCTGCTGTGGCTGGTGATCGCCCCCCTCGCGGCCACCGGGCTCGGCCTCGCGCTGGCCCTGATGGTGGACCGGATGCGCGGGCAGGCGGTCTGGAAGTCGCTGATCTTCATGCCGATGGCGGTCTCGCTGGTGGCCGCCTCGCTGATCTTCAAGCTGGTGTACGAGTCGCGCGGCGCCGGGCAGAACCAGGTCGGCCTGCTCAGCCAGCTCGCCGTCGCGCTCGGCTGGGACGACCCGCCGAACTGGATCCTGTCCCAGCCGCTGAACAACTTCCTGCTGATGGCCGTCCTGATCTGGGTGCAGACCGGCTTCGCCATGGTGGTGCTGTCCGCCGCGATCAAGGCCATCCCGGACGAGATCACCGAGGCCGCCCGGCTCGACGGCGCCACCGGCCTGCGGCTGTTCCTGCACGTCACCGTGCCGATGATCCGCACCACGCTGGTGGTGGTGCTCACCACCATCATGATCATCACGCTGAAGGCCTTCGACATCGTCCGCACCATGACCGGAGGCAACTACGGCACCCAGGTGCTCGCCAACGAGATGTACTCGCAGAGCTTCGAGCAGTACAACTACGGACGTGGCAGCGCCCTCGCGGTGATCCTCTTCCTCGCGGTGGTCCCCCTGGTGGTCTACAACATCGCCCTGCTGCGCAAGGAGCGTGCGACCCGATGAGCGCCCAGCCCACCCTGGCCCCCGCCAGGGCACCCGAGCCCGAACTGCCGCCCGTGAAGGCCGTCCGGCGGTCCTTCAGCAGCCCGCTGGCGAGCCTCCTGGTGGTCGTCGTGACCGCTCTGTGGACCATCCCGACCGTCGGTCTGCTGGTCACCTCGCTGCGCCCCAAGGCCGACGTGGCGTCCACCGGCTGGTGGGAGGCGTTCGTCCACCCCGACTTCGGGCTGGAGAACTACCGGTCGGTGCTGTTCGACAACTCCTTCGGCACCTCCGGCGGCCTGATGCCGTACCTGGTCAACTCGGTGGCGATCAGCATCCCCGCCACCGTCTTCCCGCTGGTGCTGGCCGCGATGGCGGCGTACGCGCTGGCCTGGGTGCGGTTCAAGGGCAGCGACACCCTGTTCTTCGTGATCTTCGCGCTGCAGATCGTTCCGCTGCAGATGTCGCTGATCCCGCTGCTGCGGCTGTTCTCCGGCGGCGCCCACCTCGGCTCGATGACGATCATTCCGGCGCTCAATCTGAAGGACACCTATGTGCCGGTGTGGCTGACCCACACGATGTTCGCGCTGCCGCTGGCGATCTTCCTGCTGCACAACTTCATCGCCCAGCTGCCGCGCGACCTGATGGAGGCCGCGGTGGTGGACGGCGCCTCGCACTTCAAGATCTTCCGCTCGATCGTGCTGCCGCTGAGCGCCCCCGCGCTGGCCTCGTTCGCCATCTTCCAGTTCCTGTGGGTGTGGAACGACCTGCTGGTGGCGCTCACCTTCGCCGGCGGCAATCCGACGGTCGCGCCGATGACCTCCCGGCTCGCCCAGCTGTCCGGCTCCAACGGCAGCCGCTGGGAACTGCTCTCGGCGGGCGCCTTCCTGTCGATGCTGGTGCCGCTGGCGGTGTTCTTCGCGCTGCAGCGCTTCTTCGTCCGCGGGCTGCTGGCAGGGTCGGTGAAGGGCTGAAGCCTGTGACGCCTGCGACCGGGTTGTTCAAGTGTTGAACGCAAACGGCCGTGTTGAAGGTGTGCAGACATACTGGTCGGATGCGGAGCTTTCGCGTTCGAGTTGGCCGGAAGTCGTGGCTGTGATGTGAGGGTTCTGCGGACGCGCCGGGGTCGGAGCCGATAGGACGGAGGACGGCACTTCTGCCGTTCATCCGGTCATCCGACCTTGGGGGGTTGGCGTGAGGTTCAGAAAACGGCTCGCCGGGCTGCTCGTGGCCCTGCTCGCATCCACCGGACTGATGGCGGCGCCCGCGGCACACGCGGACACCACCGCCGTCCTCGGCAACAACACCGTCGGTACCGCCACCGACTCCGGCGACTCCAACTACATCAACACCTCGCGCTTCGTGACCGGCTCCAGCGGCGGAACGGTCAACAGCGTCAGCGTGTACGTGGGCGCCGTCGGCTCCACGCCCAACGACCAGTACCAGGTCGCGGTGTACGGCGACGTCGCCGGCAAGCCCGGCCCGCTGCTCGGCTCCTCCGCGTCCGGCACGCTCACCGCGCACGCCTGGAACACCCTGCCGGTCGCCGCGACCCTCGCGCCCAACACGCCCTACTGGCTGGCGTACAACTCCAACGGCGTCTCCGCCGCCGTCAACAACCTCAACTACTCCAGCGGCGGCCAGAGCGGCTACTCCACCGGCGGCCAGGCCTTCGGCACCTGGCCCAGCAGTTTCGGCGCCGTCTCCACCGGCAGCCTCAACTACTCCATCTACGCCACCTACACCCCGTCCGGCGGCGGCAGCACCACACCCGGCAACGGCCCCGGCAACGAGGGCCCGATCCTGCTGGTCACCGACCCCGCCAACCCGTACACCTCGTACTACGGCGAGATCCTCAAGGCCGAGGGCCTGAACTACTACAAGACCGCCGACCTCGGCACCGTCACTTCCGCCACGCTCGCCCAGTACGACGTGGTGCTGCTGGCGGAGAACCAGCTGACGGCCGCCCAGACCACCATGTTCACCACCTGGGTGAACGGCGGCGGACGGCTGGTCGCGATGCGGCCCGACAAGCAGCTCGCCGGACTGCTCGGCCTCACCGCCACCACCGACACGCTGGCCGACTCCTACCTGAAGATCGACACCACCGCCGCGCCCGGCACCGGACTGACCTCCGACACCATGGGCTTCCACGGCACCGCCGACAAGTACACGCTGAACGGCGCCACCGCCGTAGCCACCCTGTACAGCGACGTCGCCGTGGCCACCACCAACCCGGCCGTCACCCTGCGCACCGCCGGCACCGGCCAGGCCGCCGCGTTCACCTTCGACCTCGCCAAGTCCGTGGTGCAGACCCGCCAGGGCAACATCGCCTGGGGCGGCCAGCAGCGCGACAACGTGGACGGCATCGAAGCCAGCGAGATGTTCTTCGGCACGGGCGGCCAACTCAACTGGAACAACCTCGACAAGGCGCAGATCCCGATCGCCGACGAACAGCAGCGCCTGCTCGGCAACCTGATCACCACCATGGACGCCGCCAAGAAGCCGCTGCCGAAGTTCTGGTACTTCCCCCGCGACGTCAAGGCCGTCGTGGTGATGACCGGTGACGACCACGGCATCGGCGGCACCACCGGACGCTTCGACGGCTACATCGCGCAGAGCCCGGCCGGCTGCAACGTCGCCAACTGGGAGTGCGTGCGCGCCTCGTCCAACGTCTACGCCAGCGGGCCGATGACCGACGCCCAGGCCAAGGCCTACTCCGACCAGGGCTTCGAGATCAGCACCCACATCACCACCAACTGCACCCCGTGGGGCGCCCCCACCGACCTGGCGAACGTCTACACCACCCAGCTCGCCGCCTGGAAGGCCAAGTACCCCTCGCTGCCCAACCCGGACAGCACCCGCACCCACTGCGTCGAGTGGGACGACTGGGCCACCCAGGCCAAGACCAAGCTGGCCAACGGCATCCGGCTGGACACCGATTACTACTACTACCCGGGCAGCTTCGTGCAGGACCGGCCCGGCTACTTCAACGGCACCGGCCTGCCGATGAAGTTCGCGGACAGCAACGGCGCCACCATCAACGAGTACCAGGCCACCACCCAACTCACCGACGAGTCCGGGCAGTCCATGCCGGGCACCGTCAACACGCTGCTGGACAACGCGTACAACGCCAAGGGCTACTACACCGTCCTGACCGCCAACATCCACACCGACTACGCCGCTTCCACCGCGTCCGACCAGGTCATCGCCTCGGCCAAGGCGCACGGCACCCCGGTGGTCTCCGGCCGCCAGCTGCTGAACTGGCTGGACTTCCGCAACGGCTCCGCGTTCTCCGGGATGGCGTGGAACGCGAACACCCTGAGCTTCAGCATCACCGGCGGCGCGAACGGCCTGCGCGCCATGGTCCCGGTCAACTCGGCGGGCGGCACGCTCACCGGCATCAAGCAGGGCACCACCGCCGTCAACTACCGGATCGAGACCATCCACGGCATCACGTACGCCTTCTTCGACGGCAACGTGGGCTCCTACACCGCGACCTACGGCACCGACACCGTCCCGCCGACCGTCACCGGTTCCGTCCCGGCCAACGGCGCGACCGGCGTCGCCGCCACCGCCCCGGTGAAGGCCTCCTTCAGCGAGCCGGTCCAGGCCGCCACCGTCAACTCCACCAACGTCACGCTGAAGACCACCAGCGGCGGCACCGCGGTGGTCGGCACCGTCGCGCTGGACTCCGCGACCAACACCGCCACCTTCACCCCGAACGCCGCCCTCTCGCTCAACACCGGCTACACGCTGAGCGTCGCCAACGTGAAGGACCTGGCGGGCAACACCCAGGCCGCCGCCTACACGGCGGCCTTCACCACCGCCGGCGCACCGCCGCAGACCATCGGCAACAACGCCATCGGCACCCAGCTCGACGACACCAACTCCAACCACCTCAACGGCTCGAAGATCACCACCGGCAACTCGCCGATCGCGCTCAGCTCGCTGAACGTGCACACCGGACAGACCAGCGCCTCGCCCAACAACCAGTTCCAGATCGCCGTCTACAGCGACAACGGTGGCTCGCCGGACGCCCTGCTGGCCACCAGTTCGGTCGGCGTGCTGAACGCCAACGCCTGGAACAGCGCCCCCGTCACCTACACGCTGGCCGCCAACACCACCTACTGGCTGGTCTACAACTCCAACGGCACCAGCTCCACGGTCAACAACATGCACTACAGCTCCGGCCCCGCCGGGTCCGGCGTCTACAGCAACGCGAGCGTCCCGTTCGGCACCTTCCCGGCGAGCTTCGGCACCGCCGTGAAGGACAACCTCGTGTACTCGCTGTACGGGGCCTACTGACCGGGCCTGTTGGCCCCGTCCGACGTCCCACCCGTTGTCCCGCTTGTCGTCCCACCGCCGGGGCGGTTTGTGTCACAAGTCTGTGACCAAGCCGCCCCGGCGGCTTTTTGAACCTGTTCAGAAGTGGTGTTCGGGCTCTAGAGTCACCGGCACGACCGGGCGTGCGGCTGGCCGAAAACCGCCGCATGCCCGCATTCTGAGGGGGTTTCATGTCGCAGCCGTCCGACTCCAGTGGCGCTGGCGGTTCTACCGGTCCCGGGGCTTCCGGCGAACAGCCGCAGCCGGCGGACCCGTTCGCGGCACCTGCGGGGCCGCGTCCGGGGGCGTTCGGGAAGGGGACGCCGCTGGGGGGCGCTGCGGGCTCGGCGACTGCGGCGGGTGCGGCGGGTGTGGCGGGTGTGGCGGGTGCCAATCCCTACGCGCCGTACCAGCACCGGCCGCAGGCGCCGTTGCCCGAGCCGGAGTGGCTGCGGCCCAGCAAGGCCCGGACGATCGAGCCCGCCGGGCTGCGGGTGCTGGCGGCGGCGGGTGCGTCCGGGCTGGTCAGCGCACTGGCGCTCGGTGGCGGACTCGGCGTCAACCTGCTGCTCTGCGCCCTCGCGGGCGCGGTCGGTGCCGCGATCACCGCACTGGGCACCGGGCGGCGGGTCAAGCCCTGGCACCTGGCGTTCGCCGCGGCCGCGCTGCTGCTCTGCCTGGTCCCGGCCGTCAGCGGTGCGGGTGGGGCGGTGACGCTCGCGGTGATCGCCGCGATCTGCGTCGCCTCACTCACCCTGCACGGCGGCGCCCGCTGGGTCGGGGTGGCGATGGGATCGATCGGTCTGTGGGCCCACTTCCTGCCCGGACTCGCGTGGGGAATACGGGCGCTGAAGGAGCGTCGCTTTCCGGCCAAGGCCCGGGTCGGGCAGGTGGTGAAGGCCGTCGGAGTCTCCCTGGTGCTGCTGGTGGTCTTCGGCATGCTGTTCGCCGGCGCCGACTCCACCGTTGCCGGCCTGCTGGGGCACCTCGTTCCTTCGGTCGAGGCCGGGGACGTCCCGCAGCGTTTCGTGTACTTCGTCGGTGGAGTGCTGCTTGCCCTGGGTGCCGCGCACGCTGCGGCCGCCCCCCGCCGCTGGGACCGCACCAGGACCCGGGCCGGCAAGGAGCGCGGACGGCTGGAGTGGGCGATGCCGCTGGCGGTCATGAACCTGCTGTTCGGCGTCTTCGTGGTGGTGCAGTTGGTGGTGCTGATCGGCGGCTACGGCTCGATCATGCGCCGCACCGGGATGACCCCCGCCGAGTACGCCCGCCAGGGCTTCTGGCAGCTGCTCTGGATCGCCGTGCTCACCCTGGTGGTCGTCGCGCTCGCCAAGTACTGGGCGCCGCGCAGCAACGCGGGCGACCGGCTGCTGGTCAAGGTGATGCTCGGACTGCTGTGCGCGCTCACCCTGGTGGTGGTCGGCACCGCGCTGGTCCGGATGAGCCTGTACATGGACGCCTTCGGACTCACCCGCCTGCGGGTCAACGTCGCCGCGATGGAGATCTGGCTCGGCCTGGTCTTCCTGATGGTGCTGGTCGGCTCGGTGCTCTCCTCCCGCCGCTGGCTGCCCCGCGCGGTGGTGCTCAGTGCCGCCCTGGCCGTGGCGCTGTTCGGCCTGCTGCGGACCGACGGCCTGATCGCCGAGCAGAACGTCGACCGCTACCGCACCTCCGCGGCCCACCTCGACGTCGACTACCTGCGTGGCCTCTCCGTCGACGCCGTGCCCGCTCTCGACCGGCTGCCCGAGGACCTGCGCACCTGCGCGCTCCAGCCCATCGCCGCCGACCTGGCGAACGAGCCCGCGCCCTCCTGGTACGCCGTCAGCCGGGCCGAGGCCCGCGCCCGGGAGATCCTCGCGGCACACCCCGTGGTCTGGGACCGAGGCGAGGCCTGCCGGCGGGTCGGGCTGGTCACGGTCATTGAGGTCCGCTGACGTTCGGCGGCCGGCGGCCGGCGGTCGTTGACGGGGGTCGGGGAGTGTCGAGTGGCACCCCCCGCCCTCCTTGTGCGTCAGCCGGCGTGATGTGGCGTCATATCGCTATTCCGGCCGGGGCTTCGGCCGGCAGGTCGGAGGCCCTCGCCCTGACCACGAACACTGCGGACAGCAGCGCGACCGCCGCGAACGCCACACCCGCCACGAAGGCGTGCGAGACGGCGTAGGCCAGCACCTCGTTGGCCCACCTGCTGCCGGGCGGGAAGGTCTGGTGCTGCTGGGCGAACTGCAGCTCGGCCGGGCCGGCGTGGGCGAGGAAGTCCGGCTGCTGGCGGCTGCCCTCGGAGGTGGCGGCCTTGGCGAAGACCGTGGTGAGTATCGACAGGCCGACCGAACCACCTATCTGCTGCACCGAGTTGAGCAGGCCCGAGGCCGCGCCCGTCTCGTGCGCCGCGACCCCGGAGACCGCCATCAGCATCACCGGGACGAAGATCAGGCCCATGCCGAAGCCGAAGGTGACCGTCGGGCCGAGCACGCCCAGTGGGTAGCTGCTGTGCACGTCCGTCTGCGTCAGCCAGCTCAGACCGGCCGTCACCAGGAGGCTGCCGGTGGCCAGGAACGGCTTGGGCCCGAGCCTGGCCTGGAGGGCGGAGGCGAGCTGCGCGGCGACGATGATCGCGGCGCTGATCGGCAGGAAGGCCACACCCGCCTTGAGCGCGCTGTAGCCGAGCACGCGCTGAACGAAGAGCGTGACGTAGAAGAAGATGCCGAACATGGCCGCGGCCAGGCAGAGCATCATGATCAGGCCGCCGGTGCGGTTGCGGTTCCGCAGCAGCCGCAGCGGGGTGATCGGTTGGGCGGTGCGCTGCTCGATCACCGCGAACGCGACCAGCAGGGCCGCGCCGACGGCGAACGAGGCGATCGTCACGCCGTTGCCCCAGCCGGCCTTCGGGTCCGCGGCGTGGATGAACCCGTACACCAGGCTGACCAGGCCGAGGGTGGAGGCGAGCGCGCCGGGCAGGTCGAAGGCGCCCGGGTGCCGCTCGGACTCGTTGATGTAGCGCGGCGCGGCGATGGCGATCAGCGCGGCGATCGGCACGTTCACGAAGAACACCCAGCGCCAGTTCAGGTACTCCGTGAGCACTCCGCCGGCCAGCAGGCCTATCGCGGCGCCCGAGCCGGCCACCGCCGAGAAGACGCCGAACGCGCGGTTCCGCTCCGGTCCCTCCTTGAAGTTGGTGGCGATCAGCGCGAACGCCGTCGGTGAACAGATCGCACCGCCGACGCCCTGCAGCGCCCGGGCGGCCAGCAGCATGCCGCCGTTCTGCGCGAAACCGCCGAGCAGCGAGGCCAGGCCGAACAACAGTACGCCCACGACGAACACCCGCCGGCGGCCGAGGATGTCACCGGCCCGGCCGCCGAGCAGGAGCAGGCCGCCGAACGTCAGTGTGTAGGCGTTGATCACCCAGGACAGGTCGGTGGTGGAGAACTTCAGCGCGTCCTGGATGTGCGGAAGCGCGATGTTCACGATGGTCGCGTCGAGGACGACCATGAGCTGCGTGGCCGCGATGACGGTGAGCGTGATGCCCTTGCGCCGGTCGCGACCGGCCCCCGGTGGAGCCGACTTGCTGAGCATGTCGGAGATAGCCACTGTTGTGCCCCCTGCCGGCTACTGCTATCGGTTGCTGTTTGGGTAAGGTGCTCGGCAATGCGGATAGTGAACGGTCTCGTTCACTGTCGGGGACATTAGTCGGCGCCGATAGTGAACGCAACCGTCTTTTAGGGTGGATGACGATGGATCAGCCGGACCGGCGGCAATCGGCCGACGGCCCCGTGGAGGGAGCCCCGCTGCGCAGGCGCGGCAAGGCGCTGGAGGCCGCGATCTTCGAGGCCGCGCTCGACCAGCTCACGTCCGGCGGGTTCGCCCGGATGACGATGGAAGGCGTGGCCGGCGCCGCGCAGACCGGCAAGGCCGCGCTCTACCGGCGCTGGGCCTCCAAGGCGGACCTGGTGATGGACGCCCTGGTCGCCGTGATGCCGCCCCCCGCCGACATCCCCGACCTCGGCTCCGCGGAGGCCGAGCTGCGGCACGTCATCCAGGCCTACATCGCGGTGTTGAACTCCCGGACCGGTGCGGCCGTCCGCGCCCTGATGGGTGAACTGGACCACGAGCGCGCCGAGTTCTTCAAGGGCTTCATGCACGAGCGGGTGGTCGGACCGACCGCCGAGGGCATCCTCGGCATCCTGCGCCGCGGCGAGGCCCGGGGCGACGTCCGCCGGGGCGCGGCGGTGTCGATCGTCGCCGACGTGCTGCCGGCGATGCTGCTGTACCGCGCCAAGTTCTGCGCCGGGGTGTTCGACGACGAGTTCTGCGAGGACCTGCTCGGGCAGGTGCTGCTGCCGGCGATCAGGCCGTGACGCGGGCCGGGCGGGGGAGCGGGCTTGGCCCGGTGGCGTGGCGTGGCGTGGCGGGCCCGGGCCCGGCTTGGGCCGCCGGGCCCGGCTTGGGCGGCTGGGCTGTCCGGGCGGCGGCGTAGGCTGAAAGCAGCTGGGCGCGTCCTCGTGCGCGGCCCCGGCTGTCCCCCTGTCCAGTGAAGGAACCCCGATGCCGTACGACCCCCCGACCCACTCGGTCGAGCGCTCCCTGCGCCGGGCCGGAGCCCGCCTGGTGGTCGGGCTGGACGAGGTGGGCCGCGGCGCCTGGGCCGGGCCGGTCATGGTCGGTGCCGCCGTCACCGGCCTGCGCCGCCCGCCGGAGGGGCTCACCGACTCCAAGCTGCTCACCGAGCGGCGCCGGGAGGCGCTCGTCCCGATCCTGGAGAACTGGGTGACCGCCTATGCGATCGGCGCCGCCTCGTCCCAGGAGTGCGACGACCTCGGCATGACGGCCGCGCTGCGGCTGGCCGCCGTCCGCGCCCTGGAGGCGCTGCCGGTGCAGCCCGACGCGGTGATCCTGGACGGCAAGCACGACTACCTGGGCGGCCCGTGGCGGGTCCGTACGGTGATCAAGGGCGACCAGTCGTGCGTCTGCGTCTCCGCCGCCTCGGTGCTGGCCAAGGTCCGGCGGGACGCGCTGATGGCCGAACTCGGGGTGGACCACCCGGCGTTCGCGTTCGAGGAGAACGCCGGCTACCCCTCGCCGACCCACCGCGCCGCACTGGAGGAGTTCGGGCCCACCGAGCACCATCGCCTGTCCTGGGCCTACATGGACGCCCTGCCGAAGTGGAGCCACCTCAAGCGGCAGCGGATCCCGGTCGACACCGGCGAGCAGCTCTCGCTCGGTTTCTGAGCGCCCTCAGTGCCGCAACGCGCCCTCGCGCAGTCGCACAATCCGATGGTTCGCTGCGGCTGCCGGGTGCCCTCCGAGGGCTTTGGCGGCGACCGTGTCCGTCGATATTCGTCGATTCTGACGGTTCGTCAACATTCATCCACCCGTCACTCGGGCGTTGTGGCGTACCCGCGTTCCGGCGGCGACACTTTCAAGTGGTGGGGTGCCCGTGCGCATCCGACCGGCATTTGATAGGAATCCGGGTATGCCTGTCTTCCCCGAGGAGCCGGAGATTCACGAGACGATCCCGGGCCCCGGCGTTCCCCTTCCCCACAAGTCGGACGCACCTGCCCACCGTATGCCTTCCTCCACCGCCGTCGCCGCTCCGGTCCCGGGCCCTCGCCCCGGCCCGCCGCGTCCCGCACCGCCCCGTGCGGACCGGCCGATTCCCGGTCCGCGGCCCGCACCCCGACCCAAGCCCGGCCACGCGCCGCGCCCCGGTCGGCCGACCGTTCAACTCCTGCCCGTGGCTACGGCCGAGGCGCTCGACCGCGCCGACGAGGCCGTCGACGCACTGCTGGAGTCCGGCCGCCGCCCCGGCGACGTGCTGGTCCTGACAGTCGGTGCCGCGCACCCCTGGCAGGAGCACGAGACGAGCTTCGGCGAGGAGCGCTACTGGGCTCAACTCGCCGACGGCGGCGACGTGTTCTACGCCGACGCCGCCACGGCCCGGACGCTGCGCCGCGACGTGGTGGTGCTGGTGGTCAACGAGAATCACCCGGAGCGGGTGGCCGCTGCGGCGCGCAAGGCGCTGGAGCGTGCCGCGAAGCTGCTGGTGGTCTGCGGCGAGACGGACACCGTCGCCCCGCTGTTCGCCTGACCGCTGGTCCGCTGGTCTGCCGGTCCGCCTGACCGCCGGTTCGTCGTGCCGGTCCGGCTCCGTCTGCGGGCGGGGCCGGACCGTTGCCATGTCCTGGTTCCGTCGGGCCGTAACGCGGTTGTCCTGCGGTGCCGTTGGGGCTTTTGCTGCCGGGGCGCGTCGGGCTGCCTGCTTCGGTGAGCGGGTCACCGCGGGTGGACGACCGCTCAGCGGGTGGCGGTTCTACGGATCGCCCGGCTGTCGCGGCCGGCCTCCAGGGCGCGGATCGCGTTCAGTGAGGTGACCGGGGCGACCGGTGGCTCCAAGGGCGCCGGCAGTGCGGGGTGTTCGGAGCCGGTGCCGGACGGGATGCGCGAGGGTAGTTCGGTGACGGTGTGAATCGGGCCGAGCGCCCACGACCCGGCGTGCGGATTGCGCCCGCGCCGGCCGTCGCCGAGCGACTGCCAGCCGGCCGGGGTGAGCGTCAGGTACGAGCCGCAGCGCAGCCCGTGCAGTTCGGCGGCGGCGCGCAGCGCCCACATCCAGGCCCCGTCCTGCTCGGTCCAGTCCGGCCCGCCGTCGCGGCAGCGCAGCAGGACGGCGGTGCGGCTCGGGGATATTCGCCTCAGGTCGTGCGGGGTGACCCGGCGGAGGTGGCCGAGCAGGGCGTTGCGGTGGTCCCAGCCGTCGCTGAACTGCGGGCGGACGCCGAAGGAGGCCGACGCCACCACCCGATGCTCGGGGTCGAGTACCGCGACCACGGTGGTGCCGGGCTGCGGTAGGTGCCGCTGGTGAAGTTCGGTGACGAACTCTCGGGGTGTGCGAAGGAGGGGCACGCCGAGGCGCTCCCACTCCTGCAGCATGATGGCCCGACGGCCGTCGTAGTGGGAAGGACCTCGGTCGATGCCGTTGATCACGATCCTCCTTCCCGTGCCCACGCTCCCGGAGGTGCGCGGGCGTACGCCGAAGGCCGGGTCCGACGGACCGGGCGCTGGATGCCTTCCAATTCTCGGGCGAGAGCCGCCGGGCGGCAATGATGAACTGACAAACGCCGCCCGGGACCCGCCTAATTGCCCGACATGTCCCAGCCCTGTCGTGCGGCCATTCGGCTGACCGATCGGTGAGCGGGGTGTGTGGAGGCCGACCGGTGAACGGGGCCTGGCGTCCGGGCGTGCCGGAGTGCCAGGCCCGGCGTCGAGCCCGGCCGAATCGTCCTCACCCCCGGATGGCCAGGACGAGTGGGAGCACCGCGGTGGCACCCGCCTGGCGGAGCAGATGAGCCGCGACCGTCAGCGTCCAGCCGGAATCCACCAGGTCGTCCACCAGTAGGACCGGGCCGGGAGTCGCGGCCAGTGTGTCGGCCAGGCCCGGCGAGAGTACGAGCGTTCCGGCGACCGAGCGCAGCCGCTGGGCGCTGTTGCTGCGCGGCCCGTGCGGGGGCTCCCCGGTGGCGTACTGGATCCGGCCGAGCAGTGGCATCCGGCCGATCGAGGCGAGGCCTCCGGCGAGATCGGACACCAACTGTGGTCGGGTGGAGGACTCCAGGGCGACCACGCCGATCGGGCGCTCCAGCCGGGTGCCGTCCGGACCGGCCGGTCCGGCCCAGCCGCCCGGGCCGCGTGCCCAGTCCGCGACCACACCGACGACGGCGTCCAGCACCTCGCGCGGCAGCGGGCCGTCCGGGGAACGCTCGTCGAGCAGCGTGCGAAGCCGGGTGCCCCAGCCGATGTCGGAGAGCCGGCCGAGGGCGCGCCCCGGCTCGGCCTGCTGGGTGGGAGGGATGCGGCCACGCAGCGGGACACCGAGGGACTCCATGCCGGTCGGCCACATTCGCCGGGTCTCGAAGGAGACCCCGGGCCGGCCGAGGGCGGCGCGGGCCGCGCCGGTGGCTTCGGCCGAGACCTCGGTGGAGTGCTGGGCATGGGTGCACCGGTCGCAGCGCCCGCACGGGGCTGCCTCCGGGTCGTCGAGCTGGCGGCGCAGGAACTCCATCCGGCAGCCCTCGGTCGCGATGTAGTCCCGCATCGCCTGCTGTTCGGCCGTGCGGGCCCGGGCGACCTTGGCATACCGCTCGCCGTCGTACCGCCACTGCTCGCCGGTGGACTCCCAGCCGCCGCGTACCCGGCGGACCGCGCCGTCCACGTCGAGCACCTTGAGCATGATCTCCAGCCGGGAGCGGCGGAGGTCGACAGAGGTCTCCAGTGCCGCCGTGGAGAGCGGGCGGCCGGCCTCAGCCAGCGCGGCCAGGGTGCGGCGGACCTGCTCCTCGGCGGGGAAGCCGATGGAGGCGAAGTACCGCCAGATCGCCTCGTCCTCCCGGCCCGGGAGCAGCAGCACCTCGGCACGGTCGACGCCACGGCCGGCGCGGCCGACCTGCTGGTAGTAGGCGATGGGAGAACTCGGCGAGCCGAGGTGGACCACGAAGCCGAGATCCGGCTTGTCGAAGCCCATGCCGAGCGCGGAGGTGGCGACCAGGGCCTTGACCCGGTTGGCCAGCAGGGCGGCCTCGGCCTCGCGGCGCTCGGCGTCCTCGGTCCGGCCGGAGTAGGAGGCGACCGGGTAGCCGCGCTCGCGCAGGAACTCGGTGACCTCCTCGGCGGCGGCGACCGTCAGGGTGTAGATGATGCCGGAGCCGGGGAGATCGGCCAGGTGGTCGGCGAGCCAGGCCAGCCGGTGCGCCGGGTCGGGCAGCGAGAGCACCGAGAGGCTGAGGCTCTCCCGGTCCAGCGGGCCGCGCAGCACCAGGGCCTGCGCGTCACCGACGCCGGTGCCGAGCTGCTCGGCCACATCCGCGGTGACCCGGGCGTTCGCGGTCGCCGTGGTCGCCAGCACCGGGACGCCGGGGGAGAGCTCGGCGAGCATGGTGCGCAGCCGTCGGTAGTCGGGCCGGAAGTCGTGGCCCCAGTCGGAGATGCAGTGCGCCTCGTCCACCACCAGCAGGCCGGTGGAGGCGGCGAGCTTGGGCAGGACCTGATCGCGGAAGTCGGGGTTGTTGAGCCGCTCCGGGCTGACCAGCAGGACATCGACCCGGCTGTCGGCGACCTCCTGCTGGATCTCCTCCCACTCCTCCGGGTTGGCCGAGTTGATCGTCCGGGCGTGGATGCCCGCCCGGGCGGCCGATTCGACCTGATTGCGCATCAGCGCCAGCAGCGGCGAGACGATCACCGTCGGGCCGGCCCCGCGCGCGCGGAGCAGCGCTGTGGCGATGAAGTAGACGGCGGACTTGCCCCATCCGGTGCGCTGCACCACCAGGGCGCGGCGGCTGTCCACCACCAGGGCCTCGATGGCTTTCCACTGGTCCTCGCGCAGCGTCGCGGAGGGCCCCGCGAGGCTGTGCAGCACGGCTTCCGCGGCGGCCCGGACGGCTTTGCGGTCGGCTGGGGTGGTCGGATGGAGTTCGCGCGTCTGCATGAGGTCATGGATACCGCGCTTCACGGACGGACCGCGAATGGCGGGCTGTGGACAACCTGGATCTAATCGGGTGATATGGCGTCAGAGTGCGCTGTTCGGGCCGGAATTGTCCGCCATTAGGGGTAGCTAATGCTGAACCCCCCGGTTTATCCACAGGGCGAATGAAATATCCGCAGTGGTGGCGGAATCGGGTCCAGGCTTTCCGCCATGACCGCAGACGACCGCACCACCAAGCCCTCCTCGCGCCCCGGCCACCTCCCGGTCCGGCTGCGCGGCCCCGCCGACATGGCGGAGATGCTCCCCTACCTGCTGGGTTTCTTCCCCGACGACAGCATCGTCGCGGTGGGCCTGCAGGGCCCCGCGCTCGATCAGGGCGGAGTGATCCGGATCGACATTCCGGCCGATCCGGAATCCTGGGAGCGCACCGCCGAAGAATCCGCCCGGCTGCTGGTCGAGCTGTCCGAACAGCGCGACCGCCGCCCCGTCCAAGTCCTGCTGTACCTGTGCCGGGATCCCGCCGACGGCACGCCAGTGTCCGAGGGGCGGCAGGCCGTGCTGGCGGAGCTCCGCCCACTGGCTGCCGCACTCACCAGGGCCTTCCAGGGCGAGCAGGTGATCGTCAAGGAGTCGCTGTGCGTCTCTGCGGGCCGCTGGTGGTCCTTCCTGTGCACCGGAGTCGACTGCTGTCCGCCGGACGGCACTCCGGTCCGTGCCGCCCACGAGCCCAGTCCGCTCGCCGCCGCGGCCACCTTCGCGGGCCTCGCCCCGAGGGGCAGCCGCAAGGCGATCGTGGCCGGCCTCGCCCCGGTGGGCCCGCCGCTCTGCGAGGTGCAGCGCCGCGCCCTGGAAGACGCCGGGCCGCCGTTCATCCGTGAGCTGGCCGGCCCCGGCGGCCGCCATACGGCGGTCGAGCGCACCGACGAGCTGCTGGCCAGCGCGATGGCCGAGTTCCGCAGCGGCGCCCGGGAGCTCGACACCAGACGGACGGCCCGCCTGCTGATCGGCCTGCAGGACAAACTCGGCCGCGATCGCGCCGCCGAGTACGCCGAACCGCACGAACTCGCCACCGCCCAGAAGCTGTGGCGCTACCTCATCCAGCGCTGCGTCGACCCGTTCGAACACCTCGCCGCCCCGCCGATGACACTGCTGGCCTGGACGTCCTGGCTGGCCGGAGACCCCGCCACGGCGAGGGTCGTACTGGCCAGGGCACTGGAACTGGACGCGGGCTACACCCTTGCCCAACTGCTCTACGAATCACTGAACTCCGGCCTCGCCGCGGAGGCACTGCTCCAGGTGGTCCGGAGCGAACGCAGCACCCGGCTGCGCGGGGCGGGGAGCCGCCGGCACCCAGAACTCCTGCCGCCCGCCGGGCCGTCGGGAGCCGAACGGCCCGGCGGTCCCTCGCGGGCGTCCGCCGCCCCGCCCGGGCCCCCGCCCCGGTCCGGCGCCGAACCGACGAAAGCCGTCAGGGCAGGCCAGGGCGGATCCGGGCCGGACCGCGCGGGCGCCGAGCCCGGGCCGGGCCACGCCGAGCCGGGCGAGGACGGCAGCCCAGGCGGCGGCCGGTCGACAATCTCGCCCGACGCCGCGTCAGCCGAGGTCCGCCGGCCGGGCGGCGAGCACCGATCCTGCCCGCCGCGGGCCGCGTCGCCGCGAATCCCCAGGCCCCGCAGCAGGGCATTCCGACACCAGCAGTCCACCGGAGGCTGACATGCGTATGCTCATCCCCCGGCCGCGGGGCGAACGGCTAGACCTCGCCGCGCGCCATCCGCATCAGGCGGTCCAGCACCCGGCGGCCACTCACCCGCACCCCGTCGTGCTCCCACTCGTTGGTGATCCACGTCCGCACACCGGCCACCGCATCCGCGGTTTCCAGCGAATGCGCCGTGTCCACGTACATGTCGTCGTGGTACACCGCCGCGTACACCGGCACCTGGTTCGAAGCCAGGCGCTGCGGGTCGTACAGGTCGGGCCACTCGGTGCGCTCGGCCAGCAGCTGCGCCGTCTCGCGCAGCGGCCGCAGCGACGGGTCGGTCTCGAACATCCAGGGGTAGATCATCTCGCCGGTGAGCAGTACCGGCCCGTCCCCGGCCAGCGCTGCCGCGGCGTCGAATTCGGGAAACTCCTTGCGCACCCGCTCCGCCGACCAGTCGGTGGCCCCGGCGTCGACCGAGCGCTGCCCGTAGATCGACTCGTGCAGCACGGCGTACAGCGGCCCCTGGGCGAAGGACAGCTGCACCTGCGCCCCCGCCAGGAAGGTGTCGGACAGCTCCGGCCCGTCCGCCCCCTCCACCCAGGCCTCCTCCAGCAGATAGTGCAGGACGTAGGAGCCGGTGCCGCTGCCCAGCATCATGCCCAGCGCCTGGAAGGCCTCGACGGTGAGGACCCCACCGTCCGGCAGAGGCGCGGGCTGCTCGATCAGGTGCGCCGCGATTCGCCGTACCGCCGCCACGTCCTGGGGGAAGCGCGCGTAGTGCCCGGCGTTCTTGCGGGCGACCCGCGGGTATGCCGCGCGGTAGACCTCGTCCGCCGAGCGGCGAAGGCCGGCCAGCCCGCCGGTGACGAACGCCTCTCGCAGGCCCTCCGGGGCCAGCGAGAGGTAGGTGAGGGTGCAGAAGCCGCCGAAGCTCTGCCCCAGCAGGCTCCATCGACCGTCCTCGCCCAGCAGTTGGCGGCGGATCAGCTCGGCGTCCCGGACGATCGAGTCGGCACGGAAGTGCGCCAGGTAGTCGGCCTGCTGCCGGGCGTCGCCGCGCCGGGCCAGGGTCTGCCGGTTGGCGGGCGTGGAGCGGCCGGTGCCGCGCTGGTCCAACAGCAGCACCCGGTGGTCGTCGAGCGCCCGGTCCAGCCAGCCGTCCCGGCCGAGCGGCCGATTGGCCTTTCCACCCGGGCCGCCCTGCAAGTAGAGCAGCCAAGGAAGTTCGTCGTGCTCGCGTCCGGCGGCCACCACCTCGCGGGCGTAGACCTTGATCGCTTCGCCGCCCGGAGCTCCGTGGTCCAGCGGCACCCGGAAGACATGATCCGTGGCGACGATCCCGGGGATGCGGCTGAGGGAGGACATGCAACTCCTAGATGTGAGCTGGTCACAGGCTGGTTGCGGCGCCGGTCACCGAGGTCACCAGGGGTTCCGTCGCCGTGCTCGCACCGTATCCTGACGGCGGACAGGAGCCGCCAGGGGGCGGCCGCCACGTGCGGAGAACCCCGAACGGCGCCACGACATAGCGGGCACCCCGGGTGCCGGCCGCAGACTGCCGAAGGACCGACGGCGCGTGGCCGCATTCGACCGGAGGTCCGCCGGACAGGCGTGACCTCGGGCAGGTGTACGGCGTTCAACCTGCGGAACGCCGAAACCAGAACCGGCACCGCCGGGCCAGTAGCGGCCAGGGCGACCGTGTCGGGCACCGGTCACGCGTCGCTCGACCCGGTGCGACCGGGCCACGCGCGACCTTGGCGTCCGGGCCGGGACACCACCCCGGTCGGGGCGGAGCACCGGCGATCCGGTCCCGCCCAGGTCAGAGCCGCGTGTTCCGGCGGCAGAGCAGCAAAGTCCGCGATCGAGCACGCTCGCGGCCGGCCGGGCCCGCAGCCGTCGGCCGGTCGAGGGGAGGAGAGCCTGGTGACCGATTCAAGGCCACCCCACGCAGCGTCCCACCCGCTGCCGCCCACCAACCCGCCCGCACCGGGCGGCGCTTCGGCACCCATCGGAGCAGCGGCTCCCCTCATGCCCCCACACTTGGCCGGCCCACCGAGTCCGCGCCGGGCCACACCCCCGCACGGCACGCCCACCGGCGCCCCGGTACCCACCGGCCACGCCCCCGGGACGCCCGGCGCGAGCCCGGCATCCGCCACCCCCGCGTACGGCACGCCGCTCGCGGGTGCCGCCGTCCAGCAGCACGGAGCCCCGCTCAGCACGCCGCCGTACGGCACTCCCACCACGCCCACGCCCTACGCACCGGGGGCCACCCCGCCCTACGGCACTCCCACCCCGCCGTACGGCACTCCCACCCCGCCCTACAGCACCCCGACCCGGTCGGGCCCGGGCGTGACGGCCCCGGGGCGTGGCGTGGCGGGCGCACGCTCGGAGCAGGTGGCCGGTGCGGCCGCTCCAGGGGCGGCCCGCCAGCCGGCTCCGGCGGCGGTGCCACGACCGCAGCCCTCGGCGGCGCACGACGTCCTGTGCGTCAATGCCCCGGGCATGGCAGCCTCCGGCCCGGACGGACAGCTGCGGGGCCAGAGCCTGCACGGCTTCTTCCGGCACGGCGTGCGCACCCTGGCCAGGATGGAGCTGCGCCTCGGTGGTGTGGAGCCGCTCCCGCTCCAGGGCACCCTGACGTCCGCGGCGGCGGCTCGGTTCCTCGGCTCGGTCCGGGTGCCGGGCGATCTCGACCCGGATCCGGCGCTGACGGTCGAACGGCTGCGGCACGCCGACGGCGCGGAGACCGTGACGGTCCGGAACACCGGTGCCCGACCGGCCCGCCTCCCACTGGAGATCGCCCTGGGTACCGACCTGGGCCAGCTCACCGACATCGCGGCGGGCCGGCGCTCGGCCGACCTGCCGGGCCAGGTCCAGTCCTCGGGCCTGCGCTGGGCCGGGCAGGGCCGCGCGGCCACCGTCAGCGCCCGCCCGTCGCCGCACGCGGTGCTGGCCGGCGCGGGTGTGCTCCGGTGGGATCTGGACATCCAGCCAGGGGCCCGATGGTCGGTGGACCTGCAGGTGGAGCTGGAGGCTCCATCGACCGGTCGTCCACCGACGGGGCGCGGCCCGGGTGTGCCGCTGCCGTGGTCCGAGCCGGAGGTCCGGGCCGACGACCGCCGTGCCACACGCCTGGTCGGCCGCGCCCTCGGCACGCTGAGCGGGCTGCTGCTCGCCGACGCGGACCGTCCGACCGACCTCTACACCGCCTCGGGCGCCCCCTGGCGTTTCGGCCTCACCGCCGCCGACGCGCTCTGGGCGGCCCGGATGACGCTGCCGCTCGGCACCCGGCTCGCTGCCGGAACGCTCCGCGCGACGGCCCGCCGTCAGCACCTCGCGCCCCAGCCATCGGCAGGCGCCGCACGCCCGGCCGAAAGTGGCGCTGCCGACGGGGCATCCAGCCCATCGGCGGTCGGTTCGTCGCCGGCCGTCGCCGCCGCGCCGGGCGGCGCACCGGCAGCGCAGCCTGCCGCTGTGCAGGGCGCGGGCAGCGTGTCCGCCCCGGCCACTGACAGTGGTGCGGCGGCGCAGGCGATGGACGGCGTGATCCCCGGGCCGCTGCGGCACGGAGGCCCGGAGCTGCCGGCGAGCTGCACGGCCACGGAGGCGACGCTGCTGTTCGTCACCGTGCTGGCAGAGGCCTGGCGTTGGGGCATGCCCCGGGCCGAGGTCGCCGAGTTGCTGCCCGCCGCGGAGCGCGCCCTCGGGGCGTTGCGGGCCGCAGTGGCGGAGGGGCCGGACGGGCCGGTCGGCTTCGTCACCGACCTCGGTCGCCCGGCGGAGGAGCGGGCCGCGCGGCCAGGTCCGGCCAGGTGCGAAGTCCAGGCGCAGGCGCACCGCGCGGCGCTCCAAGGGGCGGACCTGCTGGAAGCGTTCGACCGTCCCGGAGCGGCGGAGTGGCGGGCCTGGGCAGCTGAGCTGAGGGAACGGTTCCGCGAGCAGTTCTGGATCGACGACCTGTCAGGTGGTCGGCCGGCAGCCGCATTGCTGGGCCCGGACCGGCCGGTGCCGGCCCTCGCCTCAACTCTGGTCCACCTCTTCGACGTCGGACTCGGCGCCGAGGGCGAGCTGCACGAGGGCCTGCTCGACCGGGAGCAGACCAGGTTGCTCGCCCAGCGGCTGGTGACGCCCGAACTCGACTGCGGGTGGGGCCTGCGGACGTTGAGCGCGAAGTCCCCACGGTTCAACCCGCTCGGCCATCGCAGCGGCGTGGTCCGGGTGCAGGAGACCGCGCTCGCGGTGAGCGGGCTGGTGGACGCCGGATTCGAGCGGGAGGCCGAGATCCTGCTGGAAGGCCTGTTGGAGGCGTCCGCGCACTTCGAGTACCGGCTGCCGGAGATGTACGCGGGCGAGCAGAAGGTCGCCGACTGCCCACCGGTGCCGCACCCGGCGGCCTGCCGTCCGGCCGCCATGTCGGCGGCCGCGGCCGTCCACCTGGTGCTCTCACTGGCCGGAGTCCGGCCCGACGTCCCCTCAGGGCGGGTGGCCACCCACCCGGCGAGCACCGCGCCCCTGGGCGCATTGGAACTCACCGGCCTGCGGGTGGCCGGCGAGCCGTTCTCGGTTCGGGTCAGCAGGATTGGCGTCGCGGTGGTGGAAGAGGCGCCGTCGTTCCTGCAGTTGGCCGCCGGCTGACCGTCCACGGGGCGGTCCAGGAGGCGGGAGAGAAGACGGGAAGGACGGGAGAAGGACAAGAGAAAGGCGCGGGAAAGGGGACGGGAAAAGGCCGTGGTCTGTGATTATCGTCAGAGAGACGACTAAGATCGGCGGCATGTCGCGTTATGACCCGTCGGCCTTCCCCCCGTTCGCAGTCACGGTTGACCTGGTGGTGCTGACGGTGCGCGACCATGAGCTGTGCGCCCTGCTGGTGAAGCGTGGTGAGGCGCCGTTCCAGGGCTACTGGGCGCTGCCCGGCGGGTTCGTGCGGCCGGACGAGGGCTTGGCCGAGGCGGCGTCCCGGGAGCTGGCGGAGGAGACCGGGCTGCGGGCACAGTCCG
This sequence comes from Kitasatospora sp. NPDC048407, assembly GCF_043200475.1. Taxonomy (NCBI): domain Bacteria; kingdom Bacillati; phylum Actinomycetota; class Actinomycetes; order Kitasatosporales; family Streptomycetaceae; genus Kitasatospora; species Kitasatospora sp. NPDC048407. The sequence goes on along the minus strand of NZ_JBICXW010000024.1, from coordinate 7,876 downwards.
CACCGGGCCAAGTCCTGGCGGGGCAGAACCCGTTCGGGGCGCACCTGGAGCAACTGGCCACCTACGGACACCCGCAGCGCGACCCCCGGATGCGGGTGGTGAGCGTCGCGTACCTGGTGCTCGCCCCGGACCTGCCGTCGCCCCGTGCGGGCGGCGACGCCAGCAGCGCCCGGTGGGCACCGGTCAGTGAACTGTTCGGCGTCGACGGCAACGACGGTGAACTGCTGGCCTTCGACCACGGGCAGATCCTGGCGGACGGCGTGGAGCGGGCCAGGTCGAAGATCGAGTACTCCTCGCTGGCAACGGCCTTCTGCCCGCCGGAGTTCACCGTCGGCGAGCTGCGCCGGGTGTACGAGGCGGTCTGGGGCGTGGTGTTGGATCCGCGGAACTTCCACCGCAAGGTCACCGGCACCCCGGGCTTCCTGCTGCCCTCCGGCGGCACGACGACCCGTCAAGGCGGGCGCCCCGCACAGCTGTTCACCGCGGGCGGGGCGACCGTCCTCAATCCGCCGATGCTCCGCCCCGAGGCCTGACGTCCGACCCTGGCGAGGTCGTGGCCGCCGTCGCCGAGGGGAGGGCTCGGCGAGACGAGGTGGGCCAGTTCCCTTGTGGTGGTGGGGTGGTGGCGATCCGTAAGTAAATCGTCAGTGGCGCGAGTGCGCTGTCCCCTGTTCGGGTGAGCTCGGCGCTAACACCGTCAACGATCCATCCGGAATGCCTGGTTTCACCGCTTCCGCGTCCTACTGTGCAGGCTCAGGCCTGGCGGACGAACCCCGGTCTGTCGGCGGGCGAGGGAGCGGGCGGCGATGATCCAAATCACCGGACTGACCAAGAAATACCGAAGGGGCCACCCCCCAGCGGTGCTGGACCTGACCTTCGACGCCCGTCCAGGGATGATCACCACGGTGCTGGGGGAGGAAGGGGCGGGCAAGTCCACCGCTTTCCGGCTGATGGTGGAGCTCGAACGCGGCCACGGCCTCACCCTGTTCGACGGCCGCACCTATCGGCGGATCCGGCGACCGGAGCGGGAGATCGGCACGCTGCTGCCGTCCGGCAGGCCGGAGGCCGGACATCCGGGGCAGCGGGCCCGGGCGCACCTGCGGATGCTGGCAGGGGCGGTCGGGGTTTCGGCGCGTCGGGCCGACGACCTGTTGGAGCAGGTCCGCCTCGCCCCTGTCGCCGACCACCGGATCGGCACCTTCTCGCCCGGAATGCACCGCCGGCTCGCCCTGGCCGCCGCCCTGCTCGGCGACCCGGCGACGCTGCTGCTGGATGCCCCGGCCGAGGGCCTGTCTCCGCGCAGCGAGGAGTGGTTGCACGGCTTTCTGCGCTCCTTCGCGCTGACGGGCGGCACCGTGCTGATGTCCACCCGCAGCCCGGAGGCGGCCGCCGTGCTCGCCGACCGGGTGATCACCCTGGACGCTGGCAGGCTGGCCGCCGACCAGCCCGTGGTGGAGTTCCGCCGCAGCCGGCTGCACCCCGAAGTCCTGGTCCGGGGCCCGCAGATGGCCCGTCTCGCGGACCTGCTGGTCGCCCAAGGTGCGCAGGTCCGGCGGGAGGGCGGTGTCGGTCTCGCGGTGAGCGGGGTCGGTCGCACCGAGATCGGTGAACTCGCCTACCGCAACGGTGTCCTGCTGCACGAGTTGGCCGACCGGGTGGTGCAGCGTCCGATCTCCTTCCCGGCCGCCCTGCCCAGCGGATCGGGCCACTCCGGCCAGGTCGCGATCCGTCCGGCCTGGCAGAGCCCGGTCCGGCAAAGTACCGGCGGGCAGGCCCAGATCGCCCCCGCCGCCCCGAGGCCCGTCACCGTCGGCCGCCCGGCCGCCGGCCCGGACGCCGAGCGAACCATCGAGCACCGCGCCCTCGGCCATCGCGGCCTCCAGGCCGGCCGTTGGGCCGCCGCCGCCCTCGCGCCCGACCCGGCGGCCCCGCCCGACCCGGCGGCCCCGCCCGACCCGGCAGCCCTGGCAGCCCCGACTGCCCCCGAGGCGACGCCCGCAGCCCCGACGCCCCCGGCCGAGCCGCCCGTTGTCGACCTCACCCGCCGGACGCCCCGCGGCGCCTCCGCGCTCCGCCGAGTACGCACCGAGCAGCCGGTCTCCGAACACCTGGAGCAGCCCGCCGGAAACGCTCCCGAGCCCGCAGCGACCCGGCCCGGCCCGACGCCCGCCGCGTCCACGCCGATCGTGCTCGAGGCCGACCAGTTGGCCGCCAACCCGACCGACGCTGAGTTGCTGACTCCCGCCCGGATCAGGGGAGTTGGCCACGGTTCCACTCCGGCGCAAGCCCAGGGGCCGGTGCCCGCGCAGGAGCAGGACCGGGCGCAGGTGCGTCTCCGGCCGGTCCACGCCACCGAGTTGCGGTCGGCCGGGCCGGCCAGGCCGACCGGGTCGGCGGCGGCGGGTCGGGCGCAGGTGTCGGCGGGCGAGGGCGGGGCAAGTGCGGTGCGCAGGCGTGCCGTCGGTGACGAGAACGGGAGTGAGTGACGGTGCGGTTGGTGGCTTGTGAGGTGCGTCGGCTGCGCGGGGTGCGCTCCACGTGGGTGGTGGTCGCGGCGGCACTGCTGCTGAACGCGGCCCTGGCGGCGACGTTGGCCCAGCGGTTCCCGGCCGGGAAGTTGGCGGTGCCGGGGGCGGTGCGGGCGCTGGCCGGTGTGGTCCCGTGGCTGCCGCTCCCGCTGACCGCGCTGGCCGCTGCGGTGCTCGGCGCGCTGGCGTACAGCCACGAGATGCGCTGGCCGGGCCTGGCCGCGTCCCGGGTGAATCTGGGCCGGCGGCTCGGCGCGCTCCTCGCGAAGCTGCTGGTGGTCGGGGCGGCGGCGCTCCTGCTGGCGGTGCTGACGCTCGTGGTGAACGCCCTGGTGGTCCGGTTCGCGCTGCCCGGCGCGGTGGATGCCTCGGCGGTGTTCGCCCTGCCGCACCCCGCCGAACTGACGGCCTTCCCGGGCCTGGCGCCGGCCCCGGCGGCGGGCCCGTTCGCGGTGGGCGGGATCGGCCGTCCGCTCCCGGTGTTCCTGGCGCTGGCGGTGGCCGGTGGCTGGGCCGGCCTGTTGCTGGCGACGTTGGTGCGCAGTGCCGTCCTGGGAGTTCTGCTCACCTGCGCGACGCCTGCCCTGCTGGAGCCCACCGCCGGTCTGCTGCTGCACCGCTCCGGCCGGAATTGGCCGCTGTGGGTATGGGAGTTGCTGCCCTTCCAGTACGGCTTCAACCTGGTGCGCGAGGCGGCCGACCGGACGGCGGCGGCGCTGGACGTCGTGGTGATCGCCGCCCTGCTGGCGCCGGCCGGGCTGCTGGTGCTGGCGGTGCTGGTGGCCCAGTTCCGCCGCCGCGCACTGTAACGACCCGGCCTGCCAGGAAGGCCCCGCCCGCTTTCGGATGCCCAGCGCACCGCGGGAATCCGCACGGAAACCCCGCCCCGGAACTGTTGGTGGCGGTGCATCGGGCAGCCGGTGCTGACGGTTCGGCAGGTGTGGCGGAGCCGGTGGCGGCGGGGTGAAGCACCGTTCGGAACGGCAGCTGAATTCGAGCCAGGATGACCGATATGCGCATTTCTGGCTGATAAGAAGTCAATTATCCAGACACGGCCGATCACCCTTTCGTGTGCTTTTCAGGAGAATGCTCAAGACGGCCCCGCCGATCGCCGACAAAGGATGGCGTGAGTACCCTTGCGCACCCCACCGTGACCGCCGCTCGCCAGGCCGAGTCGATCTCCGCCTCCGAGCTGGACCGTTTTCCGTACGCCGACCGCCCGATGCCACCCGCTCCCCGCTGGGAGGGGGCGGAGAACGAACTCGCCCGGGCCGGTCGGAAGACCACCAGCAGCCGCGGCCGCGGCCTGCACGGCCAGCTGGTTCAGCAGCTCGGCCAGATGATCGTCTCCGGAGACCTGGGCGCCGATCGCCCGCTGGTGCCGGAGGAGATCGGCCAGCGCTTCGAGGTCTCCCGCACCGTGGTGCGCGAGTCGCTCCGGGTGCTGGAGGCCAAGGGCCTGGTCTCGGCCCGGCCGAACGTCGGGACCCGGGTCCGCCCGGTCAGCGACTGGAACCTGCTGGACCCGGACATCATCGAATGGCGCGCCTTCGGGCCGCAGCGCGACGAGCAGCGCCGTGAGCTGTTCGAGCTGCGCTGGGCGATCGAGCCGCTGGCCGCCCGCCTCGCCGCCGGCCACGGCCGGGAGGACGTTCAGCAGCGGCTGGCCGAGCTGACCGAGATCATGAGCCAGGCGGGCAGCCAGGGCGATCTGGTCAGCTACTCCCGCGCCGACGCCGAGCTGCACGGTCTGGTGCTGCAGATGGCCGGGAACCGGATGCTGGAGCACCTCTCCGGGATCGTGGCCGGCGCGCTCCAGGTGTCCGGCGGTTCCGGCAGTACCTGCGAGCGCCCGTCCGAGTCGGCGGTCGGCCTGCACACCCGCCTGGTCGACGCGCTCGGCGCCGGGGACGGCACCGCCGCCGAGGCCGCCGTCCGCGCGCTGCTCACCGTCCACCCGGACGTCGAGCACGCCGTCCCGGCCCCGCGGGAGCACTGAGCGGTCCAGCCCCGCCCGTTCCGAACGGATGGCCCTTCTGCTGCTCCACCCGCAGCCGGGGGGCCATCGGCGTGTCGCGTGCCACACAGTTGCGCGGGCCACACCGCGAGGCGGCCCGCGAAGACCTCGCCCACGAGGGCCCCGGTACCTTGTCCGCAAAGGCACGCGGTCCGTCCGGGAGGGTGCCACCGGGCCCTCGGCCGCCGGCCGCGAGGGCCCCGGCGCCGCGCTCGCCGATAGGCCGCCCGGGGCAGCCCGTACCGGCCGCCGGGTGGTGTGACGGGCGCCACGACGGGCATGCGTAACACTTGAGTGGCGGCAGCGATGTGTACGGAGCGGAAGCAGCTCCGGAATACCACCACAGACCAGATGGCTGTGTTGGTGCGCGGCGCTGCTGCCGTCCTGCAGACCCCGATCACCGTCCACCCACCCGAGCTGCTCGGGCGGTCGGTGCGGGATCGTCCACTCATCGTCCGAGAGGTTGTTCGTGTCGGCCAGCACATCCCGTTCGCTTCCCCCCGAGATCGCCGAGTCCGCGGCACTGCTGGCGCTCATCGAGCGGGGCAAGGCCCAGGGGCAGATCGCCGGTGACGACGTGCGCCACGCGTTCGAGGCGGACCAGATCCCGGTCACCAAGTGGAAGAACGTCATGCGCAGCCTCAATCAGGTGCTGATTGAGGAGGGGGTGGAGCTCATGGTCAGCGCGGCCGAGCCGGCCGGCGCCAAGCGCAAGAGCGTTGCGGCCAAGAGCACCACCAAGCGCACCGCGACCAAGGCGGTCACCACCCGCACGCCGGTCGCCCAGACCAAGCCCCCGGTCCGGATCGCCCCCGGCGCGCCCGTCTCGGCCCCGTCGGTGGCCGTGGCCGCCGCGGTGACGACCGGTGAGGTCACCGTCGTCGAGACCATCGGTCTCGCCGAGGCCCGCCCGGTCGCCAAGAAGGCCGCGCCGGCGAAGAAGGCGGCGGCCAAGAAGACCGCCGCTCCCGCGAAGAAGACCGCCGCCAAGAAGACCGCGGCCGGCAAGGCCGGCGCCAAGGGCGACGAGGACATGATCGGCGAGGAAGAGCTCCTCGAAGACGTGGCCCTGCCCGGCGACGGCAAGGAAGAGAGCGGCCCCGAGGAGGAGTCGGACCAGGGCTTCGTGCTCTCCGACGACGACGAGGACGACGCCCCGGCGCAGCAGGTCGCGGTGGCCGGTGCCACCGCCGACCCGGTCAAGGACTACCTGAAGCAGATCGGCAAGGTCCCGCTGCTCAACGCCGAGCAGGAGGTCGAGCTCGCCAAGCGGATCGAGGCCGGCCTGTTCGCCGAGGACAAGCTGAGCCAGGCCGACAAGCTCGCCCCGAAGCTCAAGCGCGAGCTGGAGATCATCGCCGAGGACGGCCGCCGCGCCAAGAACCACCTGCTGGAGGCCAACCTCCGCCTGGTGGTCTCGCTGGCCAAGCGCTACACCGGCCGCGGCATGCTGTTCCTGGACCTGATCCAGGAGGGCAACCTCGGTCTGATCCGTGCGGTCGAGAAGTTCGACTACACCAAGGGCTACAAGTTCTCCACCTACGCGACCTGGTGGATCCGGCAGGCGATCACCCGCGCCATGGCCGACCAGGCCCGCACCATCCGTATCCCGGTGCACATGGTCGAGGTCATCAACAAGCTCGCCCGCGTGCAGCGCCAGATGCTCCAGGACCTGGGCCGCGAGCCCACCCCGGAGGAGCTGGCCAAGGAACTCGACATGACCCCCGAGAAGGTCATCGAGGTTCAGAAGTACGGCCGCGAGCCGATCTCGCTGCACACCCCGCTCGGCGAGGACGGCGACAGCGAGTTCGGTGACCTGATCGAGGACTCCGAGGCGGTCGTTCCGGCCGACGCGGTCTCCTTCACCCTGCTCCAGGAGCAGCTGCACTCGGTGCTGGACACCCTGTCCGAGCGCGAGGCGGGCGTGGTCTCGATGCGCTTCGGCCTGACCGACGGTCAGCCGAAGACGCTGGACGAGATCGGCAAGGTCTACGGCGTGACGCGTGAGCGCATCCGTCAGATCGAGTCGAAGACCATGTCGAAGCTGCGCCACCCGTCGCGTTCGCAGGTGCTGCGCGACTACCTGGACTGACAGTTCGTCACCTGGACGGGCCCCTTCGCCGCCGGCGGAGGGGCCCGTTCGTATGTCCGGGGGTCGCCCGATGGGGTGGCCGGTGCGTTCGGATTGGGCACGGTGGGTGACGGGGCGACTACGCTGGGCAGGTTGTCGCACTCCGACCAGTGCACTTCCCACGTCTGCATGCCGAACCCCCTGGAGAACCGGTGCCCATCCTGGACCCGTCCGCGCCTCGGCTCCGCCGCCGGGCGGTCGCGCTCGTCGCCCTGGCGGCCCTGCCTGCCCCGCTGATCGCGCTGGGTGCGGCCGCCCCGGCCGCCGCGCAGCGGCGGATCGTCGGGGGGACGAGTGCCAGCACCAGCGATCATCCGTGGATGGTGGCGCTGTCCAGCCGTGCGCAGTTCGGCTCGTCCCGCTCCGGGCAGTTCTGCGGCGGGGCGCTGGTCACCCCGACCAAAGTGGTGACGGCCGCGCACTGCTTCTACGACGAGACCACCGGCCGGCCGGTCCAGCGGCCGGGGCTGCGGGCGATCGTCGGGCGGGACGACCTGCGGGGCAGCGCGGGGCAGGAGGTGGCGGTCAGCGGGGTGTGGATCGAGCCGAACTACAGCTTCGCCGCGAACTCGCGGGACGTGGCGGTGGTCACCCTGGCCGAGCCGCAGGAGGACCGGCAGGTGCTGGAGATGGTGGGCGCGGGCGAGAGCCGGCCGTACGCGGTGGGCACCCCGGCGACGGTGTTCGGCTGGGGCGACACCCGGGGCAACGGCAGCTACTCGAACACGCTGCGGCAGGTGACGGTGCCGGTGATCTCGGACGCCGCCTGCGGGCGCGCCTACCCGGGCGGACCGGACAGCGCGTACGACGCGAGCACCATGGTGTGCGCGGGGGAGGACCGGGGCGGCAAGGACGCCTGCCAGGGCGACAGCGGCGGCCCGCTGCTGGTGGGCGGGCGGCTGGCCGGCCTGGTGTCCTGGGGGGCCGGCTGCGCGCAGGCCGGGCGCCCGGGGGTGTACACCAGGATCTCGGCGGTCGCGGAGTCCGTGCAGAACGTGCTGTGACGTGCCCGACGCGAGCTGCCGCGGCGGCCGGGCAAAACGCCGCGGCCGGGCAAAACGCCGCGGCCAGGCAGAACGCCACGGCCGGGGGGGGGGGGGGGGGGGGGGGGGGGGGGGGGGGGGGGGGCGCGGGCGGGGGGGCGCGGGGCGGGGGGGGGGGGGGGGGGGGGGGAGTAGTTCAGAGGGGAGAAGAGCCACA